>NZ_CP070274.1:0-575551 GCF_051094275.1 symbiont of Argiope bruennichi
CTCAATATTACATAAAAAACCATCGATAGTTTTGGATTCCTTATGAAGATATCCTTGAATTTTTTTTTCAAAAATTTTTTTATTTTCAATCAATTCTTGATATTTTTTTATTAAACTTACATTTGGGTCGATAATTAAGGTTTTTTCCTTAGCATCAATAATTGCTTTAATATGATGATATGACTTGGAGATTTTTACATTTTCTTTCAAAATTAAAATTGGAATATCTCTAGATGAAGCAATAATTGAGGCGTGTGATGTTTTTGATCCTTGTAAATTTACGATTCCTTTTGTATGTTTTAAGGGAAATTTTAGAATTTGTGAGGGGGTAAATTCTTTGCCAACAAAAATTACATCCTCATTTAAATCAAAATTATTGCCATCAGAAATATTAAAAATTTTTTTTAAAATAATATTGTTTAGATCTTCAATATCTAACCCTCTAGCTTTAAAGTATTCGTCTTCCATTTCAGAAAAAATTTTTTTATATTTTGAAAAAACTGTGTTTGTTGCGTTTTCTAAAGAAAATAATTTTTTTTTAATTAGTTCTTTAATTTCATCAAAGATAACTGCATCTTTTAAGATTTCTAGATGAGAAAAAACGATGTCTTTTTCAAATCCAGAATAATTATCTAATTTTTTTTGATATTCTTTTTTTAGTTCAGAAAAAATATTATCTAAAAATTTTAATTCTTTTTCAACCTCTAAGTTAGTTATTTTTTTTCTGGTAATTTTTATTTTTTCATCTTCTAAAAAAACAAGTTTGCCAATTCCAAAATTTTCCCCAATTGCTATATTATTTGAAATTTTTTTCATTATTTAATTAAATTAATTTAATATTTTTCATAGTTTCAATAATTTGTTTGCTCGCTAATTCTGCATCATCTCCATCAAAAATTAATTCAACTTCAGAATTGGACTTAACACCAAGAGAAATAATGTTTAAAATTGATTTTAAATTACCTTTTCTTCCATTGTAATTTAAAAACATACTTGATTTATATTTTGATGCCTCGTTAACAATTTTAGCTACTGGTCTTGCATGCAACCCAATCTTATCAATTATTTTTACAGTCTTTTTAATATCATATAATATTTTTATCCTACTTATTATGTGTCTTACATTAATGGAGAAACAATTTTTAATACAGTATATTTTACCAAAAAAAAGATATTTCAAAATGATTTGTTGTTAAAATGATTTTTAAATTCAATTTTTTTTGATTGTTTTAAATCTTCTAAAAAAATTTTTAAAAGTTTTTGATTTAAAGATTTTGATTTAATAAGGCTCATTGTTTCATAATTTTGAAAAATTGAGCGATAATCTAAGTTTGATGTGCCAAAAAAAACAATTTTGTCATCAATTAAAATAAATTTTGAGTGGATAAAACTTTTTTGATATTCAAAAATTTCAATATTATTCTTGATTAGTTTTTCATAATTCATTCTAGTAATTGCATGAACTATTTTTTTATCAGGAATTTCTGGGGTAATAATCTTAATATCAATGTTAGATTTTTTTGCAATAATTAAGGACTTTTCTAGCGAATTTGAAAGAATCAAATAAGGTGTTATAATATAAATTTTTTTTTTAGCACTTAAAAATAAATTATTAAACAAAAGATCGTGATTTGAAATTTCAAATAATGGCGAATTATCAATAATTTGAATTAAATTCTTGCTTTTTTTTGATACTTTATGATTTAAGTACTTAGAAATTTCTTCTGGATTTTTTTCGTAGTAACTGACAGGAATTTCATTTAAAAAACTTCAATCTCTTAGAAAATTAAGTTCTAGTTGGTTAACTGATTCCCCTTTAATTTTTAGATGGGTATCTCTTCAGTACCCATATTTTTTTGTAAGTGAAGCGTATTCATTTGCGATATTTAAGCCACCAAAATAGCCAATTTTGCCATCAATTACAACAATTTTTTTGTGATTTCGATAATTTATTGAGGTTCCAATAATATTTAAAAATGGTGGAACATAACACTTAACTTTGACACCAGACTTTTTCAGTCTTTTTATATAAATATTTGTTAAATTAAAAAAAGAACCAACTCCATCATAAATTAATCTAACATCAAGATTTTTTTCGGCTTTGTGGCAAAGAATATCAATAAAAATATCTAAAATTATTCCATCAGATAAAATAAAATATTCTACATGGATAAATTCTTTTGCATTATTTAAGTCGTTAAATAACGCAATCATTTTATCAATCCCATCTTTAAAAAGTCAGTATTTTGATAAATTATATGGATAGTTATTTGACAAATTAAAAGCCAAACTTCAAGTGTTTTGATATTCATCTTTTAGAACAATTTTTGATTTTTGTAAAAAGGAATCAAAAAAATAATAGTGTTTATGGTAATATTTTCAATATCTTCGATAACGATAAGTTCTACCATAAAGAATGAATAATAAAATTCCAACTAATGGTAGGGAAAAAATTACAATAATTCAACTAACTTTTGTTTCAATAAGACGATTTGACAAAAATATTGTGATTGCAAAAATAATATTA
Source organism: symbiont of Argiope bruennichi (assembly GCF_051094275.1). Lineage (NCBI taxonomy): Bacteria > Bacillati > Mycoplasmatota > Mollicutes > Mycoplasmatales > Mycoplasmataceae > symbiont of Argiope bruennichi. Next base: position 2,528 of record NZ_CP070274.1, read on the forward strand.
ATAGTCAAAGAAAATAAACCAATAGCAAAAAAAATTGAATTTTCTTTTTCAATAATATAAAAAAATATGAATATTAAAATTATAAATAAACAAAAAAAGAACAAAATATTTAATATTATAGATTTTCTCATTAATTTTTTTGTTTATTAAGTGACATAAAAATAGAGTCTGACCCAAACATAAATTTAGTCTGCTTTTTTGACATAAGAACCTCTTTAGACACTTGAGCTATCACTCCATATTTATTTTTTTAAGATAATTAGGTGTTTTGTCATATTACAACAACAGTAAAATTTCTCTCTTTATCTTTATTAAAATAGTTATAGAGGAATCATAAAAAAAATTAATAAAAATTAAAATTTGTTTGTGTTAGGGCTAAAAAAAGCAAATAAACGAGAAAAGTTAAAAAAATAAACCTTGAAATAAAAGCAAAAAAAGCAATTTTTTTTGATTTTTAATAACATTTTTTATTCAAAAAGGTTAAGGCAGGTTTTTTTTATTGTTAGTTCGATGTGGGTTTTGCTTCATACTTCTGGACATCAACCAGCACGTGTGTGTCCTTGCGCTAAAAGTTGTAATTCATTATTTTCATTAACAGAAAAAGATAATTTGATTCAACCTTGACAGTAACCTGCCCCCATTTTTGCATCTTTGTAATATTCAACCAGCTTTTTATCTATTATATTATCTTTTGTAACACCACAGAAAGTATCAACTGATAAGTTAAAAGGATTGTATTTATAATCAGATACAATTTTAATATTTACACCAAACGAAAAATAATTGTAAGCATTTAAAATGCTTTGACTTATCTGGCAATTTAACTAGTGTTGTTGGTTTGCCATCAAATGTTGATTGATCATAATCTCTGTAAGCTCCACCATTCCCTTCAGTGATACTCAAAAGAAATTCGTTTTCAATTGGAAGAGAAACAAACTCTTGTTTTTTTGGGGGAGTAATTTTTTTTGAATGACAAAGATTAATTTTAGCACTTTTACTTTTATAACTACCAGAATTGTCAAAATAATTGCAACCTACAATAGAAAGTAAAAAAATAGGAGAAAAAAGTAAATAAGTAAATTTTTTTTTTTTTTTCACTTATACCTTTAAGATATGAAAAAAAATAAAATATTTAGTATTGTAAATTTTTTCACTAGTTATTTGATTATTTAAAAATGGCGGAGTGAGAGAGATTCGAACTCTCGCACCAAACATAAATTTGGTCTACCTTTTTAGCAGAAAGGCCTCTTTAGCCACTTGAGTATCACTCCAAAAAAAACAACCAAGAAAATGGTTGCTTTTTTATTATAAATAAAATTGTATTTATTTTTTATACTTTTTTATACCAAAGACAATGCAGCTTTAACCATATCATCAACTCTGCTAGCTCTAGAATCTGAATCTCAAAGTTCTTCTGTAACTAAATTGTCAACAACAGTTAAAATTCCTACAGCATCTTTATTTAAGTCTTTTGCAATTAAAAGTAGTAAAAAAACTTCCATTTCAATGACATCGCATTTACTACTTCAATGGTTTAAATCAAAATTTTTACTATAAAAAAGTTCACTTGACAAAACATTACATTCTTTAATATTTGGAATTTGTTTTGCCATATTGTACAATTCTCCATGAAGTTCAACGCTTTCATGGGGTCATTTATTGTAAAGTTGCCCAACGTTTGAATTAGTAAAAGCACTTTTACATAAAACAACATCGCCAAGTTTCATGTCTTTATTTAAACCGCCGCAAGATCCAATACGAATTATTTTTTTTACATCATAAAAATGGAATAACTCATAAAAATAAATTCCGCAAGATCCAAATCCCATTCCATGTCCCATAACAGATACTCTTTTGCCATTATAATATCCAGTAAAACCTAACATTCCTCTAACAGAATTAATTTGTTTTACATTTACTAAATACTTTTCTGCAATTTTTTTTGCTCTTACAGGATCTCCTGGCATCAAAACAACTTCTGCAAAATCTTCTTTTCTAGCCTCAATGTGTGGTGTTGGTATTTTATACATTTAATTCCTTAAAAAATTTATTTAAAACTTTAATTTATTATAAAGTGTTTTATGACATTAAAAAAAATTTTTATTAACTTAATAACAGTAAAAAAAATAAAATTTAATAATTAAATTAAACATATTGGCAAATAAGCAAATGTTAAAAAAATTTATTTATTTAAATTGATAAATTGATTTTAATTAAAAAAATTAACAAAATTTTTATTATCAAAAGTATCACTTATATTTATTTTTGAAGCGGCTCAAAAACCACCTGGACCTAAATTGTAAGTCTCATATGAAAGCACAATTTGTAACATTATACTATTGTTAATAATCTTAAAACGTAATTCTACAGCTCAAACTAAATCTCCATTACTGGAGTAATTTAATGTATCAAATCTACGCATTTTGACATCAAAACCTCATTTAAAATAATTGATTTCCCCGTCGCAAAGAAAATCTTTTATTTTTCCAGAAAACATAGATGTTGTAAAAAGATAATTAAAAGAATCAAAAGTAGTTGAACATGAAATATTTAGGTTAATAGATATATTAAACGAAAATAAAGAATTTGCGCTTAAAATATTTTTTAAATTAAAATCATGTGCCAATATCTGCCAATCAGTAGGTAAATGTAATCAAACCTCATCGTGAGGGAAGTAGTATGAATTAATACTAAAGTCATTTACTATAGGAAGTGAAACATTTTTGTAATCGTTCATATTTGTAGCACTTGTAACAGAAGCTAGGGGGATCTCCTGATTTTTAGAATTTTCAGAAGTTGAACATCCAGCAGAAAAAAATAAGATAGGTAAAGAAAAAAAATAAAAAATTTTTTTTCTTTTTGCATTAGGTATTTTGTAAATGTACATAATAAGCTTCTCCGCTTCTAGTTTGAATAGTTTTAATAATTAAATTAACATAATTTGCAAATAAGAAAATGTTAAAGAAAAATTATTTATTTGAATTGATAAATTGATATTAATTAAAAAAATTAACAAGATTTTTATTATCAAAAGTATCACTAATATTTACTTTTGAAGTGCCTCAAAAATAAGTTGGATTTAATAAATCATATTCACTTCAATATGAAACCAAAATTTGTAACATTATGCTATTGTCAATAACCAAAAAATTTAAAATTACATTACCAGTTATATTTTCTGAAGCGAATGGGTCGGGGATAGTAAGAAAAACGCAAAAATTTCAATCAAACTCCCTAACTTTCCCATCGCAAAGAAAATCTTTTATTTTTCCAGAAAACATACTTTTTGAAAAATAATTTGTTTTATAAACATTAAACTTTAAATATCAAAATTTAAGGTTAACAGATATATTAAACGAAAATAAAGAATTTGCGCTTAAAATATTTTTTAAATTAAAATCATGTGCCAATATCTGTCAATCAGTAGATGATGATACTCTAACTCTCTTTTTAGGATGATCATATGATAGAATACTAAAGTCATTTACTATAGGAAGTGAAACATTTTTGTAATCGTTCATATTTGTAGCACTTGTAACAGAAGCTAGGGGGATCTCCTGATTTTTAGAATTTTCAGAAGTTGAACATCCAGCAGAAAAAAATAAGATAGGTAAAGAAAAAAAATAAAAAATTTTTTTTCTTTTTGCATTAGGTATTTTGTAAATGTACATAATAAGCTTCTCCGCTTCTGGTTTGAATAGTTTTAATAATTAAAAATAAATATATTGGTAAAAAACAAACATTTTAAAATAAAAATTTATTTACTTAAATTAATATTAATTAAAAAAATTAACAAGATTTTTATTATCAAAAACATCGCTAATAATTACTTTTGAATTAGCTCAAAAATAATCTGAAATTAAATCAACAGAACTATAATAAACCAAAATTTTTAACGCTATACTGTTGTCAATAACTTTAAAAAATAATTTTAAAGCCCCACTTAAAGTTCCATCGCTGGGCGTACTAGGTGAAAAATCATACATAACATAATTAAAATTTCAATCAAATTCCCTAACTTTCCCATAACAAAGACAATCCTTTACATTTCCAGAAAACATACTTTCTGAAAAAGTTTTAATATAATAAGGAGGAGAAGATGAGTATCAAAATTTAAGATTGGCAGATATATCAAAAGAAAAAAAAGAATTTGCGCTTAAAATATTTTTTAAATCAAAATTATGTGTCAATATCTGTCAATCAGTAGATGCTAGTTCTGAAATCGTTGAATAGCTATTATGGTAATATAATCGGATGTTAAAGTCATTTAATACAGGAAGAGAAACATTTTTGTAATCGTTCATATTTGTAGCACTTGTAACAGAAGCTGAGGGGATCTCATGATTTTTAGAATTTTTAGAAATTGAACATCCAGCGGAGAAAAATAAGATAGATAAAGAAAAAAAATAAAAAATTTTTTTTCTTTTTGCATTAGGTATTTTGTCAATATGCATAATAAGATCCCCCCCTTCTGGTTTGAATATCTATGCTTTTTCAGTTATTTTTTAAAGTATCTTTGATATAATGAATAACATTGCTATCTGAATATAAATCATAATTTGAGTTAAAATCATTATTTAAAAATGCATTATAAAAATCTTCATAATCCTGTTCTAATATGTGTCCAAAAAGGCCAGTGTTATTATATTGTTTTAATGATTTTAAAAAAACAATAATTTGATCCATATTTGCAAGATCGTTTCATATATTTTCTAAAGTATTTAAATTGTTTTCATCTAAACAAACTGTAATATAATCGTTGCTACAAAAATTATAGTCAACAGAAAAAGAATTAATTTCAGACTTTTTCGATAAATTTTGTGGTCAGTAATCATAAACAACAGGAAGTATTCAAGATGTTTTTATTACAACACCATTTGATTTGTCTAAATTATTATTTGATACAACATCTACATAAAAAGAGTAGGAAAAAAATATCATTCAAACAGTAAGAATCGCTGCAAAAAATCCTGAAATACCAAGTGACATAAGAAACGATGAAAAAATGGTAGTTGATAGGCCAATTCCTCAAGCCATATGATCGTTTACTCAATCAATTGTATTTTTTGACATGTATCAATAATAAAATGTGCCAAAGCTTCATCACGGAGTTCATGTTCCGTCATAATTTAATGTGTGTGGAACAAGTCCCAAATTATTGTTATTCTTTAAATTATTATTTTGATTTAAATTAGTGTGGCCAGAATTAAGAAAATTTTGATTCTCTTTTAAATACAACTGATTTTCAAAAATTTCTTTTAATAAATCTTTAGTTTTATATTTTGATTTATCTTTTGAATAAACAACTTTGTGCTCTTTACTGTCCCAACGAACTGTGTCAGGGGCTGTATTGTACTTATCTTGAACCTGACTAATCTTGTTGATAAGAAAATCATTATTATCCTGTTTTATTAAATTAGAATCAACACCTTCAAACCCATCATATCTTTTTATATATACGCTATCGTTGCTTTTTAATTTAGAATTATTTGTATTAAATGTATTATTTTTAGAAGTAATACTAGCTTTATTGATGCTTTTAAGATAATTATAGTTATTTCCTATATTATTAATTACATAAGAAGCAATAAGAATTGTTGATAATAAATATATTTCTTTTTTCATTGAATTTAAAAATTAACTTTTTTTTAATAGTTAAGCAAAAAAAGTTAAATTGCTCCAGTTAAGCAAAAAAAGTTAAATTACTTCCTTTTTTAATATTTAGTTTAATATAAGCGTCATTTCATGAATTTGGACATCATCCAGCATATAAATATGCTTTAGCGTTTAGTTCTAACATATTATCTACACGTTTAAATGAAAAAGATAGTGTTGCTTGATAAAGACCTAAGCTTCAACTTTCTGTATAAAATCATTTTTTTTCTTTAGTTTCTGAATTTACAAAATAATCGATTATGTTCGCATAAAAAATATTAATTGTTCCACCAAAAGTATCTGTACCATCAGCCCAAATCTTAGCATCGAGGATAATCTGAAAAGTGCTGTAATAATTTAATAAATCATTCATATTATAAACATTGGCTAAAAGCAAAAAGCCTGTTTCCTGAGTATAACTATGTCATGCTCCAGCAGTATTGATTGATTGATCCAAGACAAAATCACTCGCTATTGGCAAAGAGAGTGTTTTTTCATGTCCAGGTGTAATGATTGAAGCAGGTGTTTTTGGGGTTGGCTGGATGATTGGATCTGCAGAACAACCAGAAATTGATACAAGAAAAAGGGTTGAAAGTGATACAGCAAAAAATTTTTTATTTATTTTCATTTTTATTATTTTCTCCTTTTTTAACTGAAAAAAGTTAAAAGGTTATCTTTTTTTATATTAAAATTGCATCAAATATGACTTACTATGTTAGGACATCATCCAGCATAAGTATGACCTTGTACTAAAAGTTGTAGTTCCCCTGAATCTGTAGTACTAAAAATTAGTTTTATTCAACCTTGACAGTAACCTGCCCCCATTGTTGTTTCTCTGTAATACTCAACCGGCTTTGCATCTATTATATTGTCTTTTATTGTTCCGTAAAAAGTAGAAACTATATAGTCAAATGGTGAGTATTTATAGTCACACTTAATTTCGGCGTTTATGGAAAAAGCAAAGGTACTGTAAGCGGAAAGTATACTTCGTAACTCATTGTTGTCTTTAGCTTTAATTAATGTTAAAGGTTTTCCATTATTTGTAGACTGATCGTAGCTTGAATACGCTCCAGCAAGATTTTCTACAATATTAATGCCAAAATTATTTTGAGTAGGAAATTCTTTTGGTTCTGGTGGAAATGGAGGAATAACAGGAGCAGGAGGTATGTATGGCTTTGACTGAATGTTTGGATCTGCAGAACAACCAGCAATTGATACAAGAAAAAGGGTTGAAAGTGATACAGCAAAAAATTTTTTATTTGTTTTCATTTTTATTATTTTCTCCTTTTTTAGCTGTAAAAAGTTAAGGGGTTATCTTTTTTTATATTAAAATTGCATCAAATATGACTTACTATGTTAGGACATCATCCAGCATAAGTATGACCTTGTACTAAAAGTTGTAGTTCCCCTGAATCTGTAGTACTAAAAATTAGTTTTATTCAACCTTGACAGTAACCTACCCCCATTGTTGTTTCTCTGTAATACTCAACCGGCTTTGCATCTATTATATTGTCTTTTATTGTTCCGTAAAAAGTAGAAACTATATAGTCAAATGGTGAGTATTTATAGTCACACTTAATTTCGGCGTTTATGGAAAAAACAAAGGTACTGTAAGCGGAAAGTATACTTCGTAACTCATTGTTGTCTTTAGCTTTAATTAATGTTAAAGGTTTTCCATTATTTGTAGCCTGATCGTAGCTTGAATACGCTCCAGCAAGATTTTCTACAATATTAATGCCAAAATCATTTTGAATAGGAAATTCTTTTGGCTTTGGTGGACGTGCAGGCGTAACAGGAGCAGGAGGTATGTATGGCTTTGGCTGAATGTTTTGATCTGCAGAACAACCAGCAATTGATACAAGAAAAAGAGTTGAAAGTGATACAGCAAAAAATTTTTTATTTATTTTCATAAGTTTTTTAAAATATTAACATTCTTTTTTTTAAAAAAACATCAAGAAAATTTATTTTTATAAAAAAATTTAATTTAATTTGTAAATAAAAATAAAATTTCTTAATTGCTTTTATATATTTTAATAAATTTTTTATAAAAAACAAAAAAAGGAAGGTATTTTATTTATATATATTTATATATATAAATAAAATAATATTTTTAAAATAAAAAAATTTGTAAAAAAAAATTAAACTATTTTGATAAAAAATCTAAAATTTTTTCGTAAATAATATTTGGATCGTTAATTACTTCTAAAATTCCAGCTTGAGCAAAAGAAATTGCTCCAGTTTGCTCGCTTACAATGATCGAAAGTGAATCAAATTTTTCACTAATGCCAAGCCCTGCTCGATGCCTTGATCCAAGAACAATTTTTAATTTTTGTTGACTTGTGGGAAGATATGCGCAAGTGCAAGCGATTTTATTATCAGAAATTATTACTGCCCCATCATGCAAGAGCGATCTTTTTTGAAAAATTGATAAAATTAAGTTTAAATTTATATCAGCGTTAATTACATTGGCGCTATTAATAATTTTTTTTAAACTTGTGTTTTTTTCAATAACAAAAAGGGCGCCGGTGTTGGATTGACTTAATTCTTTTAAACTATCGCACAAAATATTTGTAGTTTGTTTAATTTTTGGAATTAATAATTCTTTATAGTTGAATTTAAAGAATGGCAATAAAGTAAATTTCTTATAAGAAAGAATCGTCAAAATGATTAACTCGCAAATTAAAATTAAAGTTAAAAGTGTAATTGTCATTTAGTTATGTTTAATCTCCACCATAATTTTAAATTAAAAATGATCAAAAATTGTGGTGGAGATGATGGGATTCGAACCCATGTCTACTTTTTCTTTATAACTTAAAATCTACAAGCTTAATTTAATTGTAATCTTTAAATTTTGTTAGAAACAAAAAAAATTAATTACGTTAATAACTTAGTTATTAATTTTTAGCAAGCAGCTCTTAAAGAGCTACCATTCATCATTGAACTTAACTGAACGTTAAGTAAAGCATTTTTCAAGCTGTCAACTTTGTTAACAACTTTTGTTTTTAAATTTGCGTTTAATTTTAAGTTTCATTTAGGTGTGAAGACCGCTGCATTAAGTTAACCAAAAAAGCATCAAAACCAAGACATCCCCATATATTATTATAACTTTAATTAAATTTAATTAAAAAAATTTGTTTTTTTTACTTCTCTTTCAAGATCTCTTTTTTTAATTTTTTCTCGTTTATCTGCTTTTTTTTGCCCCTTACATAAACAAATTTCAACTTTTATTAAGTTTTTTTTTTTGATGATTCCTCTTACAACAATTGTTAGCCGTTTTTTTTGTTTTTCTAAAATTAATTTTTTAATTTCATTTTTTTTTAAAAGCAATTTTTTTGGTCTGTCTTCACTTAAACTATTAATTGGTGCGTAATCTAATTTTTTAACCAAAAAATTTATAATTATTGGTTCGTTTTTTTTAAAAGTAACATAACTGTTATCAATATTTGCTAAATTATTTTTTATTGCTTTAACTTCGTATCCTTTAAGAACAATTCCGGCAACATAAGTAGCAATTATTTCATAATTAAAATTAATTTTTTTATTAAAAAGCAAGTAATTCATTACAAAACCAAATCAAAGTCAATTTTTCTTTGATAAATATCAGAAGATTTTAAAATAACTTTTATTTTCTTAGAAATAAATAACGTATCGTTAGTTTTTTTATTAAAATAAATGTTTTTTTCTTTTTGAAAAAAATAATTTTTTTCAGCTAATTTTTCACAAAAAATTAACCCGTCCATTTCATTTTCTAATTGAATAAAAATTCCAAAATTTAATATTGATACAATAAAAGCCGTAAATTGTTTGTTAATAAATTTTTCTAAATAACTACAAGATAATAAGTCTTCAATTTTATAATTTAATTCATCAGTCAAATTTTCTCGGACTGTAACATGATTTGAAATTATTTCTAATTCTTTTAAGGAATAAAGCTCTGATTTTTGGTTTTCTAAATAATGATGGAGCGTTCGATGAACAATTAAGTCAGAATATCTTCTAATTGGCGAAGTAAAATGACAATAATACTTCGAACCAAGCGCAAAATGGCCACAATTTATGTGATTGTAGGTTGCTTTTTCCATTGCCTTTAAAACAAAAGAATAAAAAAAGGTGTGATTTGTATTATTTTTTAAAAAATAAAGACAATTTTGAATATCTTTATTAGTAACTTCTTTGCTGTATTTTAAATTAAAATTTTTAAAAGTATTTTTTAAAAAATTAAACAAATAATCCAATGCTTCTTTTTTAGGATTTTTATGAACTCTAAAAATTCCGTTTATTTTTTTATTTACTAAAAATTTAGCCACTTCTTCGTTGGCACAAATCATAAAATGCTCAATCAGATTTTCTGCAATTAGATCTTTTCGAAACCCAGAAAAAATTGCTTGATTATTTTTTATTTTAAAAATTTTTTCTTGTAAATTAAATTCTAAGTATCCATTATTTTTTTTCTTTTTTTCCAATACACAAAATAAATTGTGGGCCTCTTTTAACATTTTGGGGATTTTTTCATTTTTTAATAATTTTTTAGATTTTTTATTTTGGTAAAAAAAATCATTAACTTCGTCGTATGTAAGTCTTGCACAAGAATTAATAAATGATTTAAAGATTTTTGATTCAATGATTTTTCCAGAAAAATCAACAGAAATTTTACAAGTTAAAGTCAATTTTTTTTGATTTTCTTGAAGACTTGCAAAACCTGCAGAAATTTCTAACGGCAACATCGGAATAACTTGATCTAAAAAATAAATACTATTCCCTCGTTCATAAGCCTCTTTATCCAAGGCTGAGTTTTTGGGAACAAAATAGGAAACATCGGCAATTGAAACATATAAGATTCATTGGTTTTTTTCTTTGACAACATAAATTGCATCATCAAAATCTTTTGCGGTTTCCCCATCAATAGTAATAAAAGATAAGTGTGAAAGATTCGTTCTATTGAAAAATTCTTTCGTTTCAATGGAAATATTTTTTGCCTCATTTAAAACATTTGTTGAAAATAAAAGATTAATTTTTGCGTTATTTAAAATTTCCTTAATCAAAAATTCTAAAGAAACATCGTTATCAAAAATTTTAATTACCTTAATCAATACTTCTCTAAAAGTTATAAAAGAAATAATTTTAAAAGCAACTTTTTTGTTTAAATATTGATATCTTTCTGATTTTGACAGTCTAAAAAAATAAGGACAAATATCTAGATTTTCAACTGTTAAAAAATTATTTTTTTTTTTTACGGTAAAAAAATAGGTTTTATTAGATCTCTTAAGAACATTTTTAATAATTGCAATTTTTTCATTGGAATTATTTTTTAAAACAAAGGTAACCGTATCGTTATCACATGCTTTGTTAAAATTTCTAAAAAAAACAAAATATTTTTCTTTTGTTTTTAGATCAATAACTTGGCCGGTGCCCTTTTTTTTAAAAAAAAAAATACCTTCTCTTTGCTCCATTAAGGAAGAGTTACAAGATCTTTATGAATTAAAATCGCAAATATTAAACAGAATATAAATAAAAGTGTTCCCAAGATATAAGTAATTGTTGCCATTTTTCTTTCAGATTCTTTATGTTTCACTTCTTTAAATAAATTTGAATCCGTAGATCCTGTAAGTGCGGTACCAAGTCCTTGACTTTTACCACCTTGAAGTAAAACAAATACAATTAATGCAAGCCCAATAATAAAAATGATAACAACAAAAATTCATCCCCCAAAAATTTTAAAGTCAAAAAAAAATGTTTGCCAATTATGACTATTTATTTGCATTTTCTTCCTCCAAATATGAAATTATTTCTTGTGCAGCAATTGAACCTTCACTTACAGCTGTGGTTATTTGTCGTAATTTTTTATTGATTACATCACCAATGGCATAAATACCTTTAACAGAAGTTTCAAAACTTTCGTTGACAGCAATAAAATTATTGTCAGTTTTTAAATTTAAATCTGATAAAAAATTAATGTTTGGTGATAGGCCAATGAAAGTAAAAAGACAATCAATATCTAATTTTAATATTTTTTTAGTATTATTTTCAATTATTTCAATTGAAGATAGGCGGTCTGTTCCATTAATTTTTAATAAAATGTAATTTAAAAGCAACTTAATTTGTGGTAGTTCTCTAATTTTTTTTTGTAAAATTTTATCGGCGCGAAATTCATATCTTCTATGAATTAAATACAAAGTTTTTACAAATTTTGTTAAATAAATACTTTCTTCAAGAGCACTATTACCACCACCAATTACCGCAATTGTACCCCCTTTATAGAGCGCTCCATCACAAACAGCACAATAAGAAATTCCTTTACCAAAAAATTCTTCCTCTTTATCGACTCCAATTTTTTTTTCTGTCATGCCAACCGCAATAATTACCGACTTTGCAATGACAATTTTTTCTTGATTATTCGAAAAATAAGTAATTTCTTTGTAATAGTTAGAAATATTTTTTAACTTTAAAACTTCACCATATAAGTATAAAGGTTGCAAATTCATTAAATGATTGTAAAAATCTAAAGCTAATGTAGGACCATCAATTGACTTAAAACCAGGATAATTTTCAATAATTCCAGTTTTTACAATTTTTCCACCAGGAACATCTTTTTCAATAACAACCACTTTTAATTCTGCTCTAAGAGCAAAAATAGCTGCTGTTATTCCAGCAGGACCGCAACCAATGACACAAAGATCAAATATTTTTTGATTATTCTCGATCATTTTTTAATTTCAATTCAGAAAAATGTTGTCTTTTAAGAGAAATTTTAAGTTCATTTTTGTTAAATTTTGAAACTGAAGTTAAAATTTCTTTAATCATAGGAAGGTAATTAGAGTCAACAAAGATTCAAGTTTTTGGAGTTGAATAATTAATTCTGTAAATTAAATAAATAATTGATGAAATTACAAAAATAATGCTTAAAATTACCGATGTCGGAACCCCTTTAATATTCATAACGTAATCTGAATATCGAAAATTTTCTAAAATCCCCCGAAGAACGCCATAATATAAAAAATAAAGCCCTCCCTGAATTCCAGTAAAATGATATTTTTTATTAAATAATGGAAAAATCAACATAATAAAAATTCATCCAAGAACATTAAAAAATGACTCAATTAAAAATAAAGGAACTCTAACTACGCCGTCTCTATCTTTGTCTCAGATATGCAAATGGTCTGTTATTCAACTTGGAAGTCAAGGAATTCCGCCCGGAACTTCTCATCCAAGAACTTCTTGATTCATAAAGTTTCCTCATCTACCAATTGCTTGACCAATCAAAATATTTGGAACAATACAGTCAAAATAATCATAAATGGTATGATTGTATTTTGGAGCTTGTCATCTAAAGTAAAAATATCCAGAAACAAGACCTCCAATTACCCCACCCTGGATTGCAATGCCACCAGCCCTTAAATCAAAAATAGCTCAAAAACTATGAAAATCTTTTAAGTCGCCAATTACATACCAAAGTCTTGCACAAACTATTGCGCAGGGAATAACAATGATAACGCAATTTTCTATCGGTTCAACAGCAATTTTTTTTCTTTTAGCGGTTACAATTGCGCCAATAAAAGAAAAAATAATTGCAAAAAGAAAAATAATTGAATATCAATAAATTGGAATGCCAAAAAGATGAAAGGCAGTCCTTCATTTATCGTAATCTTCTTGTGATTCTGTAAAACTATTAATCATTTTCGATTGATTTTTTAAATCTTTTGTCTAAAATTTGGTTTATTTCTAAGTGATCATCTGTTTGTAAAGTTATTACTGCAGTTTCAATTAATTGAGTTAAATTCCTTCCAGGAAAGATCGGAATTGTAATTAAAGGCAAAGATACTCCTAAAATTTTTTTATAAGCAATTTTTAATTTAATTCTTGTAAGATCTGAAACCAATTCTTGACGAACTAAATTTATTATACAATTTATTTTACTATTATTAAAGGTCTTAAATGATCCAAACATTTTCTTTACATTTAAAATTCCAATCCCTCTAATTTCTACAAGATCTTTGGTAATTTCTGAAGGATATCCAATCAACTCATATAAGTATTCATGAACAATAACCGTGTCATCTGCAACAAAAAAATGATTGTTTTTCAACAATGATAAGGCAACTTCACTTTTTCCAATTCCAGAATCTCCAGTAATTAGAACCCCATATCCATAAACATTCATTAATGTTCCGTGTAAAAATTCCTGCTTACAGACTTTATGATAGGCTCATGGAACAAAAATAATAAAAAATTGTGAGGCACTCATATCAGATTTTGCAAAAATAATTTTTTTCTTTTTAAAAATTTCTAAAAGCGTTTTTGATACCTTAAAATTTTTGGTAATTACCACAAAAGAAATTCCAGCTTTTTGTAAATTATTAATTTTTCTAGAAATTAAATTTTTTGATAATGTTGCAAAAAATGTTGCCTCTTTTTTCCCAAATAGTGCAACCCGATCCTTACTCTCTTGATAAATAAAATTGTTAAGTTCCATCTCTGGTCGATTCAAAGAAAATTGAAAAAATTTTTTATCTTTAAATTTTTTTGGCGTTAAAATCGTTAAATTGAAAGTACTTACGACTTCAGTTATCGTAAAAAATCTAGTTTTTTTGGGCATCGTTTTCAATTTTATTTCTTAAATAAATTCCTGTATACAAATCATCTCTTTTAATAATTTCACTAACTTTACCTTCAAAAGCAATTTGACCGCCCATATCACCACCATGATTTCCCAAATCAATAATATGATCTGCAAATTTTATAATATCTAAATTGTGTTCAATTACCACAACTGTATTATCTCTTTCCAAAATTTCTTTAAAAACATTTAATAATTTTTCAATATCAAAAAAATGTAGCCCTGTTGATGGTTCATCTAAAATATATAAAATATTTGTGTAATTTTTTTTTTCTAAATAAGAAGCTAATTTGATTCTTTGTGCTTCACCACCACTTAAATCAACAGAGCTATGACCTAATTTTAAGTATCCAAGCCCAACTTTTTTTAAGAGTGATAATTTTTTTTCAATTGCAGTAATATTTTTAAAAAAATCATATGCCTCATCTACAGACATCATCAAAACATCGTAAATGTTTTTGTTTTTATATTTAACTTTTAAAACTTGTTTTTTGTATCTTTTTCCATGACATTCGTCGCATTGGACCACAACATCTGGAAGGAAAAGCATCGAAATTTTTAAAATACCATCGCCCTCGCACTTTTCACACCTTCCTCCCGGAACATTAAATGAAAAATGAGAGGCGGTAAGACCTCTAGATTTTGCCTCTGGAAGACCTGCAAACAAGTTTCTAATTTCTGTAAAAACACCTGTGTAAGTGGCTGGATTAGATCTCGAAGTTTTCCCGATTGGATCTTGAGAAATTAAAATAACTTTTGAAATTTGATTTGCGTTTTTAATTTGTTCGCATTTTCCTAGATAATCTACTTGTTCATTGAAATATTTTTTTAAGTTTGTGTACAAAACATTGGTAATTAAAGAAGATTTTCCACTGCCAGAAACGCCAGTTACCAAAACAAGTTTGTTTAAAGGAATATTTAAGGTAACATTTTTTAAATTATTTTCAGTAGCATTGACAATTTTTATGAACTTTGAAGTAACTTTCTTTTTCGAACCGTGAGAAAAATTAATTTTTAATTCTTTTGAAAGAAATTTATTGGTAATTGAAGTTTCAAAAAAATTCTTTATTTCAAAATTTTTTGGTTTTCCGATTCCAACAATTTCTCCACCCTTTTCTCCAGCGTATGGTCCAATATCAATTAGATAATCAGACTCTTTCATAATTTCCTCATCATGTTCGACAATAATTAAAGTATTTTTTAAATCTCTAATTTTTTTAAGAGCGTTAATTAAACTAATATTATCTTTTTGATGAAGACCAATTGAAGGTTCATCTAAAACATAAATAATATCACTTAAATTAGAACCAATTTGGGTTGAAAGTCTAATTCTTTGGGACTCACCCCCGCTTAAAGTGGTAGAACTTCTGTTAATTGTTAAATAATTTAAACCAACATCAATCAAAAAATGAAGTCTTGTTAAAATTTCTTTAATAATACTTTTAGATATTTCTAAATCAATGGGATCAACCTCTATTTTTTCAAAAAAATCTGCTAACTTATCAATTGATAAATTTCCAAGTTCATAAATGTTTTTGTTAGAAATTTTATAACATAAGGCATCATTGTTAAGTCTTTTACCATGACAACTACTACATTTAGTTTCTTTAATAAATTTTTTATAATAATTTTTGGCAAGATCTGAAGTTGATTCTTTATATCTTCTTTCGATTAAATGTTTTAACCCTTCAAAAGTTAAAGTATTATGAACTTCTTTGTTCCCGTAGAAAAGTAAATCTAAGTCTTTTTTTGGAAGATTTTTAACTGGATCTGTAACAGATATTCCAAAATGTTTGCAAAAATTTAAAAATCTTTGATACTCTTTTGAGGTTGATTCGGGGTTTTTAAAATATTCAACTCCACCATTTAGAATTGATAAATCTTTATTTTTAAACATCATATCAAAGTCACATTCTAAATCAAATCCAAGTCCTTTGCATTTTGGACAAGCACCAATTGGTGAATTAAATGAAAAAAGTCTCGCAGATGGATTCGTAACCGTAAAACCACAATGAGAGCACATAAAATTTTTTGAATATCTTCATTGTTTTTTGGTTTTTACATCTTCTATAATAACCAACCCAAAAGAATACTCACAAGCAACATTAATTGCTTGTTCTAGTAAATGTAATTGATTTTCATCATCTTTTAAAAGGATCATTCTTTCAACTAAAATTTCAATGGTATGTTTTTTGGTTTTTTCTAATTCTGGAATGGAATCTTCTAATAAATTGTAAATAACATTATTAACTCTTAAACGAATAAAACCATCTTTTTTTAACTTATTAATTAAATTAATGTGGGTTCCTTTTTCAAGGGTAACAACTGGAGAAAAAATAAAAATTTGAGAGTTATTTTCTAATTTATAAATTTCTGAAATAATTTTTTCAGTAGATAATTTTGAAATTAATCCGTGGTCTGGACAATAAGGTTTTGCAATTTTTGCATATAAAAGTCGCAAGTAATCGTAAATTTCTGTCACGGTACCAACGGTACTTCTAGGATTGTGGGAAGTCGTTTTTTGATCAATTGAAATTGTTGGTGATAGACCCTCAATTTTGTCAACTTTGGACTTTTGGGCTGTTCCTAAAAATTGTCGTGCGTATGAGCTTAAAGATTCTAAATATCTTCTTTTACCCTCAGAATAAATGGTGTAAAAAGCAAGTGATGATTTTCCACTACCAGAAATTCCAGTAATAACAACCATTTCTTTTTTAGGAATTTGTAAATCAATATCTTTTAAATTATGTTCTTTAGCGCCATAAATTTTAATATAATCTTTTTCCATAATTTAAATATAAAAATTTCCAGTCTTTTTTAAATAATAATAATTAATAAATACTGATAAAGAATAGCTAATGATAGTAACCAGGCCAAAATAAGTAAAAAAATTGTTTTTGCTAATGTATTCAATGTTAAAGCTGTTAATGGCAACCTTTATGTCAAAGTTTAGATAGAGAAAAACTAAAAAAATTATGAATAAAATTAAAAAAATTAGTTTTTTTAAGAAATAAATAAGATTTTGTTTTAAATAAAAAGAGATTGAAATTTTTGAAAAAAAATAATTAATAAAACAATAAAAAATAATTAATAAAGCAAAAAGAGATACTAAAATAATTGATAAAAGTAATTCAAATTGTAACTGAATACTGAATAAATAATAAATATTTCACAAATACAAACTTAATATTAAAGGCATTGAACAAAAAAATAATCCGTGGCCAATGATTGAAGAAAAATGTTTTATTTTTGAATTATTATCGGCAAATATAAAACAATTTTTTATTTCTTCTGGATTTTTTAAAAAAAGGAAAAAGTAAGTAAAAATATACATAAATGCATAAATATTGAAAAATATAAAATAAAATAAGGCCATTTGATAGGTATCGTAAAAATAATAGCAAAGAAATGCGCCAATAAAAATTAAACCTAAAGCTAAAATTTTATATTTGGTCTTTTTAGTCGAAAAAATAAAGGAAATGTTTTCTATAAAATAATTTAGCAAAAAAAAGATAATTGCTAAAAGAATTGGTAAAAAAATTGTTAGAAGAACATAAGAAAAAAAAGCAATTGCAAATATATTGTTTTCCTCATAACCAGCAATTTTAAAAATAGTTAAAAAATCAATATTTGCGAAATTATTATCTTTAATAAATTTTTCAATATTTGAAGTGTCTGTTAGATTACCAATTAAATTAGCTACCAGAAAACCAAAAATAATAATAAATAAAGTATTCGATAATATTGAAAAAATAATCAACTTGTTCGTATCTAATGAAGTTTTTTCCTTTTTTAAAAATCAAAACACGCTTCCCGTGCCCAAAAAATAAGTAAAAATACTAAGTGACATGGCATCAAATCAGCATTGACTACTAATAAAATATTTAGACTTAAAAGTAAAAAAGTACTCAAGACCTGTGACATTATTGTCTAAAAAAAATGATAGGATAAAGCAAAGAAAAATAAAAATAACGGCGATAATAGTAAATATTGCCAAACTTTTTTGAATTTTACTCTTTTTAATTCCTCGATTAATAATTATAAAAAATAATAAAAAGCAAACTGCTAAAAAAATAAGTACCAAAATATATTTAAAAGAATTTGCTAAAAAAATATTTGGATGTAAAAAAATAGAAGGATCGTTTTCTGTAAAAAAAATTTCTGTAAAAAAGAAGATTGTAAAAGAAAAGTAAAAAATAATTAAAAAAAGTCCAAAAAAAACTTGAAAAAATGAAAAAATAAAATTTTTTTTAAAAAATTTTTCGTAAAACTCAATAATATTACATCGATGTTTTTTGCCAATTGATATTTCAAATAAAAGAATCGGCAAAGAAAGAATAAGTAAAGAAATTAAATAAATAACAATAAAAGTTACTCCGCCATTTTTAACAAAGAAACATGGGAGCCTTAAAAATGTAATAAAAATTGTGGTAAGAAGAAAAAAATAAAAAATGTTTGAAGATAAAATTTTTTTAGTTTGCATCTAATTCGATTAAAATATTTCTAATTCTAATTGCTTCTTCAAAATTTAAATTTTTTGCAGCGTTTTTCATTTTTTTTGTTAAGTCTTTTTTAATTTTTTCCTTATTTTTTAAAGAAATTTTTTTGTCTTTTAAAAGATCGTCGTATTCAGATTCATCTTTAAATTCATCAATAATTGGTTTTATAATAGTTTTTGGTTTAATTTGATACTTCTTATTATATTCAATTTGAGTGTTTCTTCTCCTATTGGTTTCATCAATCGCTTTTCTCATTGATTTGGTAATGGTGTCTGCATACATTATTACTTTGCCTTCAACATTTCTTGCGGCTCTTCCAATTAACTGAACCAGGCTACGATAATCTCGCAAAAATCCTTCTTTATCGGCATCTAAAATTGCAACTAAAGAAATTTCTGGCAAATCAAGTCCTTCTCTTAAAAGATTAATTCCAACAACACAATCAAAAATTCCTTTTCTTAAGTTGATTAAAATTTTTAATCTTTCAATTGTTTTTAATTCATTGTGAATATATGCGGCTTTTATATCATTTTCTTGAAAATAAACGGTAAGTTTTTCTGACATTTTTATTGTTAAAGTAATTACAAAAACTCGCTCATTTTTGGCTTTTCTTTTTTTAATTTCTAAAATTAAGTCATTTAATTGATTTTCTTTTTTTCGAATAAAAATTTCTGGATCTAAAAGTCCGGTTGGTCTAATAATTTGTTCAACAACGTGATGGTTTGATTTAGCAATTTCATACTCTGAAGGAGTTGCAGAAAGATAAATTACTTTTTTAATTTTTGAATTAAATTCATCAAATTTTAAGGGTCTGTTGTCAAGGGCGCTTGGAAGACGATAGCCATAATCTACTAAAGATTTTTTTCTGCTGTAGTCAGTTGCGTACATTCCTTTAACTTGGGGGATGGTAATATGTGATTCATCAACAACTAAAAGTCAGTCTGTTCTGTTAAAATAGTCGATTAATGTATATGGAGGGGTGTTTGGAGCTCTAAATTCTAAATGTCTTGAATAATTTTCAATACCGTTACAAAAATTTGTTTCTCTTAGTTGTTCTACGTCATACAAAGTTCTTTTTTCAATTTTATCAGCTTCAATCAATTTATTGTTCTTTAAAAATCATTCTTTTCGTTCTTTTAGTTCTTTTAAAATATTAATGCAGGCGGCTTCAGTCTTTTCTTTTGAAGTAATATAATCTTTTGCACTTGAAAAGGTAAAATGATTAATTTTTTTTAATACTGATTTATTTAATAATTCAACCAAAAAAATTGACTCAACAATATCGCCAAAAAAAATAATTTTTACTAGATATTCATCGGTTCATCCAGGAACTACTTCCAAGAAATCACCTTTTGAAGCAAAATTGCCAGGATTTACGGCGTTAATGCTACGTTCATATCCTAAATCGACAAGTTTTCTGAAAAATTCTAATCTTTTAAATTCTTGATTAACTTCAACTTTTACAAAAGATTTAATATATTCTTCTGGATCATATGCACCATAAATGCAAGCAACTGAAGCAATAACAATAACATCTTTTGAAGTACATAAAGAATTCAAAGTACTAAGACGAAGCATTTCAATCTCTGCATTTACTTTACATGATTTATCAATATAGGTATCGGTTCTTGGAAGATATGCTTCTGGCTGATAAAAATCAAAATTTGAAACAAAGTACTCAATTTTTGATTCTGGAAATAAACTTTTATACTCACTATAAAGCTGTCCCGCCAAGGTTTTGTTGTGTGCCAAAATTAAAGTTGGCAACTTTAATTCTTTGATTATATTTGCAATAGTAAAGGTTTTACCGGTACCAGTTGCCCCCAATAAAACATTTGAAAAAATGTTTTTTTCTTTAATATTTGTTAAAATCTCTTTAATTGCCTTCGGTTGATCACCGCTTGGATTAAATTTTAAAGATATTTTAAACAACTATTTATCCCCCGATACGTACTTTTCTTTGTTCGTCTCCTGTTGCTTGAAATGTATGTTCATCAAAAAGTTCTAAGGTGCCTAAACAAACACCAATAATTTTTCTTGCAACTTCTCTTCTAAAATTTTCAAAAATTTTACTTCCATCCTCGATATATTGTTGAAGAGGATTTTTTTGGGCATAACCTCTTAAATGAATTCCATATCTTAAAATGCTCATTTGAGTTAGATGATCGATTCATAAAATATCCAAGGCATTTAAAACAATAAATTTTTCAAATTTATTGACAACATTTTCGTTGTTTATTGATCTTTTTAGGTAATATTTTTGATAAATTTTATGATATAAACTATTGTTAATTTTTTCAACCTCGAAAGGAATGTCAATAAATTTTTTAAAACTTATTTCAATTTTTAAATCTGATAAAACAACTTCTTTCAAGTTATTTAAATTTACTATTTTTTCACCATCAACAATATCGGTGTTTTTTTTTACCACAGAATTACAATAATATTTAATCATTTCTTCAATAATTGGTAAAAAATCTGTTAATAAAAGAATTTTATCTCTTTGAGCATAAACTAATTCTCGATGCTGAGATATAATATTATCAAACTCTAAAATATCTTTTCGAGAATCATAGTTCATCCCCTCAATTTTTTTTTGAGCTTGGGTTAAACTTTTCGAAAGAAGTCGGCTTTGAATGACGTTATCGCCCATTTTAGAGAATAAAGATCGAAGTTTGTCGCCAGCAAATCGAACAAATAATTCGTCTTCAATTGACAAAAGAAAGACACTATAACCTTTATCTCCTTGTCTTCCAGATCTACCTCTTAATTGATTATCAATTCTTCTAGATTCATGTCTTTCAGTACCAATTACATGTAATCCGCCAAGTTCTTCAACTTTTTCTCCAAGTTTAATGTCTGTACCTCTACCAGCCATGTTGGTAGATATGGTAATATTTTTATATTGCCCGGCTCTTTCAATAATTTCTGCTTCTCTAAAGTGGTTTTTGGCATTTAGGACGTTGTGAGGGAGTTGCTCTTTTGTAAGTAATCTAGATACTTCTTCAGAAGCATCAATATTTGTTGTCCCGATTAAAATAGGAGTTCCTTTTTCATGCAATTCTTTGATAGTTTTTAATAAATATTTATGTTTTGCAGACTTTGAAGAAAATATTAAATCTTTTTCATCCTTTCGAATAAGTGGTTTGTTGGTTGGAATTTCAATAACCCGCATATTGTAAATTTTTCTAAACTCATCTTCTTCAGTTTTTGCGGTTCCAGTCATTCCAGAAATTTTGCTGTATAAACGAAAGAAGTTTTGGTAGGTGATGGTTGCAACAACTTGGGTTTCGGGTTCAATTTTTACTCGTTCCTTGGCTTGAATTGCTTGCTGTAATCCTTCGCTGTAAGATCTGCCTTCCATTATTCTTCCAGTAAACTGATCTACTAGCAAAATTTCATCGTGTTTTACAATATATTCGACTCCGTTTGCAAAAATTAAATTAGCTTTTAAGGCATTTTGAATGCAATGGATTAATTCTTTTTTTGATAAAGAATATAAATCATCGGTTTGAAAGTAAATTTTTGCTTTTTCTTGGCCTTGAATCGATAAACTTGCAGTTCTAGATTCTTCGTCAATAATATAATCTTCTTTGTATAAAGATTTAGCAAAATTATCTGCTTCTAGATACATTGATTCACTTACTGCAATGCCACCAGAAATAATTAATGGAGTTCTAGATTCATCAATTAAAACTGAGTCAACTTCATCAATAATACAATAGTTTAAGGATCTGATACATTTTTCTTGATATTCTTTGACCATGTTATCACGAAGATAGTCAAATCCTATTTCACTGTTGGTAGAAAAAGTTACATCTTTTGAATATGCTTCTTTTTTTAATTCTTTTGAGAAAGAAGCCTTGTTAAGACCACAAGAGATCCCTAAAAATTCTAACACTTGGCGATCAAAATTATAGTCTCTCTCTGAAAGATATTCATTTACAGTAACAATATGTACCCCTTTTTTTGTCAGGGCATTTAAATAAATTGGTAAAATAGCTGTAAGTGTTTTTCCTTCACCAGTTTTCATTTCAGCAATATCGCCATAATGTAGGACAATAGCCCCCATTAATTGAACAAAAAATGGAAATTGATTGTGTATTCTTTTACACGCCTCTCTACATACTGCGTAAGCATCAACCAAAATATCATCTAATGTTTTGTTTTTATTTTGAACTAAGTCTAAAAATATGTTTGTTTTAGCTTTTAATTCCTCATCTGATAATAATGATGTTGCTTCTTTTAACTTTTCAATTTCTAAGGCAATTCTTTTGACTTCTTTTAAAATTTTGTAGTCATTAGAAAAATAATTTTTAATAAATTTCATTTGCTTTTAATATTTTATGATATTTTTACTTTTTTAATTCACTTGAAAGATTTAATTTTTTAATTATGTTAAAAGAAATAATTTTATTTACATAATAAACTATAAATAACAGCAATATTCCAATTGGAATTTCTCATAGTTTAAAGGTTGATGGAACAAAAATTTCATTAGTTGAAAAAATAAAATTTAAGGCATATATAGTGCAAAAATATACCGGAATTAAGGAGACAAAATATACAAAAAACAGAATATATGTGTATATTTTTGAAATTATATTATTAATTTCTCGATCTTTATAACCAAGTGCCTTCATAACAAATAAGTTTTTTTTATTATCTTGCAAAATATTTGAATTGGTTACAGCAATTATAATTAGAGAAATCCCAATTGACAAACAAATAATTACAATAAATAAAATTGATAAGGCAATTAATAAACTATTGTATGCGTTGTCAAACATTTCATTTGAAAAAAGACTGTTAATGGAACCTAGACCTTTTTGATCAAAATTTAATGAAGAATCGTTTTGGTTATCTTTTAAAACAACTTCCCCGCCATTTAATCCTAAAGGGGAATAATCTCCGTATGGTTGAAAAACACTGTATGAGACAAAGTCTTGGGGGGTTGCAAACTCTGATAATTTTGAATTAAAAAAATTTTTTGCAAAATATTCATAATAAACTGGATCTGACTTTTTAAATTGTTTCCAGGTTCTAATAGCTCGTTTAACAAGGATTTTTCTGTATAAAATCTTTCATATCCGTAGTCGTTTGTAATTCCTACAACTTTTAAATTTTTATTTTCAGGAATTTTAGATTCAGATATTTTTCCATCTTTTAAATAATTATTCGAATTTAAACAAAAATAATTATCTTGGTTGTAATAAAAAGAAGAAGCGGATGAATCAGTCAATAAATCTTCTTTTTTCCCATCATAATTTCATTTCCCCACATTTTCTGGATCGCTGTCTGGGTTGACATCTGGGGTAACAAAATTTGATGATAATTGTTTAATATCTAAGGGGTTAGAAGAATTATCTTTAGTTATATTAACTTGATCGTATAAATAATTAAAATTAATTTTATCTCCAGTTTTTAATTTATAATTTCTTGCCAAAGTTTTGTTAATTAAAACTGGTAAATAATCGTTGTTTTTTTCTGAATCGATAATATTTTGATATTTTTTTAAATTTAACCTTGTGTTTGAAAAATCGATTCCTCAAATGTCTGCTTCATCATGCTTATTGTTTATTAGTCCATTTATTTTAGTAAAAAGTTCTTCTTTAGAATCAGTAAAAGGAGCTGCTCCGAAATTTAATGAAAAATTTGGATTTTTTAAGTTTTTTGCAATATAGCTGGGAGCATTGTGTTTTATCATTCATGTAACACACTCGCCAACTTTGTCATTTTCATTGGGATCGCCAGTCAATTTACAAATAATTTGACTTAGTGGATTATCTGGTTTTATGTTATTATTTAGTTCATCTATAAAATATTTGTCTCATACCTGTCCTGAAAGAAGTGACAGACATGGAAATTTTTCCAAGGAGTTCTGCATCGTCCTTTCCATTAATATGATATTTTTTTAATTCTTCTTTGTTAAAAGGATCAAATGTGTCAAAAGTTGGGTTAATAAAGTTATTTACTTTATTATCATCAAAAACTTGAACTTTATCAAAATTTTGTCGGGAGATATATCTCTATTTTTAAAAGAAAAATTAGGACTATTGTAAGGATTTGATTGATAATATACAACTGATTTGTATGGATTATTTTGATTTAAAACAATATTTTTGTAATTTTCTATATTTACGGGTAAATTAATTGAAATAGAAATTAAAAATGATGCAAGTAATAATAATAATGAAGAATAAAAAATTCTTAATTTGTTATTTTTCATTATTGAAAAAGCAATTTTTTTTAAGAAAGTGCTTTTTCAAAAAAAATTAGACAAAAATTTTTGATATCTTTTTTTCATATTAAATAGATTTTGCCATTTTTTTTCTAATTAAAAAATAAACGCTAATGAAACGTGAAAAGTGAAATAAATAACGCGTAATAACAAATATCGATGGAGAAAGAAATTCAACTAAAAGAAATTTTTGTAATATTTACCATAAAGAAGTTGTTAAATAGTGAAAATAAAAGTTTTTGAAATAAAAAACTAAATCCTAATGAAAAAATTGATAAAAATATTGCAAATACAAAAGGATAAAAAGAATATACAAAAGTTATACTTTTTTTTTTAAAACCAAGACTTTTAAAAATTAAAATGTTATCTTCATCGTTATCAATTCTTTTTCTTGCAATAATTGCAACAACAAAAAAAATTGTTAAATTTATGGATAAAAGAAAAATAATTGAAATTTTATTTTCATATTCTACAAAGTAATCAAGAGTTGTGGTTCTTGAATATCACAAATTATTAGTAATAAACTTATTATTGTATTTATCATAATAACCAAGAGTTGGAAAAGCAAGCTTTTCTGGTGGTAAAATATTTTTTTGATTATCTCAAATTTTACTAATAATTTGCTCGTAAAATTTGTTTGAAAGGCGTGCCTTATTTACGTCTTTTGGAAAATGAAATAATAAAATTTGATCTCTATCTGCAAAAGATTTTGTTCGATAATCATCATTTGAATTGTTTAGAAGAAAATTTTGATTAATATAACATACTTCAGAGTTTTTTGTCTGAGGTACTGTATCAATCAAATCAATTTTTGGATAACTTACATCGAAGGAATTTGCAAGTCCGTTAACTTTAAATTTATAGGGATCTGGATCTGAATCGTTTGTTTTTTTAGTATTCTCATCTGAAAAAAAATTATTAAAATCTAAAATATCACCAACTTTTATGTTGCTTTTTTTTGCATATTCAGTTGATAAAAAAACACACCGATCGTTTTCATAATTACAAGGTATTACATCCTTGTAAAATATTTTGTCAACCTTATTGTTAATTGCGTAATCGTTTGTTTTATCATCGTATGGTATTAATAGAGCTTTTTTATTGTTTTTGTTGTCATAATAAGCTCTGTAGTCTCTGTAAGTAAAAGTAATATCTTTAAATTCTTTATTGTTTTTAATCTCGTTTTGAAGTGACAAAATAAGCTGTTTTAAGTCATCGATCTGATCTTTAGCTATTTTATGACTAAAAAAATTTGAAGCGTTTAAATCAAGAATGGCGTCGCTCGCATTTGAATTTAATTTTCAATTCGTTAACGTTTCATTAAATGAAGCATTTGCAGAAAATATTCCTCAAGTTAATGATAATGAGGTTAAAAGCAATAAAATTAAAGAAAAAAAATGAACTTTATTATCCCATATAGAGAAAATCATATTTTTTATTAAATGTTTCATTTTTTAGTTATTATTCTTCAGAAAATAAAAACTCTTTGGAAATATAGTTTTTATGTAAATCATTACTAATTGTTTTATATAAAACAACAATTTTTATACATTTAATTTTACTTAAAATATAATTTTTTTTTAAGTAAATAATTAAAGTTTTGATTGTTCATCCAGAAGTCATAACGTCATCAAAAATAACAATTTTTTTATTTTGGAAAAAATTTATGTTTGTTATTTTATCTAAAAAAATTTGATTAAAAATTTCTGATTTATCTTTTTTGTATGATTGTTTGTGTCTGTCGTTTTTTTTACTAAATAAAAATAAAAATTTATTAAAACCTAAGATTCTTCCAATATTTAGCAAAAGATCTGGTGTCTTTGTTGGAGGTAATAAAACTCAATAGTTTTTTTTAAAAAAAATTGGTAAAAAACTATTTTTTGCTTCATTTAATAAGGGAGAAAAAATTTTATTTGATTTTGCAACTTTAACATTTTGACGATTTTGTCCCTTATAAAAATTTAAAAAGTAAAAGTCAAAGGTAGAAAATTTTATTTTTGAAAAAAATTTCATCTTTTAAAAAAATTAAAAACTAACAGTGTAATGTAAAATAATTGTAATAATAGAAAAAAAAGAACCAACTGCAAAAGCTAATGCAGATGAGAGAACAAGCATAATTAGGTAGCTAAGTCACTGTTGTTTGGTAATCAAAAATTTTTTAATATCAAAGTGTCAAATGACATAAAAAGATATTATAAAACTAATAATATAAATAAAAAAACAAACATAAAGAACTGAATCAGGTAAAAGTATGGCATTTTTATTTTGATATTTTCTTTCCTTGTAAAAGATTTGTAGCAATTTTTAAATTAATTTGAGCGTTAATTGCTTCGGCCTTAGATTTGGACTGTTCATATTTCAATTTAGATTCTTGTTCTAATTGTAATGCTTTATCATAATTAATTTGTGATATTGGTGCAACATATTCTGATGTTATTGTACAAACATTATGTTCGAATGTAAGAATTCCCCCATTTATTACTCATAAATTTTCCTCTCCATCTTGAAAAAGTCGCATTCAAGAAATATTTATATAACAATAAATTGGAGTGTGATTGGATAAAATTCCAATAATACCATTATCAGTTGTAGCAACTAAAAGATCCACAATAAAACTGTATTTTTTTTGCGGAAGAATGATGTTTAACTTAAATCCCATGTTTTAATCTTTTTCGTTATTAAATTTTTTAATCACATCATCAATTGTTCCAACATATAAAAAGAATTGTTCTGGAATGTGGTCATGAATACCATCGCAAATTTCTGAAAAAGCCCTAATCGTATCTTGTAAATTTACAAATTCCCCTTTAAGTCCTGAAAATTTTTCAGCAACATTAAATGGTTGAGATAAAAAGTTACGAATTTTTCTAGCTCTTTGAACAATTAATTTATCTTCTTCTGATAATTCTTCAATTCCTAAAATTGCAATAATATCTTGTAATTCTTTAAATCTTTGTAAAGTTTTTTGAACTTTTCTTGCGACTTCATAGTGCTCTTTACCGACAACATCCTCTGATAGTGCTCTTGAAGTTGAAAGTAAGGGATCAATTGCTGGATAAATTCCAAGTGAAGCAATTTGGCGGTCTAGCACAGTTTTTGCATCTAAATGACTAAATGTAGTTGCAGGAGCTGGATCTGTTAGATCGTCTGCAGGAACATATACGGCTTGAACTGAAGTAATAGAACCATTCTTTGTAGTGGTAATTCTTTCTTGTAGCTCACCCATTTCTGTTGAAAGCGTTGGTTGATAACCTACAGCTGACGGCATTCTTCCAAGCAAAGCAGAAACTTCACTACCAGCTTGTACATAACGAAAAATGTTGTCAATAAATAAAAGAACATCTTGCTTTAAGATATCACGAAAATATTCTGCCATCGTAAGTCCTGTAAGTACTACTCTCATTCTAGCACCCGGCGGTTCATTCATTTGTCCAAACACTAAAGTAGTTTTTTCAATAACACCACTTTGAAGCATTTCAAAATACAAGTCGTTACCTTCTCTTGTTCTCTCACCAACCCCAGTAAAAACCGAAAGACCACCATGATGAGTTGCAATGTTGTGAATCAATTCTTGAACTAATACTGTTTTACCCACTCCTGCACCACCAAAAAGACCAGTTTTACCACCTTTTAAGTAAGGACACAAAAGATCAATAACTTTTATGCCGGTAACTAAAATGTTAGTTTCGATTGACTGATCTTGAAAAGATGGAGCGGGTCTGTGAATTTCTCAATAAGGAACACCATCAGAATTGAATTCTTTATCGTCGATTGGCTGACCTAAAACATTAAAGATTCTACCAAGAGTTGTTTTACCTACTGGAACTTTTATTTGAGATAGCGTATCTCTTGCTTTAAGGCCACGAAAAAGTCCTTCGGTTGCGTTAATAGAAATGCATTTTACTGTGTCATCGCCAATGTGTTGAACTACTTCTAAAACTACTTTTCGATCATCCGCTTCAATCTCTAATGCATTTAGCAAATTTGGTAAATAATTGTTTTCAAATTTTACATTTACAATTGGACCAATAATTTGAGTTACAATTCCAAAAATTTCTTTTGATTTATTTTCCATATTTAATTATCCTGTCCAGAAATTATTTCAGTAATTTCTCTTGTAATTTTTTCTTGGCGAATTTTATTTGCTAAAATTTTTAAATTTTCAATAATTTCATTTGCATTATCGGTTGCATTTTCCATGGTATTCCTTCTAATTGTAAATTCACTCAATTTACTAACAGTTAAGCAATAAAATAAATTTGCTACCAAGTACTGAAAAATTAAACTTTCAATCATTACTGAGAATTCTGGCTCATAAATAATTGTTGGACTAAACTCTAAGTTTTTTTTATCAAACAAATATTGATTATTTTTTTTTATAGGAATAATTTGTTCAAATTTTTCTTCGGTTTTGCTTTGGCTTATAAATTCAGAATAAATTATTTTTACACAATTAAAATTTTTCTCTTTAAGACAAAAAATAATATTCCCAACAATTGAACGAATAAAATCTAAAGTAATATTTTCGTGAAAATCTACATATTCATTAAAAATTTGATAATCGTTTCTTTTTAAATGTGATGCAGCCTTTTTACCAAGAACAAAAACAATATCTTTGTCTCTGTTAAAATTTTTTTGAAAAATTTTTAACAAACTGTTATTATAATATCCACAAAAACCCATGTCTGAGGAAATTAAAATTCAAATGTTTTTTTCATCTTCCTTAGGAATTTCATTTGTGTATAAAGAACTTTGATTATTATTATTATTTGCAACAATTTTTTGAATTGCAATATAAACATTTTCATGATATTCCTTGTAAGTTTCAAAAATTTTTTTAATTTTTTGAATTTTTGAAGCCGAAATAAGTTTCATTACCTTGGTAATTTTTTTAATAAGTTCAACTGATGAAATTCTTTTTCTTACTTCAGATTCATATGCCATTTAATTTAAGTGTTTCTTTGAAAATTCTAAAAATTGTTGTTTTAAATTTGTATCGTATTTTGCAGATTTTTTTATGTAATCTTTAATAAAATCGATATTTAGTTTAAAGAGTTCTGTTTCAATCTCTTTTGTTAATTCTTGTTTCTCTTCGATTTCTTGAATTAAATTAAAATAGTTTTTTCTTGCAAATTCAGGTAGATTAGTTTTTATTTCAGAAATTTTTTCTTTTGGAATTCATCTAATAAATTTTTCTTTAATAAAAAAAAGAAGTAGGGCTTGATCTTCGTGTGAAAGAGGTGAAAATTGAGATTGTTTTAAAATTTCCAAAATTTTTTCTCCACTATCTAAAATTTCTGCAGTAATTTTATCAATATCACTTCCAAATTGAGAAAATGACTGAAGTTCATAATATTGAGCTAATTCTAATTTTAATTTTGAAGATAAAACTTTAATAATTTTTGTTTGTGCTGCAGATCCAACTCTAGAAACAGATAGCCCGTAATTTATTCCAGGTCTTTGACCTAAATTAAATAAATCAAGGCTTAAAAAAATTTGACCATCGGTAATTGAAATTACATTTGTCGGAATATATGCAGAGATGTCCCCGGCTTGAGTTTCAATAATTGGAAAGGCAGTAATAGATCCGCCACCGTTTTTGTCACTCAATTTACATGCCCTTTCCAAAAGGCGTGAATGCAGATAAAAAATATCTCCAGGATAAGCTTCTCTTCCGGGCGGTCTTCTTAAAAGAAGTGATAGTGATCTGTAAGCAATAGCGTGTTTTGAAAGATCGTCATAGACAATAACAACATCCTTCCCTTGTCACATTCAATATTCTGCGATTGTTATTCCAATGTAGGGTGATAAATACAAAAGTGAAGGTTGTTCTGAAGCAGATGTTGCAATGATTGTTGTATATTCTAAAGCGTCGTTTTCTTGGAGTTTTTTTACAATTTGACCAATTGTTGAATTTTTTTGACCAATTGCTACATAAACACAATAAACATTCTTATTCTTTTGATTAATAATTGTGTCTAAAATTATTGCGGTTTTCCCTGTTTGACGATCACCAATTATTAATTCTCTTTGCCCTTTACCAATTGGAATCATACTATCAATCCCAATTATTCCCGTAAGAACCGGCTGATTTACAGTTTGTCGCTGCATAACAGAAGGAGCAATTATTTCAATTGGCATTTTTTTTAAATTTTTAAATGGTGCAAGGCCATCAATTGCATTTCCAAGACCATCGATAACTCTTCCTAAAAGTTCATCCCCAACATTTGTTTCAACAACTTTTTTAGTTCTAAAAACACTTTGACCTTCTTTGATGTCATTTTCAGAACCTAAAAGAACTGCCCCAACAAATTCTTCCTCTAAGTTTAAAACCATACCTGACATCTTATTTTCAAATAAAATAAGTTCGCCAATCATAGCATTATTTAATCCATAAATTGTACAAATTCCGTCGCCAAGACTAATTATTTTGCCTTCTTCTTCCAAATTAATGTCAGAAAAATCAAATTCTTTTATCTTGTTTTCTAAAATACTTGCAAGTTCATCTATTTTCATATTTTTTGTTTTTTAAAAGTTATCTGACATTTTATGTAAGATGCTTTTTACTGTTTTGTCATAGCTTTTATTTTCAAAAACTATTTTGTATCCCCCTATTAAATTTTTATCAATATGTTTAAAAAAAATGTAATTTTCTTTTAAAGATAACTCTTTTAAAATTATTTTTTTAATAAATTCATCAGAAAAATTGTTGGCTAAATAGACATCAATTTTTTTTATATCTAGTGCCTCTATCAATAATTGCAATAAATAATTATTTATTTTTTTGATATAAAAAAAATAATTTTTTTCAATAATTAAAAAAATAAAATTTAAGAAGTACTTACTAAAATATTTTTTTAAATTTAAAGAAATAAAGTTAATTGTTTTTTCTTTAGAAATTTTATAGCTAGTAAGAAAAGCAAAAAAATACTTGTCGTTAAGAAGTGTTTCAAAATCCCTTGCCTCTTTATACAAAACATCCAATTGGTTGTTTTTTTTATACAAAGAAAAAATTGCCATTGAAAAAGCGGTAAAATTATAATTTTGTTTCATTCTCTTCTTTTTCTAACAAGTCAGTAATAATTGATTTATCAGCTTTTTCATCAATTTTATTTTTTAAAAATTTTTTGCTTACTGAAACAACCAAATCTACAACATATTTTTTTGACTCTTTTTTGAATTGTATTTCACGCTTTTTTATAGATTTTTCAAAATTTTGTTTTTCTAAATTAATTTTGTTCTTTGCTTTTTCTAAATTGTCATCATATATTTTTTGAGCTTTTAATTTTGAATCTAAAATAATTTCCATACCTTTTTTATTAATTAAATCTAATTCTTTTTGGCTTTCTAAGAAATTATTTTTTGCTTCTAACTCCATTTTTTCAGCATTCTGAATTTTTGAATCAATATATTCATTTCTTTCTTTTAACGTTTTTTTTAATGGTTTTCAAGCAAAATATATTGCAAAGAATAGTAAAACAGAAAAAGCCAATAAATGCGCTACTATAGTAAAAAAATTTGGAAATAAATCGCCTTTAATGTCAGGTATGTCTGAAAAAAAGCCTCAAAAAAAATTCATAATTTTTCTTTATGAGTAAACAAACATTAAAATTAAAGAAATTAAAAGTGAATAAATCGCGCCAGATTCAGCAATAGCTGCTCCAATGATCATTATTGTTCGAACTTTATTGGCGGCATCTGGGTTCCTTCCAATCGCCTCAGCAGCTTTACCGGCAGAAAATCCCTGCCCAATTCCAGCACCTAAACAACCAGTAGCAGCCATTCCAGCTCCAATTGCAATTAGTCCTCGATCAGTTATGTTTGCTTGATAAAATAAAGTTAAAATAACTGAAAATGTGTGATCAAAATATGAAAATAAATGCATTTAATATCCTTCCCTAAATGGTTCTTACAATGTCAATTTTTGGATTTGCATAATAAACATCTTTTTTAATGTCTAAATCAATTTTAGTAGTTTTTTTTCTTTCTTGATGAACAGTTTCAATCTCTGCTTCAATTGCAATATATGACATTGACAATAAAGTAAAAATAAAACTTTGAATTAATCCATCAAAAATATCAAAATAAAAATGAAATGGCGGTGCCAAAATCATTAAAATAAAATTAAATCTAAATGTATCTGAAGAAACACCAAAAATATTGTCATATAAATTATTGCAAAATAAATAAACTAAATAAAGGATTGTTGTTCCAGCAATCATATTGCCAAAAATACGAAATGTTATACTAATAAATGGTGAAAATTGGGTAATAATTTCTAAAGGATTTTTAACAAATTTTAAAAATCATTTTAATCCATTAAATCAAATACCAGACACAAAAATTCCAACAAAAACTAATAAACCAAATGTCAAGACAACAGAATAAGACGAAGCTATTGGCATAAATCCCAAAAGAGAAAGCAAATTGCCGATTCCTAAGTATAAAAATAAAAGTCCTGTGTAAGGTGCAAATCAACGAAATTTATTCCCCATTACAGCAACTGTAGTTTCATCGATTCAATTAATGTAATTTTCAACCACCAAGACATATCCAGATGGAGACTTGTTCGGTTTTGACTTTAAATTTTTTATGTAATATGTAATTATTAGAAAAAAAATTATAATAAAGGTTATTAAGATTGTAATTAATTGTGTTTGAAAATGATATTTAATTGTAAAAAAACTAAAATGGAACATAACTTTATTAATTTATCATTTTTATTTTAATATAAATAATATAAATTGAAACAAAATTTTTTAATTTTTGAAACTAAAATAGTTTTAAAAAACAAGTTAAAAAGTCTTTAAATTTTATAATGCAATTGATTTTCTTTATTTTTTTGAACAAAAATAAAAAAAAAGTTAATAAGTAGAGAAAAAGAAACTCCCAAAATTATTCCCAAAATTGAAACATTTTTCACAAAAACAAAAAAAATAGCAAAAAATGTTGCCATAATTAAAAGTCTCAAAAATCAGACAAAAAGATATCAATTCTTTATTTGTTTAGAAATTTTATTTTGATTTTTGGCATTATTTACTAAGTAATTAATGCTTCAAAGTGATGATATATTGTAAAAAACCGTTAGAAAAACACTTAGCAAGTAATATATAAGAAAATAAATACTGTATTTTTTTGTAAAAAAAATTATTAGAACAACAAAAAAGCAAAAAAAATGAAGTAAAAAGAAATAAAAAATTCTATTTTTTATTTGAAAGTAATTTTTTAACTTCTTTTTTAAAATTATTAATTTGTTCTTCGTTTGGTTCACAACTTAAAATTTTATCAATTAAATTTACAGCTTTTATAAAATCTTTTTCTTTTCATCCCATTGTTGTCATAAAAGGAGTCCCAATTCTAATTCCTGAAGTTTCATTTGCTGAAAGACTTTCAAAGGGAATCACATTTTTATTTAAAATAATCCCGGTTTTTTCTAAAATTGTTTGGGCTTTTAAACCAGTGATATTTTTACTTTTTAAAATGTCAATATTTATAATATGATTGTCAGTTCCATTTGTTAAAACATAGTAGTTTAACTCTAAAAATCTTTTAGCAACTGCTTTTGCATTCAAAATTACTTGATCAATGTAATTTTTAAATTTTGGATCCAATGCTTCAATAAAACATTGAGCTTTTGCAGCAATTACATGCTCCAAAGGGCCACCCTGAATTCCGGGAAACAAGCTTCTGTTAATTGATTTTTTGTATTTTTCTTTTGCAAGAATCAATCCGGATCTAGGACCTCTTAGGGTTTTATGAGTTGTTGTTGTAACAAAGTCTGCGTATGGAAAAATATGTGGGTGATTATTTGTGCATACAAGACCTGAAATGTGTGCCATATCAATGTGTAGATATGCTCCAACTTTATCGCAAATCTCACGAAACTTTGAAAAGTCAATTGCCCTGCTATAAGCGCTAGCACCAGCCAAAATAATTTTTGGTTTGTGTTTTAACGCTAAATTTAAAATTTCATCATAATCCAGCAAATAAGTTTCCTTGTTTACGTGATAATGAATAAAGTTGTAATTTTTACCGCTAATGTTTAGTTTGTATCCGTGGGATAAGTGCCCGCCTGAATTTAAATCCATGGCAAGAATGGTATCATTTTTTTCTAAAAAAGCAAAATAAATGACTTCATTTGCTTGGCTGCCAGAATGAGGTTGGACATTAGCATATTCTGCATTAAATAGCTTTTTTGCAAGTTCAATTGCCATAGTTTCAATTTCATCAATGTATTCGCACCCTCCATAATATCTTTTATTAGGGTATCCTTCAGCATACTTATTTGTAAGACATGATCCTGTAAGTTTACAAATTTCTTCACTACAAAAATTTTCACTAGCAATTAGATTTATTGTTGAAAACTGCCTTTTTTTTTCTAAATCTACCAATTTTTCAAGTTTTTTGGTTTGTTCTTTTAAAAATTTATTCACGAGTACACCTTAACTTAAAACTTAATAACTAATTTTAAATATTTAAAAAAATTTTTACTAACAATTAAATTAACTGTATTTGTTCTCTAAATTAACCAAATTTTTAAGTACTTTAATTTTTTCTTTTAAAAAAGTTTATATGTTTGTCTTCATTTTATCCTGTCTTAACTTAATAATTAAATTAACTTTGGGTGACCAAAAAAATTTCTTAATTTTTCATAATCTAAAAACTTATTTGATTTAAGATAGTTGGCAAAATATTTAAAGAAGTTATGATCAAAAATCTAGTTTTGTTTTCTAAGTCTTTAATTAAATAAAATTTTAGATCAATGTTTTTTAATTTTTTTAAAAACATTTCTAAGTTATGAAAATTTATTTCAAAAATTAAAAAATATTTTTTGTTAAGCAAATTGTTTTTTGTTGCATATTCTAAAAAGTCGATAATAAAATCATTTTCATGGCTTTTATAAAAAAAAGCGTTTTTGGGTTCATTTTTAGAAAAATTACAAATATCTTCATTTTTTTTTAAATATGGGGGATTTGAAACTAAAAAAGTAATTTTTTTTTTGAATTTAAAGGCGTTACAAAATATTTTTATTTTTTTATTTTTTAGGTGTTTAATATTTTTTTTAATACATTTTCTTGCAACAAAACTTTTTTCTACAAAAAAAATTTCTTCAAAGAAGTTTGCAAGTGATACTCCAATTACTCCAGTCCCGCTGCAAAGATCAATTAATGGATATGCTTTGAAAAAGGGATAGTATGTTAAAAATTTTTTGACAATTACTACTAATTGCTCTGTTTCTGGACGTGGGACAAAAACTTTTTTTTTAATATAAAAAGTTTTGTCTAAAAAAAAACATTTGCAAAAAAAGTATTGGTAGGGAATATTTTTTTCACAATATGATTTAATTAGTTTTTTTGCTTTATGTTCAGAGAAGTTAATTTTTTTATTTAAGATTAAAAAAATATCTGAATAATTAGTAACTTTTGTCAATAAAAATAAAAATAAGTGTGATAAATTTTGGTTTAATTTTTTTTCTTCTAGCTTTTTTTGAAAAAATAATAAAACATCGTTATTGGTCACCAAAAAGGGCTTTTTTTTCATAAATTTCATTTAGTTGATCAATAAATTCATCCAAATTTCCATTCATTATTTCATCAAGTCGATTTAAAGATACATTAAATCTGTGATCAATAACTTGATTTCTTGCAAAATTATAAGTTCTGATTTTATCAGATCTTTTTCCAAGTTTTATTTGAACTTTTCTTATTTTATAAATTTCTTGTTCTTGTTTCTCTAATTCATTAAAATAAATTTTTGATTCTAAAACTTTTAAAGCTCTTCTTTTGTTTTCGTGTTGACTTCTCTCATCTTGACTTGTTACCACAGTATTTGTAGGAATATGTGTTATTCTTACGGCAGAATCGGTAGTATTTACGTGTTGGCCACCAGCACCAGATGCTCTATATGTGTCAATTTTTAAATCACTTGGGTTAATTTTTATTTTTATTTCATTTATTTCTGGCAAAATTGCAACTGTTGCTGTTGAAGTATGAACTCTACCTTTTGATTCAGTCTTAGGAATTCTTTGAACCCTATGTACCCCTGATTCAAATTTCATTCTTTTGTAAACATTTTTTCCTTTTATGGTGAAAAAAGCATGAGAAATGCCATCATTTTCTTTAGATACTTCAATAATTTCTACTTTTCAGTGATTTTTATTGGCGTAATTTAAATACATTTCAAACAAGTCATTTGCAAAAATATTTGCCTCATCACCACCAGTAGCGCCGCGAATTTCTACAATAACATTTTTATAATCATCCTCATTTATTTTTGATAAAAATAAATTTTTAATATCTGATAAAAAATTATTAAAAGAAGTTACAACTTCATTTTTTTCTTTTTTTAATAAATCAGAAAACTCTGTAGATGTTTCTTGTTCAATTTCTTGTTCGTAATTTTTAATTAAATTTTTTAAATGTAAAAATTTATGGTAAGCGTCCTCAAATGGTAACAAAAGAGACTGTTTCTTTAGTAAATCAATTTTTAAAGAAATGTTTTGCTTTTCATCAAATAAATCAAGTTCTTTAGTTAAAGATAGATATTCTTGATGTTTTTCTTCTAATTTTTTAAAAATATCTTTTTCCATTAACAAAAAAAATTATTTTTGATATTTTTTGTTAAATTGCTCAACTCTACCAAAAACACGTTCATATTTTTTTTCTCCAATATAAAATGGGTGGCAATGGGAGCAAGTATCAGTTTTTATTTCTTTTTTGGTACTAAAAATTTCATACTCTGTACCGCAAGTAGAACATTTAATTTTAAAAAAATTTCTTTGTGGGTGAATTTTTTTTTTCATATATTATCCCTTATTATTACTTCCAAATAAATTAATTTTATGTAAAAGAACTTTTTTCATTGGAATTATTCCATCTTCAAAAATGATTCTTGGATCATACCCTTTGGGTAATAGATGTTTGTTTTGATCAAAATATCCTTTTATACCATAGCAAAATGCATCTAAAAGCTCAGTGCTAACATTAATTTTTGATTCACCATAGCTAATAGATTTTTTAATCATATCGTCTGGAATCCCGCTTCCGCCATGTAGAACTAAAGGAACATTAATTTTTTCTTTAAGTTCTGCCATCTTTTCAAAGCCTAAATGAGGTTGTCCTTTGTAATGCCCGTGAACGCTACCAAGCGATGCAGCCAAAATATCAACACATCCTTCTTCTACAAGTCTTTTGCAATGATCAATTTTTGCATACATAACTTCACCAACAACACCATCTTCTTCACCACCAACAACACCAACTTCGCCCTCTAAAGAAATATCGTATTGTTTACAAATATCAGATATTTTTTTAGTATTACGAACATTTTCATCAATTGGTAAGCTACTACCATCATACATAATTGAAGAAAAACCAGCATTGATTGCTTTTATACAAGCATCATGTGTTGGGCCGTGATCTAGATTTGTAGCAACCGGTATAGTAATATTAAATCCTTTGATTAAAGAATTAACCATATTAACCACTGATTCGTATCCACCCATATATTTGATAGCACTAACACTAAAACCTAAAATTACTGGTGAATTTGCCTCTTGACAAGTTAGCAAAATTGTTTTTGCTCAAACCAAATTTAAAACATTAAATTGTGGTACAGCATAGCCATTTTCGAAAGCTTTTTTTACTAATTTTCCAGCAGGTAATAAATTATTTATATTAAAATTTTTATACATTAAAAGAATTAAACCTCTCCTTAGCTAATTTTAGCAACTTTTTGAATAAATTTTAAAAATAATGGCGCAGGATTGTCAAAAGTTTGGTTGAATTCTGGATGAAATTGACATCCAATGTAAAAGGGATGTGTTTTTAATTCCATAATTTCTACTAATTTGCTTTGAGAACAAACCCCAGAAACAATAAATCCAAATTTTTCAAATTTATCCAAAAATTTTTCATTTACTTCGTATCGATGACGATGTCTTTCAAAAATCAAATTTTTTTTGTAAATATCAAAAGTTAGTGTATTTTTTTTTAAGATGCATTGATAATTGCCAAGTCTTAAAGTTCCACCAAGATTGTCAGAGGTTTTTTTCCCTTTAACAAGATGAATTACTTTGTTTTTTGTAGATGGAGCGATTTCTTCTGTATTTGCGTCCTTTAAATTTAGCACGTTTCTTGCAAATTCTACAAGACATGTATGTAAACCATAGCAAATTCCTAAAAATGGAATGTTATTTTCTCTTGCATATTTACAAGCCAATATTTTTCCTTCAAATCCATTTTCCCCAAAACCTCCAGGAACAATAATACCTTCAGCATTTTTTAAAACTTCTTGATAATTGTCTTGAAATAATTTTTTAGCATTAATAAAAGTAATTTTATAATTAATATTTTCTTTAATGGCTGCAAATTTGATCGCATAAATTAAGGAAATATATGAATCTTCAATATCTGTATATTTACAAATTAAAAAAATATTTTTTTTATCTTTTTGTAACAAAATCTCGTGGCACTTTTGATTAAAAACTTTTAGTTTATTAATATTCAATGAAATTTGTTCTTCAATATTGAAAAATTTTAAAATCATTGATAAAAAATTTTGTATTAATAGGTGCTCTGGTAGTAAAAAAATATTGTCTAAATCTAAAATTTCAAAAACATAATCTTCATTAATATTTCCAAACAATGCAAGTTTTTTTTTGTCTTCAACTTTTAATTTTAAACTTGAACGAATAAATAAAATATTTGGCTGAATTCCGGCCATATTTAACATTTTTATAGCATTTTGTGCTGGTTTTGTTTTTATTTGATTTACTGATGTTAATAATGGCGTTCAAACTAGTTGGCAAACACAAATTTTAAACTTTTTTTTAATAATTAATTGACGAAGTGCTTCTAAAAATGGCTCCATTTCAATATCACCGGTTGTTCCACCAATTTCAATAACAACAAAGTCGTATTTTTTATTATCTTTTTCAATAAAATTAATAATTTCATTGGTAATGTGGGGAATAGTTTGAATTGTATTGCCGTGAAATTGTCCTTGTCTTTCAGAAAAAATAAGATTTTGATAAATTTTTCCAGAAGTTATATTTGAATTAATGTTTGATAAAATACCCGTAAGTCTTTCATATGTTCCTAAATCTTGATCGGTCTCGATTCCATCGTGAGTCACAAAAACTTCTCCATGTTGGGATGGATTCATTGTTCCTGGATCAACATTCAAATAAGGATCTAGTTTTTTAATAAAAACATTCTTATTCATACTCTTTAAAAGATATGCAATTGATGCCGTAATTTGGCCTTTACCCAAAGATGAGCAAACACCACCAACAACAAAAATATAATAAGGTTCTTTTAAGTTCATCCTAAAAAATAATTATTTTAAGAGTCTTCTTCTTCGTCATCATCAATTCCAATTGGTAAATCTTCATCGATTTTATCTTCTTTTTCTGGGTTTTTTTCTAAAGTTTCATCAACTTTTGCTGATTCTGATTCATTTAATTCAGAATCTTTTTCAATTTTCATTGTTTCATCATTAAATTTTTTAATTGTCTGATACTTATAAAATTTTCTTAGAGCTCATTCATTTTTTCCAACTAATAAAAAATCCTTTAAAATCATAACTTTGTAATAAACATCGCTCATTAAGTCAACGTTTTTTTCATCAATTTTTAAATTTTTACAAGCCTCTTCAAAAAGTTCATAAAAATTAATTGGTTCTTTTTTTTCCTCTAAAATGTTTTTGAATTCTTCAATAATTTTATCTAATATGTTGTTTTCCATAATGTAATACTTTCAATTAATAGTCTTATTTTATTTTAAAAATCAAAAAAATGTAATTTAGCGATAATCGCTGTTAGTAATTGTGCCTTTAATAATAACATAATCGCACTCTTTTAGTGATGATAGATCTTTACCTCCGCTATAAGAAATTGAGGACTGTAAGTCTTCTTTAATTTCTCGATAGGTATCTTTAATAGAACCCTTATATAAAACCAAAATTTTTTTTCCTTCAATATTTGAATTATTATTTTTATTAAAAATACTTGCAGATCCATAATATTCTTTGTATTTTTTTCCATTAATTTCGACTGTTTTTGCATCAGCGCATTCGTCATGGCCTGCCAATAAATTACCACACATCACCATGGTTGCACCAAACGCTAGTGATTTTGTAATATCACCATTGCATCTAACACCACCATCCAAAATTAAAGGAATGTTTAGTTTTTTTGCTACTTCAGAGACATCTTTTAAAGCATTTAATTGTCATCCACCAGTTCCAAACCCAGTTTTTAATTTTGTAATGCAAACTTTGCCTGGCCCAATCCCGAATTTTATTGCATTTGCCCCTCATTTTGACAAGTCTTTAATTGCTTCGATGGTCATTACATTACCAGCAATAATAAAAGGTTTTTTTTTAAGTGATGCAAAAGTATTTTTAACAAATAATAACATTTTTTCCATAGCTTTGCTATGACCATGGGCAATGT
The DNA here is from genome assembly GCF_051094275.1 of symbiont of Argiope bruennichi. Taxonomy (NCBI): domain Bacteria; kingdom Bacillati; phylum Mycoplasmatota; class Mollicutes; order Mycoplasmatales; family Mycoplasmataceae; species symbiont of Argiope bruennichi. The sequence goes on from NZ_CP070274.1 coordinate 43,993, forward strand.
CAATGGTAATAAAATCTGGAATAAGATCGCTTTTTATTAATTCAATCAAAAAATTTTCATCAGTTTTTTTTACCCCAATGCTGATTGAGATATAAAGGTTCAATCTTTTCATTTCCTTACAAAATTCAATTTGATCGTCAAAAAATCGGTGCATAATGTAAAAATAATTATTTTGTGCCAGCCAAATACACAAATTTTTAGAGATTATCGTACTCATATTGGCAGGAATAATTGGCAAATCAAATTTAAAATCAGACAGTTTTACTGAAGTATCACATTCTTTTCTTGATTTTACAATGCATTTTCTTGCAACTAAATTTATATCTTCAAAATCAAATTTTATTTTTTTTTTCATGGTTTACATTTTTTCGATTGGTTTTATAGAAATTATTTCAAAAATTTTTTCTAAAATTTTTTTAATAAAAAGCACTAAAGATAATTTTATTTCGGTTTTGATTTTATTATCTGAAATTATTTTTTCACTTTCATAATACTTATGAAATCTTTTTACAAGTTCTAGTAAAAACTTATAAATATTATGGGGTTCGTTTTGATCAATTAGAAGCAAAAGATGAATTCTAAATGACAATGCAAATTTGAATAAATTTATTTCTTTGTCACTTAAATGATAGAAAAATAATTTTTTTTCATTTTTGAGTAAATGTTTTGATAAAAGTCCGTTGATTCTTGCAAAAACATATTGGCAGTAGTAATAGCTATTGCTTTTTTCCATTTGTTGGATCTTTTCTAAGTCTAGGGTTAAGGGACTGTTTTTTGTATAAGAAATTAAAAAAAATCGAATTTTTTCTGCCCCTATATCATCAATAAATTCTTCCAAGTCAATTGCAGTTCCCTCTCTTTTTGACATTTTTTTGGTTGTGTCTTTTGATGCAACATTAATAATTTGTAATGGTATTAATTCTCAATTTTTATTGTTAATTTTTAACAATGAAAGGGTGTATTTTAGTCTTGTAATGTAGTCGATGTGATCTGCTCCCAAAATAATAATAATTTTTTTATATTTTTGCAAAAATCTTTCATACTGACAGCAAATATCACCAATTAAATAAGAATTTTTGTCATTTTGTTTAATTAAAACTCGATCTTCATAGTCAAAATTTTCAAAAAATTTTAACCAAATAGCGCCGTCTTTTTCATAAATTAAATTATTTTTTCAAAAATAATCAATAATTTTGCTTTTGTGACAAGTTAAAACTTCACTTTCATAAGTAAAGGTTTCAAAAGAAATGGAAATTTTTTTTAAAACGTAAATAAACTTTTCCAAAATTTCCAAAACAACAATTTGTCTTAATTTTTCTTTTGATAAATTATTTCATGATTTTTTTTGATACTTATTTTTAAGAATGTCTAAATAAGGGCCTTCATATGGCAAAACATCTAAACTATTTGCGGCTTTTTTTTCTAATGATTCAATTAAAATATCAATTTGTTTCCCAGAATCATTAACATAATAATTATTTTTTGCATTAAATCCAAAAAATAAGTAAGTTTTAAAAAGAACATCTCCAAATACCCCATTTCTTCCGTGCCCTAGATGCAACTTTCCGGTCGGATTTGCAGAAACATATTCAACCAAAACTTTTTTGTTTTTGTACTTTAAATTTTTTAAAAAAATATTTTTAAAAAAAATTTCTTGAAGTGAAAGCGAATAAAAAAAGTTTAAAAATCCTTTGTTAAATAATATTTTTTCAAAAAAATTATTTTTTTGTAAAATTTGAATTAATTTTTCTAGGTTATTATTTACGAGTAGATGCGGATATTTTAAAAAAATATTGCAACAAATATCGCCATTTTCAATGTTTTTTGGGAGTAAAAAATTAAAAATTAATGGTTTTTTGGTAATTTTTGAATTAATAAAAAAATTATTAATTACCTCTTTTGTGATTTCTAAAATGTCTTCTAAATTTAAATTACTAATTTTCATAAAAAAATAGATAGTTAAGTTGGATTTTCTTAGTCAAAAGTTTTGAAAGATTTGAAACTTCAAAAAAGTCTCTTGCTTTATCATTTTCTAAAATTTTTATTGAAGTAGTTTTTTCGTTAATAATGCTTAATTGAAATTGTCTAACTCCAAAAAAATATTCGAGGTTATAATTATTTTTTTGGAAAGTGGCTTTTATTTTTTCAATAAGATGAAAATTTTTTTCGTTAATGCTAATTACTTTGAAAAAATTTCGATATCAAAATCCTTGGGATAGTTTCTGTAAAACATCATCTTTCTCTTCAACTAGTTTGTAAATATCAGATCAAATGTTAAAGTCATTTAATTTTAAGAATAGTTTTAAATCAAATTCTTCTTTTACAAAAAATATTAAATAAAAATAATTATTTTTAAAAACAAAGTTATTTTTATATAAAAAAATGTATCTTTCAATAGTTTTGCAAAGTAAAAAATCATATCCAGACACTTTCATATGGCAATAAACAGCATTGTACATGTGGTATCTGCAAATTAAGTAATTTTCGATGGCAGAAATGGCATTTTTATTAAAATATAGCAAATTGTTTTTTAGTTCCATACTACTAATTAGTCATTTAGCATCAAAATCTCCATATTTTGCTCCAGAAAAATAACAATCTCTTAATAAATAATCAATTCTGTCGATATCAATGTCTGATGATAATAAGTCTACGATTCATTTATCTGAATATTTTTTATCAAAAACTTCAATAATTTCTTTAATTAGAGAAATATTTAATTTTTTTTCGTATTTTTTTAGAACTTTATTAACTTCACTCACAGGATCTAAAATAATTTTTTTGGTAATTTCTTCGTGTAAAAATTTATTTTTGCTAATGTATTCAAAGGTATGAGAAAATGGACCGTGTCCTACATCGTGCAAAATTGCACAAGAAAGAAAAAGATAATAGTTTTGATTTTTTTCTTTATTAAAAAATTTTTTTCAAATTTTTGAAGCTAAGGAAAATACCCCAACACTATGGCAAAATCTATTGTGGACTGCACTAGGATAAACAAATTCTGCCATTCCTAATTGTTTAATAAATCTCATTCTTTGAATTTCTTTCGTTGAAAGAAGTTCCAAAAAAATTTCGTCTTCAATTTTAATAATATTGTGGATTGGATCTTTAATGGTCATTTTTAAAGGTTCGAAAATTATTTATAATTCTTTTTTTTATTTTATCTAAAGAAAAAAAGAAAAAAATAAATTTCAGTTCTGGTCCTTTAGTTGTTTTTGTAATTAAAAGCCGAATAGTAAAGAAGAGATTTTTGTTTTTTAAAATTTTTTTTTCTTTAGACAAAAAATTTATTAATTCATCATATGAAAAAGCGTCTTTCTCTAATACATATTCGTAAATTAATTTAGCAATATGAAAATTATCTTTTAAAAATTGGATGTTTTCTGGTAAAAAAGGATTTGATTCTTCAAGTCATTCTAATTTTTGATCAAGTTCTTTTGCAATTTGAAGTTCATTTTTATAATATTTTGCAATTTTTCCCCCGTCTTCTTGATTAAGAAGGGAAAATTTTTTACTAAAAGTTTTTAAATAATTATAATATTCTTCATCATTTAGCTTTTGTAAGTGAGAAAAATTAAAAAATAAAAGTTTTGTGTCATCAAAAAAAGATGGTGATTTTGAAATATTTTTTCCATCAAATGCTTTTATCAACTCATCCAAAACAAAGACTTCTGAGTCTTTTTGCAAGGGAAATCAGCCAAGTAGTGCTAAAAAATTAATAATTGCCTCTGGCAAATAACCCTCATTTAAATAATCTGATAAAAATTGTTTGGTCTCTTTATTTCTTTTAGAAAGTTTTTTTCCATATTTGTCAACAATAACTGAAAAGTGACAATAAGAAATTTCTGGATATTTTAAAAATTTTTGAATAATGATTTGTTTGGGAGTATTCGCAATGTGTTCTTGACCACGAAAAACATGGGTAATTCCCATTAAAAAATCATCAATTACACAAGCAAAGTTGTAAGTTGGATGCCCATTTTCCTTAATAATGACAAAATCATCTAAATCGTTAGTATTAACAGTGATTTCTGAAAAATTTAAGTCAAAAAATTTTATATCTAGATTTTTTTCTCTTTTAATTCTGATGGTAAAAGAACTTTTTTTTGAAAATTTTTCTTGATCTTCTATCGAAAAATTTCTGCATTTTTCATTGTATTTTGGGGATTTAATCCCATTTTTTGCTTGTAAATTTCTACTATCTTCAAGTTCTTGTTTTGTACAAAAACACTTATATGCAAGTCCTTTATCAATTAAATCTAAAGCAATTTTTTGATATAATTTTAAATTTTTGGATTGGGTATAAATGGTGTTGTCTTCAAAAAAATTGTCTCACTTTAAATTTAATTTATTTAAATGTTCAATTTCTTTGTAAAAATCTTTAATATTTCTTTCAATATCGGTATCTTCAATTCTTAAAAAAAGTTTTCCGTTGTAGTGTTTTGCATACAAATAATTGAACAAAAAGGTTCTAACTCCACCAATATGTAGTTTACCTGTAGGACTTGGGGCAAATCGTAATCTTATTTCTTTTTTCATTTAAATACTTCTAATATCATATTTTATAAATCTACAAAGATTTGAAACTGCAGTTGCAAGTTCTAAGTTTGAAAAAATAGGAATATTTTTTAAAATTGCAAAATGTTTTATTTTTTCAAAATCAATATGTGAATTTGAGGAAAAATCACTAATATTTATAATAAAACTTAATTCATTTTTGTTTATCAAATTAATAATTTTTTTAGAATACCCAATTTTTTTTACAGAAGTTGCTTCAATTTTATTTTCTTTTAAAAATTTTGCCGTTCCATCAGTTGCATAAATTTGATAATTCACTTCAGAAAAATTTTTTATGGCTTTTAAAAATAAGTCGTTTCTTTGATTTTTTTTGCAAGTTACATAAATTGTATGTTTTTTTAAAATATCATAGCCTGCAGCCAAAAGCGACTTGTAAAGGGCTTTGGAAAAATCGGTATCAATTCCAATTGCCTCTCCGGTAGACTTCATTTCTGGACCCAGAGAAGTATTTACCGAACTTTTTAATTTGCTAAAACTAAATACTGGTGATTTTATAAAAAATTTATTGTTATTGTTTTCAAAATAATTAATTCCATCTTTAAAGTCCATGTTGTCTTTTCCAAGAATAAAGTTTGTAGCCGCTTCCGGTAAGTTAAATTTGCTAACTTTTGAAATAAATGATGTTGTTCTGCTACTTCGAAGGTTTACCTCAATCACATAAATTTTATTTTTGGCAATAATTAATTGAATATTAAAAAAACCAATAACATTTAGGGCGTCTACAATTTTCTTAACCACACTTAAAATTTTACTTTTTATGTCTTTGGAAATATTAATTGAAGGAAAAACAATTGTTGAATCACCACTATGAATTCCAGCTTTTTCAATGTGTTCAATAATACCGGGAATAATAATTTTTTGTTTTGAAACGGCAGCATCAATCTCAACTTCAATACCATCAATAAATTTGTCAATATATACAGGATAATCAAACTTTGTCGTTTTTAATTTTAATTTTAATTCTTCAATTGAGGTAATAATTTCCATATTTTTGCCGCCAATTACATAACTGGGGCGAAAAAGAAGACAGTAATTCAACTTTTTTGCATTTTCAAAAAGTTCTTCTTCGTTTTTACAAAGAAAGTGCTTTGGAAAATTAATTTTTAATTTTTTCATTAATTTTGCAAATTTTGTCCGATTTTCTGATATGTCGAAAGATTCTATTGATGTTCCAGAAATATTTAAATGGTCGTCTTTTATTTTTGTTACCAAATTAATGGCTGTCTGCCCACCACATTGTAAAATTATTTTGTCTGGTTTTTCTAAGTGAATTAAGTTTTTAAAATCTTCATAAGTAATCGGATCAAAATAGAGTTTATCACTAATCATGCTATCAGTAGATACTGTTTCTGGGTTACAGTTTAAAATAATTGTTTCGTAATTGCTTTTTTTACAAGCAAAAGAACAATGAACAGTTGAAAAATCGAATTCAATTCCTTGGCCAATGCTAATTGCGCCACTTCCAACAATAAGAACTTTTTTCTTATCAGAAACAACACTGTCGTTTTTTTCTGAGTATGTAGAAAAAAGATAGTTAGAAAGAGAAAAAAATTCAGCGCTTGAAGAATCAATATTTTTATAAACTGGAAAAATATTATTTTTTTCTCTAATTTTAAAAATTTCTTTTTCTGAAGTATCTCAAATTTTTGCAATTCCAAAGTCAGAAAATCCAATTTTTTTTGCATATCTTAGGGTTTTTAGACAATTTTTATTTTCTTTTAGCAACTTCTCTGTTAAAAAAATTTTTTTCCATTGATAAATAAAAAAAGGGTCAATTTTTGTTATTTTTGAAAGTTGATTTAAGCTTACTTCTCTTCTAATTAACTCATAAATTTGATAAAATCAATATCCGTTAGCATTTTTAATCAAACCTAAAAGCTTAGTTGTTTTTTCGTTTTTTAAATTTTTTTGTCAAATAAATTCTGTGTTATAAATAATACTTCGAATTCCTTTTAAAAAAGCTTCGGTAAATGATCTTCCGATTGCCATAACTTCGCCAGTAGATTGCATTTGTGTTGAGATATGATAGTTTTTTTGTTTAAATTTATCAAAAGGAAATTTTGGAATTTTTACAACAATATAGTCAAGTGATGGCTCGAATGAAGCTTTAATATTTTTATTAGTTTTGTTAATACAAATTTCTGAAAGTGTTTTGCCAGATGCAATTTTTGCACAAACAAAAGCAATTGGATACCCAGATGCCTTGCTCGCCAAAGCACTACTTCTAGATACCCTTGGATTTACTTCAATAATAAAATAATCGTTTTTTTCTGCACAAAATGCAAATTGAACGTTGCATCCACCAATTATATTCAAATGATTTGCAATTTTAATGGCGCTTGTTCTTAGTGCTTGAAGTTGTGCGTTTGAGAGGGTTAAAACAGGACATACAACCATTGAGTCGCCGGTATGAATGCCGCAGGGATCGATGTTCTCTAATGAACAAACAGCAATTGTAGATCCATTGTGGTCTCTTACAACCTCGAATTCAATTTCTTTGTAGCCATAAATTGATTTTTCAATAATGCATTCTTGAAATTTTGATTGACTTAAGGCGTTTTCTAAAATTATTTTTAATTCTTGATAGTTTTTGGCAATACCACCACCAGTTCCAGCAAGAGTAAATGATGGTCTTACAACAATTGGAAATCCGAAAGCTTTCACATATTCATTAACATCAGAAAAATCTTTTACTTTAAGATAAGGTAAGGTCTGTTCGTTAATTTCTGCAATTTTTTTTGCAAATAAATCCCTATCCTCTGACATGATAATGCTATCTAATGAGGTGCCTAGTGTTTCCGTTTTATATTTTTTTAAAACATTTTTTTTGTAAAGTTCAACAACCAAATTTAAAGTTGTTTGTCCGCCAAATGTAGGAAGAATTGCGTCTGGCTTCTCTTTGCCAATAATTCATTTAACAAAATTATATTCTAATGGTTCCATGTAAATTTTATCGGCAACTTTTTTATCTGTCATAATCGTTGCAGGATTTGGATTTACTAAAATTACTTCATATCCCTCTTCTTTTAAGGCCATACATGCCTGGGTTCCACTATAGTCAAATTCTGCTGCCTGACCAATAATAATTGGCCCACTACCCAAAATTAAAACTTTTTTTTTAAATTTTTTTTTACTCATTTTGGAAATAGTTAAAAAATTTTTTAAAAATTCAATCCATGTCTTTTGGCCCTGGATTCGCCTCTGGGTGAAATTGAACACAAAAAATTTTGTGATTCTTAGATTTTATTCCCTCGATTGAATTATCAAACCCAGAACGAAAAATAATTTCAATATCGTTAATTTTTTTGTCGTCTATGAGAACATAATCGTGATTTTGGGAAGTAATAAAAATTTTATTATTGTTATCGATAATTGGATGATTAACTCCATGATGACCAAATTTTAATTTTTCAATCTTAAATCCGAGAGCAAGTCCAATAATTTGAAGTCCAAGGCAAATTCCAAAGACAAAATATTTTTGGGCAATTGCTTTTTTTATTTGTTCAATTAAATAAACTAATTCCCTTGGATCGCCAGGTCCATTGCTTAAAAAAATTAAATCTGGGTTAATTTTTTTAATTTCACTAAAAGAAAAATTTCAAGAAACAACAAATAACTCGTAATTTTTTTTAATAAAATGATCTAAAATACTTTTTTTGGTGCCTAAATCGTAAAATAATACTTTTTTCTTGTTTTTTAAATGTTCTTTTTTATAAAAAAATGTTATTTTTTTAACTTTTAAATCTTTTACATGATTTTTAAAAGTCATTTTATTTAATTTTTTAATGACTTCTTCGGTGCTTGTTTCTTCAAAAGTAATACAACATTTTTTTGATCCATTTTCTCTTAAATATTCTGTTAATGCTCTTGTATCAACGCCAAATACACCGCAACAATTTTTTTTTTTTAAAAATTGTTCGAAGCTTTGATCAAAATTATTAAAAAAATCATTTTCAATATATTTATCAACAATTAATCCAGATAAATAAATTTTGTCAGATTCGTTTTCTAGCATGTTAACCCCATAAATTCCAATTTCTGGGAAGGTTAAAACAATAATTTGCTTAAAGTAACTTGGGTCTGTTAATATTTCTTGATATCCAGACATTGCCGTTGAAAAAACTAAATCACCAAAAGATTCTTTTGTTTTTCCAAAAAAAAAACCAAAAAATACTTTCCCGTCTTCTAAAACTATTTTTGCTTTTTTTTGGGTGTTATTATTTTGTCTTTGAAGATTATAAACTTGCATCATCCAGTTAAATATTTATTTAAAAATAAAGTGTTTTTGCCCTTACTATAAAGATTTTCTGCGGTCACTTTTTTATATAATTTTATATCAAAAACTGATATTTTGGCAATTTTACCAAGAGAAATATTATGTTCTAAATCAAAAAATAATTTAAAGGGCTCGATGGTAATTTTTTTGATTAAATTTTCTAGAGGAATTTTTTTCTTTAGGTAAATTATTGAATAAATTACTGGAAAAAGTAATTCACAAGAGGTAATCCCATACATTGCTTTAGAAAAATGACATTCTTTTTCTTCTTTTGTGTGGGGTGCATGATCTGAGACAATAATATTAATTAAGTTTTTCTTTACCCCATTCAATAACTTTTTTTGCCCATAATAAGTTGGAATCGGAGGATTAACTTTATAAATTCCCAGAGTATTGTTAATTATTTTGTTATTTAGTGCTAAATGATTAAAAGTCACCTCGCAAGATAAATTTTTTAAAAATTTTTTACCATTTTCAATAATATTTAAAGATTTTGCCGTTGATAAATGTTGAAAATGCATTTTACAATCAATATTTTTATTTAATAAAATGTCCCTTTCAATCATTTTTCATTCGTATGAATCTTTTAAGGTACCAATTCCATTTTTTTTTAAAAATTTATTGTTGTAATAGCAACTTTCATCTGACTTTTTTCGATTCTCTTCGTGTAATAAAAGAAAAATATTATGCTTTTTTGCCATTTTAATGGCACTTTTCATGACATTATTCTCTATCAGAGGGGCTCCGTCATCCGAAAAAAAACTGGTTTTTTTTTTTAATTGTTCAAAATTTGTTAGGGTTTGAACACCATTTTTATATAAAGTAATATTAGCAACTTGATGGATTTTAACAATTTTATTCGTAAGGATTTTTTCAATCTCTTGAAAATTTTCAATGGTTTCTGGCCTTGGGCTTGTATTTCCCATGGCAATGACATCAAGGATACCTCCATTAACACAACATTCTACGAATGAATCAACATTTTCTTTATATTCAAATCCAGGATTTCTTGTATGAACATGCCCATCAATTAGTGATGGGGTGATTAAAAAATCAGAGCAATCGATTGAAAAGTATTCTTCTAATTTTTCATCTAAACTAGTTTTTCTTAAAAAAATGTCAATAATGTAGCCATTCTTTATTAAAATTGATCTTTTTTGAATTTTATTTTTAAAAAAAACTTTGGCATTTTTTAATAAAATTTTATCTTTTATTAAAATATTCATTTTATGTTAACTTGTTTAAACAGTATAAAAAAATGGTAATTCTTGCAAAAATTCCATTTTTAACTTGTTCTAATATTTTTATTCTTTTATCATTATCTAAAACTTTAGAAGAAATTTCGACATCTCTATTCACAGGTCCAGGGTGCAAAATTATTGCTGTATCTTTAATCTTTTTAATATTTTTTTCATTTAACCCAAAAAAATCATTGTAGTCGTTTGAAATTGATATTTTATGTCTTTCTCGTTGGACTCTTAAAAAAATAAAAACATCAATTTTTTCAATAATTTCTGATAGCTTGTAATTTTTTACTTTTAATTTGGAGATTTTTTCTTCAATTGAAACACAAAAAATGTTTGTTTTCAATCTCTTAAAAATTTTATAGTTTGATAAAAATACCCGAGAATAGTTTAAATCTCCAATAATTGCAATATTTAAGTCTTTAAAGGTTCCAAAATGTTCGTAAATTGTCATAAGATCTAAAATCGTTTGTGAAGGATGGTCAAGATTTCCATCTCCAGCATTAATAATTGAGATATCTTTAATTTTTAGTAATTCTTCATAGTATTTGTTTTTTTCAGATCTTATCACAAATAAATTAAAACCAAGCGCTTTTAGAGTTTCTGTGGTGTCAAAAAGAGATTCATTTTTTTCTATGCTAGAATTATTTTTAAAAAAATCAACCGATTTTATTCCCAACTTGTTTTCTGCAATTTTAAATGAAGTGTAAGTCCTTGTAGATGGCTCTAAAAAAATATTGGCTGCCATAAAATTGTTAAATTTATCGTTAATTTTTTGAAAATTTTTTTTTAAATCGATTGCAAAAGTAACAATTTTTAAAATTTTTTTTAATTCAATATTTTCTAAAGATAAAAAATGCATTTTTTAAAAATTTTTTGTAAATTTAATAACCTTTTTTTGAATATCTTTGTTAATAAAATTATTTTTAACTCCGTATTTTAGTAAATCTTTAATGTTTAAAAGATAAAAAAATGGTATTTTATAATTTTCAAAATTAGTAAAAGATTCAGGAATTTGATATGAAAAAACATAAAATGCCCCTTTTACAAATTCTTTTTTTTCAATAAATTCATAAGTTTTTAATAAGCTGGAACCCGTAGAACATACATCATCTATTAAAACAATATTTTTACAATTTTTTAAGTCTCCTTCAATCAGTTTGTTTTTACCATAACCTTTTGGTTCTTTTTTTCCATATCCGTGCGGTAATTTTAGAGAATGTCCAATGATAGCTGCATAAGAAATTCCAGCTGTAGCAATCCCCAAAAAATAGTCTGGTGTTGTGTTTTTTAAGATTAACTTTTTTAACTCTTTAATAATTATTTGATAAAAATCATATGAGGAAAAACATTTGCGAAGATCAATATAAATTGGAGAAATTTTTTCACTTTTTCAGATAAATGGTTTTTCAAAATTAATAACGACTAGTTTTTTTTCTCAAATTGTTTGATATATTTTTTTAATATCCTTGTTCATTCGTTATTCCTTTGTTATTTTTGTCTGCTCTAAAAAGTCTAAAATACTAGAAAAATTGTTTTTTTCGAAAAAATTATTAATTTCTTTAACAATTTTTGAAACAATTGCGGGATCCTTAAAATTATTTGTTCCGATTTGAACATAGTTTGCCCCAGCCACCAAATATTCTAAAACATCTTTAAAATTTTTTACTCCGCCGCAAGAAAAAATAGGAATGTTGTGTTTCTCTCGAACTTGTAAAATTTTTTTAATTAAAATTGGTTTTATAAAATCTCCAGAAAGACCCCCGTTAATTTGTGTTAGGCGGTTGTTTTCTCATAAATAGCAAGTTGCGGGCGCAGTGTTTGTGATAACAACTCCATCAAACTTTAATTGATCAATTTTTCGAATGTTTGAAAAAAAATTTTTGGAAAAAATACTAATTTTTGGGAATAATAATTTTTTTGTTTGTTTTTTAACAGCAAATAAAATTTCTTTTAAAATTTTTTTTTTATCTTCAATAATAATTTCGTTTGTGTTGGGACAACTAAGATTTAATTCATACCCAATCACAAAATCAAAATTTTCTAAAATTTCAAACATTGGAGCTACTTCTTCGACACTATTAAAAAATAAGCTAACAATTAGCTTTTTCGATGGATATTTTCGATTAAATAAATTTAGCTCTTTTGAAAAATTTAAAATTCCTGGATTTATTAATCCAATTCGATTGATAAATAAGTTATTTTCAAGAATTACACATTTTTTTTGATTAGTGGCAATTTTTTGATCAAGAGTAACTGTTTTTGTTACAAATATATCGAGAATGTTGTTTTCTGGTTCAAAAAAAAAATCAAAACCACTACCACCACAACCAGATGAGTTAAAAACCGGATAAGTTTTAAGTAAATTAAAAAAATTAATTTTTTGACTCATTTCTATATTTTAATTTAAATTTTTTTTAATTTGTTTTTATCATATGAGTTTTACAAATTTTAAAAGTTTTTTTATTTAAACTAACTGCGCATCCACTGCAAAATCCGCTATTGCAAAAAATTTCTTTGTCAAAAAGAAAAAAAATAATTTTTGATAAAGAAATTTGCATTTTTGACAAAGAAAAAAAGTCGTTTGAAGATAAAATTATAATTATTTGTTCGTTCTGTTCTAATAATTGTTGTAGTCCTTTTCATTTTATGAAAATTATATTTTTGTCTTTTCAAACAAAATTTTTATTAGAAAAAAAATAAATATTTTTTGGATTTAAATATTTTTTTATTTTTTGATAATAAATAATCTGATGGTTAAAAAAAATAATTTTTGAGTTTTTTGTTAAATATTGTCTTATTGTGTCGCATTCAATTTTTTTATTAACATAAATATTTTTTATATCTAAGGATAATTTTTTTTGATAATCTTGATAAACAAGAATTGATGAAAAAAAAGTATTTTTTAAAAAAACTAAATTTTTTGGAAAATCTTCTGGAAAAAATTTTCCGTTTATTGTGAAAAAAGCATTTTTTTTTGATTTAAAGCATTTTTTTACAAAAAAAAAGTAAAAGTTGTCAAAGACTTTTACCGTCTTTTTAACTTTTACTTTGAAAAATATTTTTTTTTCTTTGTTGAAAAAACTAAGAAACTTTTTTAGAAATTCGATTGTATATTACTCTTGGGTTTTCAGCGTTAATAATTTCTCTTCCAACAATAAAAAAATCAACATAATCTTTCATTGATTTTAAAAATTTTCTACCTTGAACTTGATCTTTGTTTTGGTTGTAAAAAAAAGATCCGGGGCAATAAAATGAAGCTTTTTCGTTAATTTTTTTTAATTTTTTTGCAACATCTGTAGAACAAACAAAATTTAAGTAACCTATTTTTGTAAGTTTTTCAAAATATCTCAATGAAGATTTGTAAAAAGAAGTTCTGTATATATCTTTTGTGTCGTTTTCATCCATTGATGTTAAAAGCAAAACAGCTAATAATTTATTTTTAAATTTTTTGTGAGCTAATTTTAAAGAATTAAGTCCACTACCACAATAAATTGTTAAGTAATCGATATGTTCTGAATTTAATTTTGAAATAATATTTTTTACTGTGTTTTCAGTATCACATATTTTTAAATCCAAAAATATTTTATAACCTTCATTTTTTAATTCTCTAATTAATTCCATGCCGTAAGTTAAAAAAAGTTGATAGCCAATTTTTAAAATTGGTTTTTCTACAAATTTCATTTTTTTCAAACAATTCATTAAAGATTCTTTATCTTCAAAATCACATGCAAAAATTAATCTGTTCATAACACTATTTTTTTCATTGGTTTTTTTCATAGTTTATATTTATATTTAACTTTGAAGGCTCAAAATTAAACTCCTTTTTAATATTATATTCATTTTTTTTTAATTGTATCAAAAAATCTTTAATTGACGCAAGTAAAGGTCTTAATAGAAGAAAGATTATAAAGATATTTAACATAAAACTGATAGAAACTAAAATATCGCTCATATCAAAAATACTTGACCCAATTCTTCCAATAATTGGGGAAAAAATACACGCAAGCATGGCAATTACGCGATATAGAATCACAATTTTATACCGTAGGGCTTCATTTTTTAAATTTTTTGTTAAAAATAAGACATTAAATTCAGCAATTAAAATTCCTCCAAGGGTGCAATTAATTGCAAAATAAAGAATAAATAAAGAAATAATAATACCCCCAACATTCATTCCTCAAATTTGCCAACTAAAAAGTTCTTGTAGTGTTAACCAGGTAAAGTACTCCGATGTGTGCCCGGCAAAATTACTGTTATTGCTAATAATTTTTGTATCATCTGAAAATTTATTTGCAAATTGAGATAAGTCGCCATTATAATTTACTATAAGCCCGATTGTAAAAATAAAACCAGAAAGAGAACAAAAAATTAATGTGTCAAAGAGAACACCAAAGCCTTGGGCAAGTCCTTGTTTTAAGGGGTGATCAATTTTTGCGCTAGCTGCAGCATGAGTTCCAGACCCTTGCCCTGCTTCATTTGAAAAAATTGATCTTTGTGCGCCAATAATAATAATTAAAAAAACTGAAGCGGCTAGGGGTCCTTTAATAATCCCGTTGCTATTAAATGCACTCGAAAAAACTATTTTAAAAAAATCTGGAAAATATTGAATGTATGAAAAAAAGATAACAAGCGCGAAAATAAGATACAAAATAATAAAAATTGGTGCTAGTTTTGAGGAAAAATTTATGATTCCTTTTACTCCTTTTAGCAAAATAAAAAAACCAATAAAAAGCCCGATAATTAAACATATTATTCAAGGAGTTGGTGCAAAAAAATCTGATAAGTTAGCATTTTCTCCAGAAATTGTAAATAAAGAGGTGTAAACAATTGAGTTGATATTTGCTGTTACAATAAAAAACCCTTTAGTAAAAATACTAATTATAGCATAAATTATTGCCAAAAAATAAAATTTTTTGGAAAGACCGTTGGTAATATAGTAAGAAACCCCACCAACATACATACCTTTTTCTTCAACATCTTTTTGCTTATAAATTTGTGCTAATACTGCTTCTGCAATTGCAATACCAACTAAAAAAATCCCAAAAATTCAAATTCAAAACATAATTCCGGGTCCACCGATAAAGATCCCATATCCAATCCCGATAATATTTCCGGTTCCAACTTTTGTAGCAACTGAAGTCATCACTGCAGAAAAATTAGATATTGAATTTTTTGACTTTCCACTTTTTAAATCAAAAAAGCATTTTGTCATTTGAACAATTCTTCTGAAATAAAAAGATTTAAAGACAATTGTAATAAAAGCGCAGGATAAAATAACAATTATGGCATAAATTGCCAAATATCACTGATATTCAGAAAAATAAAAATTTTGGTAAAAAAAGGAATTTTTCATAATTAAAAAAATAACATAAAATTAAAAAATTTAAATATTATAATATATTTTTATTTTTTTAAATTTATTTTTTAAACAAAAAAAATAAAATGTCGTCTTGTTGAACAATGTAATCTCTCCCAACAAATGAAAAAAGATTTTTTTCTTCAATTTCTTTTTCTGAGTGACAATTTTTCACTAAATTATAATTCGATCTTTTAGCTTTTATAAAATTATCACCAATATCTGTGTGGATTAAAAAAGCGCATTGCTTTGCTGTAGAACCCTTAGTGAAATTTCATGCCCGAACTTCATTTGCACCACATGTAAAAAAAAATTCAATATTTAAAACTTTTATGCCTAAATTTAAAATTTCAAAATAATTAAGTTTTTTTAGGGAAAACTCTTTCATCATAAAATTTAAATCTTCTTCGTTCTCTATTGAGGCCAAATCATATTCTGTCTTAAAGTCAACAAATATGGTAAAAAAATGATAATTTTGAGTCTTATTCAAAAATTCTCTCTCTAGTGCTTTTGATCTTTTTAAATAGTCAACGTTCCCAACGATAAAAAATTTTTTTAATGATAAAAAATTGTATTCCTTAATATTTTCCAATTCTTTTTCGGAAAAATTAATTTGATTTAATAATTTCCCGTCTTTTAAAAAAGATAATGCTTTTTTTAATGCATCTTTTTTTTCTTTTAATTGTGGTAAATGTTGATTTTTTTTTCATTTATTTTCTACTTTAAAAAAATTATCTTCACATTTTTTTAAGTCAGATAGAACTAGTTCAAAAGTTAAATCCTCAAAATCTCTTATCGGATTGATACTGTTTTCTACATGCAAGACATCTTTTGAGGGAAAAAATCTAATTACAAGCGCGATTGCGTTGCATTCGCTAATATGTGATAAAAATTTGTTCCCAAGACCCTTTCCTTCCGATGCACCTTTAATGAGACCAGCAATATCAATAAATTCAATATAGTTGTAAACTTTTTTTTTAGCGTTAAATATTTTTTGTAAATGATCGAGTTTTTCATTAAAAACTTCACAAACTGCAACCGAAGGGTCGATTGTTGCAAATGGATAGTTATTAATGTTTGCTGCTTTCTTTGTTAAAAGAGAAAAAAGGGTTGATTTACCAATATTTGGAAGACCAACGATACCAATTTTTAAATTCATTTATTGACTAATCTGCTCCAATTTTTTTTAGTATTCTAAAAAAGTCTTCTTTGTCGGCAAAGTTAATGATAATTTTTTTATTTTGCCTAATAGTAACCTTTGTGTCTAATAATTTTTTTAATTTTTTTGAATAGTAAGAAAAGTTTTCTTTTTTGTTTTCAACTAATTTTTTATTTTCTTGTAGTTTGTAACCATTAACGATATTTTCTACATTTCTAACCGACAACTTTTCATTAATAATTCTTTTGGAAATTTTTTTTATTAAATCATGATCTTTTAGCGAAAGAAGTGCTTTTGCGTGACCTTGAGAAATTTTATTTTCTAAGACTAGTTTTTGTGTTTCTTGTGGTAAATTTAAAATTCTCAAAACATTTGTAATGTAAGCTCTAGATTTTGCAAATTTTTTTGAAATTTGATCGTGGGTTAAATTTTTTTCTTCAAGAATTTTTTTATAAGCGATGGCTTCTTCTAAAGAATTTAAATTTTCTCTTTGAATGTTTTCAATAATTGCTGTTTCTCCAATATATTCATTTTTTTCTTCAAAAACAATCGCTTTGATAGTTCTTTTTTTTAGGAGTTTTACAGCTCTAAATCTTCTTTCGCCCGCAATAATAAAATATTTATCTTGTTCTTTTTTTAGGATAATAGGAGCAATTAGTCCGTATAACTTAATGCTTTCTGCTAGTTCTTCAATTTTTTTTTGATCAAAAATTTTTCTTGGTTGTAAAGGGTTTGAAAAAATTTTTTTAATATCAACCTCAAGAATTCTTTGATAATATTTTTTTTCAGAAAAAAATTTTTCTAATTCTAGTGAATTATTTTCAGTTTCTTCAAAAATATTATCAATTCCATCTCCTAAGTGTTTTTTACTTTTCATATTTTGATAAAATTTCCTTTGCAAGAATTTGATAACGAATTGCACCAATGCAATTTTTATCATATTGTGATATTGCTTTGCCAAAAGATTGAGCTTCAGATATTTTAACATTCCTTGGAATCGTTATTTCAAAAAGTTTTTCTTGAAACTTTTCTTTTACTTTACGATAAACTTGCCTTGAAAGAACGGTTCTTCCATCAAACATTGTGACAAATATTCCTAAAAGATCAAGTTTTTGGTTGTAATTTTTTTTTATTAGATTGATAAATGAAAGAATTTGTACAATTCCATCAAGAGAGTAAAATTCAGCTTGCATCGGAATAATTACGTTGTCTGAAGTAATTAAGGCATTTTTATTTAAAATTCCAAGACTTGGAGGACAATCAACAAGTATATATTCATAATTTGGGGCTACTTTTTCAATAATACTTTTTAATTTATAAATACCATTTTCATCTTCTTGTAAAAATGTTTCAATGGATGCCAAATTTATTGTTGCTGGAATTAAATCAAGATTTTTGGAAATATTTTTAATTACTTCTTCAAATTTAGCTCTGTCTGCTAATAGGTCAAAAGCACACTTTGATAGTTTGCTCTTTAAAAAACCAAGTCCAATTGTTGCGTGTCCTTGGGGATCTAAATCGAACAAGAGCGTTTTTTTATTAAGATTTGAAAATTCAAATGCTAAATTTATTGCAGATGTGGTTTTTCCAACCCCGCCCTTTTGATTAATTAAGGAAATAACTTTTGCCATAAACTTTATAAATTATAAATTGTTTATTTAAAGATTAAGAATAAATTGTAAAAAAACAAATAATTTATACAAAAAAACCACACTTTTAAAAGTGTGGTTTTTTAAAAAAGTAAGTTGAAAAAAAATTAATTTTCTGAAGTTATTTCTTCGTTAAAATATCTTTTTAGTAACCCAATTAAAGATTTACCATGTCTTGCTTCATCTCTTGCGATTTCATGAACCATATCGTGTAAATCATCATTTTCTTTTTTGGCTCAACAAGCAATTTCATATCTTATATGATTAGCCCCATTTTCGCCATGAATCATTTTTTTTAGATTTTCTTTTGTGCTTGGATATACCATTTCACCAATTGCTTCACAAAATCTAGAAGCGTGATCTGCTTCTTCAAAAGCAATTTTTTCAAAAATTCTACCAATTTCTGGATAGCCTTCGCGAAATGCTTGTCTAGACATTGCAAGATACATTCCAACTTCAGAAGTTTCAGCTTTAAAACAACCATCTAACATTTCTTTAATGTTTGCAGGGACATCTTTTGCAAAACCAATTCTATGTTCTGCAACTCATTTTAAAGGACCTTTTTCAGATGAAGATTCTGCGTATACACCACTATGTTCATCGGTAATTTCGTGAACATGCATTTTGTCTGCTCCGCAAACGGGGCAATTGCCATGCTCGTTGAAAATTGCTCCGCAAACTTTGCATTTAAATTTTTTCATTTTATAAATAGACCTCGAATTTATTTAAATTAAAAGGTCAAAGGTTGACCATATTATTATATCATTAATTTAAAATTATTTATTAACATTAAGTTTTATTTATTTAAAGTTAATTTTTTTCAATCTTTTATCAAAATATTCACATCTTCCAACCTTCGCTGAAGGCGTATTGTTGTTTTTAACAGCATCACAAGTAAAATCGCAAATATTTTTTAATAATGATCTTCCAACACCATATGCATCAACAGGTACGTTATTTTCTTCAAAATATTTAATTTTTTTTAGATTAAAACCACTACTAACAACAATTTTTATTTTTTTAAAATTATTTTCGTCTAATTTTTTTCTAAGAGCAAAAATTAATTCTGGATTAGTTCCTTTTAATTTAGATCTTTGAAAATTTTTATATTTTGGATTATTTAAAAAAAATTTATCAATTAGTTTTATTGAAGTGTCAACTCTAAAACCAGTTATTTTTCCCCTAAATTTTTTGGCAACTTTTAAAGCATCATCAATAACATTGTTGTTGTAGTCAATTAAACAAATAATTTTTTTATAAAATTTTAAATAATTTTCACATGATTTTAAAATATCTCCGTCGTTTAATTGAATAAAAGAGTGCGGGATAGAGCCGTATAGTGGCAATTTTTCATTAATTTTTTGAATTTCAGACTTTGAAGAAAATAATCTAATTCCGCCTACATATGCAGCATAACCATCATTTGGCTGATTTATATAGTGATCGCATCGATCTGCCATAAAAATAATATCTTTTTTTTTAGGTTCTAAATATTTTACAACTCAATAGCAATTTGTTGCGATAGAAGATTGGCGAGATAAAATACCATTGATAGTGTTTTCAAAAATTATTCCTTTGTAATATGTTGTTACTAGTTTTAAGACTGGGGTATTATTATTAATAATATCTCCATCTTTCAATGCATATACTTCAATCGATTTATCAACCATTTTTATAAGGTTGACTGCTTCATTTATCCCACAAAGGCAAACATTGTTGGTTCTTTGAAAATATTGAAAAGTTATTATATTGTCTAGATTTAAATTTTTTGCAACTTTTTGTGTTTCTAAAAAATAAGTTGATATATTGTTAAAAAATAATTTTAAATCAAAACACATGTGTAAAAATCTTTAAAAAATAGTTAAAATATTATAAATAAATTTATAGTTTTTTTATGAAAAATGTAAAAATTGTTGTGGATTCTTCTACTGGTTGAACAAAGAAAGAAGCTAAAGAAAGTGGTTTCTTTTATCTGCCACTTTGTATTAATGATATTTTTGAAAATAAAAGTTATTTGGATGATGGAGAATCAATAACAAAGTCGCAAATTCTTGAGTATTTAAAAGATAGCCGTTTAATAACATCTCAAAGTTCTGTTGGTTCAATTATTGAAGTGATGAATTCGTTTTCTGAAAATAATACGGTAGTTTTTGTTGTTATTCCAAAAAAAATTAGTAACCTTTACTTTACAATAAAAAACTTAATTTCAAATAAAAATTTAAAAAATTTTTTTGTAATTGACAATAGTTTTGTTTCTGCTCCGCTAATTTATTGTTTAAAGTATATCAAGAAATATATGGAAAACTTTGAAAGTGTTGAAGAGATTCAATATTTTTTTGATTATGTAAATAAAAAAAATTCTGTTTTTTTCGCTGTTAATGATATAAGGTATTTAAAAAATGGTGGCAGAATCAACTGGGGGGTTGCAAAAATTATTTCTTCATTAAATATTGTGCCTGTTTTAGAAATGAAAAATGGAGAAATTGTAAAAAAAGGTGTTTGCAAAAATATTAATTCTTTTGTCCAAAAATATGTTATTTCTAAAATAAAAAGATCTGATAGTGTTATTTTTATTTCCTCTTACAACGAAGATGATTCTTTAGTTTTGAATACAAAAAAGAGAATAAAAGACAAACTACCAAACATTCAAATTATATTTTTTTCTTTGCCAAATACAATAATGATACATACAGGGCCAAAAATGATTGGGTTTTGAATACCAAGAAAAATAAAAATTGTAGATGTTTTTTAAATATTAAGAGGAAATAACCTGAGAGCCTTTTCACAATCTTCCATCTAATCCATTTGTTCAAGGTTTAAACATCAACCAGAATAAATATATCTATGTAAATCAAGATGGGTGCTATTGCCTTATGTCATGAAAGAAGCGTCAAATGTTTACTTACATAACCAGCTCCGTTTTCCCTATAACTTATGTTCGTAAACTTTTTTACAAGCTTGAAATAAATACTCTTTTGTGTTAAACGTCATTTTTTTATTTTTTACAAGGTATTCGGTATGTGGTTTTATAATAAATAAACCGCAACATATTCACATATCAAACGCAAGATCAAAAGTAATTTGACTGTGAGAATTAATACAATTAATTAAGTCGTTGTCACTTATCAACAATCTTCAATCTGATCATTGATCGTATGATGTGTATGCCTTAACGCGCCTTCTTTCTTTGAGTTAAATTCTATAGTCGCTTTGTACGGTAAGGCTTTATCTTCTATTTTTGGTAAGCTTTTTGAATTTTTTTAAAATTGTTGTACCCAACTCTCAGAAAATATCAGACACGAGATACCATAAAAAAACGTAGAAGCAATATAGGGAACGGCAAGGCCAAGCGTTAGTCCTAGCCCCATAAACTTTCACCCGAACTCTCCTTTTTGTGCCCCTAATGTTGTCACACATGGAATAGTTAAAAGTAAAAATACACAGTAAGAAATTGCTTGTGGTTTGGTTATTAAAGCGTGAGATAGTTTTTCTGTAAGGGAACTATCAGCAGTGCTGTTTGTAGTTCCTAAAAGCCCATCAAGCCAATGCCAAGGAAGCAACGAAATAAAAATATTTTTAATATTGTCTAAAGAATTATGTAAAAATCCAGAAAAATTAAGAACATCTTTTTTTTCATCTAAATGATATAAAACTGCAAGAGCGCCAATTGCAGTTTCTTTTGCAATAATTGCTGGAAAAATTGCAATAATAAACTCTAAGTGATTTCAAAATCCTAATGGATAAAAAATATATTTTAATCCTTTGGCAATTTCTTCAATAATTGATGTATTGTTGGATGTGACTGGTTCATTTAATAATCAAAGAATAATACAAGAAAATAAAATAATTCCTGATGCCTTTTTTAAGTATCCTTTGGCATAAATTCCTGATGTTGTTAAAATATTTTTTATTCTTGGTCTTACATAATTTGGTAGGGAATTAACATCAACTGATGAAATAAATATTCTTGATTTTTTTCTAATAATAATATTTACAATGTATGCAAGTAATAGTGTTGTAAATATTCCTAAAAAATATAAAAACAATAAAAAATATGCCCCAGAATTATAAAAAAATGCTGATGCAAATAAGACAAAAACTGCAAGTCTGGCACTACATGGAATAAAAGGTACAACAAGCGCTGTTATTCAGCGGGTTTTCTTGTCTTTTATTGCCCTAGTTGCATAAATACTTCCAACATTACAGCCAATTCCTAAAACTAATGGAAAAATTGCTTCTCCATTTAATCCAACTTTTTTAAAAAGCTCATTTAAAATAAATGCCATTCTTGCCATATATCCGGTCTGTTGTAGGATGGCAACAAAAAAATATAAAACAAAAATTATTGGAACAAAAGTGATAACTGTCCCTGCCCCACTAATTACCCCTTCAACAATAAAACGTTCAAGAAAATTATTTTTAATTGCAGTTTGTAAATATCCACCAAGCAATCCATTAATTAAATCGTCGACAATATTTTTAAGTGGATTTGCAATATTAAATACCAAAATAAACATTAAAGAAAAAGTAAGAATTAAAATTGGTAGTGCAAGGAAGCGGTTTAAAACAATTTTGTCAATTTTTATTGTAGTTGTGGTAACTTTTGAAACTAATTTGTTGATCTTTAAATTTAAAAAAACATTGTTGATGAATTTAACTCTTTTTTGAAAAATATAATTTGCTAAGTAATTACCAGTTTCATTTGCAAAATTTTTTTGAATAATATTTAATTTGGTTTTATCAAACTTTTCAATTTTTAGATGATCAAAATAGTGTTTATTATTTTCCATAATTCTAGAAGCATAAAAATTTAAAGTAAATTCATCTTCTTTTTGATTTATTGCTTGAAGAATTCGCTGTTTTTTTAAGTCATTTATAATTTCGTTTTTTGCAAAAGATAAATGGTTATCATAAAAAAGAAACTCTTTTTTTTGATCTGTTTTTTCTTTTTCTTCAAAATATTTTTCAACAAAGGGAAAAAATTTATCAATATTTTTTTCTTCTAATGCAGAAACTGTAAGAACTTTTGTCTGAAAAAAAAGTTCTAGTTTTTTAACATCAATGTCTTTAAAATTTTTTTCAATAATATCTAGGTGATTTACAACAATAACAAAGTTTGCGTTAATTTCTCTTAATAGTTGAGTTAAATAAAGTCCTTTGTTTAGGTTGCTACCATCAATAACATTAATGATTAGATCGTATTTATTTTCTTCAATTGTGTGACAAGTAATTTTTGTATCAACTGAAGTTGGATTAAAATCATAAATTCCTGGAGTATCAATAATTTCGTAGTTTGTATTGTTAAAGTTAGAATGAACAATTTTTTTTCCTATTGTAACCCCGTGCCAGTTTCCTGTCATGCAAACAAATTTTTTTACAATTGCGTTAATTAACGAGCTTTTGCCACAATTTGGATTACCCAAAAGAATGATTTTTTTTTTATTAATAAGATCTTTATTCAAGATAAAATATTAATATCTTAAAAAAAATATTAATAAACTTCTACTGATTTGCAGGCTTCTTTGGAAAAAGTAACAATTGAGCCGTTAACTAAAAATGCTCTTGGAAAGCTAAATGGTGAGGTGTGTAGGTAGGTAATATTTGAGTTTTCTGTAACTCCATGAAAGAAAAAAGAAGAGTTTGATTCAGTCAAAACAATTTTTTTAATTTTTTTTGTTTGACCTTTTTTTAATGATAATAAATTCATTTAATTTAATTAAATAAAGTTTCTACTATTTTTTAAAATAAAACCTTTTGTAAAGTTATTATAAAATAAAAAATAAAAAATAAATTTAAAACTTTTTATAATTTCTAAAAATACTTAACTAAAAAAGAAAAGAGCAAAAAATGGATAATAAAGAAATAAAAAATATTTTGATGAATCTAACAACCAACACAAAAAAGGGCGAAAAAGTTAATTATTTAAAAGAAAATATTAAATTAATAGAAGAATTAGATTTAAGTGAAAACGATATTTTTGCTATTATTGGTTTATCAAAAGATTGATATGAAGAAAAAAAAGATATTTTAAAATTTTCAAGTAATTTAGATGAAATTTTAAAGCACTGTAATAAAAAATAATTTTAACTCTTTGAATTTCTTTTTTGTTTAAAAAAATTTTTTATTAAATTACTACTCTTCTCTTCAAATAAAGATATCTTATTTAATAAAAATAATTGGTCGAACATTTTATTTTCTTTTAGTAAATAAAAATTTTTATAAATACTAAATTTATAATTTTCACAACAAAAAAAAATATTTTTTATTCCAAAATTAATTAATGCCCCATAACACATCATGCATGGTTCCATGGTAACAAAAAAAATATAGTTTTTTCGTTCTTTTTTTGGTATTTGTAACTTTTCTAATTTTTTTAATGCAATAATTTCTGCATGATTAAAGATGCTGTTTTTTTTGCCATTGTTGTGAGTTTTTAAAATTATTTTGTTATTTAATAAGACGACACAACCAACTGGTAGCAATTTTTTTAATTGTGCTTTATTTGCTTCTTTTAAAGCGGCTTTCATAATTTTTAAGTAACAAAGCATTTTTTAATTTAATTTTTTTATAGATAGAATTTAAATTAAATTAAAAAAATAGTCGCACATAAAATACGTTTTTAAGGCTGCTTTTTTTCAAACCTGACCTGATTTAAAACTTTTTTATTGCGACTACAAATTTATTATATAAAAAATTTAATTAAATAAAAATTTTTTTAAAGCTTTAGGTAATATGATTGTTTTATTGTCTTTTTGGTGATTTTCAATAATTGCTGCCATTAGTCTTTCTATTGGCAATGCAGAACAATTATAAGTATATACATATTCTTTTTTTTCGCTAGAAGTTAAATACTTAATGTTTGATCTTCTAGATTGATAATCAGTACATAAAGAACATGAAGCAATTTCTACATATTTTTCTTGTGATGGCATTCAAACCTCAACATCATATGTTTTTGCAGAACTGATTCCCAGTTCTTTTCTAGTTAATTCAATAATTCTATAAGGTAAATTTAATAAGTCTAATAAATTTGTTGTGTTTTTTACTAAAAATAAAAAATTTTCTTCAACATTTTCTTGTTTAGTAAATAAAAAAGTTTCAATTTTTCCAAACTGATGAAGTCTTATTAATCCTTTTGTGTCTTTCCCGGCAGCACCTGCTTCTTTTCTAAAACATTCAGTATATGTACAAATTTTTTTTGTTGTAAAATTTTTATCAAAACAAGTGTGAACAAATAAATTTAATATTTGAACTTCGCCAGTTGGTGATAGATATTTGTTTAATGATGTTTTAAAAAGATTCGTTCTAAATTTTGGTAGTTGTCCGCTATTAACTAGACCAATTTCATTTAATAAGTAAGGAAAAGAATAAAATTCAAAATTATTTTTAATATTGTTAGATATTAAAAAGTTTATTAAACCTTGGCGTAATGTTGCTCCAAATTTCTTAAAAACAACAAATCTAGAACCATATATATTGTTTGTGTTTTTAGATTGTATTCAATTATTTATTTTTAAAAAATCGTCGTGATGAATTACACTGTTTTTTTCTTTTTTTAAAAAATTGTTTTCAGAAATTACAATATAATTACAATTTTTTTTTGTAATTGGCGATGTTTCACGTGGAACATTTGGTGCTTTTATTCATAAGGCAACAAATAAATCTTCTGCTAGTTTTTTTTTATTAGCAGTTTCTTTAAATTTTTCTTTTAAATATTTTAATTTAATTTTTTCATCGTCTGTTAAATTAAGATATTTTTTAGATAAATTATTAATTTCACTTTTTAACGATTCTCATTCAAACAAAAATTTTTTAAAATCTCTATAGCTATTAAGTAATTTTAAAGATTTTTTTTTAGAAAAGCCTCTAGATAACAATAGTGAAGAATATTTATTAAAGTCTTTTTCAAAATCTTTAATTGATATCATTTTAATTTAAATAACAATAAGAAACTTTTTCTTTATTTTTTAAATTTACTAAAATAACGCCTTTAGATAACTTACCTTTTACTTTTCTAATTTCTGATAAATTAATTCTTATCGTTTTGTTATTTGTTGTCACAATTAGTAATTCTTCTTCATTATTAATTAAAAATAAGGAAATTAAATTTCCATTATTTTTTCTATCTTTAATAACATATCTACCGGTTGCGCGTCGATTTGTATGTTTTATTATGCTTGCAGAAAAAATTTTTCCATACCCTTTATCTGTAACAGATAGTAATTGGCATTCTGGCTCAGAAGATCGAGTGACAGAAACAATTTCATCGCCTTCTGATAGTTTTAAACTTAAGTTACCATAAGTAGCGTTTGTAGATCTTGTTGGAATGTCTTTTGTAAATAATTTAATAACTTTACCAAATAATGAACCAATAATAACTTCATCTCCATCGTTTATCAATAAAGAAGTTAAAAGATTATCATTGTCTCTTATTTTAATAACTCTTTTGCCAGACTTGTAAATTTTGATTAAATTTTTTAATAAAATTTTTTTTAAAAGTCCTTGTTTTGTTATTAAAAATAAATATTTATCTTCAGAATCTTTATCGAAATTAGTAATATCAACAACTTTTTCATCTTTTTTTATAAAATTAAAATAATTTGCAAAAGATTGACCTCTAGAAGTTCGTAAACTTTTATTAATTTCATAAGCCTTTTTTTGAAAAATATAACCCATATTAGATAAAAAATAAATGTTATCTAAGTTATTAGCAACAATAAATTTTTTAATGTTGTCTTCAGATAATGAATTTAAAATAAAAGTACCAACACCTCCACGATGTTGTAACTTAAATTCATCAATTGAAGTTTTTTTTATGTAATTAGAGTTTGATATTGAAATAATAACTTTTTCATTTTTTATTAAAGACTCAATATTAATTGGTTTATATTCACCACTTATTTTTGTTTGTCTTTCGCGACCATATAAATTTTTAATGTTTTCTAAACTTTTACAAATGTGATTATCTAGGCTTGTTTCTGTTTCCAAAATTTTATCAATTTTTTCAATTTCTTTAATTGTTTTGTCTAATTCTGATTGAATATTATTAATTTCTAATTTTGTTAATCTTTGAAGTTTTAATTCCAAAATTGCAATAACTTGAACCTCAGAAAAACTAAATCTTTCAATTAAATTAATTTTTGCATTTTTTACATCATTTGAGGATTTAATAATTTTTATAACTTCATCAATATTGTTTAAACAAATTAGAAATCCAGATAAAATTTCTTTAGTCTTATTTAATTTTGATAATTCAAAATTTAATTTTTTTAATTCTATTTCTTTGCGAAAAATAAAATAATCTTGAAAATAAGTTAATAAGTTGTATTTAATAGGAACATTATCTTTTATTGCTAAAAAATTAAAATAATGCATTTCTTGTAGTGGAGTATGAGAAAAAAGTTTATTTTTTAATATTTCTAAATCATATTCTGGATTAAAATTACTTTTAAGTTCCAAAACAATTCGAATTCCTTCAAAATTACTCTCATCACGAACATTATTAATTTCAGTAACTTCTTTGCTTGTAATTAAAAGATTAATTTTTTCAATTATTTTTAATTTATTAACTTGATAGGGAATTTCATCAATAATTAAAGAGTAGTGTGATGAAGATTTTTCTAATTTTATATTTCCTTTTAAAACAATTGTACCAACACCATTTTTATAAATATCTGTTACGTTTGTTTTAAATAAAATTTCACCTTTAGTTGGAAAATCTGGCCCTTTTATAAAATTTAATAAATTTTCAATACTACAAGTTGTTTTATTTTTTATATAGTAAATAAAAGCATCAATAACTTCGTTTAAATTGTGGGGTAGGATAGAGGTTGCCATTCCAACTGCAATACCTAAAGATCCATTAATAATTAAATAAGGAAAAAGTGTTGGCAGTAATTTTGGTTCGTCTTCAGTATTATCATAGTTTTTTACAAAATCAACTGTGTCTTTTTCCAAATAACTAACTATTTCAGTAGCAATTTTATCTAATCTAATTTCTGTATAACGCATTGCAGCATAAGAATCGCCGTCAATTGAGCCAAAGTTTCCGTGCCCATCAATAAGAGTATGATTAATATTAAATGGTTGTGCCAATTTTACAATAGCTTCATAAATTGATGAATCTCCATGGGGGTGATATTTACCAATTACTTCACCAACAATTCTTGCAGATTTTTTATATGAAGAATTATAAAAATTTTTAAGATTATACATTGAATAAATAATTCTTCTAACTACTGGTTTAAAACCATCCCTAACATCTGGAATAGTTCTTCCAATAATTACACTCATAGAGTAGTTTAAAAAAGATTTTTTTACTTCTTCGTTGATTAACTTAGTTTCAATTTTCATAAATTTAAATATCTAAATTAGTTACAAGATTTAAATTTTTGTAAATAATTTTTTTTCTTTCATCAACTTTTGTCCCCATTAGTTGAGAAAATAAATGTTCTGTTTCCAATTCATTTGAAAGATAAATTTTTTTTAAAATTCTTTTTTCTGGATCCATTGTTGTTTCTCAAAGTTGTTTTGCATTCATTTCCCCTAAACCCTTGTATCTTTGAATATTAATTTTTTTATTTTTATTTTCTTTTAAAAATATATTCAATTCTTCATCTGAATAAAAATAATTAATAGATTTACCAATTGTTACTTTAAATAAAGGAGGATTTGCAATATAGATATGTCCTTCTTCAATTAAATTTTTCATAAATTTAAAAATAAATGTTAATAATAAAATTTTTATGTGTTCACCATCTACATCTGCATCTGTCATAATAATAATTTTTGAATATCTAAGTTTAGCAATATCTAATTCTTCTCTAATACCACAGCCAATAGATTTAATTAAATTTATAATCTCTTCATTATTTAAAATTTTGTTTAAATGTTTTTTTTCTACATTTAAAACTTTACCTTTTAAGGGAAGAATTGCCTGAATATGACGATTTCTAGCAAATTTTGCATTTCCTCCAGCAGACTCACCTTCAACTAAAAAAAGTTCTGTTTTTGTATTATCTGATAAAGAACAATCTGAAAGTTTTAATGGTAAATTTAAAGAATTAATTTGTTCTTTTTTGAATTTTAATTCTTTAATTTTTTTTATTTCAGTTCTAATTTGTGCATTTTCTAAAACTTTATCAACAATAGCTTTTGAATTTTTAAAATCAGCATCCAAAAACTCTTTAAAATATTTACTTACAGAATCATAAATTGGTTTTTTAATTTCATTATTTGAAATTTTAAACTTTGTTTGTCCTTCATATTTAGGATTAAAAATTTTTAAAGAAAAAATAACATTTAATCCAGAAAAAATATCTTCTCTTGTAATTGTTAAATCATTTTTATTTAAATTTTTTGATTTTATATAGTAATAAATTGTTCTATAAATAGCATTTAAAAAACTATCAATATGTGTTCCGCCATCTTTTGTTAAAATATTGTTACAAAATGAAAAAACGTTAGTATCAGAATCTGAAAAATATTGAATAACAAATTCAATATTAATATTATTTTTTAAATATTCTTTAAAAAAAATAGAAGAAATAGCAATTTTATTTTTATTTATTTCTTTAAAATAATCAATAATTCCATTCTCATAAAAAAAAATTTCTTTAGAATCTTTTATTCTGTCATAAAAGGAAATTTTAGTTTTTTTATTTAAAAATGAAAGTTGTTTTAATCTTTCTTTAATAATTTCAAAATTAATTTTTACTTCTTCATCAAAATATCTAAAATCTGGTTGAAAAATTACTTTTGTACCATTTAAATTAGTATCACCAATTTTTTTTAAAGAAAAAATATTTTTTCCATTATTTTCAAATTTTTGAAAAAAAATAGAATTTTCTCGATAAACATAAACTTCAACAAAATTACTTAAGGCATTAACAACAGAAGCTCCAACTCCATGTAAACCACCACTAACTTTGTAAACATTATTTTCAAATTTTCCACCACTATGTAAAAAATTAAAAATTGTTTCAATGGTAGTTTTTTTAGTTTTTTCATTAATTCCTACAGGAATACCTCTACCATTATCAAAAACAGAAATAATATTATTATCAAATGCTTCAACTTCAATGACATTTGCAAAACCAGCTAATACTTCATCAACTGAATTATCAATAATTTCTCATACCAAATGGTGAAGACCAGAAATACCAGTATTACCAATATACATACTAGGTCTTTTTCTTACAGGTTCTAACCCTTCTAAGACCTTGATATTATCATCTGTATAATTTACAGTGATTTCATCATATTTTTTTTCTTTTTTTTGTTCCATTTTTATTAATATAATTTTAACTTATTTTTTATAAGTTTTTATATAAATTTTAATAAAAATAATAATGATTAATATATTTTTTATGATAAAATTAAGTTAATTAAAATTAATTTTATAAATAGAAAAAGAATAAATAAATTAAAAAAATAATGAATGTAAATTTAATAGAAAAAATAAAAATTGGTTTATTGGGTCTGATTTGTCTTTTTTTAATGATTGGTTGTATTGGAATATTTAAGGCAGGCAATAAAATATCTCATCAAGGTGAAGTTTATCATTGTTATTATAAAAAAAATACTCAAAAACTTGTTTGTGGTTGATTTGATCCTAATGATTTGCCTGATATGTAAAAAAATTGTTAATTTTTTTTATATATAATTAATTATTACATAAATAATATTTTAAAAAATTAACATGTTTTAGTTTTAATCCTATTAAGTCCTTGACATTATCATGTGATAAAATATTTTTGTAGTTAAATAAAATAAAATTTAATTAATTTACATTTTTTTTATAATAATTTATAAAATAAAAATAATTTATAAATACAAATAATTAAATTAAATAATAAATTAATAATAATAATTAAATTAAATAATAAATAAAAAAAAAGAAACTAATAATAATATTAAATTATGAAAAGAACATATCAACCAAAAAAAAGAAAAAGAAAAAAAGTTCATGGATTTTTAAAAAGACTTTCAACTAAGAATGGAAGAAGAGTTTTAAAGAGTAGAAGAAATAAAAAAAGACATCAATTAACTGTTTAATTTTTTTTGAATTTTTTGTTTTTTATAAAATATTGATAAATGAAAAAAAAATTTATTTTAAAAAAATATGAAAATATTAAAACTATTAAAAATAAATCAAAAAAAATAAAATTTAATAATTTAGTTGTTTATTATCAAAAAAATAATTTAAAATATCATCAATTTTGTATTCAATTATTTAAAAAAAATATTAAGTTATCAGTAATTAGAAATAAAATAAAAAGATTTTTAAAAGATTTAATTGTGAATAATATAAATTTTAAAAATAATAATCAAAATTTTTATTTTATTTTTAATATTTTTTTTTTAAATAATAAAGAAAATAATTTAAAATATAAAAAAATTATTATTGAAAAAAATTTTTTAAAATTTAAAGATTGATATTATAAAAATTTAAATGATTCAGGATCTTATAAAAGAAAAAAAAAATAAAGAAAAACGTAATTTTTCTAGTTTATCATTAAAATATTTAAAAATTTTTTTATTTGTTTTTCTTTTTGTTATGTCACTTTATGGTTGTGCACAACAATTTATTGATCCAAGAGTAAAAACATATTATTTTCCTGGTTCTGGTTTTGAATTTTATAGTAACAATACTGATGTTAATAATCATTTAATTTTTTTTAATGATAAAACAGGTAAATTTTTTGAATATTTTCATATTCAAGTATCTAGTTGATGACAAACACTAGATTATGGTCCATTTTACTTTATTTTTATTTATCCTTTTGCATATTTCTGTTCACATTTTTTACCATTATTAAATAATTCAGGTTCTGCTATTGTATTAACAATTTTTTTAGTTGTAGTTTTTATTAGAACAGCAACTTTATTTGTAACTATTCCTCAGTTTAAACAGCAACTTTTAATGTCAAAAGTTCAAATTAAAACTTCTGAAATTAAAGGTAAATATGAAGGCAAAAAAGATAAATTTTCTAAACAAAAACAACAAATGGAAATAATGGCTTTATACAAAAAATATAATTTAAAGCCCTGGACTTTATTTGCTTCAACTTTTGTAACTTTACCATTTTTTTATGCAATGTATCGAGTTTTTTGTTCCACTTACGCAATTAAAAATGGTACTTGAGGCCCATTTTCTATGCAAGATATTCCATTATATAGTATATTTCATGGTCATTATTGATATATTTTGGTTGTTTTAATTATGGTTCCAGTCCAAATTTGTTCTTTTAAGCTTCCTCAATGATTAACAAGTAAACGAAGTCAAATTAAACAACTAGATTCAGCTGCAAAAAAAAAATATAAAACTTCACAAATTATTAATTATGTAGTTATGGGATCTTTTACATTTATTTCTCTTATTGTTCCATTTTCTTTAACTATTTACTGATTTTTTGGTGGTTTATTTACAATAATACAAAATCTTTTATTACATTACTACCTATATGAAAAACAAAAAATAAAGAAAAGAAAATTAAAATTAGCATAATGTTATGAAAAAATTAAAAATATTAGAAAATTTATTTTATGTTGGTGTTCAGGATAAAGATTTAAAGGTTTTTGATATTGTAATGGTTTCAAATTATGGAACTAGTTATAATTCTTATATTTTTAAAGATAGTGAAGAATGTTATGTTCTTTTTGAAACAGTAAAAATATCATTTTTTGATGAATATATTCAAAAGATTAAAGAAATTATTGGAAGTAATGATTTAAATAATATTAAATATGTAATTGTAAATCATACAGAACCTGATCATTCTGGAAGTTTATTAAAATTATTGGAATTAATTCCAAATATTTGTTTTGTTGCAAGCACAGTTGCAATTAAGTATTTAAAAGAAATTTTAAATGTTGATTTTAATTATTTAGAAACAGAAAAAATTAAAAAATTAGAATTAAAAACTGAGATAATTGAATTTATCGATGCACCATTTCTTCATTGACCAGATTCTATTTATTCATACTTAAAAAATAATAAATGTTTAGTAACTTGTGACTCTTTTGGGGCACATTTTTCTTTCGATGAGGTTATTTCTTCAAAATTTGATGAAGAGACAGAAAAAAAATATTGGCAAGCATATTTTTACTATTGAAAATGTATCTTTTCTCCGTTTAAAAATTTTTTATTAAGTGCAATAAATAAAATTAAGAATTTAGAATTTAACTATATTTTAAATGGGCACGGACCTTTATTAGATAATAAAAAACACATTGATTTAGCAATTAAAAAATATGTAGATTGAAGTATAACAAAAAAAAATACAGAAATAAAAAAATATTTAATTTTTTATTGTTCAGCATACGGTTATACAAATGAAATTTTAGAAGAAATTTGTAAAGGAATATCTTCTGTTAATTCAAAAGTTGAATTTAAAATATATAAAATTGATATTTTAGACTATCAAACAAAAAAATTTCAAATTTTGTTAGATTTAGAAACTTCAGATGCAGTTTTAGTTGGTTCACCAACAATTAATTCAGATGCCCTTCCAATAATTTGGGATATTCTTGGAAATTTTGGAGTTTTTTCTTGTTTGAGAAAATTTGCCACTTGCTTTGGTTCATATGGATGAAGTGGCGAGGCAATTCCAAATATTGAACAAAGACTTACTCAATTAAAATTTAAAGTTTTTTCTGGACTTAAAATTTTATTTAAGCCATCTGATAAACAAAAAAATATTGCGTTTAATTTTGGAAAAAATTTTGCTACATGTGTTGAAAATAAAAAAATTTTATTTTTTGAAGATATTACTACAAATGAAGATAAATATTTAGAATTTTGTGAAAAAAATAATCCAGAATCTTTAATGTTAAATTGAAAATGTAAGGGATGTGGCGAAATAATTTTTGCAAAAAAACCTCCTTTAAATTGCCCAGTTTGCGAAGCATCACATAATCATTTTTTTGTTATAAATGAAGAAAAAAATATTATAGAAGATAAAAAATTTAAAATTGCAATTATTGGTGGGGGAGCTGCTGGAGTTAAAGTTTGTGAAGAAATTAGAAAAATAAATAAAAAATCTGATATTTTTCTCTTTTTAGATGAAAAAAAATTACCATATTATAGACCAATAGTTTCAGATATCTTATCAAATCCAGAAAAAATTAATTCAAAATTCTTTTACATTAAACCAGAAAATTGATATCATGAAAATAATATTAATTTAGTTTTTGAAAAAATTAATGAATTGGATTTAAAAAATATGTCAATAAATTTTTTAGACAGAGAACATATTTTTGATTATATTATACTTTCTACTGGTGCTAAACCAATATATTTACCAAATATTGGTTTAAAACATGATATAAGCAATTTATTTTCTTGTAACACCTACGCAGATTCTTTAAAAATTTTTGATTTTATTAAAGAAAATAAAATAAAAACTGCAACAGTAATTGGTGGTGGGCTTTTAGGACTAGAAAATGCCAATGCACTTGATGAATTAGGTTTAAAAATTAATATTATTGAATTAAAAAATCAGCTTTTACCAATTCAAACTGATTTAATTGGATCGGAAATATTAAAACAAAATATTTTAAAAAAAAATCACAAGATTTTTTTGGGCAAAAATATTGAAAATGTCATTATTAAAGACAATGAAATTAAAAAGTTAGTTTTAACAAATAATGAAGAAATCGAGTCTGATATTTATATTATAAGCATCGGTGTTGCAGCAAATATTGAACTATTTAAGGATCAAAAAATTAAATATAATCGCGGAATCATTACAAATGAATTTTTAGAAACATCAATAAATAATGTTTATGCATGCGGTGATGTTGTAGAAATTAAAGATAAATTTATTCCAAAAATATGGGCAACTGCATTAGATCAGGCAAAAATTGTTGCCAATAATATTTTTTTTCCAAAAAAATCTTATGTATTTCAAAATTTTCCCTTTATTTTAGATGTTTTCAACACTAAAATTGTTAGTTTTAACTATGATAAACGCTCAGAAAATTTAAAAAGCATTTCTCTAAACGATGTTTCATCATATGGAAAACTTTATTTTGATAAACAAAATAATTTAATTGCTGGAATTTCTATTAATAATAAAAATTTTGAAACACTAATTTATTCTCATAAAAGTGCTTGAAAAAATCTTTTTAAATAGTGAACAATAATGAAATTGATTTAAAAATTAATTTAGCATTGGATAAAATTAGACCATTTTTAAGAAGAGATGGCGGTGATGTTTTATACTTGGGTTTTGAAGATGGAATTGTATATTTAAAATTTTTGGGGGCATGTGTTGATTGTAATGTTCAAGATCTAACAATTGATAATGCAATTGAAAGAATTTTAATAGAGGAAGTTCCAGGAATTATAAAAATAGAAATTACTAATAAAAAAAATAGTTAAATTTATTAAAATAAAATAAATAAAATTAAAATAATTTTTTTTCTAAAATAAATAAAATGTTAAAAATATTATTAGTATCTGATAATCACGGAGATGTCTCAGTTTTAAATAAAGTTTTATTACAATCTGACTTTTGTAATATTAAAGTTCATTGTGGTGATTCTGTAATGGATGAGGAATATATTAAAAAACATTTTGATTATGCTGTAAGAGGGAACAATGATTTTAATTCTTTACCAATAGAACAGACTTTTTCTTATGAAAAATTTAGATTTTTAGTTATTCATGGTGATGAAATTACTTGAAAAAGAGAAAATTATTTTAAAGAATTTGCAGAATATGCAAAGAAAAAAAATTGCAATGTTGTCCTTCACGGACACATGCATACCATTGTTGACACAACATATGATGGAGTTAGAATAATTTGTCCGGGCGCACTTATGTACCCTAGAACTTCTGTTGGAAAAACTTATATGATTTTAAATGTTTCTTCAAGCGAAATAAATATTTTCTTAAAAATGTTATAAAAGAATAGTGTTTCAAAAAGAAAAAATTTTTATTAAATCGCTTTTTTGTTGAATTATTTTTTGATCTTTTATGGTATTTTTTTTAAATTTTTTTATTTCGCCCGTTTATACAAACGTTGCAAATAAAAAAATTAAATGCACTGCTGATAATTGCCTTGGAAATTTAAAACAAGCAAAAAAAGACGGATTATTAGATGATGATACTTTAACAAATTTAAATTTATCTTTAGATCAAAACGGAAACTTAAAACAAGATCAAAATAAAGAAAAATTATTAAATCATTTAAATTTAATTTCAAAAAACAACTTAATTTCATACAAAATTTCTTTATATTATTACTATAAACCATCCAACAACAATAATTGAATAATTTTTGTTCACGGAATTTCTTCTGATTGAACAAGCTCTTTTTTATATTCACAATTTGCTTTAAAAAAAAAATATAATTTCGTTGTATTTGATTCTTTTGGTGTTGATAAAAATTTAAAAGACTCGTTCGGCAACCTAGGGAGCGATGGCTTTGGATATCCTACATTTGGAGCTTATGAGCAATACGATATTAATTCAATTGTTAATTGAATTAATTCAAAAAGTTCAAATCCACAAATTGGAATTTTTGGCCTTAGTATGGGGGCAGCCACAAGTCTTATTTATCTTAAAAATTTTTATTCAAAAGAAAATTCAATAAAATTTTTATTTTCTGATGCAAGCTACGCAAACACTGTAAATGAAATGAAACATGTATTGAAAGAAATGTTTCCGTTGCCTTGATTTTTTATTGTTCCTGGCGCCTCACTATACATGAAATTATTTTTTTCTTACAGTCCTTACGATGTTAATCCTAGCAATCTAAGAAACCACACAGACTTACCATATATTAGCTTCATTCATGGAACCAACGACAATTTTGTTCCATTTAGCAATTTTAACAAGTTATTCAAAGACTATTGAAGGATTAATAGAAATTGAAGCACACAGACTTTACAATATTCTTCTTTTTTAGAATATGGAGCAGATCACGCAAATGACTTGCAATGAAATAAAAAAAATGGCAATAAATTTTTTAATTTTTTAGAGTCTGCTTCAGAAGTTTTTTTTAAAAATTAAAACAATTAAAATTAGTATAATAAAAAATGTTTAAAAATTGAAAAATTAAAAAAAAATTATTTTGTTTTAATTGAAACATTTTATTAAAATCTTTTTCAACTTTTTTAATTTTTTGATCTACAGTTTGAATTTTTTCGAATACTTTTTTTGGACCAATTTTTGCCTATATTCCAATGAAGTTAACAAATTGTCAACAGTGAAATACTTGTTTGGGTAATGTTAAATCTGCATTACTAAAAAATCAATTAAACTCAGCAATTATAGATGAAATTAATAGCAGCGAACAAAATGTTAAACTTAAATTTTATGGTTCAATCTTAACTTCTCAATTACATTATGAAAATTTTCATGCTTTTTTAAAAGTAAATGAAGGTAACCACGTGCCTCATTATAAAATTTCCACATACTTTTTTTTAAACAACAACAATAACAATAAATGAATTATTATGACCCATGGAATTTCATGTGATTGAACTTATTCTTTTCTTTTTGCTCTTTCTTTTTTTAAAAACTACAATGTAATTTTGTACGATTCATATGGAGTTAATTCGGAAAAAAAGGACAGCTTTGGCAATTTAGGAACTTCTGGCAATTGTTCCACTTTCGGAAAGTATGAACAATATGGACTTCATACCATTGTAAAATGAATTTACAATATGAACAAAAGTGCAGAAATTGGTCTTTTCGGCCTTAGCATGGGGGCATCAACAACACTTTTGTATTTAGAAAATTTTCACGACGAATCATCTAAACTTGTAAAATTTGCAATATCTGACGCTGCCTACAAGGATGCCGCTGAAGAAATGGGATATGTAGGTTCTTCTTTTGTTGATATCCCTTCCTTTTTTTTCACCCCTGGCGGATCATTGTATTTATCTTTTTTCGCCGGATATAATCCATATTCAATAAATATTATTAAAAATATAAAAAAAATTGACAAAGATAAGAAATTATTTTTTATTCAGGGATCAAGCGACAATTTTGTTCCATTTAAAAAAAACTTCTATCAACTAGTCGATGAGGCAAAAAAATGTAAGTTAGACACTGATCAATTAGTTGAAGAACACGGCACACATGGCGAAGATTTAAGCTGAAATAGATCAACAATAAGGGCAGATGAAATGGCAACAGACGGTACTTTTTACACATGCTTAGATAGATTTGCCCGCATGGGGTTTGGTGAATAAATGAAATACGACGCTAGTTCAATTGAAATTTTAGATGAGTTAGAAGCGGTAAGAAAAAGACCTGGAATGTATATTGGGTCGACCGACTACATAGGCTATCAAAATTTAATTCATGAAATAATTGATAACTCTGTTGATGAAATTATGAATGGATATGGAGATTTAGTTGAATTAATTATTGAAAAAGACAATTCAATTACAATTATTGATAATGGAAGAGGCATTCCCTGCGACATTCATCCAAAACTTAACAAACCAACAATTGAAATAATTTTTACCAAATTGCATGCTGGAGGAAAATTTGGTAGCGACGCATACCAAACTTCTGGAGGACTTCATGGAGTTGGAGCTTCAGTTGTAAATGCATTGTGTGAAAAAATGTTTGTTGAAACATGTTGAAATAAACAAAAATTTTCAATATCTTTTTTTAAAAATGGAAAAATAAAGGAATCTTTACTTTTTAAAGAAAAAACCTATAAATCTGGGACAAAAATAAACTTTTTGCCTGATAAAAAAATATTTATCGATGTTGATCCTGAAAAACAATATATTTTTAACCTTTTACAAGAAAAAGCCTTTTTAAATTCAAAAGTTAAATTTAACTTCCTTGACAAAAGAGATAAGTCTTCTCATAGCTTTTATTATGAAAATGGGATCAAAGACTTTATAAAATATTTAACCAAAAAGAAAAAACTCATCTCAAATAGTATTGATTTAAGTTACAGCGATAATATTTTGAAAGCAAAAATTAGATTTTGCTTTCAATACGCATACTTTGACGATGAAACAGAAATTTTTTCCTATGTAAATTGTATTAGAACCTATGATGGTGGTTCCCACGAAAACGCTTTTGTCAACAATTTTTGTAAATTAATGATTGAAAAATTGAAAGACAGTGGCTACAAAAACTGAAAAGAAGTAAAAAACACTGACATTTTAAAAAATCTTTTTGTAATTTTAGATCTTAGAATTATGGATCAAGATATTGAATTTGAGGGTCAAACAAAAAGAAAACTAAATTCTAAAGTTGGCAGAATTCTGGTAGAAAATTTAATAAACACCTATCTAAAAACTTATTTACTACATCAAAGCGAAGAAGTAAAAAAAATCTTAGAATACTTAAAAAACAATACAGAAATTCGTTTAAAAGAGCTTGAAAGCAAAAAAAAAATTACCTTAAAAGTAAATAAAAAAGAGCCTAATAAATTTATTACCAAACTTGTTCCTGCTTATTCTAAAGACAAAAACAAATGCGAGCTATTTTTGGTTGAGGGCGAGTCTGCTGGAGGAACGGCAAAAAGAGCAAGAGATGCAAAAATTCAGGGTATTCTTTCCTTAAAAGGGAAAATATTGAACACAGAAAAATGCACCTACAAAGATATTTTAGAAAACAAAGAAATATGTTCAATTTTTTATTCTTTAGGCATTTTTAGAATTAATGAAGAAATTAATGTTGATAAAGTAAAATATAAAAAAATTATCATTATGACAGATGCAGATGTAGATGGAAGCCACATAAAAGTTTTACTTTTAACTTTTTTCTTTAAAATGGCCTTTAATTTAATAAAAAATAACATGATTTATATTGCAAAACCGCCTCTTTTTCAATATAAATCTAAAAAAGAAAAAAAATATTTTTTTAACGAAGAGGAATTAAACAAGTTTTTGGAAACAAAAAAGGATGTAGAAAAGTACGAAATTCAAAGATATAAGGGTCTTGGCGAAATGAATCCTGATCAACTTTGAGAAACAACCATGAATCCTGCAACAAGAAAACTAATTTTAGTTACTGTAAATGATTTTCTAACTTGCAAGGAAAAT
This sequence comes from symbiont of Argiope bruennichi, assembly GCF_051094275.1. Lineage (NCBI taxonomy): Bacteria > Bacillati > Mycoplasmatota > Mollicutes > Mycoplasmatales > Mycoplasmataceae > symbiont of Argiope bruennichi. Next base: position 84,287 of record NZ_CP070274.1, read on the forward strand.
ATTTTTATCTTAATGGGTAATGATGCTGAAAAAAGAAGAGATTGAATAGAACAAAATCTTTTTTTTGATTAAAAAAATTTGGTTATCAATAAATTAAATCTATAAAATATAAGTCAACTTAACAACTTACACTCTAAAAAATATGTTCTTTGATGACATAAACAAGGAGAATATTGTGTTACTTAAATTTTTCTTTTTAATTCATTCAACTAGAAAGACTATTAATCATGCGCATAGTACCCTAAGATAGTGTCCATTCTTAAAAGCAATTTATTTTGAATTTGTCCTTCATATTATTTTTTACTTGTTTCTACAATTCTTTCTTTAATTTTTTTAATTCCAATATATTCGGGCACAGATGTTTATAACATGCATCCATTTTTTATAATAGGATGTATTAATTTATTATTTTTTTTCATTATTCACATCTTTGTTTGAAAAAATCTTTCTAAAAAACTTAAAGATACAAAACTTTCAGATTAAATTTATTTAAAATACATTATTTTAGGGACTAAATATTAAAAAAATTGTTTAATTGCAATAAAAACAAGCATAAACAAACAAAATATAATTAAAATTTTTGTTCTTAAAAAATAATAATTTTAATATGTTATTATTTTTTTATCATTATTTATTTTTATTTTATTTACTTTTTTTACTATTAATTCAATTAAACATTTCTCGTTATGAAGGTGCTTAAGAAATCTTTTAATTTTATTGTCATTTTACCCATTATTTTCTTTAATATTAAAATTTACATATACCTCAAAAAACTAAAAAAATGAAATATAAAAAATTTTTAAATTAAAAATTAAACAAAATTAAATTAATAAAGGCTCCAGAACTTTTATATATCAAGGTAAATAATTTTTTAGTATTTTTTAGACTATAACGGACCATATGCCCATATATTTAATATATTTTGACTTGAATACGCGTGAAGCAAAAAAAATTATTATTATATAGAAAACGAACTTAAAAACAGTGTAATATCCGGGCATATGGTCCATACTTTAAAAATGTCTACATGCAATAAAAAATGTTAACGCATACAAATCTATACAAAATATATAATAAATTAATATGTATCTACACACAATTCTAAACAATGCCTAAAAAAAATATAAGTGAGTTAGCAAGAGAACATAATATAACAAGATCAAGCGTTTATAAAGCAATTGAAAGAGATAAACCACAAAACACAATTGAATTAAATGTTGCGCTGGAAAAAGTAAAACAAAATAAACAACACTATCAAAAACAAATAACAAAAGACGAATATATTAAAGTATTAGAACAAAAGATAATGTGATTAGAAAATGAAGTTAATAATTTAAAGTTTAAAGTTAGCAAAATTGAATTATTAGAAACGTCAATACCTAAAAGAAAGTGGTGAATGTTTTGGAAAAAAAACCAATAAAAACCGAAAATATTAAAGAAAAATATTATTTAAATTGCTGTTTCTACACAAAAAAAGAAGTTGCTAAATTATGCTGGGACTATGTTTTGAAAAATTTATTTAAAAAAAAGTCAATCGACGAATATTTATTTATTGAACCAAGCGCGGGAGAAGGATGTTTTTTTGATTTATTGCCTAAAAATAAAATAGGAATAGATTTAGAACCAATTAGAAAAGAATATTTGATAACTGACTATTTAAAATATGAAATACCACTTAATAAAAATATAGTTGTAATTGGTAACCACCTTTTGGAAAAAGAGGAGATATTGCTTTAAAATTTATAGAACATTCAAAAAACGCTAAATATGTTTGTTTTATATTACCAATGTACTTTAATAGCGTTGGAAAAGGTTCTTTAAGATACAGGGTTAAAAATTTTAATCTTTTATATAGCATAAAACTTCCTAGCAATTCTTTTTATCTACCGAATGGTTTAAGTAAAAGTGTAGAGACTGTATTTCAAATATGGGGAAAAGAAAAAACTAAAATTAAAGAAAATAACTGATATAACCCCAAAAAAAGCAATTTAATAAAAGTTTTTACAATATGTGTTAATAAATCTAGGTTATGTGGATTAAAAATGATTGGAGCTTGTGATTTTTATATATCTTCAACATTTTTTAAAAACACAAAAGTAGTTAATAATTTTGCAGATGTTAAATATGGAAGTGGTATCGGAATAAAAATATTAAATAAAAAAGATGAAGTATCAAAAGTTTTAAAAGAAGCTAATTGAAATATTTATTCTACGAAGTCAACTAACAATTGCTATCATATAGGTATTTCACATATTCACAATTTAATTTTAGATAAAGTAAAACATGATTAAATCTTATAAAGAAATTTTTGTTGGCTTAGTTAAAAATGCTTCTAAAAACGATAAAACTATAAAAATATGAAAAGATACTTTGTTTGAATATATAAAATATACTAATAACACTAATAAAGGATATTTAGCAGAAAAGTTTTTGGAAATAATATTTAGTGATTTAGATTATGTTGTAAAAAAAGAAGACTATAAACATACACATTATGATTTAATAGTTAATGGCAAAAAAATAGAAGTAAAACTAGCAACATTAGATACAAACAATAATTTTCAGTTTAATGGACTAAATCCAAAATATCACTTTGACTTATTATTTTTATTAGGTGTAGAACCAAACGACTTATGATTTATACTAATTAAGAAAGAAAATATTAATTTGAATAAACTTGTTAGTATGAACCCAAAAAGCACCACATCTTACAAATATACTTTAAATAAAAAACAAATTTTAAATATTGATGAAATTAAGACTTATATAAAAATAAATTATTTATTCTTTACTTAAAACAACTTCTTAATCTAAGAGTTTTGTGTCTTTCATTTTTTTCAATTGTTTAATATATATATAAGTTTTAGTACTAAAAAAAATTAATGAGTAGAATAATAATAATATTGCAAAAGTTTTATAAACATCTTCATAATTAGAAACTTTTAATTGAATTCATAGCAGAAAAAAAATACATAATGCTATAATAAAGTAGTGATAAATAGATGATAATATATACCAAAATTGTCATTTTTTAAGAAAAGAGAATATTTTAATCATGTGATATACTTATATATTTGTTTTTTTATTGTTGATAAGTGGGATTTTTATAGTTTTTGACATTTATTTTTTAACAAGATATATTAAATGAAAAAAAAAAAAAAAATAAAACTAAATAATACAATATTCTCCTTGTTTGTGAAATCAATTAATTATAAGGGATCAAGAAACATCTCAAACAACACCACAACCAGCATCATCATGCATTATTGCTTTAACATATGGTATTCCAACTTTTTCTGCTAAAGTTATTAATACCCCTAAATAAGGAATGTCTCCCATAATTTTTTCTAATATTGCTGCTAAACCTTCACCTAAATCAAGATCTTTTAATGCGGTTTTACATTGCTCACTAGTTATATAAAAAGCATATCCCCATCAGTATCTAATAGGAATTCCAGAATTACAAGTACAACCATTTATAGGATTTCAAATAAAATAAATTATTAATTTACACAATGATAATTAAATACAAGTGTTATAAAATTAATTTTTATTTACTAGTAAGTTTTTAGTTATTTGTTGAATTGTTTTTTAACTTAAAATTTAAAATTTACTATAATATAAATAGATTTCATAAAGGTAAAGTAATGTCAAATATAACTAAAATAATTTCATTAACAACATTCTTAACTGGTGGTTTTATAATAAATAATCTTGGAAGTTATCAAATTAATAATAATTCAATTCAAAAAATAAATAAAGTTAGAACTAAAAATATTGAAAAATTGATTAATGATAACTATTGTTTAAAAGATGATAAATTTTGATTTGATAAAAATAAATTAAATGATAGTGAAAAAGACTTAATTGTTATTAAATTAAATATTCAAAACATCAATCAACTTGATAATTTACATTCTGATAAGTATTCTATTTGAAATCCTATAAATGGTTGTACTTGTAATTCTGGAATTCCTATTAGATACTGATGGGGATATGCTTTTTATATAACTAGTGAGCAATGTAAAACCGCATTAAAAGATCTTGATTTAGGTGAAGTTTTAGCAGCAATATTAGAAAAAATTATGGGAGACATTCCTTATTTAGGGGTATTAATAACTTTAGCAGAAAAAGTTGGAATACCATATGTTAAAGCAATAATGCATGATGATGCTGGTTGTGGTGTTGTTTGAGATGTTTCTTGATCCCTTATAATTAATTGATTTCACAAACAAGGAGAATATTGTATTATTTAGTTTTATTTTTTCTTTTTTTTCATTTAATATATCTTGTTAAAAAATAAATGTCAAAAACTATAAAAATCCCACTTATCAACAATAAAAAAACAAATATATAAGTATATCACATGATTAAAATATTCTCTTTTCTTAAAAAATGACAATTTTGGTATATATTATCATCTATTTATCACTACTTTATTATAGCATTATGTATTTTTTTTCTGCTATGAATTCAATTAAAAGTTTCTAATTATGAAGATGTTTATAAAACTTTTGCAATATTATTATTATTCTACTCATTAATTTTTTTTAGTACTAAAGCTTATATATATATTAAACAATTGAAAAAAATGAAAGACACAAAACTCTTAGATTAAGAAGTTGTTTTAAGTAAAGAATAAATAATTTATTTTTATATAAGTCTTAATTTCATCAATATTTAAACATTTGTTTTTTATTTAAAGTATATTTGTAAGATGTGGTGCTTTTTGGGTTCATACTAACAAGTTTATTCAAATTAATATTTTCTTTCTTAATTAGTATAAATCATAAGTCGTTTGGTTCTACACCTAATAAAAATAATAAGTCAAAGTGATATTTTGGATTTAGTCCATTAAACTGAAAATTATTGTTTGTATCTAATGTTGCTAGTTTTACTTCTATTTTTTTGCCATTAACTATTAAATCATAATGTGTATGTTTATAGTCTTCTTTTTTTACAACATAATCTAAATCACTAAATATTATTTCCAAAAACTTTTCTGCTAAATATCCTTTATTAGTGTTATTAGTATATTTTATATATTCAAACAAAGTATCTTTTCATATTTTTATAGTTTTATCGTTTTTAGAAGCATTTTTAACTAAGCCAACAAAAATTTCTTTATAAGATTTAATCATGTTTTACTTTATCTAAAATTAAATTGTGAATATGTGAAATACCTATATGATAGCAATTGTTAGTTGACTTCGTAGAATAAATATTTCAATTAGCTTCTTTTAAAACTTTTGATACTTCATCTTTTTTATTTAATATTTTTATTCCGATACCACTTCCATATTTAACATCTGCAAAATTATTAACTACTTTTGTGTTTTTAAAAAATGTTGAAGATATATAAAAATCACAAGCTCCAATCATTTTTAATCCACATAACCTAGATTTATTAACACATATTGTAAAAACTTTTATTAAATTGCTTTTTTTGGGGTTATATCAGTTATTTTCTTTAATTTTAGTTTTTTCTTTTCCCCATATTTGAAATACAGTCTCTACACTTTTACTTAAACCATTCGGTAGATAAAAAGAATTGCTAGGAAGTTTTATGCTATATAAAAGATTAAAATTTTTAACCCTGTATCTTAAAGAACCTTTTCCAACGCTATTAAAGTACATTGGTAATATAAAAACAAACATATTTAGCGTTTTTTGAATGTTCTATAAATTTTAAAGCAATATCTCCTCTTTTTCCAAAAGGTGGGTTACCAATTACAACTATATTTTTATTAAGTGGTATTACATATTTTAAATAGTCAGTTATCAAATATTCTTTTCTAATTGGTTCTAAATCTATTCCTATTTTATTTTTAGGCAATAAATCAAAAAAACATTCTTCTCCCGCGCTTGGTTCAATAAATAAATATTCGTCGATTGACTTTTTTTTAAATAAATTTTTCAAAACATAGTCCCAGCATAATTTAGCAACTTCTTTTTTTGTGTAGAAACAGCAATTTAAATAATATTTTTCTTTAATATTTTCGGTTTTTATTGGTTTTTTTTCCAAAACATTCACCACTTTCTTTTAGGTATTGACGTTTCTAATAATTCAATTTTGCTAACTTTAAACTTTAAATTATTAACTTCATTTTCTAATCACATTATCTTTTGTTCTAATACTTTAACATATTCGTCTTTTGTTATTTGTTTTTGATAGTGTTGTTTATTTTGTTTTACTTTTTCCAGCGCAACATTTAATTCAATTGTGTTTTGTGGTTTATCTCTTTCAATTGCTTTATAAACGCTTGATCTTGTTATATTATGTTCTCTTGCTAACTCACTTATATTTTTTTTAGGCATTGTTTAGAATTGTGTGTAGATACATATTAATTTATTATATATTTTGTATAGATTTGTATGCGTTAACATTTTTTATTGCATGTAGACATTTTTAAAGTATGGACCATATGCCCGGATATTACACTGTTTTTAAGTTCGTTTTCTATATAATAATAATTTTTTTTGCTTCACGCGTATTCAAGTCAAAATATATTAAATATATGGGCATATGGTCCGTTATAGTCTAAAAAATACTAAAAAATTATTTACCTTGGTATTTTTTTTGAATAAAAAATTAAAAAATATTAAATTATTTCTGGTTGCTGGCACCCGGATTGCCTCCCTTACCAACAATTTAGCTTTGCTGAAAAAAGAACACATTTAATAAGTATTTATGGAGATATAAATTGGAATTAAAAAATTAAATACACCACAAACATAATTTTTGTAAAAAATAGTAACTTTGACTTTATTTTTTTATGGTATACAATTATTTTTAAAAATAAAAAACATAAGTAAAAACAAACCTTGTCTTATAAAGGAGTACAAAAATTGCCATATAAAAAAGAAATAAAAAAAAGTATTTTTTTGATTGTACCATTAACTTTTTTAGTTTTTTTAACTTTTGGTTACTCATTAATTGATAATAAAAGCAATATTAACCAGGAATCAAGAAAGTTAAGATACGCTGATAATTTTCCAGTAAATTCAAAAGAACACTTAACAAACAATTGAATTTCTAAAATAGAATTAGAAATTACTAACAGTCAAAACATAAACTTAACAGTAAGCGTTGTTACAGGATATCATGCAAATTCAATCTTTACGATATGCAATGTATTAGTAAATAATTCCTTCAACACTAAAAAATTACACACTATGGGGACAGAAGACATAAATGAGGCGAGGAGACTTAGAAAAACCGGAAAACCAATTATTGGTTATTTAAAATATAAATTTACCTACCCTGTAAGTATTATTCAAAATAACGGAATTTTGGATATAAGAATTGATGTTCACGGAGAAGAAGAGTGTTTAATCGCCAACGACACCATTGATATGTATAGATATAATCATGGCAAATGTAATGAGTTGCCAATTACAATATACGATCAAATAAGCTATCAAAAGTCAATAAATATTAATGATTTTATTGGTCCGGTAAGCTTTCAACACATTGAACTAAAAAACAACGAACAAAAAACAATTAAACTTTTAAAATCAATTTATATAAACCCATATTTTACAGTTGATGTACCAAATATTGAAGGCGAAAAGACATTTAAAAAAAATGAAAATGCAATTTGGAACCCAGAGTACGATTACATAACAATTAAAAAAAACAAAAACCATTCATTTGATAATAAATTTTTTTTTAGTGACTATGAATTTACAGATTACCAGGATTTTTATAATAAAAACGGATCAATTCACTTTAAAAGTGCACTTATTCAAGAATATAATAATAATTTTTATTTACCAACCAAAAAAATTGACTGCTACTTAAAAAAATACAACCAAAAATGATTTCTTTTCAGCAACTTTGATAGTACTTTAGAAACCAACAACAAAAAAAACTTTTACTTTAATGTTTTTCCTGCATATCCAGAAACAAAAAACGGAATTTTAAAAAATAATATAATTTCAAACAAAACATTTTTACAAATAAATTTGTTTGTAAAAGAAAAAATGAATGTTAGCTTATTATTTCCTTTGCACGATGAAAAACCATATTTTGACCTAAACAACAAAGGATTAATTAAAATTATTGATGAAAAGAATTAAATTTATTTTTTACAAATCTATTAGATTTTTTAAAAATATTTACGTTATATTATTATTATTTTTTTTTGCAATTTTGTTTTCTTTGGTGGGATATTATCGGTTTTTTTACCACAAAGAAAATTTGAATTTTCTTAACATAAAAAATAATTATTACTTAAATCTTGCAAAAAAATTAAAAATAAATATTAAAGAAAACAACTTAAGTAATACAGATATAAAAAATATAATTATTAAAAAGACCAAAAAATTAAATTTTTGGCTAAAAAATTTCGAAACAATATATTTATACAATAATTCTATATACGTTGATTCAGATAAAAAAATTTGTATTAATAAAGATAACTTTTCTTGGAACTTACAGAAACTTATAGAAAATCATTTTTACGAATTAACTGAAAATTATTTTTTAAAAGTAAATTCAAATAATAAAAGTTATTTAAAAATAAATTTTGGATTTTTTTTGTTTGACAACTCTTTTTTTACAAAAGAAAAACCATTAAAAATTACCTTTAACAAAAAATTTGTAATTAACAAATAATTTTATTAAATTAAAAAAAATTAAAAAAACTCTTATAATTTTTTGTCTTGTGGAAGATAAAGTAGATATTTATTTAATTAAAAAATTTGAAAAAATTTTAAAAGAAAAAATTTCTTTAAATGATGAAATTCGTCATTTAAATATTGATTCAATAATTTTTTTTGATTTTATTTTTCAAGTGGAAAAAGATTTTTCAATAAAAATTGATTTTTCTGAGTTAAACAACATAAAAACATTAAATGACTTTGGATTATTAATTAAGAGTAAATTAAATAAATAATTTTTGCCCAGTTAGCTTAGTGGTAAAGCAAACGGCTGTTAACCGTTGTACATTGGTTCGATTCCTTTACTGGGCGCCATTTTGGCCCGTTGGTGAAGTGGTCTAACACGCACGGTTTTCATCCTTGTATTTTCATGGGTTCGAATCCCATACGGGTCACCACAGGGGTATGGTTCAACGGCTAAGAACGCCAGGCTTCAACCCTGGAGATATGGGTTCGATTCCTATTACCCCTGCCATTATTAAAAATAAAAAAACAAATTTTTTATTTTTAATAATTTTTAAAATAACACAACAAAAAACATTTTTTAACATAAAAAACTCCAACTTATTTATAAAATTTTTTACTTAATCTTAACAATTAATATTTATTCAAAAAATTAGTAGTAAATAAAAGATAAAACAGTTTTACAATTTTTACTTAACTTCAAACACAACTAAAAATAAAAAAGTTTAAAATTTTAATTAAAATATATATATTAATGAACCGTATATCTAAAGAAATAATTGAAAAAAATAATAGTTTATTAGCGAAAAAACTTTTTAATTATTTCTCAATTTTTGCTTTTTGTTATAAAGGTGAAAAAAATAAATTAAGTTTAAATTTTTTAGCAAATTGTGATTTATATTGTGATAATAATAAAGTTTTGCTACTTTTTTACAATAAATTATTGCAAAAAAATGCAGAAATTATTTTCAAACAAAACGATTTAAAAAAAATTCTCTTAGAAAAAATTTTTTTTAATTTTGATGAAATATACTTAGATTCTTCCGAAAAAGAAGAGAAAAACCATTATTTAAATGCAAAGAAAAAGATATTAGATGCGTTAAAAAATAGCGATATTGAAATATCTTACCAAAAATAGTTATGATTATTGTTTTTGAAGGTGCTGATGGTGTAGGGAAATCTTCAGTTATCAACGAACTAAAAAATGATCCATTTATCAAAGATAACGATTTTATTTTTTGCAAAGAGCCTGCAGACAATGATAAATATCTAAAAACACTAAGGAATCTTATTTTAACCGAAGAAAATTATAAGATTTCTGATTTTCTCCTTCTTATGGCATCTAGAGCTAGACATTTCAAAAAATATATTATTCCACATATTAACGAAAAAAATTTTATTTTTGATAGATATACTTATTCTTCTTTCGTATATCAATTGGAACATGAAAAAGATCTTTCATATATGAATCAAATTATAAAAATTACATTCGAACATCTTACTGAAGGAAAATTGGAAGTTTTTAATAAAATTGTGTCTCCCGACATTGTTTTTTATTTTGTTTGCGACCTAAAAAAACAAATTGATCGGCAAAAGGAACAAAAAAACGAAATATTTAGGTTTGAAAAAAAATCAATGATAGAGAAAGCAAAAATAAAAGAAAAATACGAAAAACTTTTTGTACAAACTATTAAAGATGACTTAGGAAATCCTAAAGAAGCACTACATAGCAATGTTTTTAAAATTGATACCACAAACAAATCAATTATTGAAATAAAAAAAATTTGTCTTGAAAAAATTAAAGAATTTATTGAAAACGAAGCGAAAAAAATTCAAACCAATAAATAAAAAATGAATGATTTAAAAATATTTTTAGATATTGTTGCGACACCAATCGGCAATATTAACGAAATTACTTTTCATGCTATAGAATCATTAAAAAATTCAGATATTGTAGTTTGTGAAAATATTTTAAGAACTAAAAAAATTTTCTACAAATACAATCTTTTAACGAACAAAAAGTTTTTTAGATGCAATGCATCAACAGAAGAATTAGCCTTTAAAGCTGTAGAAAAATATTTAAAAACCTTTAAAAAAAAAGAAGCTATAAACATTTGTTTAACTTCTAATGCTGGATACCCATTAATTTCTGATCCTGGATGATATTTTTTAAGAAAACTAAAAGAAAAGTTTAATATTAGTACTACAGTTTCTAATGGGCCATGTTCTATAAATCATGCGCTTTTACTATCAGGTTTCAATATAAATTCTTTTTTCTTTTTTGGATTTTTACCAAAAAAAACTTCAGAATTGAATAAAAAAATTCAAATAATAAAAGACTTACCTACATTAATTGTTTTTTTTCTTTCAAAACACAGATTAAAAAAAGAACTCACAAATTTATTATCTTTTTTTGAAAAAAAAGAAGCAAGTTTGGCCTTTGAACTTTCTAAAGTTAATGAAAAAGTAATCAATGGAAAAATAAGTGAATTATTAAATAAAATTTCTGATGATGTAAAGGGCGAAATTGTTTTAACAATAAATAATAATTAAGTGAAAAAAGTAATTATCACATCCCCAATATATTATGCAAACAACAAATTGCACTTAGGACATGTGTACACGAATGTAATTTGTGATTCTTATTGTAGGTTTTATAAAAAAAATTGTTTTGAAGTATTTTTTACAACAGGAATGGATGAACACGGGGACAAAGTTTTTTTAAGTGCAAAAGAAAAAAATATGCCAATAGACTTATTTTTAGATAATATTACAAAAGACACTCTTGATCTTTGAAAAAAATATAATATTGAATTTACAAATTTTATAAGAACTTCAGATCAACAACACATAAAAACAGTAAAAGACATTTTCTTTTACTTTTTTAAAAAAAAAATTATTTACACTTCAAACTACGAAGGATATTATTCTTTAAAAGATGAAGCTTTTTTGTCAAAAAAAGAATTAAAAAATCTAAAAAACAAAGACAATTTAGTTTTTAAAAAAGAGGAATCATTTTTTTTAAAAATTGAAAAACAAAAAGAACTATTAAAAGAAATTAAAAAAAGACTTCTGCCAAAAAATAAAGTAAAGGAATTAGAAAAAAATTTTTTTTCAGATTTAAAAGATCTTTCAATTACAAGAGAAAATTCAAAAAATTCAATATCTTTAGAAATAAACAACAAAAACTTAAATATTTATGTCTGATTTGACGCTCTAATTAATTATCTTTCTGCATTTAATTTTTCTTTTAGAAATCAAAAATTTTTTGATTTTTGAAATAGTAAAGATACTAAAATAATTCAATTTATTGGCAAAGAAATTGTAAGATTTCATACAATTTACTGATTTTTAATTTTAAAATATTTAAAATTAAAAATACCCAATAATATTATTTCTCATGGGTGGCTTTTGTTGAAAAATGAAAAAATGTCAAAAAGTGAAAAAAATATTATTTGTCCTCATGAATTATTAAAAAAATTTTCTTCAGATGAAATTAGATATTTTTTAACAAAAAATTTTAGTTTAAAAAATGATTTTTCTTTTTCTATAGATTCAATAGCAAATACAAAGAAGCAAGATTTAATCTTTGTTTTTAGTAATTTGGTCACAAGAACCTTAAAAATGATTGAAAAATATTTTAATGGACAAATAAAAATGAATTTAAATAACACACAAGTCAAGCTTGGAAATAAATGAATTAATGAAGTAATAAAATTTTACGAAACTTACAAAATTTCAGCATCAATTAATTTTTTATTAAAAAAAATGAGCCTTATTAACAAAAAAATTCAACTAAAAGAACCTTGAAAACTTTATAATCAAAAGAAAATGAAGTCATTGGAAAAAATTTTATTAGATTGTTTTTTTAAAATTTTTTTAATTGTTTTTTTATTAAGTCCAGTTCTTGTTACAAGTTACAAAAACTTTATTTTAATGTTTGAAAAAAATAATTTTTTTGAAGAACTAAATTTTTTGAATTTTATAAATTTAATTAACAATAAAGAAATTAAAATAAAAGAAATTAGCTATCTTTTTAAAAATGATTAATAACAAAATGTTTTTTGATGTAATTGTGGTTGGTGGGGGACATGCAGGGGTTGAAGCCGCAAATATTTGTGCTAAAAAGGACTGTAAGACGCTACTTATAACTTTTGATCCAACAAAAATTGCAATGACACCATGCAATCCTGCAATCGGTGGGAGTGCTAAGGGAATTGTAGTAAAAGAAATTGACGCTCTTGGGGGCATTATGGGTAAGGCTGCTGATGCAACTTACTTACAATTCAAAATGTTGAATGAAAGCAAAGGGATTTCGGTTCACTCATTAAGAGCACAAATTGACAAAAAAAGTTATCCAGAATTTATTCAAAATTATTTAAAAAATTTAAAAAACTTAACCATTCTTGCAGATGAAGTTCTAGATTTTTTGATTGAAAATAATAAAATTGTTGGCATAAAGGCCAAAAAACATAAAAATATTATGGCAACTTGTGTTGTTGTAACAACAGGAACTTATCTAAAGGCAATTCAAATGTATGGAAAGGTTGAAAAAAATGAGGGGCCTGAAAAGACAAAAATAAACTTAACATTAAGCGACAAATTAAAAAAATTAGGATTTAAGATTCTTAGATTTAAGACGGGGACACCACCAAGACTTGATTACAATACGATTGATTTTTCAAAATTTGAAGTTTTAAATTCAGGTAAAAATTGTTGTTATTTTTCTTTTTTAAGAGAAAAAGAAAAAATAGTTGATAAAAACATTAACTGTTATGTTGGATACACAAATAAAAAAACCGAAGAAATAATTTTAAAAAATTTGCATAAAAGTCCAATGTTTCAAGACAGAATTAAAGGAATTGGACCTAGATACTGTCCTAGTATCGAAGACAAAGTTGCAAGATTTAAAAATCGTGAAAAACATCAGTTTTTTTTAGAACCAGAAACAAAAGACTACAAATCTGTCTATATCCAGGGGTTTTCTTCGAGTCTACCAGAAGAAATTCAATTGTTAGCGTTGAGAAGCATTGATGGTTTAGAAAATTGTGTTCCCTTAAGGTACGGATTTGCAATTGAATATGATTGCATCGACCCTCAAGAATTATTTTTAACGTTGGAATCAAAAAAAATTGAAAATCTTTTTTTTGCTGGGCAGATTAACGGCACAAGTGGCTATGAAGAAGCAGCAGGGCAAGGTATTATTGCAGGGATTAATGTATTTTGTAAAATAAAAAACTTAAAACCATTTATTTTACAAAGAAATGAAAGTTATATTGGAATTATGATCGATGATCTTTGCAATAAAGGAGTTTTAGAACCATACAGACTTTTATCATCTAGAGCAGAATTTCGATTATTTTTAAGAGTTTTTAATGCAGATTTAAGAATGTATCAAAAAAGTAAAGAATGAAAATTGTTGGAAGACAATGAATTGCTAATAATAAAACAAAAAAAAGATAATATTGAAAACACTTTAAATTATTTAAAAAATACTTTGGTTTCACCAAAAGAAATTAACGAATTTTTAGCCCGATTTGAAGAAAAAGTAACGAAAAAATTTTCTCTTTTTGATTTGCTAAAAAGACCAAAAATTAATATTTTTGACTTATTTAATTATTTAAAAATTAACTATGAAAATCTTTCAAGAATTGAAATGGTTGAAGTAGAAACCTTAACAAAGTATGATGGTTACTTTAAAAAGCAGGCAGATGAATGGGAAAGAATGCAAAAATTTGAAAAATTTAAACTTAATAAAAATTTTGATTATTATAAAGTTAACAATTTATCAATTGAAGCTAAAGAAAAATTGACAAAAATTAAACCAGAAACAATTGGCCAGGCATTTCGAATTTCTGGAATCAATCCTTCAGACATTGTTGGACTGTTTTATTATTTTAAAAATAAAAAAAAATCATCAAATCTATTAAAAAAAGATTAGAATAAAAATAATTAATATGAATAATTATATTTTAGTAATAAACTCTGGATCCTCTTCATTAAAAATCTCTCTTTTTGATTTTTCTTTAAAAGAAATGCTTATTTCTTTTAATTTTCAAGCATTAAATGCTGAAGACTGCACACTTTTTGCAAATTTTAAAGGTAAAAAAATAACTGAAAAATTACCAAACTTTGATCACGAAAAGACAATAAATTTTTTTTTAAATTTTTTAATTGACAAAAAAATTATTAATTCAATCGAACAATTAAAATACTTTGGTCATAGATATGTTCAAGGTGGTGAATTTTTTCAAAAGTCAACAATTATTGATAAAGACAATGAAGAAATTCTTGAACAAATTATGGATCTGGCTCCGCTTCACAACCCAGTAAATTTTAAGACCTTTAAAATATTTAAAAAAAATTTTCCAAATGGGTTACATGTTGCTGTTTTTGATACCCAATTTCACACAACCATTCCAATCGAAAGATTTTTATTTCCGATTCCCTACAGTTATTATTCAAACCATAAAATTAGAAAATATGGTTTCCATGGTTCTAGTTATATGTATGTTTTAGAAAAAGCCAAAGAATACTTTAAAAAAAAGAAATTAAACCTTATTGTTTGCCATATTGGTGCTGGTTCTAGTATTTGTGCGATAAAAGATTCAAAGTCATTTGATACTTCTATGGGAATGTCACCCCTTGGTGGAATAATGATGGGAACAAGATGTGGGGATATTGACCCTAGTGTTATTGAGTTTATTCATCAAAAAACTAATAAAAATTTGTATGAAATTACGAATGAATTAAATAGAAAAAGTGGTATTAAGGGTGTTTGTGAATTAGAAACAGGAGACTTTAGAAATTTAATTTCTTTGGTTGAAGAAGGTAATATTCAGGCAGAGATTACTTATAATATGTTTTTAAATCGAATTATTGAGTATATTGGAAGATATTTTTTTGCATTAAAAGGCGAAGTTGACGCTTTCATTCTAACTGCTGGAATTGGGGAAAATTCCCAAAAACTTCATACCGATATTTTAGATTATTTAAATAACATTTTTAAAGAAAATATGGAACTAAAACACCAAGAAATTAACGGGATAAAAGTTTTGGCAAAATTTAAAAATTTTGAATATTTAGTAATTCCAACAAACGAGGAATTAGTTATTGCAAAAGAGGTAAAAAAATTTATTTAAATGATTAATTATAACATTTTGATTAAGGCACTTAAAAAAGAACCATTAAAAAAAATTGTTTTTTCTGAAGGAAGTGAAATTAGAGTTATTAAGGCTGCTATTAACTTAGCAAAAAAAAACATTATTATTCCAATTTTACTTTCAGATGAAAAAACTGTAAAAAAAGTCTGCAAAGAACACTTTTTAGAATTGCACCAAGGAATACAGTTTTTAAATCCTAATAGTTTTTCTGAAAAAAAAAGAAAAAAATTTATTGATGAAACTTTAAAATTAAGACAAAATAAAAATTCAAAAGAAGAAATTGAAAAGTGATTTTACGAACCAAATTATTTTTCAGTTATGTTGGTTCAATTTGGATATGCAGATGGTGTTATTGGTGGTGCTAATTTTTCTACTGCTGATACAATTAGGCCCGCATTTCAAATTTTTAAGGCTGATAGATTTGCCTCTAGTTCAATGATTTTATCAACTAATGAAAAGGCAGTTATTTTTACAGATTGCGCCATAATGCTTGATCCAAACGGACAAGAATTGGCAGAAATTGCCAAAAGAGGCGCCAATCTTTACCAAAAAATTTTTTACAAAAAACCGGTTGTTGGTTTTCTTTCATATTCCACAAAAGGTAGTGGCAATGACACTAACGTTCCAAAAATTAAAGAAGCGATTAATATCTTAAAAAACGATCAAGTAGATTTTATATTTTCTGGGGAGTTTCAATTTGACGCTGCCTTTTCTTCTAGAGTTGCCAAAAAAAAATGCAACGACGACAAAGCGGCAGGTCATGTTAATGTTTTTGTTTTTCCTAATTTAGTTTCTGCAAATATTGGTTATAAAATTGCCCAACTTATGGGAAATTGAAATGTCGTTGGCCCAATCATTTCCGGGATTAAAAAACCAATATTTGATTTAAGTAGAGGGTGTACTGCTGAAGAAGTTTTTAACTTATCAATTATTTTGGCTTACTTAATTTAATTAGATTGAAAAAAAAAAATTTTTGCCTTTTTGCAGGCTCTTTTGATCCTTTTACCAACGGACACTTAGAAATTTTAAAAAAAAGTTCTGGACTTTTTTCTAAAATGTTTCTTGTGGTTTCCGAAAATTTAAGAAAAAAACCGCACCTTCCCCTAGAATTTCGCTACAAATTAATTAAATTATTAGTAAAAAAACACAAACTATCAAACGTTGAAGTTCTTCTTAACAAAGATGTGCTAACTTCATTATTGGCAAAAAAACTAAACTGCGAATTTTTGCTTCGCGGGATCAGAAATAGTTTGGAATTTGAACAAGAAAAAATCATTGCAAAAAACAATAGTTTTATCAACGAATCATTAACAACAATCTTTGTCATGATTCCAGAGCCACATTGTTATATTTCTAGCTCTGTTTTTTGAGAAATATTTTTTTACAAAAACACCGCTACTAAACGTTATGTTGATGATGATATCTATTTAGAAATTAATAAGTATTTTCAAATGAAAGGGTAAAATTATGACAGAAAACGATCAAATTGGTAAATCTATTTATGATTCATTAGAACAAATTAGAGGAAAATTAGAACCCACAAGATTTAGAGATATTTTTTTTCCATTGTTTTTTTTACTTTTTGCATCTAAAAAATTTGAATTAGCCGAAAAAAAAGAAATTGAAACCAAAGAAAAACTTGCAGGAGTATCTTCTTATATTCTTCAAGAAGCGCTTAACTCCGACACTTTTAACCGACAAGGGATTCTTTATATTCCAAAAAAGGCAAGATGAGAACAAATTGTTGAAGCCGACAAAACCGGATCACTTTTTTCTGCTATTTCTTCGGCATTTTCGATGATATACAACGAAAACGATAAAAATAAGTTTAATAACTTTGAATTTTTGTTTAAAGAAATTAATCAATCAAATGTTTCTGCCAGCAATTTATCTTTAATTGTAAATCTTTTTAACAAAAAAATTTGAATAGATAACAAAGACAACATAACTTTAGAAAATATCGATGACCATTTTGGAAAAATTTACGAATATTTAATTTATCATTATGGAGATAAAACCAACGATAATGCTGGAGAATTTTACACTCCATCATCAATAATTGATCTTTTGGTTAATTTTTTAGACATTCAACCGCAAAAAAAGATTTATGATCCATGTTGTGGATCTGGAGGAATGTTTATTAGATCATTAAATTACATTAATAAAGTTTATAAAGATGATTTAGAAAAGAAAAAAAGAGCATTAAATCCTTCAGAATTTTTAGAATTTGTTCCCGCTGAGTTTTACGGGCAAGAAATTAATCAAAATACCATTTCTATTTGTTGATCTGGTCTGATTATTAACGGAATTATTCCAAAACTTGGAAATGACGATACCTTTAAAAATTATTTTCATCAAGATCAAGTTGGGCAAATTGACTATGTGTTGGCTAACCCTCCCTTTAATTTAACCTTGAACGAAAAAGAATATCCTTCATGAGGAAGCGATCCACGATGAATTTTTTTGGTTCCTTCAACAAAAAACGCAAACCTTGCATGAATTCAACATATTTACTACTATTTAAGAAAAGATGGTGGTAAGGCCGCAGTTATTTTATCAAAAGATAGCGCTTCTTCACCTGACAGTATTGATATTGAAACAAGAAGAAAAATCATTGAGAGTGGTTGCATTCAAGCAATGTTGTTTTTGCCAGAAAATTTATTTTTTAATACGGGAATTTCAGTTTGTGTTTGATTTTTAAAGAGAGATGTTAATAAAACAAACGATAAAATTCTTATTCTTTCATATCCTGAAGGAGGAGAGTCTGAATCAAAAAAAATTTCCTATCTAACTCCATCAGAAATTAAAAATTTAAAAGAAATATACTTTAAATATCTAAACGGACAATTAGAAAAAGAAGGCTCTTCAGTTATTTACAAACAATATAAATGTGAGTGAAAAATTTTAACAATCGAAGAAGTTTTAACTGATAATCCAGATTGCTCTTTGACTCCTGGCACCTTTAATATTGAAGAAAATATTGATTTATCAGAGGACTTAGAAGTTGACGAAATTCCTTTTGAACCTGGTAACGAAGAAAATGTTTTGCTAAAAGAAATTAAAGAAATGCAACCTTGACTTAAAGAACTAAGCGAAAGCAAAAAAAATTTTGATGATTTCCTAATTTAGTTTTTGGCAAATTAGCGGTTGGTTACATTTTAAACGAAGATTATTATAAAGACAAAACCGATGATATTAACAACTTAGTGAATATTTTATCTTGATCTAGTAAAAGAAAATACACTGAGTACACCAAAGATCAAGATCCAGAGAGAGAAAAAAAACATCAAGAATTTTTACAATTAATAAAAGATCCAACTGATATTAATTATTACAATAAAATAATCGAAACAGACGAAAACAAAGACTTTTTGGACTTTTTAAAAGAAAACAAGTATTGCTTTGATTACAACTTTGAAGATGATTCTGATAAAAATTAACAAAGGTAAAAAAAAATATGTCATCTAATCGAAAAGTAAATTTTATCCTTGATAAAACAGAAAACAAAATTACCGAAATTTTTTCGAAATGATATGAAAAATTTGATGAGAAATTTAAAAGAGTCGAACACTTTGAACTCGATAAGCTAAATGCTGCCGTTCTTTTTTACATTGTTCAATCAAAATTATTTGAAAAATATTCAAAAACTGAAAAATACTTAGAAAATTTGGAATTATACGATGAAGAGGATGAAAAAATTAATTCGATTCAAAATGATTTCAAGATGTTCTATTTTGAAAAAGAAGATTATTTATTTCCAAAAATTTTAGAAAAAGCAAATTTTTATCTAAAAAATCCTGAAGATTTTCGTATTAATTTTAAAAAAGATTTTAGTGAATATTTTATCGATATCTGCGTTAATTTAGCACAAAAAAACAATAAATCTGACATTTTTTTTGCTTTATTCAACAAAAACATTAAAGACATTTCAACAATTATTGCAAATATTTTAATTTTTTACAGTAATGCTGAATATGATGGTGAAAAAATATATCAAAGTGATAATTTTTCTGAGTTAATGTTTTCAAAACTAATTATTTATTTTTCGATTCTTTTAAATAGTTCTGGAAAAGGTAAAAATAAAACAGTTGTTTTTTCAAATAAAATTTTAGTTAATTTTATTACTAAATTAATTGCTCCAGGAAAAATTTTAAATGAAACAAAAGTTTATTCACCAATTAGTGATTATGGAATCTTTTTTGTTAGTTTTTTGGAAGAATTACACAAAACCCACAAAATATTTAACAACAAACCAATGATTCATAGAATTAAAATTTGCCCTCATGTAAAAACAATATTTATTAAAAATTTATGTTCTATGATCTTGTACTTATTGGATATTGATACTGATTGATTAGAAGATGAAAAAGCCATTGGCGATCCAGTTGAAAATGATCGCTTAGATGATGAAAAATTTGATTATATTTTTGCAGACATCCCAACAGAGATTAAATCATGATCATCTGAAAGTGAATTTGAATTAGGAGAATTTAGGGATGAACCTTCAAGCAATCTCCCAATTTATGCATGATTTATTAAGGTAATTAATAAATTTGCAAAAAATACCAAAGGCGCTTGTGTTATTATCTTTCCTTATGGTAGTGGAAGTGTCAAAACGATGGAAGAAAACAGAAAAATTTTTGTTGAAATGAACATCCTAGACGCTATTATTAAAATTCCAAAAGGAGAATATTTTGGTTTAGATGAATCAAAATTAATGTTTATTCTAAAAAGAAGACCAAAAGACGACCATGAAGTATTCATCTCAGATATTGAATATTTCTTAAAGTACTACGATAAACCTAGTGATTTTTTTGATATCATGGAAAAAATTAAAAAGAATTATGTTGCTTGAACCATTAACCATAATTATTTTAGAGAAACACCACCAAAATACCGCTATGGTACAATTATCAATGGTAATTTATTTAAAATGAATGACTCATGTTCTTTTCGTATGGAAATATTTTTAAAAAAACTTGAGGGAAATAGAACATATTTTGATCAAAAAACAAAATTTTTTGATTTTATTTTTGATCATTTTACAGATCAAATTCTTTTTCAAAAATATTCTGATGAAATGTCAGAAATTATTGAAGAAATTGAAAAAGAACATCAAAACTAGTTCATGAACATCGAACAAGGAAATTTTAAAGAATCACACCTAAAAAATAAAATTAAAGAATGTCTTGCTGATTTTAATAACGGTGCCATTGATGAAAGCAGAGATAATGATGTTTTTTTATTATACCCAGAATTAAACTGAACCAACGCCGATCCAGTATCTAGCAAAACAAGTTTTAAAAAAGAGGATTGACATTTCGCTGATACTCACGAGAAAAAAAGATGATTTAATGAAAAACAATTTTTGCTTTACTTAAAGAAGATAAAAATTGAATTTAAAAATGGTTTAAACTCAGTAAGTGATGAAAAAGTTATTAAAAATTTAAATGAAATATTTGAAAAAGAGTTTGGGTATGGTTATGAAAATATTGATGAAACTATTAAAGACAGATCATTTTTAAATTTTTTAAAACAAGAACATTATTTGGCCTCAATTGCCAAAAACATTAAATTAATTGATCTTTCAAATATTAAAAATAATATTTTTACTTTTAAAGAAGAAGTAACTTACACAACAAAAAAGTCTGAGAAATTTCGCTTTGATTTAGTTCTTTTTGTAAATGGATTTCCATTAGTTGTTTTGGAATTAAAAAAAAATTTGAATAAAGAAGCTGCTGGTCAGCTTGGAGATTATGTAAAAAAATGCAAAAATTTTTTTATTCCCAACGTTTTTTGTTGTTGTGCATTAGGTTCATCATTTTATCTTTCTAATAAAAAAAACTTTACAGAAACTCCTTATATTGATAATAGCAAGATCAAAAAATGAATTACCCAAGTCGAATACAACAACGAAGAACAAGAAATTATTGAAAATTCAAAAAAAATTAGAGCTTTTGTAACCGAGGTTTTAGCTCCAGAAAGAGTTCTGTCTTTTTTAAACGTATTTAATTACATATTTTCTGTAGGCAACAGAAGAGAACGCAGAATTTGCTATTCACACCAATTTTTAGCTGCATTTGCAGTTTTAAAAAGATATAAAGAAAATAAAAAACTTGGAATTGTTTGACATCCAACCGGAACTGGCAAAACTACGACAATGTATTATACTATTAAGTTAATTTTAAACTGAGTAGATAATAATCTAACTTTTTTTATCGTTACTGATAGAAGAGAACTTTTGGATCAAACATCAGCATATTTTGAAAGTTGCTATGAAAATAAAGTTTATAAAGTTAAAAATAGAGAAGATTTAGAAAAACAATTTAAAAAAGAAGATGAAAAAATAATTAAATATGCAGGATGTGTAATTATTTTTAATCTTCAAAAAATAACCGATAGTATTTATAAATTACAAGATTATTTTGTTGAAAAAGGTTCTGATAAATATGTTTTTTTGGTTGATGAAGCGCATAGATCGCATAGTGATGCCGGAAAAAGAGAAAATTTTTCATCCTTTGATAGAGATGAAGGAGATCCTTTTTCTTATTCACAAGCATTATGAGATGTTTTTAGTAATTCAAAATTTTTAGGTTTTACCGCAACAATAGTTTCAAACAGAAACACTGACACAAAAAAAAAATTTGGTGAAGTTACTCATCAAATTCCACTTAAAAAGGCAGTTCAAGAAAATTTTATTGTCGCTTGCACATGTCTTACAACTGAAATTCATCCTCCAGCAGAATCTGTAAACAAAAACAAAAAAAAAGTTGATGAAATTGAGCCTGAAATAGAGAGAAATTCTGAAGAAGCACAAAAAAACATAATTAATCGTCACACTTCCCCAAAAGATGTCATAAAACAAAAAATTTATTCTGAAAAATTTGGAGATGATAGATTTATTGAGACTGCAGTCGAAAAAATTTGCAAAGATTACAAAGAAGAATGGATTAATGAAAAACAAAAAATTTGGGGCAAATCACTTATAGTTTGTAAGTCAATATCTGCAGCAAACTACGTTTACAAAATATTTTTAGAAAAATCAATTAAAAATAAAGTATTGTCGAATGAATACGATTATTATAAACGTGTTTGCGAAATTGAAAAAACAACACCAATTTCTTATAAAAAGTTTTGCGAAGAGTCAATAAAAATTATTTATACCAGTAATAATACCCAGAACAATGAAGACAATGATGATTTTATTCAAGGAAAAATTAGAATGGACAGCTTTTTTGTTGAAAGGGTTAGAGATGAATTTAAGAAACAAAGGTATAAAGATTACAACAAAAGCAACATCGATATAAAAATTGTTATTGTAGTAGAAATGCTTCTTGTAGGATACGATTGTCCACCTTTAGAGAATATTTACTTGTTAAAAGATGTTAGTCCTACCGGAGCAGTTCAACTTTTAGGAAGGGTAGATAGAAATTTTACTTTTGAATTTTTAGATGAATTTGGAATTAAAAGAACCAAAAAAAAAGAAATAGGAAGAATCCATTCTTTTACAGGAATTGATTTATTTGGCTTAATAAGGAATTATTACGAGAATTTTAAAGAAACAAATGATTTTAAAGAGAATTCCGAAGAAATTCGCAAATTAATCGAATGTTTTATTGAAAAAATTACCTTAACTTATACAAACATTCTTTATGAATTAATCGGAAAAGAAGAATGAAAAAATTTTAAAAAAAAATTTTTCAATGTTATTGAAGATTTTAAAAAAGGCGTTTTTTCTGACGAAGTACTTGATTTTCACACAAATATTTATATAGATTTTAGAAAAAAAATCGTTAATGAAAAACCCTTTGAATCAAAATCACAAAAAAAATATTACAACGAAATAGATTCACTTTATCAAATAAAATATAACAAGTTAGTAAAAGTTATTCCTAATTTTCAAGATATTTTTCAGAATTTTTTATCGAATATAGAACCTTCCAATTATATTACTTATCATGATTTTTATTTACATTACAAAACTTTTTACAACAAGTGTATTCAAAAGGTTAATAATTATACCTATCTTAGAAAACAATATGTTTTTTCAGATATTAGAAAAAACAAGTACAAATTATATCTAGATATTCATTTTTTCTACTGACTTGAAAAAATTATTAAAATAAACGATCAAAAAATTATTAAAAATTTTTTTAAGGATCAAATTGAATTTATTATTGAGAAAAAAAATGAAATTCCATTTTTTTCAACCGAAACAAAAATAATCAAGTGAAGTGCATACTTTGACTCTGCACAAGTTAATAGAGTTTTAAAAAGTAAAAATACCGACCGAGAGACAGAATTGTCATTGGGTTCGAGCGAAGTTAATGCTTTATCAAAAAAAATGGTGCTAGCGAAAGAATATTTAAAAAACGATCGTGATAAAAAGGAATCTGATAAAATTTCGGAATTATTTGTAAAAATTTTTTCAAGGTATGGACTTGGTGAAAATCTACAAGACATTGAAAAACAAATATTATTAAAACCAAAAGATGATATAAGAATTAGTATTAGTGATCTAAAGGAGTTTAGTGATCTTTATAATAAAATTAATAAATTTGTCGAAAAAATAGTTCCTTTAAAAGATCAATATTATTACACAGAAGATCTTAATGCTTCTGAAAATGAATTAAAAGAATCTTATTATTGCTACTCAAAAGAGGTATTTTACCGCTTTTGTTTTAATATTGAAAGAGCAATTAGAAATTATTTTACCGATGACGCAAAACTAAAAATATTTCAAAATAAAAAAATTCTTTTAAATTTTTTAAAAGACTTATTAATTAAATATTTTGAGAAAAATCCAAATCCAAAAAAAGATCAATATATTGAACATACTGGATCATCAAAGTGATCAATTAAAGATAATTTTATGAGATTTACAAAACAATATTTTGGAATAAAATTTGATGACTGTTTTGGAAATGACAAGAACAAAAAAGGTGTTTTTTTAGAAGAAGTGTATGATATATACACAAATATGTTAAGAACTGATCATTAAAACATAATTAAATTCTTAACATTAATTATTTTTTTGCTATTAATAAAATTAAGTTATTAACAAAAATAAATTTTTAAAAAAGTTTAAAATAAATAAAAGTTTTTAATTTTAACAAATGATAACATTCGTTATGTTCTTTTTGCAAAAAAGTCTTGTTATCAATAATAAACATAAAAAGAAGGTACTGATTTTGACAGAAAACAATGATTTAATCAATGATGAAAATGAAAAAAATAAATTAATTGATAAAAAAAATGACACTTTATCTGAAAATGAAAAAAGTAATTTAAAAAGCGATAAAAAGTTTTTTTTAAAGCCAAAAGTATTGCTAAAATCTGGAATTCAGTTTGGTCATAAGGTTGAAAAAAAGCACGTAAACGCTTCTTGATATATCTATGGTGTTAAAAATAATATTCATATTATTGACCTTTCCAAAATTTTAAAAAATTTAATTCAAGCTATTGGTTTTGTTTACGATTTGGCAAAGGCTAACAAGACAATTCTTTTTGTTGGTACTAAAAAACAGGCAAAAGATGCTGTTAGGATTGAGGCTGAAAGGTGCAAAATGCCTTATGTTTCAGAAAAATGAATTGGCGGCACCTTAACTAATTTTTCAGTAATTCAAAAAAGTATTTTTCGTCTTGCAAAACTTGAGACAAAATATAAAAAAAACATGTTTTATTACTTAAATAAAAAAGAATTAAAAAAAATTAAAAACGAAATAAAAAAACTTACGATTAAGTTTTTTGGTTTAAGGAATCTTTCAGCGCTACCAGATGCAATTTTTCTTTGCGATCCCTTATTAAATAAAAATACGATTATTGAAGCTAAGAAAAAAAATATTCCAATTATTGCCATTTCAGATACCAATGTAAATCCAGATGATTTTCACATTGCGATTCCTGGAAACGATGATGGAATAAAAAGTAACCGGATTGTCTGTGCATTAATAGCAGATGCAGTAGCTGCTGCAAAAGGCGAGCCATTTTCAGTGCTAGGACACGATAACGCTGAATTAATTTTTGATAGAGAAACAAAAGAACTTAATTTTTCTTACGAAAACGAAGAAAAAAAAGACGAAATATTTTCGAGTAAAAAAAAATTTGATGACAGCACAAAAGAAATTAATTTAGAAAAAGCGGAGTAATTTTATGGGTGTAAACATTGAACTATTAAAAAAATTAAGAACAAAAACTAATGCTGCAATTAAAGATTGTAAAAATGCTTTAGAAAACTGTGAAAATAATTTTGAAAAAGCAGTTGATTTTTTAAGAAAAAAAGGTATTTTAAAGGCAAAAATAAAAGAAGATAACTTAACAAATCATGGTTATGTTTATGCAACTAGCAACTTAAATGAAGCATCTATTGCATTAATTGGAACAGAAACAGATTTTTGTGCAAACAATGAAATGATAAAAAATTTGACCATAAAAATTTGTAATTTTATTCTTTCAAAAAATGCTAGTAATATTGAGGAACTATTAAATTTACAATTTAATGATTACAACGACACTCTTGGCAATTATATTAAAGAAATTGCTTCTAAAATGTCTGAAAATGTTAGATTATTAGAATTTAAAAAGTTAGACAACCTGTCTTCTTATAACGTTGGGGTTTACAATCATTTCGATCACTTAGCTTCTGCTGTTTGCGTTTTAGAGGGTGGAAATGTTGATTTAGCGAATCAAATTGCTGCACAAATTGTTGCCATGTCACCAAAATACATTTCTTTAGATGATGTTCCAAAAGAAGTATACGAAAAAGAAAAAAAAATCTTAGAAGAAGAATTAATGTCTTCGGTTACTGCAAAATCAAAACCAAACCACATATTTTTGAATATTTTGACTGGAAGATTAAAAAAAAATTTTGCAAATGAGACACTTTTAGCACAACCTTTTATTTTTAAAGAAAAATTAAGTGTTGAGGAAATTTTGAATCACTCTAAGGCAAAAGTTATTGATTTTTATTACATATCAATTAGAAATTAATGAAAAAAAAAGTTGTTTTAAAAATTTCTGGCGAAGCTTTTTGCGATACAAACTCTAAATATAACACCATTTGGCTTCAAAACATTGTCACAGTTATTAAAAAATCTTTAAATAATTTTCACATATCAATTGTGGTTGGCGGTGGTAATATTTGAAGAAAAGAAGATATAAGTATTGAACAAATTAATCAAAACGATTCTGATTACCTTGGCATGCTGGCAACTATTATGAACGGAGTTGTTTTAAAAAACTTTTTTTTGAGTAATAAAATTCCCTCAACGCTTTACAGCGAGGTTGATATTACAAAAGTTGTTCCATCTTTTAACTATCAAAAAGTAGAAAAAGATTTTTCTGAAAACAAAGTATGTATTTTTTGCGCTGGAATTGGTCATCCATTTTTTTCAACCGACACAAACACTATTTTAAAAGCATTAGAAATTGGTGCAGACCTGGTAATTTTTGGGAAAAATAATGTTGATGGAGTATATGATAAAGATCCTCAAAAATTTTTAGATGCTAAAAAATATGACTTAATATCATTAACAGAAATTATTGACAAAAAACTTAAAATAATTGATTTAACCGCGGCCTCTTTGGCACTAAAAGGGAATTTTGAAATATTTTTTTTAAATATTAACAAACCTGAAAATCTCGAAAATTTTTTTTTCTCAAAAAAAGTTAGTTTTACAAAAGTAATCAACAAAGGATAAAAAATATGCAAATAGAAATTAATGAACAAGAAATAAAAGAAAAATTCTTGTCTGTAATTTTTGGATATAAAAATGAATTAGCAAAAATTATTACAAATTACGCTAATGCAAACATTTTAAATCAAATAAAAGTTCCATATTATGGGCAGATGTTACAAATTTCTCAAGTTTCAACCATTTCTGTTCCTGGACCTACAGAAATTATTATCAAACCATTTGAAAAAGAACTAATTAAAGAAATTCTCAAAGGAATTACTGATTCTAACTTGAATTTAAACGCCCACTCAGAAACAAACTTAATAAGAATAAAATTTGAACCATTGACAGAAGAAGTAAGAAAAGAAACGGTAAAAAAAATTAAAAAAGTAACTGAAAGTAATTTAGTAAAGTTGAGAAATGTTCGAAGAGAAGAACAAAATTTAATTAAAAAAGCACAACATGTTTCAGAAAGCGAAAAAAAAATTAATTTAGAAAAGATTGATAAATTATTTTTTCATTATCAAGACATTTTAATTGCAAGCGAAAAAGAAAAAATTGATTCAGCATTACATTTTGATAGTTTAAAAAAAAATAAATAATGGTTTATAAAAGTAAAAAAGAAGAGTCAAAAGCTTTTAAAATTAATTTTTTTAAAAGGCTTATTGTTTCCCTTTTGATTATTATTATGATGGGGTTGTTTTTGTCCTTTGTTTTCATTCTTGAAAGTACAAAAAACATAAATGAACAAAACTTTTATTATTATGCCATTATTACTTTTGTCTTTTTTTGATTTTTTTTCTTAGCAGTTGAAATCTCTTTATTAATTATTAACGTAGATGTCTTAAAGAAAAAAAGCTCTATTTTATTTTTTCTTTTTTATCTTTTAGGATTTACATTAAATTTTTTATTTTTTAACAACAAATTTATTTTTAAATCAAATCAAAATGGGTCCCCTTTAGATTTAACTTTTCCCTCATTTAATTGAATTTTTTTATTATTTTTTTCACTTATTAGTTTTTTACTTTCCTTCACACTAACGGGAACATATTTTTTCAAAAATTTTTTAATTTTTACATTAATTTTGTTCTTAGTTTTTATATCACATCTTTTGTTAGCAATTTCTCTATATCATGAAAAACCTAATTCAGCGGACATTCCTTCGAATGTTATTAGTCCTTTTTGAACGCTTTTATATTTATTTTTAACAAATTTTGTTTTTGATATCTCGGCTTATTTATTTAGTTGTTTTTACAAAAAAGAGGGCGATCTTGCACCTAAAATTTCTAAAAATAAAACAAAAAAAGCCTTTCTTTTTGGAACAGCAGTAAGTTTTTTAACTGGTGCTATTTTTGCATTTACTTACTCATTATTAAATAAAAAAACTTTTGTATCATTTTTATACAACAATGGAGATCCTTTATTTGCTGTTAATTTAACGTTAATAATTTTTATTTCGCTTTTTATCCCGATAACGGCACAACTTGGAGATTTATTTTTTTCAAAAGTCAAAAGAGAAAATCAGATTAAAGACTTTTCAAGAGCCTTAAGCGCTCATGGTGGCGTTCTTGATCGTTTTGATAGCCTAATTTTTTCGCTATCTTTTTAAAAATGAACAAAACTTTTATTATTATGCCATTATTACTTTTGTCTTTTTTTGATTTTTTTTCTTAGCAGTTGAAATCTCTTTATTAATTATTAACGTAGATGTCTTAAAGAAAAAAAGCTCTATTTTATTTTTTCTTTTTTATCTTTTAGGATTTACATTAAATTTTTTATTTTTTAACAACAAATTTATTTTTAAATCAAATCAAAATGGGTCCCCTTTAGATTTAACTTTTCCCTCATTTAATTGAATTTTTTTATTATTTTTTTCACTTATTAGTTTTTTACTTTCCTTCACACTAACGGGAACATATTTTTTCAAAAATTTTTTAATTTTTACATTAATTTTGTTCTTAGTTTTTATATCACATCTTTTGTTAGCAATTTCTCTATATCATGAAAAACCTAATTCAGCGGACATTCCTTCGAATGTTATTAGTCCTTTTTGAACGCTTTTATATTTATTTTTAACAAATTTTGTTTTTGATATCTCGGCTTATTTATTTAGTTGTTTTTACAAAAAAGAGGGCGATCTTGCACCTAAAATTTCTAAAAATAAAACAAAAAAAGCCTTTCTTTTTGGAACAGCAGTAAGTTTTTTAACTGGTGCTATTTTTGCATTTACTTACTCATTATTAAATAAAAAAACTTTTGTATCATTTTTATACAACAATGGAGATCCTTTATTTGCTGTTAATTTAACGTTAATAATTTTTATTTCGCTTTTTATCCCGATAACGGCACAACTTGGAGATTTATTTTTTTCAAAAGTCAAAAGAGAAAATCAGATTAAAGACTTTTCAAGAGCCTTAAGCGCTCATGGTGGCGTTCTTGATCGTTTTGATAGCCTAATTTTTTCGCTATCTTTTTTCTTTTTAATTTTTTTGATTTTTAATTACAACTGATTTTTTATTAGTACCATTAATTAAATGAATAAAACTAAGGCCTTTTTTGACGCTCTTTCAATTAATATTTCAACAAAAGATGAAAATTCTGGATTTTTTTTAAAAAAACTTTCTTTTCTTGATAAAGATGAAAAAATAGTTGCTTTCTTTGAATTTAATGACTATGAATCGCTACTATTTTTTTTAAATTATGTAAAAAAACTTTCTTTCAAATACTATTTCTTGTCATTTGAGTACATATTATCTTCATTATTTTTTAATTCTTTAGTCTTAAAAATTAAAAAGATAATTTTAAAAGAATTATTAATTGATGAAGAAACTTTTAGCAAAAAAATTGCTTTAAAAAACGAAAAAAACATTTATTTTATTACGACAAAAGATTCAAAATTTTTAGAAAACATAAAAAAAATAACATTTTCTGATAATTTTTTAGATTTTGTTTGAAAACAGATTAAGTTAGAAATTGGTGAAACAGAAGCTAAAAATTCCCAAGCAATAGAAACTATTATTAAAAACGATCAAAAACAATTAAAAAATTCATATGAAAATAATCATAAAAATTTTCAAGACATTGAAACTATTATTAAAAATGATCAAAAACAATTAAATAGTTCTTATAAAAATAACCAAAAAATTTTTGCAAAAGAATCTTTAACTACCAAAGAAATTTTTTTGAAAAATAAAAATAATTCTAATTTATTAACAGATTTTAACTTAGATAATGTAAAAGTTAATGATAAAATCAGCCTCAATGGAATTTTAATTTTTAAAGATTTAGCAATTAAAAAATCTTGGCATGTTTTAAATTTGCTAATTACTGACAATAACAATAATTTTTTAAGTTGCGAAAAACTATTTCAATCAAATTCATTTGATAAAACTATTGAGTTATATGAAGAAATTTCTGAAGAAGACATTATAAATGTTGAAGGAATCTATCAGTTTAATAGCTATTCTTCAGAATATGTTTGCAAAATTACTTCATTTAAAAAAATAAAAGGTTGAGAAATTTGACAGGGAACTGACAATAATAGATCAGAACTTTTGTGTCACACCAATATGTGTGCCATGGATGGTGTTTCTAGCGTTGAAAGTTATGTAAAAAAAGCCATAAAGTCAAAACTAAAATCAATTGCTTTCTTGGACAATGTATCAGTTCATTCTTTTCCAGATATTTATAAGTTTCAAAAAAAATATGGGAACGACATCAAATTTATTTATGGGGTGCAACTAGAAATAATTGATGAAGAACCTAACTTTATTTTGAACTCAGAAAACAAAATTGATCTAGAACCTGAAGGCTCTTACATTCTTTTCGATCTTGAAACTACAGGTCTTTATCCCCAATTTAATGAAATCATTGAATTTGCTGGAATAAAAATTAAAGATGGCAAAGAAGTTGAAAGATTAGAAATTTTAATTAAACCCAAAGTTGAAGTAAATAGTTTTATCACCAGTCTTACAAAAATTACTAATGAAATGTTGAAAAACAAAAACTCAATTGAAAATGAAATTAGAAACATTCAGAAATTTTTGGGTGATTCAGTTCTTGTGGCTCATAATGCCATATTTGATTTTGGATTTTTAAATTTTGCATTTGAAAAGTATTTAAACACTTCTTTAAAAAATATTGTTATTGATACGCTTGCTTTGAGCAGATCAATTGTTTTTTGTAAAAAACATAATCTTGCAAATTTATCAAAAGAGTTAAAAGTGCCTTATGATGCATTAGATAAGGCTCACAGGGCAATTTATGATACAGAAATTCTTAGAGACTGTTTTTTTAAATTATTAAAAATTTATCAAGAAAAATATCAATCAAAATATCATCAATTATTAAAAGACAAGCTGGCTTTAGAAAATTTTTATCAAAAAACCATTGGATTTTCTGTTTCTTGCTATTGCAAAAATCAAGATGGAGTGAAAGACTTGTATAAAATATTGTCTTTAAGTCTTACAGACTACTTATATAAAAAACCAAAAATATTTGCCTCAGTTCTAAAAAAATATCAAAATAACATTCTTATTTCCACAACTGACTTTAGAAGCGAACACTTTTATTATTTTAGTCTTGGTTTACAAAATATTTTCTTAGAAAAACTAAAAAAATATAACTTTTTAACCATTGAAGCACCATCCAATTATTTACATTTTATCAGCGATAATGCAGCAACAGATATTTCGCAACTAAATATTTTTTTAAGCAATTTTTATAAATTTTTAAAAAAAACAAAGATGATCGTTTGTTGTGTTTCAAATAGTTACTTTGTAAGTAAATATGAACATGAAATTCGTGAAATTCTTATAAATACCAAAGGAATTTCTGGGACATATCACTATCTTTCTGGATTTGATTTAAAAAAATATCCAGAAAACTATTTAAAAAATGAAGCAATTTTTCGAAATGAGTTTTCTTTTTTGTCAAAAAAGGAACAAGATGAAATAATTATTGATAATCCGAATAAAATAGCCAGTTTAATCACTCCTGTTATTCCAGTAAAAAGTAAATTATATTCACCAAATTACATTAAAGATCCAAACAAAGAATTAATAAAATTTGCAAAATTTGCCCTAGATCTTATTTATGGCAGTGAAGTAGATCCAATAATTTTGGAACGTTTTGACAAAGAAATTAAAATTTTAACGAAAAACAATTATTCAGAAATTTATTTAATTGCAAAAAGTACAATTGAACAAGCAGAAAAACTAGGTTCTACCGTTGGGAGCAGAGGATCGGTTGGAAGCAGTTTTATTGCGTTCTTACTAAAAATAACCGAAGTTAATCCCCTAAAACCTCATTATTATTGCAAAAGTTGCAAATACACCGAATTTTCATCTGAAAGTGATTGTGGATTTGATTTACCTCCAAAAAAATGTCCAAAGTGTAATGAGTTAATGTTTGGTGATGGAATAAACATTCCTTTTGAGACATTTTTAGGATTTGACGGTGATAAAATCCCAGACATTGATTTAAATTTTCCTTCATCAATTCAAGCAGAAATCCATAATTATATTAAAAAAACTTTTGGTAAAAATTCTGTTTTAAGAGCTGGCACTACTTCTACAATTGCTACAAAAACAGCCTTTGCTTTTGTAAAAAGTTACTTAGATAAAAAAGAAATGACGCTTCCAATAAGCTACAGAAATTTTTTAATTAAAAAAATGGAGGGTATTAGGAGAACTACCGGGCAACATCCTGGAGGAATTTTAATTATTCCAAAAAAATACAAATTTGAAGATTTTACTCCAATTGCTTACCCTGCAGATGATAAATCAAGCGAGTGATACACATCTCATTTTACAATTGACACCTTACATGATAACTTACTAAAACTTGATCTTTTAGGGCATCTAGATCCAGAAATTCTTTTAGAGCTAGAAAAATTAACTTCAAAAAAATTTTTAGAAATTAAATTTTTTGATAAAAAAGTCCTAGAATTATTTCTTTCAAATGATTCGATTAATTTAAAATATCCAGAATTTCTAGGATATAAAAAAAACTCTGGATTAGGAATTCCAAACTTTGGTACTTTTTTTGTAAGAGATATGCTAAACGATATTAGGGTACGTAATTTTTCTGACCTAATTCGAGTTTCTGGGCTTTCTCACGGAACAAATGTTTGAATTAGTAATAACTTACCACTTGTAAAAAAGAATAAAGTTCCTCTAGAAAAAATTGTTTCTTGCAGAGATGATATTATGATTCAATTAATGGATAAAAAAATTGACAAAATGTTGAGTTTTACAATTATGGAAAAAGTAAGAAAAGGGATAAAATTATCAAATAGTGAGATAAATGAACTAAAATTCCACAACATTGACGATTGATACATTGAATCACTTTTAAAAATCGAATATTTGTTTCCAAAAGCTCATGCGGCAGCATATGTAATTATGGCGTGAAGAATCGCTTGATATAAGGTTTATTACCCCTTAGAATTTTATGCAGTTACTTTGTCATATCGATGCGATATTTTTGATATTGAGGTAATGACCAGCAATGTTGAAAATATTCACAAGCATTTTCAGAAATTACTAAAAAAAGCTCAAACCACTGTCAAAAAAACAAGCAGTTTTATTACAAATAAAAGAGTATCTGAAGCTTCTGCAAAAGAGCAACAACTTCTCGTTTCATTAGAAATTTGCTTAGAACTTTATTGTAGAGGTTATAAAATTTTAATGTGTGATTTAAAAGAATCATCAGAATTTAAATTTAAAATATCAAAAAATGATAATGCTATTATTGCACCATTTTTGACAATTAATGGTCTAGGTTCGGTTGTTGCCAAAAATATTGTTGAAGAGCGAAAAAAAGGTTTTTTTACCTCAATCGAAGACTTTAAAAATCGTACCAAAGTTCAGAAACCAGTAATTGATTTTCTAAAAACAACAAATTTTTTTCAAAAATACAATCTTGAATAGCGGATAATTTTTTTTAAAACAACTTTTTTTTAAAATTATTCATGAAAAAAAACCTTTTTTTTCTTGAAGAAGTTAAAAATTATAATAGAAACCTAAATGTTTTTTTTTCGCTAAAAATAAAAAAAAACGATCTTCTTTTTTGAATTTACAAAGATTTTTCTAAAAAAATTTTTTTAAATTTTTCTAAAGGCAATTTTAAAAAAGTTAATAAAGAATTAAATAATTTTTTAAACATTACAAAAAAATTATTTATCTTTTACTTTTTTAAAGAAAACAACTTTTCTTTTTTTTATGGATTTTCAAAAATTGATGAAAAAAATAATATTTTATGCGGCTTAAAATTTTTAGTATCAACTTTTTCAATTAAAAATTTTGGTAAAGTTTATTTTATTTATCAAAAAAATATTTTTATTAAAAAGCAAAACCAAATTTTTTATCAAAAAATTAACCAAACTTTTGCTTCTTTTGAAAATAAAAAACACAAGCTTTGTCTAGGTTTTAAAATTTCTAAAAATATTAACTTGAAGTTTAGAAACTACCAGAATGAATTATTACAAATCACTTATCAAAAATTAAATATTTGTAATTTTCAAAAATGAAAAAATAACTTTGAAATTTTTAAGGGAATAAAGAATAAAAGATTCTCAAAAAAATTAATTGATCAAATTTTTGAAAAAAAAATTTTACTCTTTTACAAAAAAGATCAAATTTTATCATTTAGAAAAGTTGCCTTCTTTTTGTTAAAAAAGGCAAACAACTATTTATCTTTTGGAAAATACAGCCTTGGATTTGATTCTAGATATTACTTTAATTTTTTTAAAAATCCCCAGAATAAACTTTACAATCCAGAAAATTTTTTTAAAGCCATAAAATATTTTCAATCTTGCAACCCATACGAACAAAATTTAAATCTAAAAAAAATAATTAATTTTAAAAAAAAATTTAAGGCAATCCAAAAGAAACTTTATTACCATTTTCTTTTATCAAATAAAAAAAAATACTTCAAGTTTTTAAAAAGGTACTACTTAGGCTACGATTCAGATAGTTTTTTTTCAAAAAATTTTTCTGATAATAACAAATATTTTTGCATTAACAAAGTAAAAGAAAAATTTAACTATTTTGAATCAATTGATCCTTATGAACAAAATATCAATTATTTTTATATTTCCTATTTTTTTAAAAGTAATTTTATTTTAAATTTTAGAAATCATCAATTGCTTCTTTTTAAAAAACATCTAAAAATTAAAGAAAAAGAGTGAGAAAAAATTTTAGATGATCCAAAAAATTTAGAATTTAATAGTAGCAATTGCAACTATTTTTTAAACATTCAAGAATTTGATCCAATTTATATAAAAAAAAAATTTAAAAATTTAAATGATAACGATCCATTTATTAAAAAATTTTCTAAAAAAGATATTGATAACTTTTTTCAAAAAAACTTTACGATATTTTTTTATTTTCATCAAAAAAAAGCCTACCAATCGTTTTTAAAACAACACAAACAAAAATATTATTATTATTTTCTTGGATATCAAAAATGATACGATCCTTTAAAAAAATTTCATATTAAAAAAGAATTTAGCAACTTTGATTTTGCAAAAATTATTTATTTATTTTTAAATTTAGAAAAAATATCTGATAAGTATTCTTTTTTACAAAGAAATAAAAATTTTAATTTTCTTTTTCAAAATTCTTTTCAAAATAATTTTTTTATCTTTCAAAAAAAGTATAAAAAACAATACGCAAAAGAGCTCATCAAACTTTACAGGGATCCGGGCAAGTACAATTTTTTATTCACAGAAAAAAGCCCAGAAATTCAAAAAATATATGATGTGAGTTTTTCTTCTCAAAAACTAATTAATTTTCTTAAGGATAAAGAAATTACTGATTTTTGGTTAAGACAATTTGATCCATTTTTAAATGGACAAATTTTTTTAAAATTTTTTGAACTACAAATAAAATACTTAAAATTTTATTTGTTTTATCTTTTAAACTGATTTTTTTACTACAAAAACTTTCAACTTTACAAAACTTACAAACGAAAAATTAGTTATATTTTATCTTTAATAAAAACAAACGATTTAGAAAAATTAAAAAAATACAATTATTATTTCTTAAAAAAAAATTACACTTTTTTTCATAAAAGTAATTATTTAACTTATTTTTCAAAAGATGACAAAACAACTAGTTTATTATCGTTATACTGACCTAAAAATTGTTATTTATTTTCAGATTTTTATTTTAAAAAATACCATATTGATTATTCATTTTCCCCAAATACCATAAAAAACTTATTATTGTCAAAAAAAAATGATGAAATATTAAATTTGTATCAAAGAGATTCAATTAATTATTCTAAATTTTGAAAACTTCAATATAAAATTCAATCTCTTTACATTTACGAAATTTTAAATTTTTATCAAAGCGATCATCAAAACTATAAAGGTTTTGGAGTTATAAAAATCGACAACATCTTTAAAGAAAAAATTTTATCTTATTTACATATTTTTCCCCTATCAAAAAATAATTTTTTAAGTTTAAAAAAATTTTGTTACTTAAATTCTTATTTTTTATATTATCAATTTTTATCAAAACAATACGTAATTTTTAAATATTTTCAGTTAAAAAAAACTTTTTTTTACGACGAACAAAACTTTTTTTCTTTTAATATTTATGGCAATTATTTAACTTATAAGCCCTTAAACTTAAATTTTTCTAAATGGTCATTGTTAGACAAAAATGCCCTAAAACACTTAAATTATCATCAAGAAACTTATAAAGTTTTTTTAAAAGAACAAAAAAAAATTAAAAAAACTTATGAAAATATTTCCAAAAAAGATAAAAAAATCCTTTTAATTTTTATATATATTTTTTTAAAAGACAAAATTTTTAATTTTGAAATTAAAAACATTTCTTTAACTAACATAAATTCTTCTTGGAAAGAAGTAGATAATATTTTTTTTGAAAACAAAGATAAAAAATATTTAGTTTTTTTACCAAAATTTTTGTTTATTTTAATTTTTGAAGTGTCTTCGAAAACTATTAACTTTTTTCAACCAAGTAATTTTAAATCACTAATTTATATTAATTTTCTAGAAAACAAAATTATTGAAACAAAAAAATTTTTTATTAATGAAAAAACAATTCAATTTTTAGAAGGGGACAATACTTATGAAATTTTAAAAACAAACTATTTTGATCAAAACTATTTTTCTTTTATTTCTTGCCCCTTAATTTTTAAAATTAAAAAAAACAATCAGGTAACTTCTTGTTTTTATTCAATAAAATCAAAAAAAAATAACAATTATTTTGATTACTTTGCAACTTATAAAAACATAAAAGAAAATTATTTTAAAAACTATAAAATAGTTGGTTTTTTTGATATAAATTGTTATTTTTTGCTCAAAAATGAAAAAGATACTTTTTTATACAACTTTGACTTTAATAATACGAAACTAAAAAAATATAGTTATTTTGAAGCAAAAAAAATTTATCATAAATTACTAAAAAACAAAAACATTATTAAAAGAACTTTTTTAAAAAGAAAACTAAAAAAATTTTTTTTAAAGAAAATTATGTCATATTTTTAACGTTACTAAAACGATAGAAAGTTTATATTAGTGTTAATAGGAAACGGGAAAAATAGATAAATCATTAGACACATTGTTGAAAATGTTTGAGTTATTTTATTTTTATTAATTTATTCACTTAACACTTAAAATTTATAAAATATAAATAAAGGCAATAATTATTAATTTTTATTTTTTCTTTTATGTTTTACATATCTTAAATAAAAACAAGTATCAATTCAACAAAATATACCTAATAAAACAATTGTTATAAATCCAATAATAAGGGCTAACATTATGAAAAAAATTCTTACAAAATGAAATTTTTACTTTTATATATCTATTACACTTTATTTAATCATATTTGGGTTAAGTTTTTACTGAAGAAAACGCTTTATTAAATAAATTTACTATATTATTTACACTTTTAGTCTCTGTTAAATTCTTTAAGTAAAAATCTCACTTATATCCTGCTCCTGTTGCTTCTACAGACTTTCCTCTTAAATGTAATTTTTTAAAAGGTATATCAATATATTTATGTAAATGTATATATAAATTATTTGGTGCAATGTCTACAAAAATTATAGCATCATAGCTATTAGTTTTTTTATTCCTTCATGTTGAAATTTATTATTAATATCTAGGGGTTGCAGTTTTTATTTCTATTTTCTTATTATTAATTTTTAAGTCATAAACTCCTGTTTTATTATCGTGATATTCAACTAAAAAGTTATTATCTTTAAATATTTTTGCAATAAAATGTTCTCCAAAAGCGCCTTTTTTATCAATTTGCATAGTTCTAATTTTATAGCATAAGCCAGTTTTTTTACAAGATTTATGATAATTGTATTTAAGTTTTAACAGTTTATCCTTAAAGATTTTACAGATAATTTAGTTTTACTCCATTTTTTCAAAACCGCTTTTTTTCCCAAATCAAGCTGTTTTTACTTAGGCTATATATAAAAATAAAAAAATAATTCTCTATATAGGTTAATCCAATTCAATATTAATTTGAAAGAATGGGAGAGTCATTATCTTTAAAAACTGCATAAAATTATTTTTTTGAAAATAAGTGCTAAAATAAAATACAATACAATTATTTCTAAATAATTGGAAGCAATGCTTCCAATTTTTTTTTAGGATATATTTTTTTGAAAAATGAAAGTAAAAAAATGTTAGGTTCAAAGTCAAATAAAAAAATTTTTTTAATTATTAACTCTTTATTAAAGGAGAGAAGTATCCCTTTAAACACAATTTCTGAATTTTTAGAGATTTCAATTCAAAAAGCCTATAAGAAAATGGAAAATATTGAGCCAATAATTAAAGCAAACATCAATCAAGAAAAAAAAGAAGTTGGTTTTTTCAGGGTTTTTAATATAAAAGAAAATATCGAGGACGATACCACAGAAATTCAAGAAAAAGATTGTGATCCAAAGTATATTGACAAAGAAAATAATTTATATTTGCAACCAATTGACTTAACATTATTTTCTATTTCTGCAGTTCAAATTTTTAAACAAGTGTTTTTAAAAAAAATAACTGACTTTCAAAACAATAAAATTATTAAATATTTTAAAAATCTTTCAAATAAAATAATTTTTGGAGAAGTGTTTGCAATTTCTGAAAAAGTACATGAAATTTACTATATGAATTGTAAATGTATTTTGCCAAACAACCAACTAATTCCAAACGAAGAATTAAAAGTTCATCACTTTTACTACTTTTATATTTTAGATATTAAAGAAGTTAATTCTGATTTTGTGGTTTATCTTTCAAGAAAACACATTAATTTGTTAACTTCATTACTTAAAAAAGAAATTCCAGAAATTCAGAATGATCAAGTTGAAATAAAGGCTGGATGAAGAGTTCCGGGACAAATTAGCAAAATTATTGTTAATTCAAACGTTAGCAATATCGATCCCTTGGGTGCTTGTCTTGGAATTCAAAACGAAAGAATTAATTCCATTCAAAAACTTATAAATAATGAAAAAATTTATTTTATTAGGTACTTGGAAAATAAAATTGATATGATAAGTGAATGCTTTCCAAGAGTTGATATCAAACTTATTATAAAAGGTCAAGAAGAAGATCGGATTGTCAATTATATTGTTGTTGATGACGATAAATTATTTTTAGCAATTGGAAAAAAATTTATTAACATCAATTTGTTAAACTCATTATATCCAGAAGACAATTATAAAATAATTACTTTATCTGAATTAGATAAAGTAAAAGAAATTCCCGAAGAAATAAAAGTTGATACTACTGATCAAATCGTAAAAACTATGGAATTTAGTTTAGATGAAAACGAAAAAATTGATGATATAAAAAATGATTTTGACGAAGACATTTTAGATGATCTTTCTAGCAAAAAAGATCAAATTATTATTGATGAACCACAAAAAAAAGAAAAAATTATCACTGATACAAAAATCACCTTAGATTTACAAGATGTTAAATTAGATTTTGATGATTTAATGAAAACAAAAGAAAAACAAATCGTTAAAAAAACAAAAAAATCAAAAGAAAAATCATTTGAAAAACTTATTGATGAAAACAGTTTAGTAGTGGATGAAGATAAATTAAAAGAAATTGATAAATTATTAGACGATGAAAATTTAATTGATGATGAAAAATATGATGATTTTGAAAATTTATAATAATAATATTTATCTTATTTTAAGTTAAAATTACATAATCGATGAAAAGAAAAGTTAAAGTTACCAGAAAAAATATTACTTATAAGTTTGATGATGCCAAAAAGAAAAAAAATCAAGAAATAAAAAAAG
Organism: symbiont of Argiope bruennichi; assembly: GCF_051094275.1. Classification (NCBI taxonomy): domain Bacteria; kingdom Bacillati; phylum Mycoplasmatota; class Mollicutes; order Mycoplasmatales; family Mycoplasmataceae; species symbiont of Argiope bruennichi. The sequence goes on from NZ_CP070274.1 coordinate 125,043, forward strand.
ATTTTTATTATTCTGGCAATATTTCTTTGCATGATTTTGCCAAAGAAACCAATATTTCTGGGAAAGACATTATTTTATATTTTTTTTATAAAAAACAAGTTGTTAATTTAAATACAATTCTAGATGAAGATAAATTAAAAGATTTGTGTGAAAACTTTAAAATTAAGTTTTTGAAAAAAGATCTCGATAAAGATGCTTTTTCTGAGTATTTTTCTTTAACAAACGAAAATTCTAAATTAAAAAAAAGACCTCCGGTTGTTACCATCATGGGGCATGTTGATCATGGTAAAACAACTCTTTTAGATATTATTAGAAAAACCAACGTTGTTGGCAGTGAATTTGGTGGGATAACCCAACATATTGGTGCTTATCAAATTAATTTTAAAAATGAAAAAATAACTTTTATTGACACGCCAGGACATGAGTCATTTTCTGAAATGCGAGCTCATGGAGCAAAAATTACCGATATTATTGTTTTGGTTGTGGCTGCAAATGATGGTTTTAAAAAACAAACCATTGAATCAATTCAATTAGCAAAGGCTAGTAATATTCCAGTAATTGTAGCGATTAATAAAATAGATCTAAATGATAAAAACTTTGATCCTATTTTTCAGTCACTAGAACAACATGGATATTTGGTTGAAGAATGGGGCGGCGATACAATTGTTGTTCCAATTAGTGCTAAAAACAATGTTAATATTGAACTTCTTTTAGGAAATATTGTTCTTTTAAGCGAAATTTTAAATTTAACGGCAGATTATGAAAAAAATCCTACCGGGGTTGTTATTGAGTCATTTATGGACAGTAAAGTTGGTTCGACAGCAACACTTTTAATTCAGGCCGGTGTTTTGAAAAAGAATCAATACATTGTTTTCAATAAAACATATAGCAAAATAAAACAAATGAAAAATCAATTAGGACAATTGGTTCAAATTGCAGAACCATCTTGCCCAGTTCAAGTTTATGGTTTTTCAGAAGTTCCTGAAGTTGCTTCAAAATTTGTTGCTTTTGATAATGAAAAAGATGCTAAAATTTTGGCTCAAAAAATAACTGATGGCACTATTTCCCATCTTCAAGAGACTTTTTCTGATGCAAACAAATCAAACTTTATCAACGTTATTGTAAAATCTGATGTAAAAGGCTCATTAGAAGCACTAAAATCAATTATTTTAAAGTTTAATGATCAAGAGCATAAACTAAAAATTATTCGTGATGATACTGGTGAAATTAATAAAAACGATGTTATGATGGCCTTTATTACCAAAGCAATAATTGTTGGTTTTAATGTTCGATGTGCTAGTGAAATTATTAATTTAATTAAAGAAAAAAAGATTCCTTACATTCAAGATAATATTATTTATCGAATTGAAGAACAAATTAAACTTTATTTAGATTCTAAAATTATTAAAGAAAAAGAAGAAATTCTTATTGGTGAAGCTCAAGTAAGAAAAGTATTTAAAACCAAAAAATATGGCACAATCGCCGGTATTTATGTTCGAACTGGTTTTATAAAGGCTGATTCTATTGTGGTTATTTTTAGAAATAACGCCCAAATTTATAAAACTAAACTTAACAGTTTAAAACATTTTGAAAAAAATGTTAATGAAGTAAAAGCGGGGCTTGAATGCGGTGTTACTTTAGCTAATTTTAATGATATCAAAGTTGACGATATTTTTCAAATTTATAACCTATCACAATAATTTATGAAACCATTATATATTATTCGAAAAGAGGCAAAGTGTCTAAAAGCAGCTGCTTTTTTTCTAGAGACACTTTTTTTATCTTTAGATATTGCCGGTGTTTTTGTAACTCAAATCATTCTTTCAAAAAACGACGAATACTTAAAAATTTATTATTTTTGTAGTAAAAGTAATTTTTTTGTCGTTCAAAAAACCCTAAAAAAAAATTTAGTTCCGATTTTAAATCATCTTTTAGCCAATGTTTCTTTCAAAAAAGTTCCAAAAATTTGTTTTATTTTTGACAGAAACTATGAGAAAGTTTTAAAAACCCAAAACATTATTGACAATTTGTCATAAAATCTATGGAAATTATACTTATTGAAATCTCTGATAATTTTTCTTTTAAGAACAAAGAAAAACTTTGCAATTTACCTCTTGTTACAACAATTGGAACTTTTGATGGATTTCATAATGGTCATACAAAATTAATTAATAAAGTTTTGTATGAGTCCAAGGCAAAAAGATATTTTTCTGCAGTTATTACTTTTGATCAATCAATTAAACAATTTTTAGCAAATTCAAAAAAAAATTATTTATTTTCTTTTGATACCAAAAAATTAATTTTTCAGTCATTCAAAATTGACTATCTAATTGTCTTTAAAGTAAATAAAAATTTATGTAATTTACAACCAAAACATTTCAACAAACTTCTTTCAAACTTTTTTAATATTAAAGAAATTATTGTTGGAGAAGACTTTTGTTATGGAAAAAATCGTACAGGGAACATTTTAACGCTTCGAAAAAACTTTAAATCGATTTCTTTAAAAAATTTAAAATATCAAGATAAAAAGCTTGGCACTTCAACGATTAAGAATCTTTTTAAAGAAAATAAAATTGAAGAAACGTTTGAACTTTTAAGAGTTCCTTATTTTGTTAATGGGAATGTCGTTGCTGGAGAAAAAATTAATAAAGACTACCATACAGCCAATATAAAACACAAAAATTTTAAGTTTTTTTTAAATGAAGGTGTCTATTTTGGTTATTCAATTTATCAAAAAAAAATTTTTCCATCAATGATTTATTTTGCCCTTAATGAAAAAAATCAGACGTATTTATGAGAAACTCATCTTTTTAATTTTTCAAAAGACATTTTGGAAGAAAAAATTTTTATAATTCCTGTTGCCTTTTTAAGAAATAAAAAAATCTTTAAATCTGAAAAAGAAGCCAGAGCAGAAATAAAAAAAGATTATCTTTTATGTAAAAAGAAGAGTAAAATTTTTGCCACAAATAAAAAAATTCATGGTTCAATGAAACAATTATTAAAAGTATTATCTTTTAACGAAGTTTTGCCAGAAAACAACGAATAATTTTGTATAATGTAAAATAATATCTTCTTTACGATTATGAAACAATATTTGGAACTATGTAATAAAATTTTAATTTCTGGTGAAGATTTTGTTGACAGAACAAAAACTGGTTGTAAATCCATTTTTGGTTATTTTATGAAATTTGATTTAAATCAAGGTTTTCCCTTATTAACTACGAAAAAAATGCCCTTTAAGACAATTTTAAGAGAACTTTTATGATTTTTAAAAGGGAACACAAACATTAAAGAATTAATTGATAAAAAAGTAAATATTTGAAATGAGTGACCATACGATCACTACTTAAAAAGTTCTAATGATCAAAAAAAATTATCATTTGAAGAATTTATTTTTCAAATAAAAAATAATTCTGATTTTGCTCAAAAATGAGGCGATATAGGTCCACTTTATGGAAAACAATGAAGAAAATGAGGCAAAAATAATATTGATCAACTAGAAAATATTATTAAAGAAATTAAAAAAAATCCCTCTTCTAGAAGGCTATTAGTTTCTTCTTGAAATGTTGATGAGTTGGATGAAATGCTTTTATATCCTTGCCATGTGCTCTTTCAGTTTAATGTAATTAACGGCAACATCGACTTACTTTTATATCAAAGAAGTTGCGATGTATTTTTAGGTGTTCCCTTTAATATTGCAAGTTATTGCCTTTTACTTTTAATTGTTGCCAATATTTGTGATTTAAAACCAAGAAATTTTATTTATTCGATGGGCAATTGTCATATTTACAATAATCATTTAGAAATTTTAAAAAAGCAACTTAAAAAATTGCCTTTTTCTTTACCTCAAGTAAAAATAACCAAGAAATTTAAAAATTTAGATGACATTGAAGAAACAGATTTTTTATTATTAAATTACAATTCTCACGAAAAACTTGTGGGGGAAATAAGCGTTTAATTGATTATTTTAGTACTTGCATGTACCCAAGACGGGGGCATTGGATATAAAAATTCTCTTCCATGAAATATTAAAAGTGAAATGGAAATTTTTAAAAAAATTACTTTAAAATTCCCAAACGTTCTTATGGGAAGAAAAACTTTTGATTCTTTACCTTTTCCTTTAAAAAAAAGAAAAAATATTGTTTTAAGCAACAAAGAAAATTATTCAAATGATGAAAATGTATACTTTTTAAAATTTGATGAAAAAGTTTCTTGTAAAAAAATAACTCAGATAGAATATAAAAAAAACAACACCTTTAATTTTTCTAATTTTGTTAGTTTTTATCAGCAAAAAAACAAAAATATATGTGTTATTGGTGGGGAAGAAGTCTTTAATTTATTTTTTCCATTTTGTGATGAAATTTTTATTTCAATTATTAAAAAATTTTATTTGTGTGACAAATACTTTAAATTTTTAAATAATGTCTTTAATAACAAACGTTTTTTTGAATTAAAAGAGGATAGAATTACTTGCGAAGAATTTATAAATTATCATTTTATTAAAAAAACTAAGGAAAAAAATTAAAAAATGCGTATTTGATTTTTATTTTTGTACTCTTTTATTCTATGACCATTTAAGTTAATTAAAGCAAAAAAAATTAATAAAAATAAAGAATTTAACGAAAAATATAATGTTTGGTATCGTCAAAAATATTTTTTAAAAATTATAAGATTTTTGTGTTTTGGATTTAAAGTAAAATACGAACTAAAAAACTTTGACAATATTAACGATAGAGCCTGTATTTTTATTTTTAATCATCAGTCATTTTTTGATTGTTTATCATTTGCAAAAGTATTCAAAAACCGACCATTTACTGTTATTGCAAAAATTGAACTAAGCAAAGGGTTTCTTGGAAATTTTTGTAAAATTATTGATCCTGTTTTTGTAGATCGAGATGATCATGCTTCAAAACTTAGAGCCATTACCGAGGCTTCATTCAAAATTATCGATCAAAAATTAGATTTGGTTATTTTTCCAGAGGGTACTAGATCTAGAAAAAAAGAAATGAATAAATTTCATTATGGATGAGTGTTAATTGCTAAAAAAACCCTAGCCCCAGTGGTTCCAGTAACAATTTTAAATTCATATGACACCTCACTTTCAATTTTTAGAAGAACCAAAAAAATTATTTTACATTTTCACAAACCAATTTATTCAAGAGAATATTTAACTTTGGATTCAGAAAAATTTGCAAATAATGTCGCCGATATTATTAAGTCTAGCTTGTAATTTATAATTATAAATTTTTTGTTTTATAATGATGTATGATTACCTCAATAACAAAAAATAAACCTTCTTTTTGACATAAAGTAAAAAATGAATTTGTTGTTATTAAAGACGATCTTAAGAGTTTTTCCTTGCCTATTAAGATCTTGTTGTTGCTTTTAGTGTTAGTTGCTATTTTTAATTCTTTTTTCAATTTTAAAACTGGAAAATTTGAATTTATCGATCCAAGTTTAACTCTTTTCAAACAAGTGTGTAAAATACTTAATGGTTTTGGAACTATCGCTGGAGTTATTACTGTTGGTCTTGTAACAAAGAAAAAAATTTCTACCTTTTATTGATCTTATATTTACATTCCAATATATGCTTTATATTGTGCTAGCATAGGACTTTGAGCAATTTTTCAGATCCAAATGTTCTTTTTTCTACCTTGTAGCATCGCTGGACTTTTTATTTGAAAAAGAAATATGAACTCTAATGTTGCAGAAGTTAAAACGACACCATTTGAATGAAAAGAGACCCTTTTATTTCTTGGATTTTTTATTATTGTTGCCTTCTTCGCATTCTATGAATTCAAATGAATTAATCAACTAGCAGGATCAAAAATAGATTATAGTAATAGCAAGGATCTTTCAAAAGCAATTTTTGATGCTATTACTAGTTGTTTACTAATGACAGGACAAGTAGTACAACTTAGAAGAAAAAACTTTACAATGCTTACTTGATTAATTGCTGACATTGGAATGATGCTTTCAGCTATTATTCCTCCAAGTGTTGGTTGAGCCGATTCTTACGACTTCAACGTAATTATTATGACAACAATTTTTGTAATTCTTGCAGCTTATGGTATTTTTAGATGAAATATTTTACCAATGATTGAGGCAAGAAGAAAAAAAAGTTAAAATATTTTTTTTAAAAATTTTTAATTTTTACCAAGGCATCTATTAAAATAGATGCTTTTTTTATTATTTTTTCATTTAAAAATATTTAAGTTTTAGATTTTTAAGATAAAATAATTTATACAACTTATATTATTTAACTTTTTTTAAGTTTTTACAAAATTTAAAGAATTTTTTAAGGAAAAAATGAAAAAAAATTTTATTGTCGCATCTGTTGATGGTAACGCTGTTGTTGCAGATATTGCTTATTATTTTTCTGAAGTTGCTTGTATTTTTCCAATAAGCCCTTCAACTCCAATGGCAGAGACAGTTGATGCCATGGCAAACGCCAACAAAACTAATTTTTTTGGTAACAAAGTAAATGTTTTTGAGTTTCAATCAGAGGGGGGTGCTGCTGGAGGTGTTCATGGCGCATTACAAGCCGGTTCATTTGCGACAACTTTTACAGCATCTCAAGGACTACTTTTGATGATTCCAAATATTTATAAGTGAAAAGGTGAATTATTACCAGCAGTAATCCATGTCGCTGCTAGAGCAATCGCTTCTAAGTCACTTTCAATTTTTGGGGATCACCAAGATATTTACGCAGTTCGTCAAACCGGGGTTATCCTTTTGTGTTCACACTCGGTACAAGATTGTGCTTTTATAACACCAATTGCTCATGCTATTGCGATTAGTGCTAGTGTTCCAGTAGTTCATTTTTTTGATGGTCTTAGAACATCCCATGAAATCAACAAAATTAATCTTTTATCAAAGGAAGAACTTTCAACCTTTATTGATTTAGAAAAAGTTGAAGAGTTCAGAAAAAGAAAATTATCTTCTGATAATCCAGTAACCAGGGGTTCTGCAGAAAACGATGACACTTATTTTCAAGGTTTAGAAGCACAAAATTTACATTTTAACAATGTTATTAAAGTTGCTAAAAAATATTTTAAACAAATTAATGATCTAACTGGAAAAAATTACGATACATTTACATATTACGGCCATAAAGATGCAAAACATGTAATTGTTGCTATGGGTTCAGTTACAGAAACAATTGAAGAAACAATTGACGATTTAAAAGGTCAAAAAATTGGTCTTGTTAAAGTTTATCTTTACCGACCATTTGACACGGAAACATTTATTAGTGTTTTACCAAAATCAGTTACTTCAATTGCCGTACTAAATCGAACAAAAGAACAAGGCGCTACTGGTGAACCATTATATTTAGATGTTGTTTGTGCCTTAAAAAATCACAAAAAAATTAAAATTGCTAACGGCAGATATGGACTGTCTTCAAAAGATACCAATCCAGCTCAAATTAAAGCTGTTTTTTCAATGTTGAAAAATAAAACAATTAAAGATGAATTTACAATTGGAATTAATGATGATCTTACCCATCTTTCATTAGACTATGATGATAGTTATGAAACAAAAGTTGAAAAAAAAGCTCAAAAAACAATTTTTTATGGAATTGGATCTGACGGTACTATTTCTGCAAATAAATCAACAATAAAAATTGTCTCTGAAATTTCAGACCTTTTCACTCAAGCATATTTTGCATATGACTCTAGAAAAGCTGGAGGACTAACTCGTAGCTTTTTAAGATTTTCAGATGTTCCAATAAAATCTACTTACTACATAAAAAACGCTGATATTTTGGTTTGTACCAAAGATAATTATCTATTTCAGTATCCACTAATTGAAAAATTAAATAAAAATGGTGTTTTTTTATTAAACACTTCTTTTAGTAAAGACGAAATTATTACGATTCTTCCAAATAGAGTAAAAAAACTTTTAGCCCAAAAAAAAATTAGTTTCTACATCATTGATGCCAATAAGATTGCCAATAAAATTGGAATTCCAGGAAGAATTTCTACAATTATGCAGTCTGCATACTTTAAGTTATTATCAAAAGTTGTCCCTTTTGAAAAAGCAATTGTTTTAATGAAAAAGTATTGCGAAAAAGCATATGGAAAAAAAGGTCGAGATATTGTTGAAATTAATTATCAAGCTATCGACCTTGGTTATAAAAAAATGACTAAAATTAAAGTTTTAGAAGAATGAAAAACTTTAGAATTTCAGCCAATTACTTCAAAAAAAACTAATGATTCATATGTTGATGATTTTGTGAGAAAAATTGATAACTTACAAGGTTACGAGCTACCAGTATCCAAATTTTTAGCTCACAAAGATTTTGCTACTTTAGATGGTACAATGCGAAATGATGTTACTTTTAAAATTGAAAGAAAAATTGCAGAAAATGTTCCAACTTGAATTCCAGAAAAGTGTATTCAGTGTAATAGATGTGCTGTTGTTTGTCCGCATGCTACAATTAGAGCCTTTTTGTTAGATGATTTAGAAATTAAAAACGCACCTAAAGAATTCAAAACTTTAGATGCAATTGGAGCTCCAAAGTATCAATTTCGAATTCAAGTTAATGCAGAAGATTGTGTTGGATGTGCTCTTTGTGCCACAGAATGTCCAGTTGGTGCCTTGAAAATGACCCCAATTAAGGAAAGAGTTAATAAAGATCGAGAATTAACTGAATACCTTTATAAAAAAACTGAAGTTAAAAAAGTTTTTTCAATAAATTCTTTTAAAGGCTTTGGATTTTTATATCCATATATCGAAAATCATGGAGCATGTGCTGGATGTGGTGAAGCACCATATTACAAAATGTTGACAATGCTTTTTGGAAAAGATATGATTATTGCTAATGGTACTGGATGTACTTCAATATATGGAGGTTCTTTTCCATATTCTCCATTTGCAACTGACAAAGACAATGAAGGTCCATCTTGAGCAAACTCACTCTTTGAAGATAATGCAGAATTTGGTTTTGGAATGCGCCTATCATTAGACGTTTATGAAACAAAATTGAGAAATTTAATCATGTCTTGTATTAATGATGAGAGCATTAACAAAGATTTCTGCGATGTTTTAAATGAGTTTTTAACAGTTGACAGAAATAATCGTGACCGTCAAAGAGAATTAAAAGCGATTATTTTAAAAGAAGCATACACATCAAAAAACTTAAAAATTAAAGAATTATACCAATACAAGGATTATTTAGTCCGTAAATCGCTTTGATTGGTTGGCGGGGACGGTTGATCTTATGATATTGGCTTCTCTGGATTAGATCATGTAATGGCATCTGGAAAAGATATCAATATTTTAGTATTAGATACGCAAGTTTATTCAAATACTGGAGGACAAGCCTCAAAATCTACAGATATTACGGCATCTGCTGGGCTTTCAATTGGTGGTAAAAAAACAAATCGAAAAGATCTAGCAAGAATGCTGATGACTTATAAAAATGTTTATGTTGGTCAAATTGCTATGGGTATGAATCCAAATCAAGCCATAAAAACTTTTATTGAAGCAGAAAATTTTGACGGACCTTCAATTATTATTGCATACTCACCTTGTATTGCTCATGGCATTAAGGGTGGTATGCGTATGCATCAAGAAATTGAAAGACTTGCCGTAAAATCTGGATATTGACCAATCTTTAGATACAACCCAGATTTATTAAAAGTTAATAAAAATCCCTTAATTTTAGACTATAAAAAACCTGATTTTTCACTACTTTACGACTTTTTAAACAAACAAAGAAGATTTTCAATTATTTCAGAAAAGAAACCAGAGCTTTTTTCAAATCTTTTTATAATGCTCAAAAAATATCATATTGACGCATGAAACGAATTAAATTATTTTGCTAATCGAGAATTTAATGAACAACTTTTTGACAATGCAACGGAAAAAAAATTGATTTTTGAAAAATTAAATGTTAAAGGTTAATAACTTATCCGTTTTTACCAATAATAATTCAAAAAAAATTATTAATAATCTTTCAATTAACTTCAATCCATCAGAAGTTCATGTCATCATTGGACCTAATGGTAATGGTAAATCAACTTTTTTAAAATCCTTAATTAACGATTCATCTTATCAAAAAGAAGGTGAGATAATTTTTGAAAATTTAAACATTACTAATCTTTCAACTGAAGAAATAACCAAAAAAGGCATTTTTTTATGTTGGCAAAACCCTCTTTTAATGCATGCTGTGAATTGTTTGGATTTTTTACAATTAATGATTGAAAGTATTAACGGTAAAAAAATTGAATTTTACGACTTATATCAAAAAATTACTACGGGCTGCAAAGAATTAAATTTTGATTTTAATTTATTAAAAAAAACTAATGAAAATTTTAGTGGTGGCGAGCGAAAAAAATTTGAAATTTTACAACTTTATTGCATTTCACCAAAAATTGCTTTAATTGATGAATTTGATTCTGGATTAGATATTGATGGTATTAAAAAAATCTCAAAATATCTCCAAAAAATTGCTAAAGATAAAAAAATTTGTGTTATCTTAGTTTCACATTATGAGTCAATTTATCGCTATTTAGATCCAGATTTTGTTCATGTAATGGTTAATGGAACCATTGTTGAATCTTCAAAAGACAAGGCATTAATTGAAAAAATAGCAACATATGGCTATGATTGGATTTATAAAAAACATAAAATTTTAAAAATTGAAGATGATGAAAGAGATAGCTTATTAATTTGTGCTAGCAACAAAAAATAATTTAGAAAAATACACCAAAGAATTTTTATTTAAAGATTCTATTTTTTATTTTTCTTCAAAAATTATTAAAAATCTCAACAAAGAGGCACTTTTTTTTAATTTTTTTCTTTCAGATTTTTATCACAAAATAATTTTTAAAAATTGCAGCGATTTAAAAATTTTTATTGTTTTTGAAGAAAAAATTTTTATTTCCAAAACTTTTGATTTTTTTTGTGAAAACTGCAAAAACATTCGCTTTTTTATTTTTTCAAAAAATAGCAATCATCAAAAAATCAACTTTAAATTTTTTTTAAAAAAAAAATCAGACATTTTGGTAAATTTTTTGTATTTATCAAAAAATACTGTCAATGACTTTTATTTTTTTGTCGACCATTTAGGAAACGAGACTAAAAGTAAGGTTAACATTATAAATTTCTGCTATAATAAAGATAGATTATCAGTAATTTGTATTTCTAGAGTAAAAAAGCGATTTATTAATTGCGATCTATTTCAAGATATGAAATCATTTAATTTGACTCAAGATAGTAATATTAAAAATTTGCCCATTTTAGATATTAATAACTTTGAAAATTATTCAAAACATGGTTGTATGATCGGGGATGTTTCTTTAGATTTATATCATTATTTTTTTTCTAAAGGAATTGATAAAAAAAGCGCTTCAAATTTAATTTTTAAAAGTATTGTTATTTCTTTTTTAAAAGAAATAAATGAAATTAACCTAGAAACAATTTTTTACAATAACTTTTACTTAAATGTCACCTAAAAATTATGAAATTTTAAAAGAAATTAAAGATTCTAAAAAAAAATTTGATTTTGTAAATAAAGAAAAAAATTTTTTTAGTTTAAATTTTGGTATTTCAGAAGAAAAAATTATTCAAATTTCAAAAATTAAACAAGAACCTGAGTGAATGCTAAATTTAAGAAAACAGTCTTTTAAAAAATTTTTGTCACAAGAAGAGCCATGATGGGCAACTTCAATTAAAAATAATGATTTTAAAAATTATAAATATTTTGTAAAAGCAACCGAAAAAGTTGTTGATAAATGAACAAAAGTTCCAAAATCAATTAAATCAACTTTTAATAAGTTAGGAATTTTAGAAGCTGAACAAAAATGACTTTCTGGTGTTTCAACCCAATATGAAAGTGAAGTTGTTTACCACAAATTACTAAAAGAGGTTGAAGATAAAGGGGTGATTTTTTTAGATACTGACACAGCCTTAAAAAAACATCCAGAATACTTTAAAGAATTTTTTGGTAAAGTGATTAATTTTCATGACAACAAATACGCTGCCTTAAATACTTCTGTTTGAAGTGGGGGATCTTTTATTTATGTTCCAAAAAACGTTAAACTGGATAAACCATTACAATCATATTTTCGTATGAATACAAGATCTTTTGGTCAATTTGAAAGAACTTTAATTATTGCTGATGAAAATTCATCAGTTCATTATATTGAAGGATGTACCGCACCTTTTTACACAAAAAATTCGTTACATTCTGCAGTTGTTGAAATTATTGTCAAAAAAAACGCTAAAGTAAAGTATACAACAATTCAAAATTGAAGCAAAAATGTTTTTAATCTTGTAACTAAAAGAGCATTAGTTGAAGAAGGTGGAAAAATGGAATGAATTGACGGTAATATTGGCTCGATGGTTACGATGAAATACCCCTCATGCATTCTAAAAGGTGATAATTCATTTGGAAGAACGATATCAATTGCTTTTGCAGATAGTAAAAAAATCACTCAAGATACTGGCTCTAAAATGATTCACTTAGGAAAAAATACTAAAAGTGAAATAATATCAAAAACCATTGCTATAAATGGAGGAACTTCAATTTATAGAGGAATGGTCTTTATTGATAAAAATGCCTTAAACTCTTATAGTAATGTGGTTTGCGACACGCTTTTATTGGATAATAAAAGTAAATCAAAAACTTTACCATGGAATCAAGTTTTAAATAATTCTTCTTATTTAGAACACGAAGCTTCAATTAGCAAAATAAAGGAAGAAGAAATTAATTATTTTAAAAGTCGCGGCATTCCTAGAGAAAAAGCGGTACAAATGATTGTTATGGGGTTCATTTCCAACTTTCAAGAAAGTTTGCCCATGGAATACGCTGTTGAATTAAATCAATTATTAAAAATTTTGATTACTTAAAGGATGAATTTTTTTGATACCATTGTTGCTCCAGCAACAAGTATAAACCCATCAGCTCTAGCAATTATTAGAATATCTGGCAATGATTGCTATGATATTTTTGAAAAACTTGCCAAAAAAAAAGTTTCAAAGAAACAAAACTATTATCAATTTTTTCCCCTATACGATGAAAACAATCAAATAATTGATGAAACGGTGGTACTTTTTTATCAAAAACCGAAGTCCTTTACCGGAGAAGATTTAATTGAAATTATTTGTCATGGAGGCTACTTTATTGTTGAAAAACTTTTACAAACAATTTGTCTTTATGGCGCCAGAATGGCTCAAAATGGTGAATTTTCAAAAAGAGCTGTCATTAATCAAAAAATAGATTTAATTAAAGCTGAAGCAATTAATGCTGTTATTCACGCCAAAAGCTCCTATGAATATCAAAATTCGCTTCAGTTTTTTAATCCAAAAAGTGAATCTAAACTAAACGAACTAAAAAATTGATTACTGGAAGTAATTTCTAGAATTGAAGTTATGATTGATTTTCCTGAATATAACGAGTTTCAAGAAGTTTTTTTTGAAGAAGTCAGCAATCTTTTAGAAAAAATTCAAAAAATCGTCAAAAAAATTATTTTTTTTTCCAAAAAAACTCAAAAAATCTACCAAGGAATTAATGTTGTAATTTTTGGTGAACCAAATGTCGGAAAATCACTTCTTTTAAATCGGGTTGCCAAGGAAGATAAGGCGATTGTCTCAAATATTTCTGGAACTACAAGGGACTTTATTGACTATTCTTTTTATTTAGATCAATTTTTAATAAATTTAATTGATACGGCAGGAATTAGAAAAACTGATGAAAAAATTGAACAGCTTGGAACCAAAAAAGCAAAAAAAAAATTAAAAGAGGCAGATATTATTATTTTTTTAACCGATGTTTTTAAATATAAAAACAATTTCACCTTAAAAAATCTTAAAAAATTAGAAAATCTTAAAAAACCTTTTTTAATTGTGATTAATAAAATTGACAGAAAAAAAAATTTTGATAAATTTTTAAAAGAAACTGACAAAATAATTAAGTCTAAAAAAATTTTTATTTCTGCCAAAAAAAATAATATTGAAAATTTATTAATAGAATTAAAATTAATTATCAAAAACAAGTATTTAGTTGATCAAAAAGAAATTTCAATGGTTTATCCCTCAGTCAATCAAATCTCAATGTTTAAAAAAATTAACTTAGAAATAATTCACATTTTAAACGATCCTTTTTGCCTTCAAAATATTGATTTATTGTCAGTTAGCTTATTAAATCTTTATAAAATGATTTTAAAACTTAAAGGAGAGGAATTCGACGATCATTTAAATGAAAGTATTTTTAAAAAATTTTGCGTTGGGAAGTAATTTATGGAAAGCTATTTAGGTATTTTTGATAGTCACGTTCATCTAAATGATGAAAAGTATACAAACGCTGGGATAACGGTTAAAAGTTATATTGAGGAGAATGTTTCTGCTGGGGTTTTTTATTTCTTAAATGTTTGTTGTCATTTATCAGAGGCTGAGAAACTAATTGACTCAACCCTAAAATACGATCATTTATATTGTAGTGTTGGGATTCATCCTTTATATGTAGAACAGAAATTTACAGATGAGGCAAGAAACAGGATTAAAAGTTTTCTTTCAAACGAAAAAGTTGTCGCAATTGGTGAAACAGGGCTTGATTACTACTATAAAAAGGATGAAAAAACGAAAAAAGTTCAAATAGATTCCTTTGTAAATCACATTAAACTTGCACAAGAGTTTCAAAAACCATTAATTATTCATTGCAGAGAAGCATTTAGAGAAGTTTATCAGACTTTAGCTAAATTTGATGGCTCAATAACCGGTGTTATTCACTGTTTTACGGGAAATTTAGAATATGCTAAAAAATTTGTTGGCCTAGGTTTTTATATTTCATTTGCCGGACAAATTACTTTTAAAAACACCAAAGATCTTCAAGATGTTGTCAAACAAATTCCCCTAGAAAAAATTTTAATTGAAACTGATGGGCCATATCTTTCCCCTCACCCTTATAGAGGACTTTTAAATAAGTCAAAATATTTAAAAGAAACAATTAAAAAAATTGCAGAACTAAAACAAATTCCCTCTCAAGAAGTGATTAAAATTACTACATTAAATGCCAAAAAATTATTTAAAATCTAAAAATAATTTTTTTAATAAAAACTATTTAAAAAAATTATTTTTAGAGAACAATTTTGTTCCAAATAAAAATGAGGGGCAAAATTTTCTTTTAAATAATAATTTTTTATTGTCCTATTTAGAAAAAAATCCTTTGGATAAGTCTGGATTTTGCTTTGAGTTGGGGAGTGGCTTTTTGGCTTTTTCTTTATATCTTGCCAAATATTTTAAAAATTTTGTAGCAATTGAGAAAAATAAAAAAATTTTTCTATTAACAGAAAAACTTCTACCAGGAAAAATTTTTAATTACGACTTTTTTTCTAAAGAGTGTGAAGAATTAATTGATCATAATTATTTACCAACAAATAATTATTTTTTTTCAAATTTGCCTTATAAGCTTGGAAATAAAATTATTATTTCTCTTTCCAAATCAACGATTCTTTTCGACAAATACATTTTTTTATTACAAAAAGAAGTTTTTGATAAAATGAACGCAAAAATAAATGAAAAAAAATACAGTTATTACTCTGTGTATGCAAATTTTATTTTTTTTAAAATAAAAAAAATATCATTAATTTCAAAAAATAATTTTTTTCCAAAGCCAAAAGTTGACTCTATTTTTGCAGAATTTTCGATAAGAACCAACTTTTTTTTGGTTAATCGAACAAAATTTTTATTTTTTTTAAAAAAATTATTTTTAAATCGAAGAAAAAAACTTTTATACAATTTAATAAATAATTTAGATTGAATCACAGAAAATGCCATTTTTATGTTAGAATTATTTAAAATTAATCAAAATTCAAGAGCACAAGAATTAACTTTGTTTCAAATTTGATCCTTGTTTACTTGTTATTACTATTTTTTAGAACACTAAAGGAACTTTATGAATCGCACCGCAATTGTATATGTTAACAAAATTTCCAATCAAACCTCTTTAAACCCTTATTTTTTACCAATTATTGAAAAAAAATCAATTGATATTTTTATCGAAAATTTAATGAGAAATGATTTTAAAAAAATTTGATTATTGGATAAAGATGAAGTTTTACAAAACTATAATTTTCCAGACACTTTTATTCGAGTAAAATCGGTCAAGGATATTCAATTAGTAGATGATTATGTTTTCTTATTTGAAGCTAATAATTTGGGTATCACAGAGGAATTGGTTAAAAACGCTGAAACTGAAATTGAAAATACCACAAAAAATTGCTTATTATTTTTATCACAAGTGCAACAAAATGATGGATATGCCAGAATTATCCGTGATTCTAAAAGAAAAATTATTTCATTTTCTACAGAAAATGTCAACCAACCTTATTCAAATCAACCATTTGAAATTTTCACTCATACTTTATTTTTAAACAAAGAAGTAGCAGCAGAAGTAATTGATAAATCAATTTTACAAACAGCAAAAAATTTAGTTGAATACAATATTGATTTTAAAGAATTTTATATTCCCGGCCAATTGGCATTACATATTTTACATCCAGGGCAAGTACCAAAAATTTTTCAAAGTTTTCAATCATTTAAAATTTTGGAATTTTTAAGAAAGGGTGTAATTTTTTTCAATCCATTATTAGTCGTAATTGATAGAGATGTTGTTATCGAAGAAGGTGCTATTATCTATCCTTTTGTAACTTTATTGGGCAAAACTGTAATTAAAAAAAATGCCAAAATTGAAAGCAATTGTGTTTTAAAAAATGTTGAAGTTGGCGAAGAAGAAGTTGTTAAATTTAATACTGTAAAAATTAATGAATAAATATGAACAATAATGATTTTGTGGTCTTTGGCCTTTCTGATGGAAAACATTTAGCTAAAAGTGTTTGTGATGTTTTAAATTTTCCCTTAGGAAAATCAAAAACAATAAAGTTTGCAGATGGTGAAATTTTAACAGAAATTGGCGAGTCAGTAAGAAACAAAGATGTCTTTGTTTTTCAGTCTTTTTCTTCACCAGCAAATGATAATATCATGGAGTTTTTAATTTTTGTTGATAGTTTGCGAAGAGCAAGCGCTAAAAATATTTACGCTGTAATTCCATATTATGGATATGCACGTCAAGATCGAAAAGCTCACGGAAGACAGCCAATAACTGCCAGATTAATTGCTGATTTACTTGAAAGAGTTGGGGTTAAAAGGGTAACAACTTTTGATCTTCATTCATCTCAAATTCAGGGCTTTTTTGATATTGCAGTTGATGATTTAAGAGCTGGTCCGATTATTTTGTCATATATTGTAAAAAAATATCAAAACGAGATTAAAAATAAAGAGTTAACAGTTGTTTCACCAGATCAAGGCGGCGTTAAAAGGGCGAGATTGATCGCTAGCGAATTAAATGTGAATTTATCAATCATTGACAAAAGAAGAAATGTTGTCAATGATATGGAAGTTATGAATATTTTGGGGAATGTTGAAAATAAAGTTTGTTTAATGATTGATGATATGATAGATACTGGGAACACCATTATAAAAGGTGCAAAGGCCTTAAAAAACTGTGGTGCTAAGTCGGTAATTATTTGTTGTACTCACCCAGTATTTTCTAAAGATTGCATTATAAACTTGCAAAATTCTATTGCTGATGAAGTAATTACGACAGATACAATTTTTTTACCAGAAAATAAACATTTTGAAAAATTAAAAATTGTTTCAGTAAAAAATTTTTTGGCAGAACTTTTAGAAACTGTGTCAAAAAATGGTTCTATTAGTGATATTTACAAAAAATATAGCATTATAAATTCTTAATTTGATAAAAATAATTGTTGGAATTGGAAATATTGGACCAAAATATGAAAACACAATTCATAATTTTGGTTTTATTGCCATTGATTATTTACTAGAAGCATTTAATTTAAACTTAAACCATAAAAAGCAAATGTTTAATGGTTTAATTTGAGAATTTTTTCATAATGATCAAAAAATTATTTTTGCAAAACCACTAACTTATGTAAATAACACAATTTTTTTTCTGTTATCAGTAATTAATTTTTATAAAATTCATATTGAAAATATTTTAATAATTTATGACGATATTACTCTCAAAAAATGAAAAGTTTTTGTCAAAGATAATGGTTCTGGAAATTATCATTTAGG
The DNA here is from genome assembly GCF_051094275.1 of symbiont of Argiope bruennichi. NCBI lineage: Bacteria > Bacillati > Mycoplasmatota > Mollicutes > Mycoplasmatales > Mycoplasmataceae > symbiont of Argiope bruennichi. Next base: position 143,148 of record NZ_CP070274.1, read on the forward strand.
AATGGAAAATATTATTACTGGGCTAAAAACGAAAAAAATTAAAAGAATTAAAATTGGTGCGCTAAATATTTTTACCGATCAAAGAAAAATTTGTGATAAAGTTCTTTCAAAATGTTCCGTAGACGAAATAAAAAATAATTTCCCCTTTTTAGAAATTAAAAACATTGTAGATCATTTTATAAATAATGAATTTGACCTTGCAAAGCAAAAATATCGCTAATCTTGATTATTATTTTAATAAGTATTTTCAAAAATTTTTAAAAGAAGATGTTTATTTAGTTGCTGTAAGTACTGGTCCTGATAGCACCTTTTTGTTACATTTTTTAATAAAAAATAATTTTAAAAATTTAATTGTTTGCTATGTAAATTACAATACAAGAAAAAATTGTCAAAAAGAGGAACGTCACTTAAAAACTTTTTGCGAAAAAAACAGGTTAACCCTAAAAATTCTTTCATACAATAAAAAAATTACTTCCAATTTTCAAGAAACTGCAAGAAACATTCGCTATTATTATTTTTTTAAAATTTTAAAAAGTTTTCAAGCAAAGGGCATTTTTTTAGGGCATCAAAAAGATGATTTATCTGAAAATATTGCAATGAAAACGAAAAAAGATTGCCACTTTATTCTAAAAAAAATAACAAACTTTTACCAGTTTAAAATTTTCAGACCCCTTTTAGAAATTGAAAAAAATGCAATCACTAATTTTTTGAATCATAAAAAAATTAAATATTTTGTTGACGAATCAAACAATCTACCAATATACAAAAGAAATCAAATTAGAAAAAAACTACCCCAAATTTCTAAAAAAAATTTTGAAATAGAAAATAATGACAATCCTTTTGCTGATAAAAAGTTTCTTGAAAAACAAGAATTAGAAGAAATTTACCAACAAGAAGCCTTTTATTCAATAAAAAATTTTATCTATCAAAACAGCAAAGCCTTTTTATGAAAAAAAATAACCACAAATAAGTGTAAAAATTTTACAGAACAAGCAATAAAATCAAAATTAAGAGATTTTTATTTTATAATAGAAAATAAACATTACTTAGTTATTAAGAATAAAAAAATTTATTTTTTAAATTGATTCTTCCATAACTAATTAAAAAAGGTATAAATGAAAAACACCACCCATCTTTTTATAAAAAATCAAGAAATTGAAGAAATTATTTCAAATCTTGCCAACGAAATTAATCTTTTTTTAAAAAACTACCAAAACGAAACAATTGTTTTTGTAGGAGTATTGAAAGGATGCATCTTTTTTTTCACAGATTTATTAAAAAAAATTGATCACCCAGATGTTGTTTGCGACTTCTTATACTTAACAACATATTCTGGAAGAAAAAAAATAAGTAACCATGAATTTAATTTGCTTTGTGATCTAAAATACAATGTAAAAGATAAAATGGTTATTTTTGTTGATGATGTTGTAGATACTGGATGATGTTTAAAGTTAGTTACTGATTACATAATTAAAACAAAACAGCCAAAAGATGTAAAAATTGTTTCATTATTAAGAAAAAATCTTGACAATAATACTTTCTTAAAAATTGATTTTTTAGGGAAAACAATTGAAAATAAATTTATTTTTGGCTATGGGTTAGACTTGGATGAAAAATACCGCAACTTACCAGACATTTATTACGTTGATTAACGAAAAATATTATTTTTTTATCCCTTTTCATTTTTTTCTTTTTTTACTTAAAATATTTGTATAATGTTAAATTTTTATAATCGCAAAAGTAATCAAAATTTTTTTACAGAAAAAAATTTTATTTCTTCAAATGACGATTCAAATTCTAAACAACCACCAGTAAATCAAAAAAAAAATTGGTTAATGATTGCCCTTACCGTTGGGTTGGTTTTATTGATTCTTGCTTTTTTTCTTGGATATTTTAGCAACAACACCAAAGTATTTACTGCAGATGAATTAGAAGATTTTATAAACAAAAACAAACATAATATTAATTTTGGCGCATCAAGTGCTAGTTCATATGTTGATAAAGGTTTATTTTATATAAATATTATTTTAAAAGTTAATGGTCAAAATACACATATTTTAGTATTTTCTATTATAACTGACAATGACACCTTTTATGATGTATCAGAATTTCTTTCAAAAAATAATATTACAATTACTCCAAAATCAACAACTTTTTTTGATGCTATTTTAAATTTTTTACCTTCTCTTATCGTAACTCTTATTATTTGCTTTGCACTTTATTACTTACTAAAAATATCAATGAAGGGTAAAGGAATTGACTTTGGTTATTCAAAATCTAGAGCAATAATTAGCAGTTCTACCATAAAATATCGAGATATTGCTGGATACGATGAAGAAAAAACCGAACTAATTGAATTTATCGATATCTTAAAAAATCCCAAAAAATATCAAGAAATGGGTGTTAACACGCCAAAAGGAATACTTTTGGTAGGTCCTCCAGGAACTGGCAAAACAATGTTGGCAAAAGCTGTTGCTGGCGAGGCTACCGTTCCTATGTATACAATTAGTGGTAGTAACTTTGTTGAATTATTTGTTGGTGTTGGGGCCGCTAGAGTTCGGGACTTATTTAAAGTTGCCAAGAAAAGTGCCCCATGTGTAATTTTTATCGATGAAATTGATGCAATTGGTAAAAGTAGAGGCGCTAACATGATGGGTGGAAATGATGAAAGAGAACAAGCACTAAATCAATTACTAATTGAAATTGACGGTTTCTCTCCAAACAATGGAATAATTGTTATTGGTGCGACAAATAGAGCCGATGTATTGGATCCAGCTCTTACAAGACCTGGAAGGTTTAATAGAAAAATTACGGTTCATTTACCAAACTTTAATGAAAGAATTGCTATTTTAAAAATTTATGCTGAAAATAAAAATGTTGATCCTTTAGTAAACTTCGAAGACATCGCTAGAATTACTTCTGGATTCTCTGGGGCTCAATTGGCAGAAATCATGAATGATGCCGGACTTTTAACTGCTAGAGCATCTAAATTAACGATTACTGAAGATGAAATTTACGAAGCAATTGACAGAGTAATCGGTGGAATTCGAAAAAGAAGTCGAAAATATGATGATTTGGACAAAAAAATTGTTTCATATCATGAAACTGGTCATGCACTTACAGGATTAGTTTTAAAAACTGACGAAATTATTCAAAAGATCACCATCATCCCTAGAAATTTAATTGGTGGATATACATTAATTGCTCCAGCAAAAGAACTTTTTTGATATACAAAACAAAAGTTAAACGATAAAATTGCTATTTTGTTATCTGGAAGAATTGCTGAAGAAATTGAATTTGGCAGTGAAAATATCACAAATGGTGCGAAAGATGATATTGAAAAAGCTACAAAAATTGCAAGAGAAATGGTTACAGCGCTTGGAATGAGTAAGCTTGGACCAATTCAATTTGAAGAGGAAAATAACAGTCCTTACGCTATTTATCAAGGACAAACAGTTCAAAGAAACTATTCTTCAGAAACTTTTTTAAAGATCGAAAATGAAATAAAGTATATAATTGAGAGCAATTACAATAGAGCAAAAAAAATTCTTTTAGAAAACAAAGAATTACTTGATTTAATTGCAAATGAGTTATATAAAAAAGAAACACTTTTATATGAAGAAATTACGTTTCTTTTTAACGAAAAGAAACCATTACCAGAAAAAGAAAAAGTTTCTGTAGAGAACTTAATGCCAGTTGTTGAAAAAGTTATTTCTGTAACGAATGAAAATGAAGAAAAAATAGCGAAAAAAACTGAAGTTAAAAAAAATTTTTCTTTTAAAAGTCTTCCAAAAAATTTTGAAGACTTAAATAAAGATAAAAATGGTAAAATAAAAGATAAAAATAATAAAAAATTATTAAAAGAAAAAAAAAGCTTATCAAAAGACGATAAAAAAGAAAATGAATAAAAAAGATAATATTGGTCAAGATTCTAAATTAAAAAAAGACAAAAATTCAAAAAGCATTTGATTTTGAAAAAATAAAAAATCAGAGTCTATTCCTATTTTGGTTAATGAAAAAGATAAAAAACTTTCACCTTTAGAGCAAGAAAAACTTTTAAAAAAACAGCAAATAGATGCCGAATTACTAAAACTTAAAGAAATAAAACGTGAAAAAAGCGAAATAAGAAAAAAACTTTACGAAAAAAACAAAAAAATTCGTGAAGAGGGCAAAGTTGCTTTAAAAAAACTAAAAGAAACAAATAAAAAATTAAAATCTTTAAGATCTAAACATTCTAAAGAAGTTATTAAAGGAAAAATTGTTTATTATGATAAGGAATTTCCTTTATCATTAAATAAATATTGTATTGAATTAAACAATGTTGGAAAATCTTATTACATGGGTTATGTTTGTAATAAAATTTTAGACAACTTTTCTTTAAAAATTGAAAAAAATAAAATTATTTCAATTTTAGGACCCTCTGGTAGTGGGAAAACAACACTATTAAATATTATGAGTGGATTAGACACTGCAGATTCGGGAGATGTTTTTGTTGATGGGTACAATCTAACCTTGTTAAAAGATAACGATCTTACTAAATTTAGAAGAAGAAAAATTGGTTTTGTGTTTCAACAATATAATCTTTTACCTCACCTTACCGCAAAAGAAAACGCTGAAGTTGGAGAAAATTTGGCTGATAAAAAATCAAAAATTTATTCATTGACAGAAATTTTTAAAACTATTGATATGCTAGAACACATTGACAAATACCCATATCAGCTATCTGGGGGGCAACAACAAAGAGTTAGTATTGCAAGAGCTCTTGCAAAAAACCCAGTAATTTTATTTTGTGATGAACCAACTGGTGCTCTTGACGAGAAAACTGGAAGAAAAGTTTTGGAAGTTTTAATAAGTATTAATCAAAAACTTAAAACAACTATTATTATTGTTACTCATAACCCAAATATTGCAGAACTTTCAGATTATGTTATTAAGGTCGGCAATGGAAAAATTGTTGATCAATATGAAAATTTAAATAAAAAATCTCCTCAAGATATTTCTTGAAGTTAATTTTTTAAAAATTCCTAAGGTTTTACTTTTTTGTTTATTTTATTAAAAAATATCCTTTTTAGCTTTAAAAAATCTAAATTTTTAATTATTTTCTTCTTTTTGATTATAACTTTAGCTTTTTCAGTAATTTTTACAACTAATAGTTTTTCAACCCAAATCGAAAATAACACTTATTCGTTTTTAAAAAACAATAAGGCACCAAATTACTCTTTAGCTTGAAACCCAAACATAAATGTAGATGAGAAAAAAGAAAAAAACATTATTAAAGTAATTTCAGAAATGGCTCCTGGTGGACCTGCTAAATTAGGTGGTGGTTTTTCTTTTATCTTAGAACCTTTTCGTTATTCTTTTATTTTAAGTATTAATAATGAAAATATTGGAAAACAAAATTCAGAATTTTATTCAAATATTTTATTCAGTCAAACTTCAAAACTTAATATTTTATATTCAAAAAACCACATAAATTTAAATAAAAATGACATTTTTATTTCCAATCCTATTGCAAAGTCAAGCAATATTAAAATTTCTTCAAAAATTAGATTAACCCTAAAGCAATCTCTTACAGATGAATATTTCCAAAATATTCATTTTAATGTCCAAAGTATTGGATATTCACCAATTGACATCTTAAATCAAGATACCAATACTTTAATATTTAATCCAAAAAATGAACACTTTTTTTATGCTAATGATTCTTTTTTAGCCAATAATAACTCAAACGAGGGAATTTTTTTCTTTGCAGAAAAAAACGGCAAGATTATTAATAATTATGGTGATATTAGTGATTTTTGTCAAAAGTTAGACAGTAAAATACATATTAAATTAAAAAATGAAATCGATAAAGATACGGCTGAATATTGATATAAAAATAAACACCCCATTTTTTTTAATAAATGATTTTTAACTAATGAAAACATTGTTTCTGGAATGATTAAAATTAACTTTTATGTTGGCTATTTTTTGGCAGCGATTATTTTTATTTTTTCTTTTTTAATTTTTTTAATTGTCATAAAAAAATTTATTGAACAAAGAATTTTAGAAATTACAACTTACAAAACAGTAGGTTATTCAACATTTCAAATTACCTTCCCATTTATATTATTTCCAATTGTAATTTTTTTTATTTCATTTCTGGCTTCAACCACTTTTTCTTTTATTGCACAAGAATTTTTAATAAAAAGTCAAGAAAAAATTTTTAATATTTATTCTTCTTGTTTCAATTTAAATTGACCCTTCACATTAACTTTATTTTTCTTTGTTTTTATTATTTCTCTACTTTTAACATTTGCAACAACTTTCATTTATATTAAAAAAAACATTAAAGCAAATTTTTCTCAAAAAGAAAATATAAAACCAACTACTTTTTCTTTGTTTATATCTTATATTACTTTTTTTTACCCTTTTAGGATAAGATTATTTTTTGCTTTTAGTTCAAAGATTATTGGAAAAATATTAGTTTCATTTTTTTCCGCTCTTACTTGTGTAATTTTATTTATGGTTTCTATTTCTGGAAGTTCGTTTTTATCATCAACTTACAATTCTTACAACAATGACAATAATTATAATTTTATTTCAATAAACACAAACTACAACTATTTATCTAACATTCAAACCCCTAATAATCCAAAGATAATTGAATCTGAAGAAAAATACAGCGATAATTCCCGTACACTTCCAATTATTATAGACAATGATACCATATTAGAACAAAAAGATAAAATTATTATTTCTGATGACACAAGTATTCAAAAAGCAGTAGATGAAATTTTTAGTTACAAAGAAGATAATCAATTTGATCCATATTATTTTCAAATTTCTTTTGAACCATTGGCAGATAAAGAAGAATTTTTTAAGAAATTAAATGAAAGAAACGAGAAAGAAAAACAAAAACAAGATGACCGTGACACTATTAGCGCATATGATATGGCATATCTTCGATCTAAAATAATAGGTGCTGGTATTAATAAAATTAATATTAATTTTATAACAAATCAATCTGGATTTTTAAATAAAAATTATTTTTTTAGGGGGACCGGGTTATTAAAATCTTCTAATACATTAGATACAAAAGTATCTTTACTTATCGCTGATAAATATTATTACAATAATGCAGGGTATAAAAAATATTTTAGCAATTTAGATTGGAATTTTTTTATTCAATTAAATATAGATTATCAAAAAAATGAAGAATTTTTTCAATCTAACAAATATATTCCTGTAATTATTGGAAGCGGATTTGCAAAAAAATATTCACTATCCACAGGAGATACTTTTGGTAATAATCTTTTTTCTCCTGTTGATTCTCAAAATACACCAGAAAAGTCATCAGAAAAGTTTTATGTATATAAAATTTTTAAATGAACCAGTTTTAACAACGCTTTTTATTACAAGGCTGATTTCATTTTTACTTCAGATCTTGTTATCAGTAAATTTTTAAAAAATAATACCCCTAACGATCAAGCTTTTTTAGTATTTTGTGATCTTTTTGACAATGACGTTAACAAAATTACACCAGATTATGTATCCTTAACAAAATCAAATTGTTCAACAAAAACTCCTAAAGGAGATCCTTATAACTACACTTCAATTACGGCACTTGGCTAGGGAACTTTAAAAATTAAAAAAAATAATGTGTTAAATTTAATTTCTTACAATTTCTCCGTAATTTCTGTAGTATTAATTATTGTTTCAATAGTTTCATCACTTTTATGCATTTTGGTTGTAAGTATGATCATGAAATTTTTTATTGAAGAAAATAGTTATTCAATTTCAGTACTAAAAGCGATGGGTTGAACTTACAGAGAAATTGTTGGATTTTTTGGAAAAATAATTGTTCCTTCAATTATTTTAGGATTTTTTACAGGTCAGTTTATTGGAAAAATAATTTTAGATAAAATTTCTTGATTTGCATCTAGTAATACCGAAGAATATATTAACCTATCTAGCAATTATTATGTTATTTTAATTGCTTGCCTTTTTACCTTAGTATTATATTTAATTGTATTATCGATAAATTTTGTTCGATTAAAAAAAATAAATGTCGTAATTTTGTTAAAAAAATAGTTATAATATTATTGCTTAAAAATATTATTTTTATTATTTTTTTGACTTATAAAAAATGTACCATATTGCAAAAAATATTTTAAAAAACATTTTCACTTTAAAAGTACAATTTATCTCATTAGTATTTTTAATAGTTATTTTCATTAGTGTTTTTTCATCTTTTACACAATTTTATTCATTAACAAATCAAAGTTTTAAAAATTTTGTTAATGAATCAAACCCCTCGCTTTTTTATTTAGATATTTCAAATAGTAAATTTAATAAGGGGGCTGGATCTAATAATATTTTTGACGGGAAAGAACCTTGATCTAAGGATTATGCTCAAAGTGAATCAACTAATCAATCAGATATTGGGTTAGACAACATTGTTTCAACTTTAAGCTGTAAAATTTCAAACTTATTTCCAAATTCTACCAATATATGTTCTCCCGATTCAATTAAAAAATTTGATTTAAAAAATGCAGCATTTAATGTTTTTTTTCGCGACACCAGATTTTTTAAGGATGGTTTTAAATCTTACAAAATTATTAATTTAGATGATAATTTAAATTTATCAAATCGAGTAGAGCTTCTTGCTGGCAGAACTCCACAATGAAGTGATGAAATATTATTAGAACCAAACTACGCATACAAAAACAACTTAAAAATTAACAGTTATTTTAAAATAAATACCGAACTTTTTCATGTTGTTGGTTATGCAACTTCTTTTGATTTTTCTTATCCATATGAATCAAGCGATAATTTTTTAAATAATAATAAATTTAATTGTTTGGTTTATACTTATAAAAACGCTTATTATTATTTAAACAGTCATCTACCAGGAAAATTTTTAATTGCCAATAGTAATCAAAGAGAAATTTATCTTTATGGTAGTGTAAAGGACAAGAGTAATTTAAAAATTTTTGATCAAAAAAGAAATGAAATAAAAAAAGTTATTAACGAAATATTAACCAAAAACAATATTAAATATAATTTTTATTTTTATGATGATACAAATTATCCTTTTTACCAAAGAACCCACTTTTTTTCAACATTTATTTATTATTTTTACTATTTTGAAATATTTTTTATTATTCTTATAATGACAACAATTTTTTTAATTTTTTATAATATTTTCTTAAAAAGATTGTCACAAGAGTCATCCTCAATTAGAAATTTTTATTATCTTGGATTTTCTATAAGAACAATTATTACTACCTATTTAATTTTTCCCACAATTATTTTTTTGTCTGCAGTTTATGTTTCATTGTTTACTAGTATTTTAATTAATGTTTTTTTAATTCACATTTTTTCAAATTTTTTTGTTATTCCCATCAAATTTAGTTTTTCATTATTTTTTTATATTATATTGGGGGTTTAATTGCTGCAATAATTTCTTATTCTATGGTTTACTACCAGATTAAATATAAAATTATTAAGAAAAAGATAACATATGAAAGCTAATAAAAAAATAACTTCTAAAATAAAAAGAAAATTTTCTTTATTTCTTTCTAACAAATTAGTTTTAAACAAAATAAGATTTCAATTTGCAAGACATGAAAAAATAAGAATTGCTACCAATTATTTTGTTTTAATTCTTGGATCTTTTTTAATGCTATTATCCTTTTTTGTTCCTTCAATTTTACTTACATTTCTTTATGGATCAATTAATAGTGTAAAACCTTACAATAGTTATGTAAAATATCAACCAATTCCCTGAAATGATTTTCATGGAAATATGATTTTAGGTAATGTTGATAAACAACCACCAACTAAAGATAATTGACAACACGCAGGTCTTCCAGCATCTACGGTTGATAATTATCAATGATTTAATGAAGATGAAAAAAATATTTATGGATTTTATAACACTTCGCCAATTTATCCAACTTTTTTACCTTCTTCATCAAAAAATTATAAAAATAACGATAACTTTTTACACTATTTAGGTCCAGAAAATGGAAGTACAAAAAATCCTACTACATATCTAACTGCAACAGCAAAATATTTTGGTGGTTATTTATTTGATCAAAATTGATTAAACACAATTGGTGATAAAAGTTCTCAATCAAAAATAATTTGTCAAATGATTGGTAGTGAAAAAGATAATGCAGGGGAATGCATTGTTGAATTAATGTCAAAAAAACTTCCTCAATATGTTTTCAATAAAGTTATTTCTGGTGATAGTTTTTACCCTAATTCTTCAATTTCATTCGGCTTAGTTCCTTTTGATCCAGTTACAGATAATAAATTTACCTATATCGAAAGTAAACTTTTAAATAAAAATTTAGAAATTTGAGGAGTTAATAAAAACTTTGAAAACTCTGATGTTACCAACGTTTTGTATAAAGATTCCTTAAAAAGCGATGATAAAGTTATTAATGTAGTAGTTAATACTGCAGTACAAAAATCATTTAATTTAAAATTAAATCAAGAATATCCGATTACTTTTTTTCAAAATTTAGTAGAAAATAACAAAAAAAATGCTATTCAGCCATTCGATACTCATATTAACATGGAAAGTAGATGAGATGATACAAATGCAAATCTTATTTGTATTCCTGGAGAGAGTTATTCTGATTGTGTATCTTTAAATGAACCCCAAACCAAAGAAACTGAATGACTTCCTCATTATACTTATGGAATTTTTAATAAAAATATAAGCACTCCCCCGGCAGTCGATCAATTACCTTTGACAGTTGATGATAGTATTGCCCAAAAAGTTTTAGAAAATAATTACAACATAATACAGAATAATTTGACAGATTATAAAATTAAGGTTGTTGGTAAAGTGAGTCAAATTTCTGATTTTAAAGTTTATGCAAAACAACAAGATATTAATAATTTAATTTTTGCAAATTACAGTGATGTTGTAAAAGACAAGAGTAATATTATTAAAGCAGAAATTTTTAAAAAACTTTATTTTAACGGTAAATTTTCTAAAAAAATTCACTTGGATGATGAAACCAACATTAGTTTTTTTAATCCTTATGGTGATTATACACAACAAGGATTAAACGGGGGTAAATTCCAATATCCTATTTTTGATAATGGTGTTTTTAATTCGCAATCAATCAGTGATTACAAATCATTTTCTACCTCAACAGTGAGTGATGAGTGAAGCCACGCTCTATTTTTTGATAAAATTTATCAAACTATTGGCGGTTTTTCTTTATTGCTTATTCTTTTTACGGTTTTAGTTTTTCTTCTATCTTTTGTAATTATGCTTTCATGTTGTAATATTTTAATTCACGACAACAAGAAGCAAATTTTAATTATGAAATCTTTAGGTTACAAAAACAAAGAAATAAATTCTGTAACTACAGGAATATTTTTTATTACAATTATTTTTAGTTTTTTAACGATATTAATTGCCTCATACATTCTTGGATATTTTTTAGTTGAAAGTTGTTAGGTTCTATTAATTGATATATTTCTTATTGGTTTATTATTATTTCTTTATTTTTTACTTTATTACTTTTACTTTTTATCTACTTTACTGTAAAACATTTTACTATTAAGTCATTAAATAAACTTGATATGAAACAAGTCTTGCAAAAATAACATGCTGCTATTAAAAAATGGAATAAAGTCTATTTTTTCTAACTTAGTTCAAGTATTTTCAATTTTTTTTCTGCTGTTATTATCATTCAGTTTGTTTATAGGAATATATAACAGTAGCGTAAAGTACGAAAAAAAATTTTATGAAATTGTTAACAAAGGAAAATTAAATGATTTTTTCTTTTCTTACAAAGACATTATTAAAGATAATGCAGAAAAAACGCAAATTTTAGATTATTTAGAAAATAGTCCGGGTAAAACAAGTAAATTTGTTAATGATTTAGAAAAATCACATTTTTCTTTAGATACAGACACAAATATTGTTTATCAAATTGATACTTCAAACTTCAAAGTTGACAACAAATCACTCAACAGTAAAAATAAAAAAAAAGATTTTTTTACATTTTTTTTTATTAGTAATTCAAACAATATCAACTTATCTCTAGATTATCAGTCATTGGATAAAACACCATCCCCAAAACCAGATCCAAAAAACCCAGAAATTTTTTTAAGTCCAATCTTTGCAAACTTTAATAACATAAAAATTGGAAGTACTTTAAAAATTGAAAATTATAATTTTAAAGTAAAAGGTTTTGATTACTTACCTCAATTTTGTTATTATGATTTTAAAACTTTTCTTTTTCCAACTTATTCTTTGCAATCATATATTGTTGCAGATCCAAGTACACTTGCAACAATTTCACCATTAAATCAAAATTTCCAATATTGTTATAAGTTTAAAGACAAGAATAAGATAAATGAAGAAAACTTTTACAAAAAAGTATCCACCTTACTAAAGGATCATGGCATTAATAATTTAACTGTTTCAAAACCCTTTACCAATAAGGATTTTTTTACAAATATCGTTCAAACAAGAATTCTTGCTAGTAGAATTTTTACATTTTCAATCTTATTTATTATTATTGCATCAACAGAACTTTTAATTATTTTTTTTACTAAAAGAAAAATTGAAATAAATAAACCACAAATTGGAATTTTAAAGTCATTAGGATACAAAAATTATCAGTTAGTTTGAAATTACTTACCATTTTCTATTTCACTAACAACTTTTGCTTTTATTTTTTCTCTACCTTCCTTGTTTTTAATTAATTATTTTGTTGATGTCGTACAAAGCAGTTTCTATTCCATTTTAGTTTCTAGAAATGAAATAATTTGATGAATACCATTAGTATCATTTATCCTTGTTTTTTCAATTATTTTTCTTTTAACTTTAATTACTTCATACTTTATGTTAAAAGAAAATGTTTTAAGTATGATTTTTGGAAAAAAAAGTTCTGTTGTTGTTAACAGATTTCTTATTAATATTTTCTTCTGAAAAAGACTGGGTAAAACTCCAAAAATATTTAGCTTTAACTATCGATTAAGAACGGCAATTTTTTTAAGTTCTTTAAAAAAAAATTTATTTGTTTTTGGAACTTCAACAATAAGCTCGTTTTTAATTTTGCTTTCTTTAGTTGGAGTAACATTTTTAAAATCTTTTATTTCTAATGTTAACGATAATATTAACTTTTCATACAGCTATCAGTTAGCAACTGTTTTTGATAAAAAAGAGGGCTTGGATTCCCAAAAAAACATTTACTTAAATGAAAGTGATCAAAAATATAATATTTTACCAAATACAAAAAATTGAAAAGACCTTGAAGAAAAGATTGAAAACAAATTTTTTAATAATTATCCGTTTTTTATTGAAAATAATAAAAAAACAATAGTTCTTAATGAAAATAATGAATATTGTATAGAAAAAGATTGCAAAACTCCAGATGCAATTTTTAATGATATTAAATATCCTATTTCAGAAAATTATAAAAATCAGATTAAAAACTCATTAAAAAGACTTACAAACGATCAATCATACAAATTATGTTATAAATGTGTTTTTATCGAGGAAGATGATTTAACCAACTTGAATTTTTTATTTTTTTACAATGATAATAATTTTCTTCTTTCAACATTTAATGAAACCGACAAAGAAAGAATAAATTCTTTTTTACCTAAGTTATCACAAAATATTTTAGATGAAACAAATTTTAGTATCTTAAAAGACAGAGTAATTTTAAATATTGTTGCATCTAAAAAATTTCAGTTATTATACAATTGCAAAGAGGGTGATACAATTAATTTTAAAATAAATAATTTATTAGTTGAAATTAACATTAAAAAAATTGTTGAAACTCAAGATCCTTCAAGTGTTATTTATTTAATGGCTAATGATGATCAGTTATCAGAATTAAGAAATAAATTTTCATCTATTAATCTAAATCAATATTCTGAAATTTTTTCTCACAATGATAATAACTACAAAAATGAATACGATTCTTTTGTAAATATTGATAATACATCTTTTTCTTTAAATAATATTTTAATTTTACCAACAATTATTTTAACTATTTCAAAAGATGATATTTTAAATGCTGTAAAAAAAAATGTAAATTTTATTTCAATTTCTTTTTATATTTTTAGTTTTTTTAGTTCTATTATTAGTTTTTTTATTTTACTATCAATTTCTAATTTGATTCTTTCAGAAAACGCCAAATTAATTATTATTTTAAAGTCTGTAGGTTATAAAAATAAGGAAATAAACTTACTTTTTTTTACAATTTATTTTTCTACGGTAATCATTGGAATCATTACAGGAATTATTTTGAATTATTTCATTATGAATCTTATTGTTAACAAAGTAGCTTTGATTTTAAAGATTCAATTTTATTTGCCATTTACTTGATGAATCATTCTTATTACTTTTTTTTCAGTAATTTTAATTTTTATTCTTACTTTCTTTATCACAAAAAATATTATAAAAAAGTTAAAATATTATCAAACTTAATAACACATATTAACTAAATGATTAAAGAAGAATTAGAACAAAATTTAAAAAAATTTAAAGAAATTAAAAAGTTAAATAACAATTGTTTATACAATAATAATTTTCCTGTAAATATTGATGTTGAAAAAATTATTGTAAAATACAAAGATTTTTCTAAAGAAGAACTTTTAGAAGTTACTGAAGAATTTTCTTTATATGGAAGAATAATTTTAAAAAGGCAATTAGGAAAAGCAATATTTTTTAGTTTAAAAAATAATAATTTTACGTTACAAATTTATTTATCTGTTGACACTTTAAAGGATCAAAATAAATTTTTGTTAGCAACCTATTTGAATTTACTAGATATTATTTGAGTAAAAGGAAAAATTTTTCGCACAAAAGTTGGTGAACTTAGTTTAAAAGCTTCTGACTTAGTTTTACTTTCAAAAAGCAATTTACATCTACCAGACAAACATTTAGGAATAAAAAATATTGAATTAAAATATCGAAAAAGATACTTAGATTTAATTCAAAATAACAAAAGTTTTGAAGTTTTTAAGACAAGAACCAAAATAATAAAATTAATTCGTAATTTTTTTGATCAAAAAGAGTATTTAGAAGTTGATACCCCAATTTTACAACCCATTTATGGGGGAGCTCTTGCAAAGCCTTTTAAGACTTATTTTAATTATTTAGGACAAGATATTTACTTAAGAATTGCTCCAGAACTTTACTTAAAAAAATTAATTGTTGCTGGGTTTTCAAAAGTTTATGAAATTGGTAAAAATTTTCGAAACGAGGGAATGTCACCTAATCATAATCCAGAATTCACAACAATTGAAGTTTATGCTGCCAATGAAAATTTAGACTATATGATAAAAATTTCAGAAGATTTAATTAATTATTTATTTGATTCTTTAAAGCTTCCAAAAAAATTTAAATACAATAATTTAGACATTCAAATTTCTGAAAAATTTGAAAAAATGTCAATGGTTGAAGCAATTTTAAAGTATAAAAATATTGACTTTAATAAAATTTTGGATTTTGAAACTGGAAAAAAATTGGCAATTGAACATAATATTGAAGTTCAACCATTTCACAACTCTCTAGGACATATTATTTCTTTATTTTTTGAAAATTTTGTTGAGGAAAAATTAATAAATCCAACTTTTATAACTGAATTTCCAGCAGCAATATCCCCGCTTGCAAGAAAAATTGAAAAAAATCCGATGTTCACTTATCGATTTGAACTGTATATTGGAAAAAAAGAATATGCAAATGCCTTTTTTGAAATTATTGATCCCCTGGATCAATTAAATCGCTTTATTTTACAAAAAGAGGAAAAAAAACAAGGCAATTTTGAGGCTTCAGATATTGACTACACATTTATTGATGCCTTATCTTATGGAATGTGTCCAACCGCAGGACTTGGAATTGGGGTGGATCGACTAATTATGTTAATTACAAATTCTTTTTCAATTAAAGATATTATTTTATTTCCTCACCTTAAAAGTTTTGAAGAATAAAAAAGATCATCAATTAATTTCAAAATTAATAAAAACAACCAACAAAGTAATTTTTAATTGTTTGCCAATTTACAATTGCAAAGATAAAAAATTAGTTGACAATATTGCAACGCTAACTTATGAAAAAGAGTTAGATAAATTTAAAGATCAATTTGAAGTTATAAATTGTGAGGGAATGTTGGATAAAGTTGAGATTGTTAAACTTTTAAAAAAATCCCAATATGAAAATATTTTTGATTTAACAATTGATCCAGTTGAGGGGACAACAAATTTTTCTCAAGGAAAAAATCCTTCTGCAACGGTAATTTTATGTACCGAAAACCGAAAAACTTTAAAAATTCCAGAAATGTACATGAATAAAATTTTTTGTCAAAAAAAGTTTGAAGATTTTTTTTGAAAAGCTTCATCGATTGAAAATTTTTTTTTAGTACTTTCAAACAATTTTAAAAATTTGAAAGTTGTTGTTCTTGATAAACCAAGACACAAAAACATTATTAAATTTTTAAAAAATTTAAAATTTGATGTCACCCTCATTTCTGATGGCGACTTGTTATATTCAGTCTTAGTTTTATATCATGAATTTGATATTATTTATGGAATTGGTGGCAGCCATGAAGGTGTTATTATGGCAGGTATTGCGATGAGTTTAAATTATTTTTTTGCTTTTGCCTTTTGTCTTTCAAATAATATTTACAAAGAAATTGATTCAGAATCGGAAAAAAAATTTTTAAATACCCATAAATTTACAACAGATCACTGATATCCAGCAAATTTACTGATAGAAGATAAAAACCCTTTAGTGATATTTTCTTTTTTAGATAATTTTTTTTATTTTAAAAAACCTAGAGTATATCCAAAATTTTTAGAAATTGATTCTATAATATGTTACAATTTATCACTTATTAAATACATATCTGAATTAAGTTATGATAATAATTAATAAAAATAATAAAGAAAGTATCCTTTTACAGCTATTTAAATGACTTTTTATGAGTTAATATATATTTTATCTCCAAATCTATCTGATAAAGAAATTGAAGAAAATAATCAAAAAATTGGATCTATTGTTGAAGTTTTACATTTAGAAGATTGAGGAATTCGTGAACTTGCTTACAAAATAAACAAATTTACCACAGGTCATTACGTTATTTTAAAAATTAAAACAAATCACGATAAGTTACAAGAGTTAAAAAATTATTTTGTGGTAAACAAAAATGTGATTCGCTATTTAATTATTAATTTGTCAAAGGAAAAAAACTATCAAATTCCAGAGAAGTTTGAAAACTTTAAACCCTTTGACTTTGATAAAGCAAAAAAACCAAGAAAGATTGAAAAGGAAAGAAAAAAACCAAGTGAATAAGGTATTTTTAACTGGCAATCTCATAAACATTAGAACTTCTGCCAATCCCAAAGGAAATTTAAATGCTTATGTAACTATTGCTCCCGCTAACTGAAGAAAAAAAACTGATCAAAATCAAAAAACACTTTTTTTAACTGTAAATTTTTTTGATGTTTCTCAAAATTATTTAGATAATTTAAAAAAAGCTCGTATTATCTCAATTGAAGGGCATATTTCTACATATAATCAAAAAGTGACTGAAGAAAAAATTATTAAATCTTTATCAATTATTTCTGATCGTTGCCATATTTTATTGTATAAAAAATTAAAATCTGATGATCAAAATGAAAATTTTGGTGATTTTAAAGTCGAAGAGCCTGATTTTATTTATGAAAAAGAGGCAAAAAGCGAAACTAAAGACAAAAAAAATTCAAGTGATGGTGATCTAGATAATTTAGAAGAAACAATTTTTTTAAATGATGACGAAGGATTATTTTAAGTTATGAAACCGCGTAAAAAGAAAAAAATTATTAAAAAAAAAAGAAATCGCTGCTTTTTTACCATTAATAAAATTGAATATATTGATTACAAAGATATTGAATTATTAAAAAAATTTATTTCTGCGAATGGAAAAATTTTATCACAAAAAATTACTAATAATTCTGCAAGTAGTCAAAGAAAATTAACTACAGCAATAAAAAGGGCAAGGCAAGTAGCTTTAATTCCATATATTGTAAGATAATTTTGTGTATCGTATTTTTAGATTTGTTTTTTGATTTTTATTAACAATATTCTCTTTTGAACTAATTTATCTTTTATATTTTTTTTCATTTTTTGAAAAAACAAGCAAAGATGTTTTTACTTATGAGTTCTTAGTTTTTTTTAATATTACCATTTTGTTTTTTTCATCTTTTTGCATTTTGTATAAAATTAAATTTTATTGGACCAGAGAAAAAGAAATTATTGAATCTACCGCCAAAAATGTTTTTAATTTTGCAAAAATTGGACTTTTATTTTTCAACGATGAAAATGAAATAATTTGAATCAATGAATACTTAAAGCTTCGCCATAAAAAGCTTATTTTTTCTTCAATTTGGGAATTATTTCCAAGAATTATTAATATATACAGTCAAAAAAAAATTTCTGTTGTTGAAAAACTCGACGATTTTTATTACAATATTTTTATTTTTTATGACCAAAAAATGATGATTTTATTGGATAATACAGATTACCGAAATTTGCTAACAGAATATGAAAATAATCGTTTAGTGGTTGGAATTTTAAATGTTGATAATTATGAGCAACATAAGAATTTAGCGCTAAATTACAATGAAATTAAATTTAATAGCTTAGTTAATGGGGTTATTTCTGATTGATGTGAAAAAAATAATATTTTTTTTCATTCTTTTGAAAAAAGTAAGTTTTTACTTCTAATGACAAAAGAAATTTTAGATAAATTAAAAAATAACAATTTAATAGATGATTTTTTAAACGAAATTAAAACAAAAACAAAAAATTTTAAATTTCCAATTACTTTCAGTATTGGTATCGGATATGGAAGTAATGATCCCTCAGATATTTTTCAATTTGCTACAAATAATTTACAAAATTGTATTGCAAAAGGGGGCGACCAGGCTCTTATTACTAATATAATGAATAATTATTCTTATTCTGTCGGGGCAAACTTTGAACAAAGAAGTTATTCTAAAGCTTCAAAAATAATGTTTTTTGGAAGAAGATTGATTAAAACATTAGAACAAACGGAAGAAATTGTCATTTGTGGGCATCAATTTGGCGATTATGATTGTGTTGCTGCTGGAATTGGGATGTATTATTTTTGTAAAAACTTTATTTCTAAAAAGACTATTTTAAAAGTTTTAATACATATTAACCTTTTGGATGAAAATGTTAAAAAAAAAATTCAAAGTATTATTCCAATGAAGGATTTGGAAGCAATTTATTTTTTAACCCCAGAAAAATATAAAATTACTAAATTAAACACAACACTTATTATTGTTGACACACATATTGGAAAAAGAATTGAAAATCCCGATTTATTATCAATGAATTTTACCAATTCTTTTGTTATTGACCATCATATTTTTGATCAAGACAAGTCTGTTAAAATTGATGATGATAACATTCTTATCGAACCATCTGTATCTAGTACTTCAGAAATAATTTGCGAACTAATTTTTAATTTGGTGAAATTTCTTGAAAAAATTCCAAAATATGTTTTCGATTTATTTTTAACTGGTGTTTTATTAGATACCGATCATTTCCGTAAAAGAACCTCACAAAGAACCTTGGAAATTACCTCAAAATTGCTCGAAAATAATGCCCAAATTGAAGTTGCAGAAAATCTTTTGACCGACACAATAGAAGTTGCAAACATTAAAAACAAAATTTTAAAAAACACTTTTTTTTATAAAAATAAATTTGCAATTGCCATAGCAGATGAGGACTTAAGAATTTCGATGAGCATTATTGCCCAAGTTGCCCAACAATTATCATACTTAGAAGAAGTAAAGGCAAGTTTTGCTATTTCATACAACAACAATGGGGATGCAGCAATAAGTTGTAGATCTGCCAAAAATTTTAACGTTCAAGCAATTGCCCAAGAATTAGGTGGGGGCGGACACTTTTCTGCAGCTGCAGCCCAATGAAAAAATAAAACCATTTATCAAATGCAAAAATATTTATTAACAATATTAAAGGAAAAATAATGAAAGTAATTCTTACAAAAGATCAACCAAATCTTGGGAAAAAAGGTAGTATTATTGAAGTAAAAGACGGATTCTTTTTTAACTTTTTAAAACCTAATAATTTAGCAATGATTGCAAACGAAGCAAACTTAAAAAATCTTCAAAAAATTCTTGAAGAGAAAGAAAAACAAAGAGAAGAAAATTTAGAAAAAATTATTAAATTAAAAGACTTAATTGAAAGTAAAAAAATGGAATTTTTCTTGAACATGAAAGACAATAAGATCTTCGGTTCCGTTAATAAGATTGACTTAATAAATTGTTTGAAAAATGAATATAATATTAAAATAGGAAAAAATGATTTTTTAAATTTTTCTCATTTTAATACTTTAGGAGATCATACTGTAATTATTAAATTACCCCAAAATATTAAAGCAACTTTAACTTTTGAAATAAAACATGAAAATTAGCGAAGATATCAATTTGTCTAAAGACAATCCAAAAGAAATTCCAAAAAACTTAGAAGAAATTTTTTTAATTTGCTGTTTAAAAGACAAAGAATATTTAAAATTAATTCGTTCAGAATTAAAAGAAACTTATTTTCAAGACAAACATTATCAAATAATTTTTAACAAAATTTTAAATTTAGATGATGAAAAAATTTTAAGTTTTGAAGCTTTATTTTTGTCATTTAAAAATGAAAACTTAAAACCAACTGAAAAGAAAAAAATTTTAAATAAAGTTTTAGAACTTAATCAAGATATTGTTATTAATAAAAAGCTTCTGCAATTTTATTTAACAGAACATCTAAAAAGTTATGAATTTAATAAATTTGAAAATGATTTTCGAAGTTTTTTAGCAAATCTTAATGTTTCCAATTATGAAAATGAGTTATTAAAACTTTTATCAAGAATTCAAGAAAACAAAAAAATTTTTAAAAGTGACAAATTTGTCAAAATTTCAAAAGTTATTTCAAAGTTAATTGAAAGTTTTAATGATAAAAATAAAACAACTTTTTTACCATCTGGTTTTAAGGATTTAGATAATTTAATTAATGGATTTTATCCTGGAGAACTTATTATTATTGCAGGAGTTACTTCGATTGGAAAAACTTCTTTTTCTTTAGCACTTCTTTGAAATATTGCTAAAACTTTAAAAGAGGATGAAGAATGTATTTATTGTTCGTTTGAAATGACAAATGAACAATTACTTACAAGAATTGCTGCATCAGAATTGTCAATTGAACTTTCAAGAATAAATATGAAAAATTTTTCCGATTTTGAGGGGCAAAAATTTTTTTATTTTGAAGAATACATGAAAAAAAATGACCGAATATCTTTTACTTCAAACTCTGATTATAATTTAAAAGAAGCCGATGATTTATATTATGAGATTAAAAAAAGAGCCTCAGGTAATTTTAAAATTTGCGCCTTATTTGTTGATTATCTGCAATTAATGTCATCAAAAAATATTAAGAACAAACACGAAGAAATTTCATATATTACGAAAGTATTAAAAAAAATTGCCTTAGAATTTAATATTCCTGTGATTGCATTATCACAATTTTCAAGAGGCGTCCATTCAGATAAAAACTCTAGACCAAAACTTTTTCATTTAAAAGAGAGTGGTTCAATAGAGCAAGATGCAGACTTGGTTATTTTACTTCATAAAGATCATGAGAAAGATAATGAAAATGAAAATGGAATGATATCAAATGACCCAACAGAAGTTGAATTGATTGTTGCAAAAAATAGAAATGGTAGAATTGGTACAGTAAAACTTCGTTTTATGAAAAATTTCTGTAAATTCATTAGTGATGAAAAACCCGCGAATTAAACTTTTTAAAATTAAAAAAAATTTTACTTTTCTAGCATTTTTTCTCTTAATTCTTTCTGGTTGTGGTACAGATTTAAACTATCAAATTAACACCAACATTATTTCAAGTATCGACAATAATAAATCACTTTCATGCCTTACAGATATTTCAAAACTTTTTTTGAATTATCCAACTTATTTTAGCAAGGGTAAGGTTGTAAAAGATCTTGATCAACTCGCCGATATGCTTGAGGACTCCCTAAATCCCGATCCCGATCCCCGTCCAGTTCCTTCAGGTGTTATAAGAAACTTACTTTCATTTAACAGCGAAGATAAAGAAGATCCTTATCGTTTTTGTTTTGACCATTACGACAGTATTTATTTTTATGTCGATGGCGGAGGTTCTTTTGTTAATTGTGATCCCGCAGTTGATGGGGTAAAATATTGTGTTGGCTATGGTGGTGCCATTAAAATAAAAAAAGATATACAATACTATTGATTTTATTTTAATGACTCATTAAATAAAAATGAGGATGCAATTGATAAAATCACTGAAATAACTAAAATTATTCTAGTTTAAGATTAAATAAAATAAAAGTTTTTTTTGATTTTTAAAATTTTTAATTAAAATATATAAAAATTATTAAATAAAAAATAGGAAAAAATAAATGAGCGAAAAAATTTATGTATCTGGTGATAAACCCGGAATTGGAAAATACAAGTGCATTGGATGTCCTTATATTGTAGAAATTATAAGTGATGATGAAGAACTTGAAGCTTGTCCAATGTGTGGCATTGAAGAATACATAAAAGTTGAATAATCTTTTAAAAAAATTAGAAAATAGCGATTGAAAAGAATTTTTTCTCTTAGAAGAAAAAAAACCTTATTTTAAGACTCTCATAAAAAATATTAATATTTTTTATGAAAAAGATACTTGTTATCCAGAAAAAAAAGATATTTTTAATTGCTTTCTTTTTACCCCTCTTTCAAAAGTAAAAGTAGTTATTCTTGGTCAAGACCCCTACTTTATTGAGGGAATGGCGCATGGTTTAGCCTTTAGTGTTGCAAGTGGTAAAAGTAAAAGTTTAACTAATCTTTTTAAAGAAATTTACAATTCTTTTGGATTTACGAGAAATAATTATAATTTAACTGATTGGGCAGAAAATGGAGTTTTACTTTTAAACACGATTTTAACAGTAAAAAAAAATATTCCCCTTTCACACAAAAACATTGGCTGAGAAAATTTTTCTGAAAATTTACTCTTATGACTTTCAAAAAAAAAAGATTTTTTAGTTTTTTTATTATTGGGCAATTATGCCAAAAGCTACCAAAAATTTATCACTAATAAAAATTTTAAAGTCTTAATGTTTTCCCATCCAAGCCCCTTTAGTTATGAAATATCTTTAAAAGGTTCTAGATGTTTTTGAAAAATTAATAATTTATTAAATGAAAGAGGCCTTAAAGAAATTGCCTGATAAAGTTGATAAAACTTTCGAATATAAATTAAACAATAACAAAAAAGTTAGAATTATTGATAAGAGTTACTTAAATACCAAAAATCTTGTAAATATTTCTGTTTTTACCGCTGCTAGTGTTAGTTTAATCATTCTTTTAGTTTCATACACCCCAATTTTAGCAGTTCCTACTTTTAGAATTGCTTTTGAAGGATTATTTGTAAAATTAGTTGGATATATTTTTGGACCATTTGTTGGAATTATTGTTGGTCTTATAACCGAAGTTTTAATTAATTTTTTTCGACCCAGTTATATTCACTGAGCCTTTTTTTTAACGATGATTTTATATGGATTTTGCGGGGGAATAGGGTTTTGAATTAATAAGCGTTGTCCAGATGTTAAAAAAAAAATTTATGTTCTTTTTATTTTATTTTTAATTTTACTTCTTGCAGTTGTATGTTTATACATTATTGCCATAACAGTTCCTTATTTTCAAGATCATTTAATTAGTGATCAGATAAGAATTACTTATCGAAGTTACTTAATTATTATTTCTGGTTTTTGTTTTTTATATATTTTGTCCTTAGTTTTTTTTGTTTTTTATCATATTTATCGAAAAAACTGAGAATTTTTGTCAGAAATCACAACCATCATCATCTTTACAGTAATTATTGACTTTGGAATTACAAATCTTATTATTCCGATTGCTGATGCAGATATTACAAATATTGGTTATTCAGGTCTGGTTTTTGTAAAATTACTTTTTTCTCCATTTATTTCTTATTTTAATATTGCTATTATTTACACCGCAGTTTATGTTCTTAAAAAAATAATTTATGAAAAAAAATAGTATCGAAAAAATTTTTAACATTAATGTTAATGCCTATCGAAAAGATAAAAATAATGTTTTGAGAATGAAATTCATTTTATTAAATGAATTAAAGTTAACAATAAATTTTAAAATTATTGGTATTACAGGAACTAATGGTAAGGGTAGTTTAACCCAATATCTATACCACGGCCTAAAAAAAAAATATCAAAAAATTGGGATTTTTACTTCACCTCATCTGTTAGATTGAACCGAAAGAATTTCCATTAATGAAAAAAAAATTTCTAAAAAAGCTTTTTGATCCTATTATAAAAAAATTTCTTCAATTATTGAAAAGTATCAATTAATATTTTTTGAAATCTTTTTTTTAGTTTCGATTTTGTATTTTTTAGATCAAAAAATTGATCTTTTAATTTTAGAGTATGGAATTGGAGCCAAAAATGACTGTTGCAATTGTCTTGAAAACGATTATTCTGCCATTACAAACATCCAAATCGATCATAAAAATTTTTTTGCTAACTCACTTTTAAAAACCTTAAAAAATAAAATTTTTATTTTTAAAGAAAAAAGTCAAAATATTGTTTATTTTCCCGAAGATATTTTAAATTTATATGAAAAAAAAATTAAAAAAAAGCATAGTTTTATTAATGTTAAAGATTATTTAAAAGATATTAATTATAAAGATGGTTATTATTTTTTTTCTTATAAGGGAAAAGCTTACCAACTAAAAACTTTTTCCTTAAATCAAGTTTACAATTGTTCGATAGCAATTGAAATTTTTTTACTTGAAAAAATTTTATTTGAAGATATTTTTAACACTTTAAAAAAAATTACTATTAAAGGGCGATTTCCAGCTCATTTTCACAAAAATTGTATTTTTGATCCCTGTCATAATTTAGCAGGAGTAACTTCTTTTATCCACTCATTTAAAAATTTTCAAAAATTTTCAGGATTTTTTGAAAATTATGCAATTTATTTTACTTGCCAATCTTTAAAAGATTGAAAAAATATGATCCAAATATTAAAAAATAATTTTTCAAAACATAAAATATTTTATATTGTGATTAAAAATAAAAATTTTTTAACAAAAAAACAATATCTAAGCCAAAATGTTGAAGAAACCAATATTATTGTTCTCAAAAATTTATCAGAATTGCTAAAAGCACAAAGCGATAAACATCATTTTTTTATTGGAAGTTTCCATTTTCTAAAATACTTAAAAAAAATTTATTTTTAAAAAAATTATTTAAAATAAATTAAATTTTTTGGAGTTTAAAAAACACTTTTATTTCAAATTATCTCACAATAATTTTTACTTTTTTAACAATTTTTTTCCTAATTTTTTCATGGGTTCTTGATAAATTTTTTGATGTAAAAAGTTTTGAAAAAAAAGCATTAATTAAAAAAACTGTATCTTCAATTATGTTTATTGATTTGGCAACCATCTTACAAGTTATTCAAAAAATTGTCTTTGGGCCGGTTTCAAAATTTTTTCAGTTGCCACTTTCAAACATCCCTCTCGCTTTATGTGGGATTTTTAATGGCTTATTTATGGGATACTTATCAGGAATAATTTACGATGTTATTCAGCTATTTACCGGACTTCTTACCAGTTTCAACATTGGATTTACTTTTCTTAACGGAACAATTGGCTTTATTTCAGCACTAACTTTTTTAACCGTTAAAAAAATATTTTTGCTTTTTAAAAACAATGAAAAAAATAATGAAAATTTTATTTTTTCAATATTTATTTATTTTTTTTTATTTTTTATTATTTTTTTAGCTTTAATCGTAATTTGAAATTTTAATAATTTTTATCAATATTTAAACCATCAATATGGAAATAAAACCATTACAACAATTCTTTTTTGTCTATTCTTTTTTCTTTTGGTAATGCTTTTATGCTTAACTTTATTTTTTTGAAGAAATTGTACTAAGAGACCAGAAAAAGCTAATATTTACCTAACAATTTTTCTAGCATTTATTTTTCAATATTTATTTATTTCTCTATTTATGACCCCAATTTTATTAAATGTTTTTTACAAAATTCCTTACAAAATTTCCTATCTAAAAATTTTTATTCAGCCACTTTCTTTTTTTACAGCAATGTTTTTTACGATCTTTCTTTACAACAAACTTAAAAAATTTTTCTTTTTTAGCTTTTAAAGAAATAAGATTATAAAATACTAATTACAATCTTTTAGCATATTAAAAAAATTTATTTTTAAAAAAATGATTTTAAAATAAGTATGAATTTTAAATTTTTTTGGAGTTTAAAAGCACTTTTATTTCAAACTACCTCACAATAATTTTTACTTTTTTAACAATTTTTTTTCTAATTTTATCTTGATTTCTTGATAAATTTTTTGATAAAAAAAGCTTTGGAAAAAAAACATTAATTAAAAAAACTGCAACTTCAATTATGTTTGCAGATCTAGCTGTCATTTTAGAATTTGTTCAAAAAATTGCTTTTGAATCAATTTCAAAATTTTTTCAGTTCCCACTCTCAAACATCCCTCTTTTTTTATGTGGGATTTTTAATGGTGTATTTATGGGATACTTATCAGGAATAATTTACGATCTTATTTTATTATTTATTGGACTTCTTACAAAATTTTACATTGGATTTACCTTTACCAAAGGACTAATAGGTTTTATTTCTGCATTAACTTTTTTGATTGTTAAAAAAATGTTTGCAGTTTTTAAAAATAATAAAAATTTTATTATTTCATTTTTTATGATAATTTTTTTAGCTTTTATTGTTTTTTTTGCTTTGTTTTCAATTATAAATATTAGCAAGTATTATCAATATTTAAACCATCAATATGGAAATAAAACCATTTCAATAATTCTTTTTTGTCTATTCTTTTTTCTTTTGGTAATGCTTTTATGCTTAACTTTATTTTTTTGAAGAAATTGTACTAATACGCCAGATAACGCTAATATTTACTTAACAATTTTTCTAGCATTTATTTTGCAATACTTATTTATTTCAATCCTTATGTCACCAATTTTATTAAATTTGGTGTACAATATTCCCTACAAAATTTCCTATCTAAAAATTTTTATTCAGCCATTCTCTTTTTTTCCAGCAATATTTTTTACATTCTTTACTTACAATAAAATAAAAGACTTCTTTTTTTAAAATGATAAAAAAAACTAACTTAAAAATTTTTTGTTCTTTAGAAAAAAAAATTACCAATATTATGATCGAAGATAATACTTTTACCTGTTATCTTTGTGGACCTACGGTTTACAATCATATTCATATTGGAAATTTAAGACCGATTTTATTTCATGATTTGATCACAAAATACTTTTTATACTTAAATACTAAAGTTATTTTTGTTCATAATATTACTGACATTGATGACAAAATTGTAGAAAGAGCAAAAATTTTAGGAACCACAGAGCAAGAAATAAGTAAAAAATACTATTACGCATATTTAAATATTTTAAAAAGTTTTCTCATTAAGAGGCCCACATTTCTTCCCAAAGTTACTTCAAATATCAAAGAAATTAAAATATTTATTGAAAAGCTTGTTTTAAAAAATGCTTGTTATTTTTTAAAAAATGATGGCGTTTACTTTAATGTTTCAAATTTTAAGAATTATTATTTTTCACTAAGTAAAAACAAAGAAGAAAAATTAATTTCTAAAGAGAGTAACAAACAGAGCCCTTTAGATTTTTCCGTTTGAAAACTTAAATCGGATGGAAAAACTTGAGTTTCTAAATTTGGTAAAGGAAGACCTGGATGACACACAGAATGTGTTGTACTTATCCAAAAGTTTTTTCAAAAAACCCCAATTTCTTTACATGGAGGGGGAATAGATCTAATTTTTCCCCATCATGAAAATGAAATAATTCAAAATTTGGCTTTAAACAACAACAAACTTTCAAGGAATTGAATCCATTTTGGGTTAATAAATTTTAATCATCAAAAAATGTCAAAATCAAAAAATAATTTTTGATATGCAAAAGACTTTTTGACAAAATACGATCAAAAAGTTTTAAGATTTTTTTATTTTGAAAAAAATTACAAAATTCCTTTAAATGTCTCTTTTGAAAGACTTGATGAAATAAAGGACTTATTTTTAACTTGACAAAAAATTTTTAATTGTTTAAATTTTTTTGATTATTTTTTAAAAAGTAAAAAAATAAAAGTTTCCTCGACTGATTTTTTTAAAGAAATAATAAGTTTTTTTGAAAACAATTTAAATACCGCAAAAATAATTGACTATTTAATTAACTTGAATAAAAAAATAAAAAAGTTACTATCTTTAAATCAGTACGAAAACGCCTTAAGTTACTTTAAAGACTTAAAAAAAACTTATATTTTTTTAGGTTTTGATTTTAAATCGAAAAAATATTTTAAAAATGATATAAAATTAGTCCTAGAATGAAAATTTTTATTAAAAGAAAAAAAATATAAATTGGCAGATAACATTCGAAAATTACTGAAAGAAAAAGATATCCTTTTAATTTTTTAAATAACAATGTTTTTTAAAAATAAATCCAAAAAAACTAACGATAATTTTGATTTAGGCAAAAGAAAATCAATTTATCGCTTTGAAAAAAAAGAAAAAGAAATAAAAGAGTTTGTTGAGGATGAAAAATTTGCCGATAAGAAGCCTTTTTTAATTCGCACTAAAAATTACTTTTTTGGAATCTGAAAAGAGTATGTAACGATAAAATGAATGAAAAAAACCGAATTATTTGAAAATTTTTTTCGAGTTTTATGATTTTCATTATTTTTTATTGCAATTTTTATTACCATAGATGTGTTAATGAATATTTTTCGTTTTGCACATCTTTTATAAGAGGGGATAATGGAAGAAGAATTTAATTGATATATTGTAAATTTTAATAATAAACTAAAAGATACAATTATTTCTGACTTAAAGGAACGAATTAGTTCTTTAAATTTAGAAGAATTTTTTAAAGAATTTAAAATTATTATTAAAAAAGAAATTAATGCTAAGTCTAAAAAATTTATGGAAAGAAATATTTACCCAGGGTATCTTTTTATTCTTATGAAAATGAACAATGATTCTTGGCACGTGGTTCGTCATACCCCAGGTATTATTGGATTTTTAGGTACAACCGGCAAAAAAGCCCAACCGATTCCAATTTCTTTTTCAGAAGCCGAAAAAATGCTCGAAAAATATGAAGAATATGAAACAAAAAATTATGAAAAAACCATTAATTTTGATGTCAACGATATTGTTTATATTAAGGATCCGTCATTAGGTATCGATCACGGGAAAGTTTTAGAAATTAATTTAGAAAAGGAACTAGTAACTGTAGAAATTGAAGTTTTTGGAAGACTAACACCATGAGTAATTCCCCTGAAAAATGTTTCTAAAAGATAATTTTTTTCTGGTACAATAATCCTTGTAAATATGAAAACTATTAAAAGAATTGCAAAAATTAGATTTAATGGAGGTTCTGCAAAACCTTGTGCGGCACTTGCTGGACTTTCGATTAATATGCCGCAATTTTGTAATGCATTTAACGAAAAAACCAAAAATAATCCAAATGATTTATTTCCTGTTTCCATTACAGTTTATAGTGATAAATCATTTGATTTTGAAATAAAAACCCCGCCAACTTCAGTTTTAATAAAAAAAATGATTAACTTAGAAAAAGGTTCATCTGATGTGAAAAAAAATAAGGTTGGCAAGATTAAGCTTTCTCAAATTAAAGAAATTGCTAAAATAAAAATCCCTGACATGAATACCGTTGATTTGGATGTTGCATGCAAATCAATTATTGGATCTGCAAAGTCAATGGGTTTAGAAATAATTGAAAGTGAGTAAAAATTGACCGAAAACATTACAGAAGACACAAAAAATGTCGCTACCACTGTTAAAAAAGCTAGCAAACAAAAATTAACAAAAAATTTTCAAAAAGCTTATTCAAATGAGTACTTTAAAACAAAAAAGAAAGTATCCATTGAAAAAGCGGTTGATGTTTTAAAAGAAATAAAATTTTCTAAATTTTCTGAATCTTTTCAAGCATCTTTTGTGCTTGCAAAACCAAAAAAAGGGAAGCTGTCTTTTTCTGGTTTTGTAACTTATCCAAATTCTTTTTTGAAAGAAAAAAGAATTTTAGCGATTGTTCCAGATAATTTAATCGAATCTGCTAAAAGTGCCGGAGCTTTATTTGCTGGAGGAATTGAGTATTTAGAAAAAATTCAAAATGAAAATTGATTTGATTTTGATTTAATTGTTACTGTGCCAAAAATGATGACAGCAATTGGAAAAGTTGCAAGAATTTTAGGACCAAAAGGTTTGATGCCTTCACAAAAATTAAAAACAGTAACTGATGATGTTGAAAACTGTATTTTAGAATTTAAAAAGGGGAAATATTTTTTCAAAGTTGATTCACATGGAAATTTAAACGCAATTTTTGCCAAAGATACCATGAATAATTCAGAAATTATTGATAATTTTAATATCTTAGTTAAGGCAATTAATTCTTTTAAACCCCAAAATATTAAAGGTAAATTAGTTTTATCGTGCAATGTTTCTTTAACGATGTCTCCATCAGTAAGGGTTGAAATATAATGTCATTATCATTAAACAAAAAAAATACTAAAATTTTAGAAATTAAAGAAAATTTATCTGCAAATAAATGTTTTTATATTTGTAATTATCAAAAAATTACTTCAAATAAAATTAATTTAATTCGAAGAAAAGCCAAAGAAAATGGTTTTAAGTGTGTCGTTTATAAAAATAATTTATTTAATATTGGGTATAAAAAATTTTATAATTTGCAAGACGACATTGAAAATTTATCTGGACAAAACATTTTTTTGTTTCGAAAAGATGAAGGTTTTAAAGGATTAAAAGAAATTAATAACTTTACCAAACAGTATGACAATAACCTTAAATGTGTTTTTGCTTTTTTTGAAAATTCTCTTTTAAAGGAAAAAGAACTAAAAAAACTTTCAAGATACGGTTCAAAAAATGATCTTATTGCTTCATTAGCTTTTGTTTTATCGTCTCCGATCATAAAACTTGCTTTAACATTAAAAAGTCTTGTAAGTTTAAAAGAAGAAAATAAAGAAACCAATAAAAATTAATTTTTTAAGGAATAAATTAAAAGGATATAACTATGGAAAATAAAAAAATAGATGAAATTTTAAAATTAATTGATGAAATGAGTGTTTTAGAACTTAATAACTTAATTACTTCAATTGAAGAAAAGTACAACATTAAGGCTCAAGCGATGGCATCTGGTTCTGCTGCTAGCCATGATGAAGTCGAAGAAAAAGAACAAAAATCTTCTTTTTCAATTTTCTTAAAAGAAGTTGGTCAGAAAAAAATTATGGTTATTAAAGTTGTTCGTGATATTAAAAATTGTAATTTAATGGAAGCTAAAAAAATTGTTGAACAAGCACCAGTTCTAATTTTAGATAAATTAAATCAAGATCAAGTAAAAGAAGTCCAAGCAAAATTTGAAGAAGCTGGAGCAGTTTGCGAAATAAAGTAATTTTTTCTTTAAATTTCTTTAAATACTTAAAAAAGCATTTTTTAAGTAAACAATATTATTTTTTAGGAGCATTATGGTAAGTTACACAATTAAACAATGTGGAGACTATATTGAAAGAATTAACTTTTCTAAGAAAAAAAAAGAATTAGAAATTCCTAATCTTTTATTAATTCAGAAAAAGAAATTCCAAGAATTAATTGACTTTGAACTAGAAGAAACATTTTCTTCTTTTTTTCCGATTACAAACAAAAATAAAACAATTTCTTTGGTTTTTAATAAATTGTATTTTGAAGAACCAAAAATAGATTATTTAACCGCAAAAAAACTTGGTAAAAACTATGAATATACGATCAATTGTTCGTTTTCTTTACTGATAAATAATAAAGTTGTTCAAGAGAAAAAAGTATTTTTATGTTTTCTTCCAAAAATGTCTTACAAGGGAACTTTTGTTGTTAACGGTGTTGAAAAAGTAGTCGTATCACAAATTGTAAGATCACCTGGAATTTATTTTGCCAAAATTTTTGAAAAAAACATTGGCAGATTTATTTATTATTTCAATTTTATTCCCTTGTTTGGAACTTGATTAGAATTTTTCTTTGATTTGAAAGAACATTTGTTTGTAAAACTTGAAAAAAACCGAAAAATTTCTTTTGCAATTTTTTGACTTTCATTAAATCTTACCGAAAAACAGGCTCTCGAACTTTTTTTAGATGATGAAATGATTGAAAATAGTTTTTCAAATTTTAAAGATTATTCTGCAGTTGACGCAAGAAAAGATTTTTATCATAAATTAAAACCTGGCGAACCAATCAGAAAAGATGAAGATATTGTAAAAATTATTGAAAACCTGCTTTTTAATGAAAAAAATTTTTCTCTTGGAAAAGCAGGACGTTTAAAAGTTAATAAAAAATTAAATATTTGTGAAAGAGCTTACCACAAATATTTAGCTGAAGACATTTTGGATAGAAATAACAAAGTTATTTTTTCTAAAGGAACGTTCATTGGTAAAAAAGAAACCGAAATTTTATCAGATTTAATTGAAAAAGATAAATTAAAGTTTTTTGAATTAAAAATTTCACCTAAAAAAACCTTAAGATTTTATCGTTGGTTTATAAGCAATGAAAACAATAGCGATTCTTCATATGTTATTTTAGGAACTCAAAAAAGTCCCTTAGAAGAAAAACAATTTAAAATTCAAGATTTTATTGTCGCAATTAATTATTTTTTAAATTTAAAACACAATATTGGTGAAACTGATGACATTGATGATTTATCGAATCGAAGAGTAAGAACTTCTGCTGATTTAATTAAAAATCAAATTGTCAATGGACTGTTAAAAATTGAAAAAGGTTTGAGAGAGATGATTATGGGGGCAAACGAAGCTACCATTTCCTTTAAAAATTTATTTTCAAATAAGTACTTATTAACTTTAATTAAAGATTTTTTTAATACTTCACAACTTTGTCAATTTTTAGATCAAACAAACCCCCTAGCAGAACTTGCAAATAAAAGAAGAATTTCTTCGCTTGGAGTTGGAGGATTGAATCGAGAAAGAGCTGGATTTGAAGTTCGAGATGTAAGACCTAGTTTTTATGGAAGATTTTGTCCGATCGAGACTCCTGAAGGACAAAATATTGGATTGATATCAAACTTAGCAACTTTTGCTAGAGTTAATGACTTAGGTTTTATTGAAACACCTTATTTAAAAGTTAAAGATGGAAAAGTTTTGCAAGATGAAGTTGTTTATTTAGAGGCTGACGAAGAACAACACTACATTATTGGACAAGCAAAAATTGATACTGATGAAGATAATAATCTAACTCATGATTTAGTTATTGCAAGATACAAAAATGAAACCATTGAAGTTGAAAAAGAAAAAGTAAATTATATTGATGTTTCTCCAAAACAACTTTTTTCTATTTCTGCTTGTACGATTCCATTTTTGGAACACAATGACACTACGAGAGCACTTATGGGTTCAAACATGCAACGTCAAGCGGTTCCTGTTTTAAATGCAGAAAACCCTTTAATTGCGACAGGAATTGAATATCAAATCGCCAAAGACTCAGGACTTGCGTTATTATCATCTGATGAAGGGGTTGTCGAATATGTTGATGGTAATGAAATTGTTATTAAAAACTCTAAAGGTGAATTAATAAATCATAAACTTTACAATTATTTACGAAGCAATAAAGATACTTTAATTTTACAAAAACCGTTAGTAAATATTGGCGATATTGTAAAAAAAGATCAATTAATTGCTGATGGTCCTGGTATTGTAAACGGCGAACTTGCACTTGGAAATAATATCTTAGTTGCCTTTATTAGTTGATATGGATATAATTTTGAAGATGCGATTATTGTTTCTGAAAGATTAATTGAAAAAGATATTTTTACCTCAGTTCACATTAAAGAATTAGAAATTGAATGTCGTTCTACAAAGCAAGGATCTGAAGAAATAACTTGAGATATTCCCAATATTTCTTCATATGAAAAAAGATTTTTGGATGAAGATGGACTTATTATTCCGGGAACTAGAGTTCAAGTTGGTGATATCTTAGTTGGAAAAATTACCCCAAGAGGTGAGTCAAATTTAACTCCAGAAGATCGCTTACTTCAAGTAATTTTTGGTGAAAAAAGTAAAAATTATAAAGATACTTCCCTTCGAGTGCCAAATGGATATGAAGGAATCGTTCTATCAGTCCACAGATATTCTAAAAGAGACTATGAGAACTTGGGGATGGATGTTTTTGAGATTGTAAAAGTCTTTATTGCTCAAAAAAGAAAAATTCAAGCAGGGGATAAAATGAGTGGAAGACACGGAAATAAAGGAGTTATTTCGAAAGTTGTTCCCAAAGAAGACATGCCCTTTTTAGCTGATGGAACGCCAATTGATATTATTTTAAATCCCCTAGGGATTCCTTCAAGAATGAATATTGGACAAGTTTTAGAATTACATCTAGGTTTAGTTGCCAAAAAAAATAATTGAAAGATTTTTAATCCAATTTTTGATGGAATTACCATTGATCAAATTAACACTTTGTTAAAAGAAAATTTTCCCGAAGCTCCAGAAGGCAAATTTAGTTTATATGATGGGTTAACTGGTGAAAAATTTAAATCAAAAATTTCTGTTGGCTATATTTATCTTTTAAAACTATATCATATGGTAGAAGAAAAAATTCATGCCAGAAATGTTGGCCCTTATTCTTTAATAACTCAACAGCCCCTAGGTGGAAAAGCTCAAAATGGTGGTCAGAGATTTGGAGAAATGGAAGTATGAGCCCTTGAAGCTTATGGAGCATCCCATTTATTACAAGAAATGTTAACTTTAAAAGCTGATGATATTAATGGAAGAATTAATGTTTATAATGCTTTAATTTCTGGAAATAAAATCCCAGGATCATCCATTCCCGAATCTTTTTTAGTTTTAATTAGAGAACTAAAAGGCCTTGGCTTAAACGTTATTGTTCATCAAAGAAACAACTTTCAAAAGTCAGAGGAAGACCCACTTTTAGATAAAAAAACATATTTGGAAAGCATTGATAGTTTAGAAAAAGAATCTGAAGATTTTTATCAATTTATTCCTAAAAAGGATAATATGGAAGCAATATTTACTTTTAAAAGCGCTGTAGAATTAGAAAGAGGTGAAGATGATGAAAAAAATTAGCGATATTCATCAAAAAAATATTGAGTCCATCTCAATAAGCCTTGCTTCTTCGAGCGATATTATTAGTTGATCATATGGAGAGGTTAAGACATCGGAAACGATTAACTATAAAACTTTAGCTCCAGAACCAGATGGACTTTTTTGTGAAAAAATTTTTGGACCTGTAAAAAATTATGAGTGTGCTTGTGGAAAGTACAAAAAGCCCAAAAACAAAGGGATAATTTGTGAAAAATGCGGTGTTGAAGTAACAGAATCAATTGTTAGAAGACAAAGATTTGGCCATATTAAACTTTGTATTCCAGTTTGTCACATTTGAATGTTTAAATACACTCCTAGCAAACTAAGTTTAATTTTAAACTTAAAAGTTAAAGAAATTGAAGAAATTATTTATTTTATTTCTTATGTTGTGATTGAACAAGGAAATTCTACTTTAAAAGAAAGAACCATTATTGATCAAAATAATTGTCATAAATATTTTTTACAAGAATTGTTAGATATTAAAGAAAAAAAATCTTTATCTGGCAAGGAATTAATAAAATGCGAACAGTTTATTCATGTTTTTTCAAATGAAGGAAACAAAAAACAGTTTATTCCATTTTTTGATATTTGTGAATTTATTACTTTACAAAGTAAAGCCAAATTTGGAATTGGTGCCCAAGCAATTCAAGAATTACTTCAAAAAATTAACTTTAAAAAAGAATTAGAAGAATTAGAACAAAAAAAAAATTCATACCATCAAAACATTATTCGTTACTCAAAAAGATTTCAACTTCTTCAAAAAATTGTTGAAAATAATAGTTTGATTAACCAATTAACAATTGATATTATTCCAATTATTCCCCCAGAAATGCGACCAATTATTCAATTGGATAACGGTAGATTTACATCATCTGACGTAAATGAACTTTACAGAAGAATTATTATTCGAAATGAACGTCTTAAAAGAGCTATTGAATTAGATTCTCCAGTAATTATGTTAAATAATGAAAAAAGAATGCTTCAAGAAGCAGTAGACGCCTTATTTGATAATACTAAAAAACACAAACCATTTCTTGGTAAAGATAAGCACGTTTTAAAATCACTAACCGATCTTTTAAAAGGAAAACAAGGAAGATTTCGTCAAAATCTTTTAGGTAAAAGGGTTGACTATTCGGCCAGAAGTGTTATTGTTGTCGGACCTGATTTAAAACTTTATCAGTGCGGAATTCCCAAAGAAATTATTTTAAAAATTTATTTACCACATATTATTGGGGAATTATTAAAAAAACAATTAGCAAAAAATATTAAATCAGCTCAAAAGCTAATTGAAGAACAAAATAAAATTATTTGACCAATTGTTGAAGAATTAGCAAATTCTCGCCCCCTACTTTTAAACAGGGCTCCAACATTGCATAGACTAGGAATTCAAGCTTTTCAACCAAAAATTATTAATTCAAAAGCGATAACTTTACATCCTTTGGTAACAACAGCATTTAATGCTGACTTTGATGGTGATCAAATGGCGGTTCATTTACCACTTGGGGATGCAGCAATTGCAGAGGCTAGAACGCTTATGATCGGAAGTAATAATATTTTGGGGTTAAAAGACGGAAAACCAATTACCATTCCAAATCTTGATATGATTTTGGGAATTTATTATTTAACTTCTGAAAAAAAATTTGAAAAAGACCAAAAAATTCATTTTTTTGCCAACGAAAAAGATGTTTTATTTGCCCATAAAAATGAAATAATTTGTGAAAACCAGTTAATTTTACTTTCACTTGAAGCAATTAAAAATAAAATTTCTGATAAAAATTTTAATCTAAATTCTGGTTATTTAATTACAACCCCAGGAAAAATTATTTTTAACTCAATTCTTCCCAAAGATTTCTTTTATGTTAACAACTTTTCAGATCTTAAAAACTTTTCTAAAAACGACCTTGTTTTTTTAAACAAAGAATCTGATTATTTATCTGTAAATTCAAAAGAGGATATTTTAAAAATTCTTTTAGAAAGAAAAATTGAAGCTGGATTTAATAAATCAAACGTTTCTTCTTTAATTTCAACGATTTACGATCAATATACGAATCAAATTGCCAAAATTTTGGATGACTTAAAAGATTTAGGTTTTGAATACGCAACTAAATCTAGTACCACATTTTCAATTTCTGATCTTATTTTTAAAGAAAAAGATAAAAACATTGTCTTAGAGTACAAAAATAAATTAGTTGAAGAAACTTCATTAAAAGTAAAAAAATATTGAAACTTTTATCTTAAAGGTTTTTTAACAGAAAAAGAACGCCATCAACATGTGGTTAACAGTTGATCTGAGGCAAGAGATAAAATTCAAGATTTCTTAAAAAATTTAATTGAAGATGAAAAAAATCAAAGCAATCCTTTGATTATGATGTTAAAATCTGGTGCTAGGGGAAATATTTCTAATTTCACCCAACTTTCAGGAATTCGAGGGCTTATGAACAATCCTAAAGGGGAAATTATTGAAATTCCGATTTTTTCATCATTTTACGAAGGATTAAATATTTCTGAATTTTTTATTTCAACTCACGGCGCTAGAAAAGGATTAGCAGATGTTGCTTTAAAAACTGCAGATTCTGGATATCTTACAAGAAGACTTGTCGATGTTGCCCAAGATGTCATTGTAAATGACGATGATTGTGGAACTTTAGAATATATTGAAGTTTCTGACATCATCGATGAAAAAACAAATTCTTTAATTGTTCCCTTGCATGATAGAATTCTTGGTCGTTATGTCTTAGAAGATTTATATGATAAAAACAATCGTATTATTATTCAAAAAAATCAACTAATTGACAGAAAAATTGCTAAAGAAATTATTGATAATGGGATTCAAAAAGTAAAAATTAGAAGTGTTTTAAAGTGCAAATCTCCATATGGTGTCTGCAGAAAATGCTATGGATGACATCTAGCTAACAACAAAGAAGTTGAAATCGGTGAATCGGTTGGAATAATTTCGGCTCAATCTATCGGCGAACCTGGTACCCAACTTACCATGCGTACCTTTCATACTGGGGGGGTTGCTGGAGAATATGACATTACTCAGGGTCTACCTAGAATTAAAGAATTATTTGATGTTACGAAACCTAAAGGTGCTGTTGCAACAATTTCACCAGTTGATGGATTAATCACAAACATTGCTCAAGTTAATGATTATCAATTAAAAATTACCATTGAAACGGAATATTTATCTTCAAATAAAAAATACAAAAAATATCATATTTCAGAAACAGTTTTTATCAATGACTCTTTAAGAGTAAAAGTTGGAGATTATGTAACTGTTGGTCAGAAATTAACTAATGGAAATTTAGACTTAAAAAAATTATTAGCAACAACTGATATTGATGAAGTGCAAAAATACATTATTAAAGAAGTTCAATGAGTTTATCGTTTGCAAGGAATTGAAATTTCTGACAAATATATTGAAATCATTGTTTCCCAAATGATGAATAAAATTTTAATTATTGGTTCTGGTGATTCTGACTATCAAGTTGGAACCTTAATTCACAAAGATAAGTTTATTAAAGAAAACAAAAAACTTTTTTTAGAAAAAAAAAATCCAATATTTGGTAAAATAGTTTTGCTAAGTGTGAAAAAAGCACCATTACTTGCAAATTCATTTTTATCTTCTGCATCCTTTCAGGACACATCAAGAGTTCTTTCAAATGCGGCTGCAATTGGAAGCATTGATCATCTTTATGGCCTTAAAACGAATGTTTTAATTGGAAACTTAATTCCTGCAGGAACAGGGTTAAAAAATGAAGATGAAGTTATTGCTGAAAGTAAAAAAGCCATTTACAATTACTATTAAAACAAATCATTCACAAGGAGTATCAATTTGCCAACAATTAGTCAATTAATTAAAAAACCCCGAAGCAAGGTGAAAAAAAAATCAAAATCACCTGCATTACACTTGTTTTTAAACAATATTAACAAAAAAACAAAAAAAGTTTTTTCACCTCAAAAAAGAGGAGTTTGTACCAGAGTTGCTACAATGACACCCAAAAAACCTAACTCTGCCTTAAGAAAATATGCAAAACTTCGCTTAACTAATGGGATGGAAGTTATCTCTTATATTCCAGGAGAAGGCCATAATCTTTCAGAACACTCAGTTGTTTTAATTCGTGGTGGTCGAGTTAAGGATTTACCTGGTGTAAGATACCATATTATTAGAGGTACTCTTGACACCTTTGGTGTTTCTAAAAGAAGACAAAGCAGATCTCTTTATGGTACAAAAAGACCAGCAAAAGAACAGGGTAAAACGAAAAAATAATGCGCAAACAAAAAGCCAAAAAAAGAGAAATAACACCAGACATTCTTTATAAATCAAAGATTGTTACCAAACTAATTAACAAGTTGATGTATAAAGGCAACAAACTTTCAATTGAAAAACAAGTGTATGAAGCTTTCGACTATATTAATCAAAAAACCGGACATAACCCCCTAAAAGTTTACGAACAAGCTTTAAACAATGTTATGCCGAGAGTAATTGTAAAATCTAGAAGAATTGGTGGGGCAAATTATAAAATTCCTGTTGAAACTTTACCTTATCGAAAACTTTTTTTAGCAGTTAGATGAATTATTGTCAGTGCTAGAGAAAGAAAAAATAAAACCCTTTCAGAAAAATTGGCATTAGAAATTATTGATGCTGCAAAAAATTCTGGTGGTGCTGTTAAAAGACGCGAAGAAATAGAAAAAATTGCAGAAGCTAATAAAGCTTTTGCACACTTTAGGTGATAAGATTTGAAACTTGATTATAGTGATCTTTCATTATTAAGAAATATTGGAATTATGGCACACATTGATGCCGGAAAAACGACAACGACTGAAAGAATTTTATATCACGCTGGAAAAATTCATAAGATTGGTGAAGTTCATGAGGGCGAAAGCCAAATGGACTGAATGGTGCAAGAACAAGAGCGAGGAATTACGATTACTTCGGCTGCAACCACAATTTTTTGAAAGAATCATGTCATTAACATTATTGATACTCCAGGGCATGTTGATTTTACCATTGAAGTTGAAAGAAGTCTTCGAGTTTTGGATTCAGCAATTGCTGTTTTAGATGCTCAAAGTGGCGTTGAACCGCAAACAGAAACCGTTTGAAGACAAGCATCAAAATATAATGTTCCAAGAATTGTATATTGCAATAAAATGGATAAAATTGGTGCTGATTTTTTTTATTCTTTAAAAACTCTAGCAGATAAATTAAATGCAAACGCACATCCTATCCAAATTCCGATCGGTAAAGAAGATCAATTCCGAGGTATTATTGACTTAGTTTCCTTAAAAGCTTATTTTTATGATGGCAATAAAGAAGAAAATTATCAAACTCTAGAGATTCCCGAAGAATATTTAGATGAAGTTGAATTATACCGAAACCAACTTATCGAATCTTTATGTGATTTTGATCATGATTTGGCAGAAATATACTTAAATGAACAAGAAATTACCCCAGAAATATTAAAAAAAGCCATCAGAAAAGCAACCCTTTCAGCAAATTTTTACCCAGTTCTATGCGGTTCTAGTTTTAAAAACAAAGGAATTAAAGTTCTTTTAGATGCTGTAATTGATTATCTTCCTTCTCCAAAAGACATTAAAAATGTTTCAGGGTATGACAAAGACAATCATCCAGTTTTAAGAAATTTAGAAAAAGAAGAACCTTTTTGTGGCTTAGTTTTTAAAATTATGACTGATATTTATGTTGGCAGACTATCATTTGTAAGAATTTACAGTGGAATTTTAAAAAAAGGTTCTTTTGTTTTAAACGCTGGAAATAAAAAGCGCGAACGAATTGGTAGAATTGTTCGCATGCATGCCAACAAAAGAGAAGAAATTGATGTTGCTTATGCTGGAGAAATTTGTGCAATTGTTGGGTTAAAATCAACAACTACCGGTGATACCATTTGCGATCCAGACAATTTTATATTGTTAGAAAAAATGTTTTTTCCAGAACCAGTAATTTCTTTAGCATTAGAACCAAAAACAAAAGCTGATCAAGATAAACTTTCAATTGCAATTCAAAAGCTGAGTGAAGAAGATCCAACTTTTAGAACTCACATTGACAATGAAACTGGTGAAACAATAATTTCTGGAATGGGTGAATTACATTTAGAAATCATTGTTGATCGATTGAAAAGGGAATTCAATGTTGAGGTAAATGTGGGAAAACCTCAAGTATCTTATCGAGAAACGATTACGAAAAAAGGTGATTGCGAAGGAAAATATATTCGTCAGTCTGGTGGTCGTGGTCAATATGGGCATGTTAATGTTATTTTTGAACCAAATGAAAAAAAAGGCTTTGAGTTTGTAAATAAAATTGTTTCTGGAAAAATTCCTTCAGAATACATCAATCCTGTAAGAGATGGTCTAATTGCTTCAATGAAAACAGGATTAATTGCCAATTATCCAGCAATTGACATTAAAGCTACCTTGTATGATGGCTCATTTCATGAGGTTGATTCGAGTGAACTAGCCTTCAAAATTGCAGCATCTGTTGCCTTTAAAGCCTCAAAAGCAAAATGTGAACCAATTTTACTAGAACCAATCATGAAAGTTGAAGTTACCGTTCCAGAAGAGTACTTTGGTGATGTAATGGGTGATATTTCTGCTAGAAGAGGAACAATTGAAAATACTTATAAAATTGGTAATGCATATAACATTTCTTCAAAAGTTCCTTTAAGTTCGATGTTTGGCTATGCAACTGATTTGAGATCAATTTCTCAAGGCAGAGGAATTTATACGATGCATTTTTTTGACTACAAACAGGCTCCAAGAGAAGTTACAGAAAAAATTTTAATTGAAAGGAATAAAAAATAAAAAAATTATCTTATAATAACTAAGATTTTTTGTTTTTTATTAAAAAAAATAAAATTAAGGATTTATAAATGGAAAAATTTGAAAAAGATCACATAAACATTGGTACTATTGGTCACGTAGATCATGGTAAAACAACTTTAACAGCAGCACTTACTTCATACCTTTCTAAAAAAGGTTATGCAAAAAAAGTAAATTATGAAGAAATTGATAAGGCACCAGAAGAAAAAGAACGTGGAATTACCATTAATACGGCGCACGTAGAATATGAAACTGACACAAGACACTATGCCCACGTTGATTGCCCAGGGCACGCAGACTATGTAAAAAACATGATTGTTGGTGCATCACAAATGGATGTTGCAATTTTAGTAGTTGCAGCTAGTGATGGTCCAATGCCTCAAACCAAAGAACACATTTTACTAGCAAAACAAGCTGGTATTAAAGATATTGTTGTTTTCTTAAACAAAGTTGATACTGTTGATTCTGAGGAATTAGAACTTGCAGAAATTGAAACTAGAGACTTATTATCTCATTATGGATATGATGGAGAAAATATTGCTTTTGTCGCTGGAAGTGCTCTTGGAGCTTTAAATGGCGACGAAAAATGAGAAAAAAAACTTCAAGAATTGATTGACATTATGGACGGTTTTCCTGTTCCAGTAAGAGAAATCGACAAACCCCTATTATTACCAATTGAAGATGTTTATTCAATTGAAGGTAGAGGAACAGTTGCTACTGGTAAAATTGAAAGAGGCATGGTACAACCAAAAGATAATGTCGAAATTTTAGGGTTAAAAGACAAAGTTTTAACGAGTGTTGTTACAGAAATTAAACAATTTAAAGATAGTTTAAAAAAAGGAATTGCTGGCCAAAACGTTGGTCTTTTACTTCGTGGGATTAACAAAGATGACATTATGAAAGGTCAAGTTATTGCAACTCCAAAAACAGTAACAACTCATGATGAATTTTCAGCAGTTATTTATGTTTTAAAAAAAGATGAGGGTGGTAGAGCAACTGGATTTACAGAAACTTACAGCCCTTCATTTTATATTCGTACAGCTACTGTAACTGGAACTTTAAAATTACCAGAAAATGTTCAAATGGCTTTGCCAGGAGACCACTTAGAGGTAAATATTCAATTAATTAAAAAAGTTGCCGTTGAACCTGGTACCTTGTTTTCGATTAGAGAAGGCGGAAGAACAATTGGTAACGGAAAAGTTATTAAAGTTTTGTAAAATATGATAGATGCCCAAGATCTTAATTGAGATTTAACCCCTTTAATTGGTAATAATAGTATTTCTTCACTTTTAGTCATCGTAGAGGACTTAAAAAACCAACTAAAAGTGTTAAAAGGGCAGCTTTTTTCATCTAAAGACAACTTTGCTTCATTTTTGTCTTTAATTGAAAAGTTTTATCGAATAAGCAGTGAGATTGAATGTTATTTACAAAATAAAAGCAACTCTAACTTACAAGATATTCAAACGCAAAAAGTTTATCAAGACTGATCTTTAAAATACCAAAAAATTGCTTCAGACTTATTTTTTATTCGTAATGAAATTTTTGCTTCCGAAACAAAAATTAATGAATACTTAAATGATGAAAAATTTTCTTATTTAAAAAATTATTTTCATAATTTTTTTAATTTTAAAAAACATCGCTTGTCTGATGAAAATGAGCAACTTATTAGTCAACTATCAGGTATTTTTGATAATAATAAAAATATTTTTACAAAACTTACGAACGCTGACTTTAAGTTTCGAAAAATTAAAGATTCAAATCATAAAAGTTATGAATTATTGCCTGGGAATGCAAGTTTTTTTCTTTCTCACAAAGATATTGAACTTCGAAAAAATTGTTATAAAAATTTTTGAAAAGTTTATTTTGATCATCGTTTTACTCTAGCAACAAACGCTTTTTACAATCTTTTAAGCACTTCTAAATTTGCTAAAATATATCACTATAAAAGTTCTTTAGAATCAAACACCTTATCAGATTATGTTGATAAAAAACAATATAAATTTATTTTAAAAAATATTTCAGATAATACTAACTTAATTTTGGAATGAAAAAAAATTTTGGTAAAAGTTACCAAAATTACAAATCCAAATCCATGGGACTGAAGCGGTCCTTTATTTGAGGCTTCAAATGATGATTTTACCATTGAAGAAAGCAAGAAAATTATAAAAAAATCACTTTCTCTTTTAGGACCAGAATATTTAAAAGAAATTGATTATGTTTTTGAAAATAACTTAATTGATTGACTTCCAAGACCAAACAAGCGAAGTGGCGCCTATTCTTATTGTGTTTATCAAAAAAATCCTTATATTTTATTAAATTGAAATAAGAAATATTTAGATGTTTCTACTT
Source organism: symbiont of Argiope bruennichi (assembly GCF_051094275.1). Taxonomy (NCBI): domain Bacteria; kingdom Bacillati; phylum Mycoplasmatota; class Mollicutes; order Mycoplasmatales; family Mycoplasmataceae; species symbiont of Argiope bruennichi. The sequence goes on from NZ_CP070274.1 coordinate 187,616, forward strand.
TAACACATGAACTGGGACATGCAATTCACTCAATTTTTTCGAATCGCCACCAATCATTTTTTTACCACGATTATCCAATCTTTTTAGCAGAAATTGCTTCAATCACCAACGAAATTTTGCTAAATCATTCAATGATTGAGAATACTAAAGACGATGAGAAAAAAAAAGCTTACTTAGAACTTTTTATCAAAGAATTTATTGCCACAGTTTTTCGCCAAGCTCAATTTGCAGAATACGAATTAATTGCCCACGATATGGTCGACAAAGACAATTCACTAACTTACACAGATTTTGTAAAAATTGCGAAAAAATTAAATAAAAAATATTTTCCAAAACTTGAAACTGAAAAAAAATCTCATAAATTTAATTATCTTTGACCACTTTATGTTCCCCATTTTTACTCAAATTTTTATGTTTATAAGTATGTTGTTGGAATGGTTTGTGCAAGTTGCTTTGCCAAAAAAATTATTGATAAAGAAAAAGACGCTGTCAAAAATTATTTAAATTTTTTAAAATCAGGTTCTAGCAAAAAACCATTAGAAATTTTAAAAGAAAATGGAATTGATCTTACAACAGAGCAACCATTTAAAAATGCTTTTTCATTGTTTAATGACTATTTAGTAAAACTTAAAAAATTAGTTAATTAAATTTAAAAAATATTTAAAATTGTCTTAAAATTACTATTGTATTGTAATAATATTTTTTTAAATTTAATTATTAAAAAAAGAAAGGAAAAAGTTTGAATCAATTAAGAATAAAGTTTTCTTGCTATGACTTTAGAGTTTTAGACAAGACAATTTTTAAAATAATTGAAATTTTTGAAAGCAAAGGGATTCAAATTAATGGACCAATACCTCTGCCCACAAAGACCGAATTAATCACCGTTTTACGTTCTCCTCAAAGAAACAAAGACTCTAGAGAGCAGTTTCATTTAAGAACTCACAATCGTCTTTTGTGTATTAAAGGAAATAACACAGTATTTTTAGAAAGTATTAAAAATATTGTGATCCCTTCTCAAATTCAAATTAAAATTATTTCATAATGATTGGGATTTATGCAATAAAAGTTGGAATGACAACAGTTTATAAGCAAAACAACGAAGCTGTTCCAACAACAGTAATTAAGTTACTAGAAAATCAAGTTATCGAAAAAAAAACTAAAGAAAAACATGGGTATGAAGCAATAAAAGTTGGTTTTTTTCCCATAAATGAAAAACGTGTTTCAAAACCTCATAAAGGTCATTTTGTAAAACATCAATTAATTCCAAAAAAGCATTTAAAAGAAATTCGTGATTTTTCTTTAGATATTCAAGTAAAAGATGTTATTCCTGCAAATTGCTTTGACTTAGAAAAAAAAGTTAATGTTACTGCAGTTTCTAAAGGAAAAGGTTTTGCTGGTGTGATTAAAAGATGAAATCAAAGTCGTGGTCCAATGGCTCATGGTTCTGGTTTTCACAGAGGTATTGGGTCTATGGGTGCGATTTCTCCCAACAGAGTTTTTAAAAGTAAAAACATGCCTGGAAGAATGGGTCATGAAAAAATTACCACAAAAAACTTACAAATTTTAGAAATTTGTGAAAAAGATGAATATTTATTAATTAAAGGTTCAGTTCCTGGTCCAAACAATTCAATTGTTTTTATTAGTCAAGACAAATATTCAAAAAAATGTCAAAAACCAGAACTTTTTAAAAATAAAAACTAACTATTATGAAAATTAAAGTATTTGACCAATTAAAAGATAAAACTTTTGACATAGAATATAATCCTTTCTTTGAAACAATTAATGAAAAAATTATTAAGGAAGTTGTTGTTTCAGAACATGCTTCAAAAAGACAGGGTACCGCTCATACCAAAGTTCGAAGTGAAGTTCGTGGGGGGGGCAGAAAACCTTGAAGGCAAAAAGGTACTGGTAGAGCCAGACATGGAAGCATTAGATCACCACTTTGAAGAACAGGTGGCGTTGTTTTTGGTCCTAGAAACAATGTAAATTACCAAAAAAAAGTCAATAAAAAAGTGGTTCACAAGGCTTTTAAAACCGCAATTGACTTTATTTGTCAAAATAACAAATTAGTTTTATTAAAAGAGATTTCCTTTCCAGTATTAAAAACAAAACATTTTGCTGATTTACTAAAAAAATTAAATATTTCTAGCACATGTCTTTTTATAACCAAAGAATTTGACGATAATTTATATTTGATTACGAGAAATATTGAAAATTTACAATACAAAACCATTAACCAAGTAAGCACTTTTGATTTATTAAGACCAAAATTTGTTCTTACTACCGAAAAAGATTTTTATCTGTTAAAGGAAAAATATTAATATGAATCATAAAAGTTTTTCACAAATTTTTTCAATATTTAAAAAACCAATTTTAACAGAAAAAAGTTACAAACAAATGAATGATGCGAGTGCTTATTCCTTCTATGTTGATAAAAACACTAATAGATGACAAATTAAAAAAGCTTTTGAAAAATTATTTTCAGTTGAAGTTTTAAAAGTTAATGTTTTAAATACCAAAAAAAAACACAAAAGAATGGGAAAATTTCAAGGATTTAAACCAGCCCAAAAAAAAGTAATTGTTTTCATCAATAAAGATCAGAAATTAAACATTTATGATGAAGAATCAGAAAAAGTAGAGGATAATGATGGCAATAAGAAAAGTTAGACCTTTGACTCCTGGTCAAAGAGGGACCTCATATATAGATTACTCGAAGGTTATTACCAAAAAAAAACCAGAAAAATCTCTTGTTACAATTATCAAAAAAAATTCTGGAAGAAACAATCAGGGCAAAATTACCGTTCGTCATCAAGGCAACGCTCATAAAAGAAAATATCGCATGATAGATTTTTTTAGAAATGATTATAATATTAAAGGAAAAGTTGTGTCTATAGAGTACGATCCGAATCGTACTGCTTTTATTGCTTTAATTTCTTATCTAAACGGTAAAAAATCTTATATAATTGCCCCCAAAAATTTAAAAGTGGGCGATTATATTTGTTCTTTTAATGATAAAACCTTGGATATCAAACCAGGAAATAGTGTTCCATTAAAATTCATCCCTGACGGAACTTTAGTTCATAATATTCAATTAAACAAAAATAGCAAAGCAAATTTGGTCAGAAGCGCTGGATGCTTTGCTCAAGTTTTAGGGATTAGTGATGATCCAAAATTTTCGATTATCAAACTTCCAAGTGGCGAGGTTCGTTTAATAAAAAATGAAAATCTAGCAACAATTGGTACGGTTGGAAACGAAGACTGATCTTTAGTTTCTTTAGGCAAAGCTGGTAAAAGCAGACACCTAGGAATAAGACCTACAGTTCGTGGATCTGCGATGAATCCAAACGATCATCCACATGGTGGTGGTGAAGGAAGAAGTCCCATCGGTAGAAAACATCCACTTACTCCTTGAGGAAAAAATGCCTACGGTGTTATTACAAGAAAAAAGAAAAATAAATCTAATAAATTTATTTTGAAAAATAGAAAAGGTAATGTTGTAAATAAAAATGGCTAGAAGTATTAAGAAAGGTTATTTTGTAGACGAAAAACTTTTAAAAAAAGTTCAAAATCAAGAAAAAAACAATTCAAAGAAGATCATTAAAACTTGATCTCGAAGAAGTGTTATTATTCCTGCATTTCTTTCATACACTTTCGCAGTTCATAACGGGAAAGAATTTATTCCTGTCTATGTAAAAGAAGAAATGATTGGTCACAAACTTGGTGAATTTTCTCTGACAAGAAAATTTGGACTAAAAAATTCTCGTAAAAAATAAAAAATATGGCACATTTTAACGCTTATAGTATTAGAATTTCTCCAAGAAAACTTCGTTTAGTTTCCGATCTTGTTCGAAATTTAGATGTTACCGAAGCCATTAATGTTTTACAATTTTGTCAAAAAAGGGGTGCAGAAATTTTAAAGAAGTCGCTTCACTCAGCGCTTAATAACGCAATAAATAACCACGGCCTAAATTCAGAACTTTTATATGTTGATAAAATTTTGGTTAATGAGGCCAAAACAATCAAAAGATTTCGCCCAGGTCCTAGAGGAAGAACAAATAAAATTTTGAAAAGATCTAGCCACTTAAAAATTGAATTAAAAGAAAGAAAAACTAAATAATGGGTCAAAAAGTTAATCCCACTTCCTTTAGAATTGGAAGTTTAATCAATTGAAAATCAAATTGAATTGTTGATAAAAAAACCATTGGAAAATTTTTAGTTCTTGATAAAAAAATTAGAAGATTTATTATTAATTTTTTACCAAGATTTATCGTTTCTTCAATTGAAATAACTAGATCTGATAATTTACTAGACATTGTTATTTATACAACTGCAATTGGTCTTTTAATCGGTAAGGAAAAAAAAAATCTAATTGCTCTAGAAAATGGTTTAAAAAAATTAGACAATAGCAAAAAAATTAATGTTATTCCAAGACCAATTAAAAATCCAGCAATTGATGCACAATCAATTGCAAATTTTATTGCAAGTCAAATTGAAAATCGTCAATCTTTTCGAGTTGTTCAAAAAAGTGCGATTCGAAAAGCTCTAAAATCTGGAGTTTATGGGATTAAAACTTCAGTTTCTGGTCGTCTAAATGGAGCAGATATTGCAAGAACTGAAAAATACCAATTTGGTATTTTGCCCTTACATACCATTAGTAGTGATATCTCATTTGCAAAATCAATCGCAAAAACAACTTATGGTATTATTGGCGTAAAAGTTGAGTTTGTAAAAGTTCTAAAGGAAAATTAGTTTAATCATGTTACAACCAAAAAAAGTTAAACGTCCAAAAATGCATAAAGTTTCTTATGAAGGCATCGCTACTAGAGGAAATAAAATTTCTTTTGGTGATTTTGCGTTGGTATCAAAAGAAGGGGCATGAATTACTTCAAATCAAATTGAAGCTGGAAGAATTGCCATCAACAAGCACTTAAAACGTTCAGGGAAACTTTGAATTCGAATTTTTCCATTTTTTTCAATGACCAAAAAACCTTTAGAAGTTCGAATGGGTAGTGGTAAGGGTTCTGTTGACAAATGGGTTGCTGTTGTAAAAAAAGGCACGGTTATTTTTGAAATTTCTAAAACTACCAAGGATTTAGCTTTCGAGGCATTAAGACTTGCATCACACAAATTATCGGTAAAAACAAGTATTATTGCTAAAGAGGATGTAAAATAGTTATGTTGGAAAAAGAATTAGTTAATAAGTCGGAAACTGAGTTAAAATCAATGATTGTTGAATTAAAACAACAATTATTTGCTTTTAATATTCAAAAAGCGACTGGAAAACTTCAAGATACTTCAAAAATTAAAAAAACCCGCAAAACAATTGCCCAAATTTTGACTATTTTGTCACTTAGAGAAAAAAATCTTCCTTATATTTCGAAATATTTAAAAGATAAAAAAGATAAACCCAAAAAAGCAGCGTTAAATGCAAAAAAAGAGCAAAAAGATAATTCTGAAATTTTAGATGTTAAAGCAATTAACGTAACTAAAGAAGCTGAAGAGACAAAACTTATTGAAGATAAAAACGAAATGAAAAATGAAATAATTTCTGTTGAAGCAAAGGAAACCGATGAAAAAGATATTTAAAGGCAAGGTTGTTGCTAAAAAGATGGAAAAAACGGTAACTGTTGAAATTGTCCATCAAATGAGCCACCCTTTATACAAAAAAACCATTAAGAAAACCAAAAAATTTTTAGTTCATGATCCAAAAAATGAATCAAAACTTTTAGATATTGTAAAAATTGTTGAATGTCGTCCAATTTCTAAAAGAAAAAGATTTCGTTTACTTTCAATCGTTGAGGCAAGCAATGGTTCAACCTTATAGTAGATTAGTTGTTGCCGATAATAGCGGTGCAAAAGTGGTTCAAGTAATTAAAAATTTGGGCGGTTCTAAAAAAAGATATTCAAACATTGGTGATATTATTGTTTGTAGTGTAAAAAACGCTCTACCAAACGGACAAATTAAAAATCATCAAGTGGTTAAAGCCTTAGTTATTAGAACAAGACATGGAATTAGAAGAAAAACTGGCGAAGTAATTAAATTTTCTGATAATGCAGCTGTTATTATCAGAGACGACAGAACTCCTTACGGTACAAGAATTTTTGGTCCTGTTGTAAGAGAACTTTTTGATCTTGGTTACAATAAAATTATTTCAATTTCTCAAGCGGTGGTTTAATTTATGCAAAAGTTAAGAAAAGGCGATACCGTAAAAGTAATTACTGGTAAGTGCAAAGGCGAAGAAGGAATTATCAAAAAAATTAGTTATAAGGATGGATATGTTGTTGTTGAAAAAGTCAACATGATTAAAAAACATAAAAAACCTACAAATGACAATCCAGAAGGTGGAATTGTTGAACTTGAAGGGAAAATTCATCTTTCAAATGTCATGATTATTGATAAAAAAGCCAAAAAACCTTCAAGAGTTGGCATTATTTTTGATGAAAAAGGAAAAAAAAAAAGAATTTTTAAAAAAAGTAAAAAAATTATCGACTAATTAAATGAATAATAAAGAAAAATACAACGTTATTTTAAGAAAAAAACTCTTAGAATCCAAAGAATTTTCAAATATCATGGAAGTTCCCAAAGTTACTAAAATTGTTGTTAATGTTGGCATGGGAAAATATTTAAAAGATAAAAATTATTTTTCTCAAGTAGTTCAAGATCTTGCGACAATTTTTGGTCAAAGACCAGTCATCACAAAAGCAAAAAAATCTGTTTCCAATTTTAAATTACGTAAGGGAATGGATGTCGGGATCAAACTTACTTTAAGAAATAAAATTATGTTTGATAATTTAGACAAACTTATCAACATTATTTTCCCAAGGATTAGAGATTTTGATGGTTTTAATAAAAAATCTTTTAATAAGTTTGGCAATTTTTCTTTTGGTATTAAAGAACATATTGTTTTTCCAGAAATTGATTTTGCAAAAATTGATCGAATTTTTGGCATGGACATTACAATTGTCACTTCTAGTTCTTCAATTAGTGATACTTTAAAACTTTTTAAAGTTTATAATTTTCCAATAAAGGAGTAATATGGCAAGAAAAGCATTAATCGAAAAAGCAAAAAAAGAACCAAAATTTTCAACCAGAAAATACACAAGATGTCAAATTTGTGGCAGAACTCGCTCTGTTTTTAGAAAATATATGATTTGTCGAATTTGTTTTCGTAAATTAGCATCAAAAGGTGAAATTCCTGGGGTTAGAAAGGCTAGTTGGTAACATGTTAACCGATCCAATTGCAGATTATTTTATTAGAATTAAGAACGCATTATTAAAAAGAAAATTAAAAATTGTTGTTCCATATTCAAAAATAAAAGAAGAAATCACTATTCTTTTTAAAAATAAAAAAGTTATTGATAACTATTATGTTAAAAAAGATGAAAAAACTGGATTTTTATCACTTGTTATTAGACTTTCATATTTTCAAAAAATCCCTCTAATTTTAAATTTGAAAAGAATTAGCAAACCAGGTTGCAGAATTTATTCTTCCTATACAACCTTATATCGCTATTATTCTGGTTCTGGTTTCTTAATTATGTCAACTTCTAAGGGAATTACTGATGGTTCTTTTTGCATTAAAAATAAAATTGGTGGCGAAGTTTTAGGAGCTGTTAGTTAGTTATGTCAAGAATTGGTAAAAGAATTTTAACTTTCCCAGAATCTGTTTCTTGTCTTTTAGATGAAAAAATTAACAAACTAACGGTATCTGGGCCAAACGGAACTTTAGAAAAAATTTTTTGTAAAGAAGTTGAAATAAAAATTGATCAAGATAAAAAAACGATTCAAACTTTCATAAATTCTCAAGAAAGAAAGGTTCGTCAATTATTTGGTCTTACCAACTCTTTAGTCAAAAATATGTTGGATGGAGTTCAAAATAAATTTTCTAAAAAATTAAAAATTGTTGGTGTTGGTTATAAAGCACAAGTTAATGAGAATAAATTAATTCTTTCCCTTGGATTTTCCCATCCAGTAATTATCGAGATTCCCAAAAATATTGAACTAAAATTAGTTTCTCCAACAGAAATTCATCTATTTTCAAACGATAAACAACAAGTTGGTCAATTTGCAGCTATTATTCGCGATAAAAAAAAACCAGAACCTTACAAAGGTAAAGGGATTATGTATCATGATGAAATTATTGTTAGAAAAGCTGGAAAATCGGTATCAAAATAATGAAAAAAAAGCATTTATCACCTCGTAAAATACGTCATTTTCGGATTAAAAAAAAAGTTTTTGGGACTTTTCAAAGACCAAGAGTTTCGGTTTTTATTAGCAATAAGAATATTTACTTGCAATTAATTGATGATGAAAAAGGCCACACACTAACTTCTTGTTCTTCAAAAGAGGTTAAGTTAAATAATCAAAAAAATATGGATACAGCCATTAAAGTTGCTCACACTTTTGGCAAAAAGATTCTGGAACAAAAAATTGACAAAGTTGTTTTTGATCGCTCTGGTTACTTATATCACGGCAAAGTTGCAGCAATTTGTGAAGAATTAAGAAAGTTAAACATTTTTGTTTAAAAAAAAGTTATGAGTGAAAATCTAGAAGTCAAACAAGAACCCGAAACTTCTGTAAATTCTCAAGAAAATTCAAAAAATTTATCAGAAACTTTAAAATCTAAAGCAGCTTGAGTTTCAAAACAAAAAACAAGAACTCTTTCATCCCAAAATCAGCCTGAAAATGAATTTAGGGTGATTAAAATTAAAAGAATCGTTAAGGTTGTAAAGGGTGGAAGAAGGTTTCGCTTTTCTTCATTAGTTGTCAATGGTGATGGAAAATATAGCGTTGGATATGCAAATTCTAAATCTCAAGAAATTCCCAATGCTGTTAAAAAAGCCAACAACAAAGCAGTTAAAAATTATTTAAAAATTCCGGTAAACAAAGACGAATCAATTTTTAATATGGTAATTGGAAAATGTGGTGCTAGCATGGTTTTATTAAAACCTGCAAGTAAGGGAACAGGAATTATTGCTGGAGGCCCCGTAAGAACAATTTTTCAAATTGCAGGAATTAAAAATATTTACTCAAAATGTTATGGTTCTAGAAATCAAATTAATATTATTAGAGCTACATTTAATGCCATCGAGCAGTTAATAAAAATTAAAAAATTAGAATCAGTTAAGGTTAATTTAAATGCTAAACAAGTTACAAACTAAAAAAACTAAAACTAAACATCGTAAAGGTCGGGGCATTTCTCAGGGAAAAGGTAAAACTTGTGGCAGAGGAATGAAGGGTCAAAAAGCGAGATCTAAAGTTAGAATTGGCTTTGAAGGGGGACAAACACCACTTTACAGAAGAATTCCGAAGCGTGGTTTTAAATCAATTACCAAACCTTCATATCAAGTAATAACTTGCGATAAAATTATTGAAAATTTCCAAGAAAAAGAACTTGTAAATTACGATTCTCTTTTAAAAAAAAATTTAATTAAAAAATTTCCTTTTAAAATTAAAATTATTGGCAACAACCCAAAAATTAAAAGTCTAGAAATTAATGTTGATATTCTTTCAAAAGGTGTAAAAAATATTTTAAATTAGCTTAAAATTTATTTTAGTTATGTCGCTTTTAGAAACGATTAAATCCTGCTGAATTTTTAAAGATTTACGAAAAAAAATTATTTTTACGATTGTAATTTTAATTTTTTTTCGAATTGGCAGCAACATTCCCATTCCTGGAATTAATGTCGAAAAAGATAGTTTTGCTTCAGGTACTGATAGTTTTTTTGGAATGATGTCCATGCTGGGTGGAGGAAATCTTAGAAAATTTTCAATTTTTTCTTTAAGTGTATCACCTTATGTTCTAGCAACGATTATTGTTCAATTATTATCTGCAGACATTATCCCTTCATGAACAAAACTTTCAAAATCTGGTGAAAGAGGGAAAAAACAACTAGATTTAATTGCTAGATTTTTAACAATTTTTATTGCCATTGCTCAGGGCTTTGCAATGGTTGCTGCGATGCAATCAAAAGGATTTATTACTGCTTCGGGTTTTTTTCCATTTTTTAATGCGGTGATCATTCTTTTATTTGGCTCTGTTTTTGCGATTTGATTGGGTGATAGAATTTCAGAGCATGGAGTTGGTAATGGTACTAGTATGATAATTTTTTCAGGTATTGTTGCAAATATTCCTTGAAATTTTTTCATTATCGGGAAATCTTCTTTTACTTTTGACCCCAATAGTACTGATCAAATCGTAAAAACATTTTTAGGTGTATTAAATATTTTAATTATTTTAATTCTTCTTCCAACAATTATTATTTTGACAATTTACTTAACTCAATCTGTAAGAAAAATTCCAGTACAACAATTAGGTTCTGGAATGGACAAAAAAAAATCAGATCTCGAAAATTCATATATTTTACTAAAGATTAACTCTTCTGGGGTTATTCCAGTAATTTTTGCTTCCTCGTTAATGTCGATTCCGTTAACTATTTCCCAATTTTTTGTCAGCGATCAAACTGCTAATTATTGGGTTCAGATGTTTTTTTCGATGTCTTATGTTCCAGCGTTAATCTTGTACTTCACCTTAGTAGTTCTTTTCACCTTTTTTTACTCTTCAATTGTAATAAAACCAACAGAACTTGCAAAAAATTTTCAAAGACATGGCTCATTCATTCCAGGTGTTAGCCCTGGCACGGAAACAAAATTTTATATTTTAAGAACTTTGAGCCGTTTAAACTTTTTAGGAGGTCTTTCCCTTGCTTTCATTGCCTCCCTTCCATACATTATTTTTATGGTTATTGGGGTTCCAAGTCAGCTATCAATTGGTGGCACTGGAATGATTATTATGGTTGGGGTAGCAATCGATGTCGTTTCACAAATTCAAGGAAGAATTATTCAGAAAAAATACGCAACTTTATCTGATAAATCTTTAATTAATGTTGACGATAGAAAATTAAATTTTTCTGATTTTGAAAATGATAATAATTCTTTAGAAAATTTAAATGATCCAAAAATTGAAGATGAAGATAAAAAATCGCTTCTTTGGTAACAAACAAATATTATGACTGATAAAAACAATCTTATTTTATTTTTTGGTGCACCAGGTTGCGGCAAAGGAACTGCCGCAAAGTTTTTAAAGCAACAAAAAAACTATTTTTATTATGGGTGTGGTGATTTTTTAAGAAAAAAAATTAATTCTGACAAAACAAATGATTTTTTTCTTCAAGACATTATTAAAAATGGTAAGTTAGTTCCCGATAGCTTAATTTGTTCTTTATACTTAAACAATTTAGAACAAAATTTTTTAGACAAAGAAAACATTATTTTGGATGGTTTTCCAAGAACCTTATTTCAAGCTAAATATTTGAAAAATTTTTGTGAAAAAAATAATTTTCTGGTAAAAACGGTAGTTTTTTTTGATATTTCTTTAGAACTTGCCAAAAAAAGAATTTTAAGTCGCCTAGTTTGTAAAAGTTGTGGCGCCATTTACAATGATTTTACAAATAAACCTAAAAAAGAAAACATCTGCGACTTATGTGGTGGAGAAGTAGCCAAAAGAATTGATGATAATGAAAAAGTTTTTCAAGAAAGATTTTTAGAATTTCAAAAAAATATTCAAAGTATTTTAAATTTTTATCAAGAAGAAAACATTAAAATTAAAAAAATTGTCATTTTAAACGATGATTTAAAAGATTTTTACCAACAGTTAGAAAATATTTAATATGTCTGTTATTTTACCAAAAGATCAAGAAAAAATTCGTTATTCTGGAAAAATTTTAGCATTTCTTTTAAATACTTTAAAAGAAAATGCTTATCCTGGAAACACCAGCAAAAATTTAGATTTGCTTGCAAATGATATTATTATTAGTAAAAATTGCACGCCATCTTTTTTAAATTACAATGGTTATAAACACAGCATTTGTGTTAGTGTAAATGACACCATGATTCATGGTACTCCATCAGATGTTCCTTTTAAAGACGGCGATATGATTTCGATTGATGCCGGGGTTTGTTATCAAGGATTTCACACCGATGCGGCAATTTCCTTTATTTGCGGTAAAAATGATGCCGATATTAAAGAAAAACTTTTAAAAACCACAAAAGAAGCACTAGATTTGGCAATTAAAGAAGTAAAATCTGAAGTACCTGTTAGAAAACTTGGAAAAATCATAGAAAATGTTATAATGAGAAATGGATTTTTTACTTGCTATGATTATTGTGGTCATGGTGTTGGAAAAAAATTACATGATTTACCATTAATTTTCAATTATGATGAACCAGAATGTAAAGATATTTTAAAAGAAAACATGGTAATTGCTATTGAACCAATGGTACTTTTATCTACTTCAAATACTTTTGTTGCCAAAAATGGTTGGGATGTTAAAAGTACTAATGGTTGTCTTACATGTCACTTTGAACATACAATATTAGTAAAAAAAAATGGAAGTGAGGTTTTAACAAGTTAGTTTAAATGGAAAAAGAAGTTATTTCTGTCAATGGAGAAATTGTTGAAGTCTTACCCAATTTTACTTTTACAGTTCTTTTAGAAAATGGAACGAAAATTAACGCCCATATTTCTGGTAAAATGAGAAAATATGGCATTAGAGTTTTTTTAAAAGATAAAGTTAAAGTTGACTTATCTCCATACGACTTAACAAAAGGTAGAATTGTATATAGGTATAAATAATGAAAGTTCGCGCATCAGTAAAAAAAATTTGCCCTTTTTGTCAGATTGTAATTAGAAAAGGGAAAGTTAGAGTTATTTGTAAAAACAAAAAACACAAGCAAAGGCAAAAATAATTTTATAATAAAAAAAGAGGTTAAAAATTGGCACGATTAATTGGTATTGATATTCCAGATAATAAGCATATTTACATTGGATTAACTTACATTTATGGCATTGGAAAAGCTAGATCTAAAGAAATTCTTGATGAGTTAAACATTTCTTTGCAAAAAAAAGTAAAAGAACTAACAAGTAATGAAATCTTAAAAATTAAAGAATATATTGAAAAAAACAATATTTTAATTGAAGGGAATCTTCGTTCTAAAGTTCGTCTAGACATTAAAAGACTTTTAGATATTAATTGTTATCGCGGGATAAGGCATCGAAACAACCTTCCTGTAAGAGGTCAAAACACTAAAAGTAACGCTAGAACAAGAAAAGGTCCTAGAAAAACCATTGCTAACAAAAAGAAGGTAAAAAGTAAAAAATAATGGCAAATAATCGTTTATCATCAGCAAAAAAAAAGAAAAAAATTTCTTTAAACTCCGCAATTGTTCACATTAGATGTAGTTTTAATAACACGATTATTGTTGTTACCAATGAAGATGGCAAAGTTGTAACTTGGGCAAGCGCTGGATCTTGTGGCTTCAAGGGAACAAAAAAAGGTACCCCGTATGCAGGGCAACAGGCAGCAATTAAGTGTTGCAATTTATGCATTGAATTTGGTGTTAAAGAAATGACGATTTTTTTAATAGGTATTGGTCCTGGAAGAGATTCTTCACTTCGAACTTTTCAATCTTCTGGAATAAAAATTAACAAAATTAAAGATCACACTCCAATTCCCTTTAATGGATGTAAATTATCAAAAAGCCAACTAAAAAACAAAAAATAAGAAAACCAATCAAGAAAGAAATTACAATATGACCGATTTTTTAAAATTTGAAAAGATTAAGATAAAAACCGCTCAAATATCTGACGATCCAATTACATATCAACTTTCAGTAGAACCTCTTGAAAGAGGCTTTTCAGTAACCCTTGGCAACGCCATGAGAAGAGTAATGCTTTCTCACGTTCCGGGAGTTTCTACCTATGCTGCCGTAATTGAGGGTGTTTCTCATGAATTTTCAACAATCAAAGGAATCCACGATTCAGTTACCGATATTATTTTAAGACTGAAAAGTTTGGTAATAAAAGTGCCAAATGTTTTTACTTTTAATGAAAAAGAGTGTTTTTTAACCTTAAAAACTCATGATATTGGAAAAATATTGGCAAAAGATATTGAATGTCCTGAAGGAATTGAAATTTTAAATAAAAATTTTTTAATTGCTACTGCTACTAAAAAAGATGTTTTAAAAATTAAAATTTATATTCGCAGTGGTAAAGGATATTGCGATGATAAACAAAATTTAGAATATATTGAAGATCCGAACGCGATTGTTTTTGATTCTGCTTTTGGTTGTGTTCAAAATGCAAATTATGTTATTGATACCATAAAATCTAGCGATCAACAAGAAAGAGAAAAATTAATTTTAAATTTTGAAACCAACGGATCAGTTTATTGTGATCAAATTATTGGATTTGTTGCGAGAACTTTAGAATATTATTTTCATGAAATCGGAAGTGTTTCTGAAAATATTAAACTAGAAGATATTACTTTAAATATTAAAACCCCTCAAAGAAACATCCATTTAGATAAAAAAATTGAAGAATTAAATTTGCCGGTACGTTGTTATAATTGCTTAAAAGCAATTGGAATTCAATACGTTTATGAAATTATTGACATGGGAAAAAACAGATTAAAAACCTTAAAAAATTTGGGTGAAAAATCATTTAATGATATTGTCAATGCAATTAACAATCGAGGCATTAAATTTTAGTTATGTCATATATTAATCAGCCAAAGAAACATAAAGATTTTTGAGAGAGAAATTTAAAAAATCAGCTTTCAGACTTTGTTTTTCACGAAAAGCTAATAACAACTTACAAAAGAGCCAGATTAGTTCAACAAAAAGTTGAAAAACTAATTACCATTGCTAAAGAAAAAAATCTTTCAAATATTCGATACATTAAAAAAAATTTAATTTCTTACGATGATCCCAAAAAAAAACTTTTACATCAAAAATTTTTTGATAACTTTGCCGTAAAATATCAAAACAGACCTGGCGGTTACACAAGAATTACGAAACTTTATCACAGAAAAGGGGATAACACCTTATACGTTAAATTATCTTTTGTAGATGAAAAATAATGATATTTTGCTAGAAGTAAATAATTTGTGTTATAAATATCAAAAATCTTCCACTCTTGCCCTAAACAATATTTCTTTTAAAATTAAAAGAAATTCATATGTTACTATTATTGGCCACAATGGAAGTGGTAAGAGCACGCTTTCAAAATTAATTTCTGGTCTTTTTGAACCATTATCTGGTTCAATTTTTTTTAATAATTACGATTTATTTGCAAATCATCGAAATTTGACAAAAAATATTGGAATTGTTTTTCAAAATCCAGACAATCAATTTATTGGGAGCACAGTTTTAGACGATATTGTTTTTGGTATGGAAAATCATTGTTTTTCTCGAGAAAAAATTATTGATAACTTACAAAGAAGCGCCAGTCTTTTGGGAATAAAAAATCTTTTAAATAAGGTACCAAGTTCTTTAAGTGGTGGGGAAAAGCAAAAAGTTGCGATTGCTGGGATTGTTGCTCTTGACAGTGACTTAATAATTTTAGATGAAGCAACAAGTATGTTAGATCCAAAAGGAACCGAAGACTTGTTAAATGTCATTTTAAAACTTAAAAATGACCACAATAAAACAATTATTTCCATAACCCACAACATGGATGAGGCATACAAAGGTGATTGAGTTATTGTGTTAAATAATGGTGAAAAGGTTCTTGAAGGAATTCCAGATGATGTTTTTAGAAATCAAGAACTTCTAAAAACTTTTAAATTATCTTTACCGCCTTCACTAGTTTTACAACGTTATTTGGAAAAACACAATTTTACTTTTGAAAAAAATTATAAGAATTTTGACGAGTTAGTGTTAAAAATATGCCAATCTTAGCCGGGAAAAATCTTTCATATTTTTACAATAAAAAAACTGAATACGAAGTTCGCGCTGTTGAAGATGTTTCTTTTAAAATTAATGAAAATTCAATTGTTGCCATTGTTGGCACTGGAGGCAGTGGTAAAAGCACTTTAATTCAACTTTTTAATGGAATTTTAATTCCAGACCAAGGACAAGTTGATATCGACAACACTTTTGTGATCAAAAAAGCAAGAAAAATAAAAAACATCAAAGAAATTAGAAAAAACATTGGGATTGCCTTTCAATTTCCCGAGTCTCAACTATTTTGTGAGACGGTTGAGAAAGACATTATTTTTGGACCATTGAATTTTGGAATGAAAAAAGATGTTGCCTTGAATAAAGCTAAATACTACTTAGAGTTAGTAGGTCTATCAGACGAGTACTTAAAAAAAAGTCCTTTTTCCCTTTCTGGCGGGCAAAAAAGACGCGTAGCGATTGCAGGAATTTTATCATTTGACCCAAAAATATTAATTTTTGATGAACCAACTGCAGGACTTGATCCAGAAGGTAAAGCTTATTTTCAAGATTTATTTTTAAAACTCGTTTTAAACGAGAAAAAAACGATTATTTTTATTTCACATGATATGGATGAAGTTTATCAAATTGCAAATTATGTTTATGTTATGAAAAATGGAAAAATTAGTTATGAAGGCGAACCATTTGATTTATTCAATAACGATGAATTATTAAAAGAAAACAATTTAACTTTGCCATATGTTTTTAGAGCCATAAAATTATTAAAAAAATATCATCCGATTAACGAATTGAAAACCATTAAAACTGTCGACCAACTAGCGAAATTTATTGTTAGTAAAAAGGTGATAAATGAATAAGTTTACGGTTGGCGTATATGTTCCAAATAATTCCTTTATTCATCGATTAGATGTCAGAATTAAGCTTTTGTCATTGGTGTTTATCATGGCGCTTGTTTTTATCTATTCAGGAATTGAAGGTTATATTTATTTAACAATTTTTGCTTTAGTTGTTTTTTATTTTTCAAAATTACGTTTTAATCTTATTTTTAATATGTTAAAACCAATTTATCCAATGATGGTTTTTTTACTTTTGGTAACAGTTTTTGCCTCAGAATTCAATCATAAAGGGCTTCATTTTACTACTTCTGATGATTGACTTGATAAAAGTTTTAATATTGGCAATTTTAAATTTCATCTTCAGTCAATTTGAAGAACTTTATACATTATTTGAAGAATTTTTTTAATGATGACTTTTACGGTTATTTTAAGTTCAACGTCAACTCCTGTAGAATTAACTTTGGGTCTTGAGTCACTTATGAAATATTTAAAGTATATTAAATTTCCAGTTCATCAAGTTGCAATGATTATTTCCATTTCGCTTCGTTTCATTCCATCACTTTTTGAAGAAACAATTGTTATTTCCAATTCTCAAGCTAGTCGTGGTGTTGACTTTAAAAACGGCAGAATTAGAGAAAAATTTAAAGCCCTAACGTCACTTGTTATTCCAATTTTTATTTCTTCATTCCGAAAAGCTGATGATTTAGCGAATGCTATGGAAGCTAGAGGATATGATCCCTATGCTTCAAGAACTAGGTATCGTCAATTAAAAATTACCACAAGAGATATTTTTTGTCTTTTATTTTTTTCTTGTTTTTTTGCTTTAATTATTTGTACCAACTTATCTTTTAAAAGCGCTAATTCACCATTTTATTTTTTAAAATGATTTGATAACTTACATTTAGGAGAACCAATTCTTTAAAATGAAATTAAAAAATAATTATCACGCACATACTCTTTGATGTAGACATGCATTTAATACCGCAGAAGAAATGATTTTAGAGGCAATTAAAAACAACTATCAAATTTTTGGAATTTCTGAACATGTTGGTTATTTTGGGAAAAATGATGCTGGCCAAAGATTGCATAACGACGAAGTTTTTGCATATATTTCTGAAATGAAAGCATTAAAACAAAAGTACTCTGATAAAATTACGATTTTAACGGGATTTGAAACAGAGTACTTAGAAGATGAAAAATCTTGATATGAAAAACTTTATCAAAACAAAGATGTTGATTACTTAATTTTAGGAAATCACTTTGAAAATCAAATTTTGGATGAACAATATTATGGAATAACCATAAAAAGCCCAGAAAAACTTAAGGCTTATGTCGATCAAGCAATTAAGGGCATGGAATCGGGACTTTTTTCGATTTTAGCACATCCAGATTTATTTATGCTTTCATACAAAGAATTTGATGAAAATGCCTTAATTCAGTCAAAAAGACTCATTGAAGCAGCAATTAAAAACAATGTTTTATTAGAGGTTAATATTAATGGTTTGAATATGGTAAGTGATCCCAACAATTATCATAGTTGAAAGTATCCAAACTATAATTTTTGAAAATTATTTTCAACTTACAATCATCCCTGCATTATCAATATTGACGCCCACTGAAAAGAAATGTTGTCAAATGAAAAATTTCAAGATTTAGTTTTTGACTTTTGCAAAAAATTGAATTTAAAAATTGTTGATAAAATTAAATTAAAATAATTTATAATAACTTTGTAATAAAATTTTATGAATCAAACTACAGTAACAAAAAAAAAAGATCTCCCTAAAAAATGATATTTAATTGACGCTTCTAATTTGATTCTTGGAAAATTATCTGTTTTTGCAGCTAATATTTTAAGAGGTAAAAATAAAGCAAATTTTTGCCACTATTTAGATTGTGGTGATTTTTTAGTGATCACAAACACTGATAAAGTTAATCTTTCAGGAAATAAATTAAATACAAAAATATATTATCATCACTCTAGATATCCTGGCGGGTTAAGAGAAACAAAAGCATCAAAAATGCTTCAAGAAAAAAGCGACCGTATGGTTTATTTAGCAATTAAAGGGATGCTACCACATAACAGACTTGGAAGAAAACAAATTTCAAATCTTTTTGTTTATAAAGGTAGTGAACACAAACATATTGCTCAAAACCCTGAGGCTATTAAGGTTTTATAAATTAAATGGAAGAAAAATTAATAAAAAATTCTAAAATTTTTGTTGGTAAAAGAAAAAATTCTGTTGCAAGAATTTTTTTAAGAGAAAAAGAAAATAATCTTTTGATTGTAAACAATAAAAAGGTTTCTGAATATTTTCCTCATGATTTACTAGTTAAAAGAGTTTATTTACCCTTTGAAGTTTTAAATATAAAAAATCACAAAGAATTTTTTTGTAATGTTCAGGGTGGTGGTTTTTCTTCCCAGGCTAGTGCAATTTCCCTTGCATTATCTAAATATTTAGTTACTTTAAATGAAGAAAATAGGCATAAACTGAAAGAGTTTAAATTATTAACTAGAGATTCTAGAAAAAAAGAACGTAAAAAATATGGTCTAAAAAAAGCTAGAAAAGCTCCTCAATTTTCTAAAAGATAATTCTTGGGATTATAGTTTAGTGATAGAACGCACCCCTGATAAGGGTGAAACGATGGTTTGATTCCATCTAATCCCACCATTTTTTATCAAACTTTTATGTAAAATATTTTAGGTATTTTAGATAAAAGTTTTTTTTATTTTATTTTTTCTTTTTCTTGATAATTTTTTTATCTAACTAATTTTTTAAAATAATAAAGAATTTGTAAATTAATTATAAATTTTGAGCTAGTTATGAATAAAAAAATTATTAAAAAAACCCTTTTTCCTTTTTTTTCTTTATTATCAATTCCGCTTCTTTTAGCATGTGCTTTTCATTATGACAATGACCCTAATGATGCTGCAATCTCATTGGAATATAAAAAAGAAAATTTAACTTTTACTTTTAGTTATTACAGGTTTTTTGAAATATTAACTGAACAGACAGCAAGCGACTTTTCAAAATTTGATAAAATTTCACAAACTCCACCTAATGAAAGCGACAACACCCCAGGATTTTACCACACCGGAGCTAATATAAAAGAAAGTTTTATTCATTATATTTCTGGAATTTCTGATATTTTGGCAAGAACAAAAAATTTTAAAAGAACTTCTTCAATGTCTGTTATTTTTTATATTCTTCCAAAAGGAGATGAGTCTCTTCCATGATATAAGGGAGAAATTTTAGCCAATGTCCCTCTGGCTTTACCACAAAGTTTTATTAACAACTTGGATAATCACAAAGATGATGATGAGAACTTTAAAAAAGAAAATTGACCAACTTTTACAAAAAATTTTACTCTTAGCAAAAATATTGGCAATTTTAATTTTTTTATTCATCTAGATCAAGAAGAATACACTAGCTTACCATTTATCAAACAAGGTAGCGATGACATAGAACTTTTTTCTAAATATGGGCTAAATGCTTTGGATAACAGTGCCGGAAATATTTATCGCCTTGATTTAGATCGAGAAAGTCCAGGTATTTCCCTACCAGTTTATAGCAATTTATCTAATTTCACTGAATTAGAGAGTGGTGCTGGCGAAGCTGGCGGGCAGGATGCACACTTCACGTTTGACAATCCAAACGGAGAAGATGAATTAGCACCTATACCAATAATTGTTGGAGCATTTTCTTTAATTTTTGCAATTATTTTATATTATCCAACAATAAATTACATAAGAAACAAAATTTAAATTTAGTTAGAGAACATGAAAATAAACAAAAAACCCTTTAAAAATTTAAAAAATAAAATTAATTCTTCCTTAAAGGCTCTAAGAGACAAACCTGATAATAAATTTTTTTCAGATGAAGTGCTAGAAGAAAAAATTTTAAATTCTAAACATTCTTTGAGAGTTAATAATGTAACAAAAATATTTAATAACTTTGTTGCGGTAAAAAATGCCTCTTTTACTGTATCTAAAGGAGTAATTCATGGTTTTTTGGGACCCAATGGTAGTGGTAAAACAACAATTATTAAGTCAATTATTACTGCTATTAACTTAAGTTTTGGAACAATTGATCTTTTTGGGGTTGATCATAGTTCTGTAAATGCCAAAAAAACAATTGGTTACATTCCAGAATCTGCAAGATTTCCAAAAAACACTTCTTGTTACGAATACTTGGTTGTTATGGGAGTTTTGAGTGGAAAAAAAGTTGAAGAAGCAAAAAAAATTGCTACAGATATTTTAAAACAATTAGATTTATTAAAATTTAAAAAAAAATCTCCATTAAACTTTTCTTCTGGAATGCAAAAAAAAATTTTGTTAGCACAAGCTTTAATTAATGATCCAAAGTTTTTAATTTTAGATGAACCAGCAGAAAACTTAGATCCAAGCACAAGAAAATTTTTATATGATGAGTTGGTAAAACTTAAAGAGCAAGGAAAAACAATTTTTATTTCCTCCCATGTTTTAGCAGAGTTAAATGACATAGTTGATGAAATAACCATTATAAAATATGGCGAAATTTTATTTACAGGACCAGTTAATTCAGTAATTGGTATTGAAACCAACGCATACAGCCTTTTTACTTCAGATATTAATAAAACCATCAAACTTTTACAAAATAAAAATTATTTATTTCATGTTGAAGAAGAGGAAATTATTGTAAAAATTTTAAACGAACATCAAAAATACATTTTACAAGAACAACTCTTAAAAAATAATATTGTTATTGAAAAATTTGTGCATTATCGAAAAAACTTACAATTTTTCTACAACGAGGTCTTAGAAAAAAAAGATTTTAGATAGGATGAGATATGACCGCCAAAATAAAAAAAGAAAAATTTATTCTATTAAATAAATTTCCTATTTTTGCTTATACATTTAAAAAAGTTTTTTACAGTTGAAGTACCCTTGCTTTTGTTGTAATTTCTTTTTTAGTTACTTCTGGATTAATACTTTTTACCAATAAAGTTTATTCAATAACAGTAGAAAAACAATTAGAAATATTTTCAAATGTTTTTGAAGTAACTTTTTTTGTGATCAATGTTTGTATTTTTTATTTAATTTTTTTAGCTATTAAAGCAACGCAAATTTTTAGAGATGAAATAGATGACGGAACATTTTTAGTTATTATTTCCAAACCCATTACAAAAAATTCTTTGTTATTGGAAAAATATTTTGCATTTCAAACCATTGGTGGAATCTATATTCTCTCAATCTTATTTTATAGCGCCGGTTTTTCTTTAATTTATTTCAATTCTTTGGAAATTATTATTTATTTTTTAAGAAATTTATTTTTTATTATTTTTTTCTTAATAATTTTTCAAATTATTTTTTCATCAATTTTTATTTTAATTTCCCTTTTTATTTCTACAAAATCATTAATTATTTTTGCCTCAATTGTGGTTATTTTTATTGTTTTTTTCAATGTTGTTGTCCCTTTTTTTATTATTCCAGATCTTTCGAACGCATATAATGAAGATGTAAGAAAAATTTCTTTTTCTTTAAAAAGAACAATTTTAGAAGAGCAGAACAATTATTATTTCTTATCATTTTTTAATCTTGGTTATCAATTTGGCAATATGTTTGTTTTTGCCTTAAATGGATTTAGCCATAAATCAGGAACAAAACTTGAAATGGGTGATCCTGGATTATTTTCTCGATTTGGAATTATTCAATATGCATTAATTAGAACTAAAGGTAGTGATATTGAAATTACTGGGTGAACAGATTTTATAAACGCCATTTATTTATATGTTTTCTATATTTTTTTCTCATCATTAATGATTTATACTACTTATTTTGTTCTTAAAATAAAAGACTTTCAGTAAACTCTTAGTAAATTTTTTCTTTTTTATTTAAAATTTATAATAAAAAAAACAAATTTTTGTTTTTTCTAAAAAAACCAGGAAACTGGTTTTTTTTAATAATTACATGTCTTTTTTTTACAAAAAAAAATTATCTTCAAAAATAGATACCAAAATTACCATGCCTTTTTTTAAAAAGGCACTTTTTGCCATTCTGCCAGTAGCTTTTCAGTCATTTATTGAAGTTGCCATTACCATCATTGACACTTTATTAGTGGGAAATACAAATGATGCCGCCACAAATATTCAGGCAATTGGTTCAGTAAATGCAATTTTTTATGTTTATTTTTCAATTTTAATTGGCTTACTAAATGGAACAGGAATCTTTGTAACGCAATTTTTTGGCGCTAAAAAATTTAAAGAAATGAGATATGTGATTCGTTATCGAATTTTTATCTCCATTCTTTTTTATCTTTTTTACTTACTTTTAATTTTTTCTGCAACAAATTTTTTAATTAATTTGACTCTACACAACAACGATCCATCAAATGTTTTACCGCATGCAAGAAAATACTTATTTTTAAATTCAATATCTTATGGATTTGTTGCTTTAAGTTTTGCAATTCACTGAACTTTAAGGGATACAAAAAGATTAAACATTCCTTTTTATGTTAGTGTATGAAATTTAATTGTTAAAGTTTGTCTTTCATTAGTTTTGGTTTATATTTTCAATCTTGGTATTTTAGGCATAAGTTATACCAATATTGTTGTCAGAGTTTTAGAATTCTTAATGCTTTTATTTATTATAAATTACAAAAAATTTGAATTTAATTACCAACTTTGAAATATTTTTGGATTTACAAAAAAAACTTTAATTGATGTCAATAGAAGGACTTGAATTTTTACTTTAAATGAAGTTTTATGATCAACTTCAATTCTTTTACAAATTTTTTCTTTTACATTATTAAAACATAATGATCAAATTATCCAGTCAGTTCAAATTTCTTTTACCATTATTGACTTAGCATTTGCAGCCATTTTTGGAATAAGCGGGGGAATAAGTACCTTGGTAGGAATAAAACTGGGAGAAAATAAATTAGATGAGGCGTTTTCCAATTCCCTCAAATTAAACAAAATTGGCTTTTATATTGCAATTTGTATGGGTTCAATTCTAATAATTTCTTCACCTTTTGTTGCTTTTGTCCTATTTTCTAAGGTATCACATCAAGTAAAAATAGATATTATTTGTCTTTTAATTATTGATGGTTTATGTCTTCCCTTATTTAGTGCTGCATATTGTCACTTTTTTACCATAAGACTTGGAGGGGATACCAAATCTATTTTGTTAATGGATGGGACATATTCAATTTTTATTGTATCTACATTAAATATTGCTTTGTGTTACTTAACTTCAATTGAGGTAATAAACTTAAGTTTTATTAGTATTTATGTTATTGTTTATTTAGTAATTTCCTTTAAAACCTTTATTACAACAAAAATGTATTATAAAAAGAAATGATTAAAAAATTTAACAAATATTAACTATTAAAATTTTTCAATTATTTTTTCAATCCATATTATTTAAATATTCACAATTTTTTTTAATTAATAAAACTTTATCAGTCTTAATTATTGTTTGTTTTTTTTAATTTCTTTAAAAAACTTAGGATCAAATTCTGAAAATAAACTTTTTATTCTTTTTTATTTTCACGTTTGTTTCTTTTTCAACTTTCTTTTGCTGTAAAAGAAACATTACCTTTTTTATAAGTAAAAATATCTCTTGCATAAACTAACATGTAATCAAAAGTTGGAAAGTAAAAATATTTTCAAAAATAATATTCTTTTCAATAGACATTTTTACAATTATTTTTTTTGAATTGGATATTATTTTTATTCAAGATATGTTTTAAAAAGATAAAAAAATAATAAAATTATTGTATTAATGAAAAAAAATTTCTTTTCAGATATTGAAAAAAAGTGATTAAACAGGCTAAAATCTTTAAATTTTTATCAGTTTAAAGATGATTTAAGCAAGAAAAAAAAATATATTTTGGATATGTTTCCTTATCCTTCTGGTAGTGGGTTACATGTAGGCCATCTTAAAGGTTATTTTGCTACAGACTTACTATCTAGATATTATCATTTAAAAGGCTATGCTGTTTTTCATCCAATGGGATGAGATTCTTTTGGACTCCCAGCAGAGCAAGCCGCATTAAAAGAAAATATTGACCCAGCACTTTATGTTGAAAAAAATATTAAAAATTTTAAGAAACAGCTTTTAGACTTAGGTCTTTGATATCATTTTTCTAATGAAATAAGAACAAGCGACAAAGAATACTACAAGTGAACTCAGTGAATTTTTTTACAATTAATTAAAAAAAATTACGCTTTCAAAAAAGAAACCTATGTTAATTTTTGTGAAAAATTAAATACTGTTTTAGCAAATGAAGAAATAATTTATGAGAATGGAGTACCACTATCTGAAAGAGGTAATTTTCCAATAACAAGAATTAAGACTAATCAATGGGTCATTGATTTAAAAAGTAAAGCAAATTCATTGCTTTCTAACTTAAATTTTTTAAATTGACCAAAAGAAATTAAAGAATTACAAAAAAATTGAATTGGCAAACAAGAAACTTTATTATTAAAGTTATTGCTTGTAGAAAAAGACGCTTTCTTTTCAGTTTATTTTGATCAGTTTGAAAAAACAAATAGAATCGATCTAATTATTGCAGATGTTGATAGTGAAATTACAAATTTTTTATTTAAAAATGATTTGTTTGACGAAAACTTAAAATTAGAAATTCAAAAAATTAGCAATTTGGGTGCTGTATATTGCGAAAACAACAATGTTTTTTTAAAATCTAATTTTCATTTTTATCATCCGATAACTTTAGAAAAAATTCCAATATTTTTTTCGGTATTAAACAACAACTCTTGTTTTGCTTACAATCAAAATTATTCAAAATTTGCCAAACTAATTTGTGAAAAAGAAAAAATTTCTAAAAAAGAAAAGTTAGATGCAAATATTTCTTTTTGTGGCAAATTAGTTGTTCGATATAAACTAAATGACTGAATTTTTTCAAGGCAAAGATATTGAGGAGAACCATTCCCAGTTTATTATAAAAATGAAAAAATACATTTATTTGACTGCCAAGACTTACCAATTGAGATTGTAAAAAATATCGATATAAAAGAAATATATAAAAATTTTCCCCCATTAAAAGGAATTAAAAATTGAGAAGTTTTTAATAAAATTTCAGCAAAATGAGATGATAATGTTATGCCTCAGTGAGCCGGAAGCTGCTGATATTATCTTGGATACTTACTAAAAAACGAAAATTCTCATAAATTAATTGATTTAAATTCTCATAAGGCAAAAAAAATTTTTGATCGCTGGCTTCCTGTAGACATTTATGTTGGTGGAAAAGAGCATGCTGTTTTACACTTGCTTTATAGTAGATTTTGACATCATTTTTTATATGATGAAAATATTGTTGGGTCTAAAGAGCCTTTTGACTATCTTTACAATCAAGGACTTATTCTGACAAAAGATCACAAAAAAATGTCAAAGTCTAAAGGCGAAGTGGTTTCACCAAATGAACTATCACAAATTTATGGAGCAGATACCTTAAGAGGATACTTATTTTTTTTATCTTCATTGTTTGATAGTGCCGTTTGAGAAAATAATAATTTAGAACCAATGGAAAACTTTTTGAAAAATAATTTATTTTTATTTTTTAAAGACATTAAATTTTGCGATGGGGATGATTTAAATATTAAAAAAGATTTTAATTTTTATTTAGCTTCATTGGAAAAAAATTTTTTAAAATTAAAATTTAATGTTTCGATTAGTAATGTGATGGTTTTTTTAAAAAAAATTAAAAAGCAGGAAAAAATAACGAAAGAGTTATTAAAAAAATTTTTAATTTCTATCTATCCCTTATTTCCTTTTATTTCCTTAGAATTATTTGATTATCATTTTAGTAAATTTATTCATTTAGAGAATTGACCAACACTTTACAAAATTGATATAAAAGATGAAAAAATAATAAAATTAATTATTCAAATTAACGGGAAATTTAAACAAATTATTGAAATTCAAGAAGAATTAGATGAGAAAAACCTTCTTTTTGAATTAAAAAAATTAACGTTGAAAAAAGTTGTACAAGAAAGTTTAAGTAAGGCAAAAAATATTAAAAAAATTCGCAAAGATTTAGTTAATATTATCACAATATAAACATGATTTTACTTTTAGATATAGGTAATGCCTACATAAAAGTTGGAAAAGCAGAATTTTTAAATAATAAATATTTTTTAAAAGACATTTCATACATTGAAACAAGTTTGGTAACTCAAAACTTTGAAACAAGTTCCTTTTTTGTTGATTTAATTTTAGAAAATAATTATGATTTTATAATTTTTTCTTCAGTAGTATCTAAAATCACAAAAAAATTAGTTGCTTTAAATAATTCAAAAATAATGTTTTTTAAAGACTTATTAGAAGCAACAAAAACAAGAATTTTAGCTAATAAATTAATCGATATTTCTGAAGTTGGTTCAGATATTCTTGCAATGTGCTATTATTTTTCAGAAACTGATGTTTTTTCAAATAAATTAATTTTTTCTCTAGGAACTGCTAATGTTGCAATTTTTATTAAAAACAATGTTTTTGATGGTTGTTTATTTGCCTTAGGTCTAGAACCAGCCTCAAAAGAAATTTTAAATTATTGTTCTTTATTAACTTCTGAAAAATTAAGATTTGATCGATTTTCTTTTTTAGTAAAACAAGATACAAAGACAGCAATTGAAAATGGAAGTTTATATCAAACTGCTGGTTTTTGCGAATTAATTGCTAATTCTTATGAATATCAAAAGCCAATTTGCTATTTAACTGGCGGAAACGCAAAACATGTAAAATTTTTATTATCAAAAAAATACATTAAAATTGGCAACTTAGTTCTTAAAGGACTTTTAAATTTTTTAAATAAAAATTTAAATTATTTTGTAAAAAAATAAGTAAAATAATAAAAATAAAGTGAGTAATATATGGGATTAAAAACAAAATTTTTTCAAGAAATTAAAAATGAAAAAGACAATATTTTAAGAGACTTAAAAAGTATTATTAATATTGACACAACTTTAGATAAAGATTCAGTTGATTTAAAGAATCATATGCCTTATGGAAAAAATGTTCGTAAAGGTTTTAACTTTATTAAAAAGTTGGCTGAAGATAATGGTTTTTATTATTATGAATATGAAGGAAAAGCTGCAATAATTAGTTATTTACCTTTACAAGACAAAAAAGATTATCAAGATACGATTATGATGGCAACCCATATCGATACCGTTCCATTTCACAATGATAATTGAAAATTTGATCCCTTAAGTGGTGAAATTGAAAACGGATTTCTTTATGGTAGAGGAGCAATTGATGACAAAGGTCCTTTAATTGCTTCATTTTACACACTAAAAATTTTAAAAAAACTTGGCATTAAATCAAAATACAATTTTACTTTGTTTATTGGCGGCAACGAAGAAAATGGAAGTGATTGTGCTAAAAGTTTCTTTAAAGCTCATAAACCACCACTTATTGCCTTTACACCAGATTGTGTTTTTCCTTTAGTTGCTGTCGAAAAAAGTATTACTCATGTGTTAATTACCCTTAGCAATGTAAAAACTTACATTAAAGATATTAAAGTTTATGGGGCGATGAATGTTGTACCTGGTAAATGTTATGTAGATATTGATGTTGCAAAATGACAAGTTGATGAATGAATTGATATTTTTAAAGAAAAAAATTACTTTATTAAGATTCGTTATGAACTTTTAGATAATGGTTTAATTAGAATTTACAGTATTGGGAAAACAGCCCACGGATCTGCACCTCAAGAGGGCAAAAATGCACTTACATATTTAATGAGTTTTTTACAATCTATGAAGTCGGATCCTCTTGCTCATTTTATTGCTGGATATTTCCACGAAGATCATTACGGGAAATCTTTAGAAATTAATTATTATGACAAATTAGAAGAAGAACTAACAATTAGTTTAAATCTTTGTTATTTTGAAAAAAATAATATTACTTTAGGACTTGATATTCGTCATCCAAGCGTGCAAAAAAAAGAAAATATTTTGTCAAACTTATTATTTATTCTCGAAAAACACTTTAAAAACAAACCAAAATTAAAATTTAATCATGTTCCTGGTTATAAAATTGATGACGACAACAAATTCAAACAAATTTTTTTAAATAACTATCAAAAAATTAGTGGTGATTATACAAGCAAACCAATTGTAACTGGTGGGGGAACTTACGCTAGATCAATTCCAAATTGTGTTGCCTTTGGACTTTTATTTCCAACAGAAGAGGGCACAGAGCACAAACCAAACGAAAGAATTAATATCAACAATCTTCTTTTATCAATTGAGATATTTTGTAATGTCGTCGAAGAGTGTGGTAATTTAAATTAATTTTTCTCATTTTTTATTAAAATTAATTTATGGCGAGTGTGGCGAAATGGTCAACGCACTAGTCTGTGGCCCTAGCATCGTGGGTTCAATTCCCACCACTCGCCCCATTTTATTTATTTAATGTACCAAGTTATTTTTGATCTTTCAACTAAATCAATAAATATCATTGTTGTAAAAGAACAAAAAATTTATTTTTCTTCCTTTAAAAAATTTAAAGAACCACATTCAGATGTGGCAATTGACTATCTTTTTCAGTTTTTAAAAGAAAAAAATATTAATCTAGAAGAAGTATCTGAAATTATTATTTCTCAATTGTCCGGTTCAATTGTTGGGAATATGATTGCTTTTTCTTTAATTACTTGTTGAAAATTTTTTAATTCCAAAACAAAATTTTTTTTCGTTGACAGTTTATACTTACAAATTTGTAAAAAAACACAAATTTCTGCCTTTAATGATGTGAAAAAAAAATATAATTTTTTGCTTTTTAACAAAAAAACCCAACTTTTTGAAAAAAAAACTTTAAACAACCAAGATTTTTTCGAATTAATAAAAAAATATCCAAAAGATGCGGTTCAAACCGACAATCAAAGAGAAAACATTGCTGATTATTTTTTTATTAATGCAAACAAATATAAAAGGCCAATAACAGATGATTATTTTTGCTTTAGAGGCTAGTTGTGATGATACTTCAGTTGCTGTTTTTAAAGATGATAAATGGATTTTCTTTGAAACGATAACTCAGACTTCACATGCAAAACATGGTGGCGTAATTTTATCAGATGCTGTAAAAGAGCACATCATAAACCTCCAAAAATTAATTTTTAAGGTTATTAAGGAACTTAATTTAAAAGAAATTGATTATTTTGCATATTCTAGTTTTGAAGGACTAGAGCCTTGTTTAATATTTTCAAAAACAATTGCTTTAACCTTTAAGTACTTATTTAATTGCAAAATAATTCCCATAAACCATTTATATGCTCACGCATTCATTCCATTTTTTGATCATAAAGCAACCAATTTCTTTCCTTTCGTGGGAATTGTTTTAAGTGGGGCTAATAGCGTTGGATATTATTTTCAAGATTTTGAAAATCCGATAAAAATTGTAGAAAAAAACGACAATCCGATCGGACATGTATTTGATAGAGTTGGCAACAAACTAAAGTTACCCTATCCCTCAGGGAAAACAATGGAATGTCTTGCAATTAAAGGAAAAAAAGAGTTTCAATTTACCTTTCCCAAGACGATTGATTATTTTTCTTTTAGTGGTTTTTTATCACAATCATACCGAATCATTGAAAGGGAACAAAATTTAAATATTTACAATTTTTGTTATTCTTTTCAAGAAGAAATTTTTCAATACACGATCAAAATCTTAAAAAATGTTTTGTTGTTAAAAAAATTAGGCAAAAACAAGGTAAAATATTTAACAATAGGTGGTGGTGTTGCTTGCAACAAATTTTTACAAAATTTATGTTTAAAAAATTTTTCAAATTGTCTTTTTGCAAAAGACAATCATTGCACCGATAACGCTCTTATGATTGGTTATTTAGCGAGATTAATTATTAGTAATGCTTCTGAAAAGGAAAAAAATGAAAGATAAAAATATTGATTATTTTACGAACCAAATTAAAAATTGAAAAGTTTGAAGAATTGTTATTTCCTTTCTTTTTATCTTATTTATTTTTCCAATTCCCTGAATTATTGCCATTTCACTTTTTATTTTTTTACCAAATTTTTATTGATTAAAAATTTTTTTTCTAATCCTTCCAATCTTTTCTTTAATTATTTTTGTTCTTACCGCAAAACATTTTTTTTACAAAAAATATGGAGTAGACTCTGATAATATTCAAAAATTATTTGATTTAAATAATGAAAAATTTAAAGAGTTTTTTGAAAATCAAGACGAAAACATTAACTTTGATAACAATGAAAAAACTTTAGATTTAGTTGAAGTTGACGCCAAAGTTTTGGAAGAAGAAAATGAAAAACCTACCAAAGAGGGAGCAAAAAAACCTGTAGAAGCAGATTTAAAAGACAATAAATATCGAGAAGACAAATCCTTTTAAATGGTTGATAAAAAAATTTTTAGAGTAAAAAATTTTCGGGTTTTTAAAAAACTTGTTTTTATTCACTTAACTGATGGGTCAGATTTAGGTTTTGAGGGAATAATTTTTGATGACAATAAAGATTTTTCCTTAGTAAAACAATTAAAAATTAATTCAATTGTAAAAATTCGCGGCTCATATCAAGAAAAAAATTATAAAAAAGATTTTGTTATTTCATCACTTGAAATCTTATCTGATGGTGAAAATAATTTTTTAATTCAAAAAAAATATCACACCTTAGATTTTTTGCGTCAAGTTCCACATTTAAGACCTTTTACCAATATTTTTTTTTCAGTTTTTAAAATTAGATCTTGTCTTACAATGGCAACTTTTAAATTTTTTGATCAAGAAAATTTTGTAAATGTATCAACTCCTATTTTTACAACCAATGATGCTGAGGGTGCTGGAGACACTTTTTCTTTAGATCCAGAATTTTTTAATAAACAAAGTTTTTTAACTGTTTCTGGACAACTACATCTCGAACCATTTGCAATTGTTTTCAACAAAGTATTCTGTTTTAATCCTGCCTTTCGTTCGGAAAAATCAAACACTCAAAGACATTTAGCAGAGTTTTGGATGTTAGAAATTGAAAAAAATTTTTCTTCAAAAGAAGAAATGCTTTTAAATGTGGAAAAATACTTAGATTTTGTTGCCAGAGAAGTGTTAAAAAATTGTCAAAATGAATTAAAAATTATTGAAAAAATTAAAAATATTGATTTGATTAATAAAATTGAACAATTAAAAAACATTAAAATTTTAAAAGTAAGTTATTTAGAAGTTTTAAACAAATTACAACAATTGCAATCTGAACAAAAAATTTTTTTAGATAAAAATTTTGCTTGAGGTTTTGATTTTGACACTGAAGTTGAAAAATATCTTGTAAAATATTTATATAATCCTTTGGTTTTTATTTATGATTATCCAAAAGAAATCAAACCGTTTTATATGAAGTTAAACAATGATCAAAAAACTGTTGCTTGCTTTGATATTTTATTAGATGGAATTGGGGAACTTGTTGGGGGAAGCGAAAGAGAAACAGACCTTAATCTTCTTAGTTCAAAAAATCTTCCAAAAAATCTCGATTGGTATTTAAATTTAAGAAAACAAGGATCATTTAACAGTGCTGGATATGGGCTTGGATTTGAAAGATTGGTGATGTATTTTACGGGAATTGAAAACATTAAAGATGTTATTCCGTTTCCTAGATCGTATCAAAATCTTTTATTTTAAAGGAAAAAAATTATTATGAAAAACTTTGTTTATTTTTACAACACAAAATTATATTTTGGGCAAAATTCAATTGAAAATATTTTAGATGAACTAAAAAATCACCAAGTAAAAAGAATTCTTTTTTGTTATGGAAGAGAGTCAATTAAAAAAAATGGCATTTATGATGAAGTTATTAAAATTTTAAAGACTTCATCTTGTAAATTCTGAGAGTTAAGTGGGATTAAACCAAATCCAACCTTAGACTCGTTAAATTTGGGGATCAAATTAGTAAAACAAAATAATATTGACTTTATTTTAGCAGTTGGTGGTGGTAGTGTTATTGATTTAGCAAAAGCAGTTGCTGCATGCAGTCAGTCAAAAAGTGCTCCATGAGAATTATTTTGTAAAAATGAATATGATTATCAACCCCTTCCAGTTGGGGCTGTTTTAACTCTTGCAGCAACAGGGAGTGAAAATAATGGCAACGCTGTGGTTACAAATGAACAAGAGCAGTCAAAAAGATCAATTAATGATCCAAGAATTGTGCCAAAATTTGCCATTTTAGATCCTTCTTATACCTTATCTGTCAATCGCTGACATACAGTTTGTGGTAGTATAGATATCATTTCACATTGCCTAGAGCAATACTTTAGCACTGAAAAAAACACCGACTTAATTGACAACTTAACACTCGCAATTATTAAAACTGTGATTGACAATACAAAAATTGTTCTTTCAAAACCCAAAGATTTAAACGCCCGAAGTGAAATCTTATTAGCTTCTAGTTTCGCCTTAAATGGGTTACTAAGTTGTTCCAAATTTAACACTACAGGGTGAGAAACTCACACTTTAGGACATCCAGTTTCAGCGATGTATGACGCAACCCACGGGGCAACTTTAGCAGTTATTTTTCCAAGAATTATTAAACATTTAAAAAATGTTATGTGGATGGAAAAGTACCAAAAACTTGGAAAATTACTAAATATTGAAGTTAATTCTTTAAAAGATGTTGATTTATTAGCCGATAAACTTTTAGAACTCTTTGTAAGTTGAGGAAGTTTTTCAAAATTACGTGATTTTGGTGTAAAAGAATACGATATTGATATTATGTCCATGAAGGCATTTGACAGAAAAAATTTGGATTATAAATATGATAAAATTGGTTTTGTCAAACCCCTAGATTTTGAAGAAATTAAAAAAATTTATCAAGAATGTTACTAATTAATTAATGTATTTCTGTTGCTTTTCCTTTTATTTATCCAATAATAATTTTTTAAGAAAACTAAAAAACATTGAGTCATCAATTAGCAATAATAATCATAAAAAATTAGAATTTTTCTTTCTTTTATCAAATGTTTCTAAAGAAAATTTAAAAATTTTTCTCGGTGTCTTAAAAAAATATCCTTTAATTTGTAAAAAAATTATTATTTTAAATGGAAAAAACAATAAAAAATTTTTATATAATTTTTCAATTTCTCAATGTCATTCAAAATATATTATTTTCTTGTCTGGAAATTGCTATCTTTTAAAAGATTTTTACAAAAACACTGATTATTTAGAAAAAAATACTTTTGATATTGTTGAATTATCACACAATTTTTCGATGAATGATAAAATTTATTTTCGTAAAAAAGATTATGTCGCCAATTTAACTTTTGGCAACAACTTTTTTTTAAATGAAAAAATTTTTGATCATATTTCATTTTTTTTGTTTTCAAAAATGTTTTCGGTTAATTTTTTAAAAAAATTTAACTTAAAATTTTATTATTTAAAAGGTAGTGGGGTGTTTTACATTGTAAAAACATTCCGTTTTGCGAAAAATCTTTTTCATTGAAACAAAACCAAAGTTTGTTATGAAATTCATCCAACAAAATATGAATATATTGAAAAAAGAATTTTAATTTGACACAACATTATTCAATACATTAACTTTTTATCTTTTTATCAAAAAGTAAAAACAAATCTTCTTTGCTTGTTTTTATTAGATATGTCCTTTATTTACTTTCTTTTTCTTGAAAATAAAATTACTTACAATGAAAATGAAAAAGAAAATCTTTTTCTTGAAATTCAAAAAATTATTAAAAATTTTTTTAAAGAGGAACATGTTTATTTACAAAATCATTATTTTACCGATTTTTTTAATGTAATTTACAACAACAACTTAGAAAAACAAATTGAAATATTGAAAAAAAATAATTTTTCCTATTTTTTAAATGACTAACTATTTATCTAGATTTTTTAGTTTTTTAATTGACTATTTAATTTTATTTTCTCTTTATTTATTATTTTATTTTTTTATTAATGGTTTTTCTTTTCATGAAAATGAGAACAAATTGTTATTAATTTTGATCACATTTTGTTTCTTTTCAGGGAACTTTACTTATTTTGTTTTAATCCCTTTTTTCTTTAAAATTACCCCAGGAAGAAAAATAATGAAACTAAAATATTTATTTACTTCAACGAAAAAGTTAGATCAATTTGTTGGTCTTTTAAAATTAGAGTTGTTTGTAAATATTTTGCCATTTTTATGCCTATTTTTTTATGCTACTGCGAACTATTTTAATTTTTTTCTGGCTTTTTTTCAATATCTTTACATAACTTTTTATATTTTTGCCATTATTTGCCTATTTTCAAATTTATTTTTTTTAAAAACTAGTTCGATCACGGAAAAAATTTCTCATATATTTTTGGTAAAATTAGTAGATTTAGACCTTGAAACAGTTTATAATGAAAAAACTAATTCAAAAAAATCGAAGTTTTCTATTTTTTCTTCAAAAATAAAATCATATGAATAATTATTCGAACTTGCTTTATTTAAACAACCAACAAAAGGCATCAATATTTTCAGATGAATATAAATTAATTAAAATTATTGCTGGAGCAGGTAGTGGTAAAACTACTGTTTTGGTTGAAAGACTTATTTATATTAAAGAAAAATTAAATGTTTCTTTTGCAAAAATTCTCTGTATTGCCTACAACACAAGAGCAGTAAAAAATCTTCAAACGAAAGTAAAAACAAGATTAAATATTTACAGCAATTCCTCATTATCAAACATTGCAACCTTTCATTCATTTTGTTTGAATAATGTTTTAAGAAGTTATTTTGATAAATATGGAAAAAGAATTACCGTTATTGATGATGATATTTTAACCTTGTCATCTGTAAAAAAACAAGCAAAAGATGAAGAATTTATTAATTTTATTGATAAATACAAACTTTTTTATAATGATAAATTTTTTGAAGATAAAGATACCGTTTCTAGATTACTAGAAGAACTCTTAGTTGATTATTATGAATATTTGTATAAAAATTGTAAAAAAACATTAAACGAATTTTTTGAATCAAAAAATTTTTTTGTAAGAAGCTGACCAGAAATACAACAAATTCTTTTTGCCTTAACAATTATTTATTTTCGAAAAAAATTTCATTCTTCAATTCATGAAATTTCTGTTGATTATTTTGACATTATTTTATTATCAAAACTACTTTTGGAAGAAAATAAAGAATTTAGATATTCCCTTACCAATTACTTTAATTACATCTTAATTGATGAGTTTCAAGATATCGATGAAATTCAGTATGAAATCTTAGAATTATTAATCAAGACAAATAATATTAAATCACTTTTTGTTGTTGGTGATCCAGATCAATGCATTTATGAGTGAAGAAGAGCAAATATTGACATTTTACTTAAAAAAATTGATGAAAATTTTAAACCAGATGAAATTAAAGTTATTGTATTAAATCAAAATTATCGTTCTGGAAATAACATTTTAAGTTATGCAAATAGTTTAATTTCATATAATAAAAACAGATATAAAAAAGATCTTTTTTCAAAACTTCCTGACGGCAAAGTACATATTAAACATTTTGACACTCAAGATGAAGAATTAAAGTATTTAAGTTTAAGGATTAAGGAATTATTAAAGGAAAAAATTGTTTTACCAAAAGATATTATTTGCCTTACAAGAACAAACAGAGCCATTTCTTTTTTAGAAAAATTTTTAATTGAACAAAAAATTCCTTATCAAATTTTTAGAACCAACAGTTTTTTAAATCAAAAAATTATTAAATCAGCAATTTATTGCTTACTTTTTATGGCAAGAAAAAGTAAATTATATTTTTCAAAAATTTTAGAAATTAGAGCCATTCCTTTAAATATTGGTGATAAAACAATTTTAAAACTTGTTAATTCTCATTGAGAAATTGATGATTTATTTTGAAATGAAGATAATTTAAAAGAAATTTTTTTACCACAACAAATTAAATTACTAAATAAATTTTATTTAATTTGACAAGAATATTTAAAAAAAAGCGATAAACTACCAACAAACATTGTTTTGCATCAATTATTTGATGACTTAAATTTTTTTAAAAACCAAACCCCAGAACAAAAAAATAATTTAAATATTTTTATTGAAGAACTAATTCATTTTAATATTCCAAATTACAATTTAGAAAATATTAGTGATTATATTGAAAATTTTTTTGTTTCAGGAATGGATAGTAAAAGTGATGATGAAAACAAAATCACCCTTTCAACAATTCATCAAGCAAAAGGTTTAGAATTTAACACTGTTTTTATTTTTGATTTGACAGATAAAGCGACCATTCGTTCGACCCTTAAAAGGATCGAAGAGGAAAGAAGAATTATTTTTGTTGCTTTAACAAGAGCAAAAACAACCCTTTTTGTTTCTTCAAATGACGGCCATACAAAAGCTAATTTCTTTTATTTAGCAAGATCTAAAACGAATAAATTTATAAGTGAAATGACAACTTGAGAAACAAAAAAAAAATAAATGAATATTATTGCCCTTGTTACCACATGTATCTTTATTGTTATTTTAATTTTTGCCCTTTATCGTTTGTATTATGATAATTTACTTTCATTTTTTCAAGTTAAAAAAATTTTTCCTATTTCTTTTGAAATTAATTATGAAAAAAAAACTTTAAAATTTTTTCAAGAAAATATTTTTTTTCAGTCAGGCACAAGATATTTTTACGATAGTTTTTTTAATATTTTAATTTCTAGGAACTACTTTTTATTAAAATTTATTTTTTCCAATATTGAAAATTTATATGAGAAATACAACTTTATTTTAATTGAACTAATTGATAAATATGGGAATGATCACAAGTTTGAATTAAATTTTATTTTTACTGATACTAATAAAAAAAAAGTTTATTGCACTTTAATTCCGGTAAATAAAATTACTTCATTTAAAAAAAAATATTTAAATATTTTTTTAAAAAAAGAAATCAATCAAAAAAAATATCTTTTATCAAAAGTTGACTTTCTTTTAAAAATTAATCATATAATTATTAAAAAAAAATTATCTAAAAATTTTTATTTTTTTACTTTATCGATTAACAAAAACTATCAAGAAGTTGCTTTTGAAAACGTTTTTTTTGAAGAAAAAGTAAATTATATTTTGTCTTTATTTTATAAATTATTTCTTTCAAGAATTTACATTGCAAAATTTGAAAAAAACACTTACAAAATGTTTTCTTATGGATTATCTTTAAAAAAAATTTTAAAAATTATGAAATTAGTTGAAAAAAAATTAAATGGATACTTTTTTAAATTTAATTTTTTTTCAATATATGTAGGAATTTATTATCCAGAAAAAAACAAAAGCATTGATGTTTCTGATTTTTTTAATAATAGTGAGTTTGCCGCTATTCTTGCAAAAAAAAACAAAACCCTTTTTGTTGTTTACAATTTGCAAGACAAGTCAGTTGCAGGGAAATACTTTCAAATTGAAAAAAAAATTTTAGAAGAGCAAGATTTCTCTTTAGACAATTTAATTGTTGATCAAAAAGGGAACACTTTGGGATTTTTATATGATCACATTTATATGGCTGGAGAAAAAAAAGTTAAAAAATTTTTTAGCGATTACTTAAATATTTTTTTTCAAAACGATGAATTTAAATTAAAGTATGATCGAAAATTTTTTTCAAACATTTTATTAAAAACCAAAAAAATTAAATCTGAATTAGCTTTAAAAAAAGCTTATGTCTTTTTTTCTTTGTGTTATGGAACATTTTTTGAAGTTGACAATTTATTAAAAATATTTAAAATGTATGAAAAAGAAAATATTGTCCCTGTCTTGCAAATTGATAAAAATTTTTATTTGTCACCTTTATTTATTGATGCAATCAATAAACTAAAAAAAAATTCCTTTGAAATTTGTTTTGTTACTGGGAAAATTGATCCTATTAGATATAATTTAATCCTAAAAATTCATCCAAAATTTGTTTTAATTCGAAAATCATATGTAGACAATGCCATTAACAACTTTAATACTTTCAATCAATTAATTTTTTTTGCAAATTTCTGCAAAGACAACAAAATCCATTTAATAATTTCTACCGATCAAAAAAATAATTATGCAAAATATTTTTTTGATAAAAAAATTAATTGCAATTACTATAAAATTAAAAAAAGTCTTTCTGTTTCTTAAATTTAAATGCACAGGTCAATCGCCAACTTTTTTAAATATTTTTTAAAACTTTTTTGCTTGTCACTTTTTTTAATCTTAATTTTTCTTTTTCCAACAAAAAATATTATTTATTCGATTGGTAGTACCACAGTTTTGCCGTTAATGGAAAAACTTGGAGATAATTATTACCATACATCAGATACCAAAATTGCAGTTGCAGGTGGTGGTAGTACTGTTGGGGTAAATATGATTCAAAAAGGACTTACAAATATCGGTAATGCTTCAAGAAATCCCTCAAATGATGAACACAATCAATCAGTTTGAGTATCTAAACAACTATCAACTTTTCCCATTGCATATGATGGAATTTTAATTATTGCAAATTTAGGTGATTTAGGCAATAAAACTTTATTGCTTGATATTAGTAAATTAATTAAAATTTATGAAGGAAATATAACTAATTGAAGGGATGTGGCAACAGAACTTCCAA
The DNA here is from genome assembly GCF_051094275.1 of symbiont of Argiope bruennichi. Taxonomy (NCBI): domain Bacteria; kingdom Bacillati; phylum Mycoplasmatota; class Mollicutes; order Mycoplasmatales; family Mycoplasmataceae; species symbiont of Argiope bruennichi. The sequence continues at coordinate 226,733 of NZ_CP070274.1, forward strand.
ATTTAAAAATAACATTGTTTAATCGAGAAAGTGGTAGTGGTACCTTAGATTCTTTTAGCAATGCTTTGAAAAAATATAACAATAACATTAAAATTAATTTTTCATCATCCTGCAATGTTATTAACTCCAACACACAAATGATCGATCTTTTAGAAAATACCCCAGGATCAATTGGTTATGCACAATTAGCATATTTAGATGAAATTATTCAAGATAAATTAATATTGCCAGATTTAAAAACAGATAAAGGTACAATTTTTACTCCAAGTAGTGATAAAGGTGCAACTGATCAAGAAACTATTCAAAAAATTAAAGAAGATGTTGACAAAAAAATTTATGAATCCGTTGAAGATCCAAATTCAAAAACACATTCTAATTATTATTTATTTTGACATTCATTAAATTTAATTATTTCCTTAAACGAAGCAAATATTAAGACAATAAAAAATTATATTCATTTTATTTTTACTAAACAAGATATTGTTGCAAAAGCACAATACTTACCGGTGTATGATGGGAATAATTTTTATTATGATCTAAACGATTCAAAATTTGAAAAAAAATCTTTTAATAAGTGTATTAATAAAAATGATAAGCAACAAGAATGTATTTTTAAATTATTTACAGAGAATCCAGATTCTATAAGAAAACCATGGTGGTGAAGTGAATAATATTCAAATTTCTAGTAGTTATCAAAGATATCGAAAAAATATTGATTTTTTTGTTAAAGTACTTTTTTATGGCTTTTTAATTTTTATTGGTATTTTAATTTTTTTACTTTTTGGCTTTTTATTTTTTAAGGGATTTTCTGGATTAAAATTATTGTTTTCTTGAAAATGAGATCCTGTAAATCATGTTTATTCAATGCTACCTTTTCTAATCGGTACTTTAACAACAACTCTTTTAACAATTTTATTTGCTTTACCATTGTCAATTGGTTCAGCGCTTTTTATTTATGAATTTTGCAGTAAAAAAATTAAAAAATTTTTAAATTCTTTAATTCAATTATTGGCTGGAATACCTTCAGTTGTTTTTGGTTTTTTTGGTTTAATTGTAATATCTAAATTTTTTGGTTTATCAATCTTTTCAGCATCAATTATTTTAACTTTTATGATTTTGCCCTTAATTGTCTCTTTTATCAACATTGGGTTAAATTCAATTGAAAAAGAAATTAGAGACAATGCTTTTGCTCTTGGTTGTACAAGAATTAATTATTTATTTCGAATTGCTTTAAAGATGGTTGGAAGTTCTGTTCTTGTTGGATTAATTATTGGAATTGCTAGAGCAGTTGGTGAGGCAATGGCGGTTTCAATGGTAATTGGTAATAGTGTAAATTTACCTGATTTAAAACATTTTTGAGATAATTTTTTAGGTTCACATGGTTCTACAATTACTTCAATTATTTTGATGGACTTTTTAGAGGCTACTGGAAGTCACTTAAAAGCTCTTTACGCCTTAGGGCTTGTATTGTTAATTTTAGTAACAATTTTAAATATAATATCTTTATCAATTCATAAAAACATTATCGAAAAACACGAGTAAAAATATGAAAATAAATCAAAAAAAAATTAACTTTGAAAAAATTCGAAGTACTTACAAATTAAAAAATCAAATTTACTCTTGCTTTGGTTACATATTTTTATTTGTTTCGATTTTTATTACTTTAGGATTTGTTTTTTGAATTATTGCTACAATAATTTTTAAAGGAATTCCAAACTTTCATTTTTGAATGCTTTGAACTGACTATAATCCCAATGATTTACATAATAGTGGGGTGTTTCCTTTTCTTGTAACAACCTTTATGCTATTGTTTTTTACCTTATTGATTGCAATTCCCCTAGCAATTATTTTTGCTTTATGTTTATCTGAATATTTAAACAAAAAAAAGAAGAAAAAGATTTTATTTGTTCTGAATGTTTTTAACTCAATTCCTTCATTAATTATTGGAATTTTTGGACTTTGACTTTTTATATTTGTTTTAAATATTACTTCCAATGGTTTTTCGATTTTAGCTGCTGGGCTTACAATGGTTTTTGTTGTTTTACCAATTTTAACTATTGGATTTTATGAATCATTTACAAAAGTTCCAAAAATTCAAAAAACTAGTTTTTTAGCCCTGGGTGCAAAAAAATATCAATTAATTTTTAAAATTATTTTGCCAAGTTGTAAAAATAATTTATTATCAATTGTCTTTCTTGCTATGATTAGAATTCTTGGTGAAACCGCACCAACAATTTTAACAATTGGAGGGAGTTACTTTACACCACATAGTATTTTAGATCAGGGAAGAACCTTATCTGCTTTAATTTACTTATTATTTTCTGAATCAAACGATCCATTTGCTCAAAATTTTGGATACACAGCAATTTTTATTTTGATATTTTTTATTATAATTTTAAATATTTGTCAAAAAGGAATTATAAAATATTCAAATATTAGTGAGTGAAAAAATTTAAAAAACAAATCAATTGTTTTTTTAAGTCTTTTAAAGACATTTTTCAAAATATTTTGACACATTTTTAAATCACCAAAGAAGAAAATTAATTAGTGAAAGAAATTAAAGATCCCATTATTGAAGTTAAAAATTTTAGCTTGAGATATAAAGAAAAAAGAATTTTAAAAAACATTGATTTGGTTTTTAAAAAAAATGTTGTTACCTCAATTATTGGTCCTTCAGGCTGTGGAAAATCAACACTTTTAAAATGTTTAAATCGTTTAATTGATTTTGAAGATCATTGTTTTCATAAAGGTGATATTATTTTTGAAGACAAATCAATTTTTCTTACCAAAGATTGTAGTAATTTACGATATAAAATTGGGACAATTTTTCAAAGACCAACAGTATTTCCATTTTCAATTTTTGAAAATGTTATTTATGGTTTAAAAATTCACGGAATTAAAGACAAAAAATTTTTAGAAAAAACTTGCATTGAGTCTTTAAAACTTGTTTCTTTATATGATGAAGTAAAGGAAATTCTTCAAAACAAGGCAAATCTTTTATCTGGTGGGCAACAGCAACGACTATGTATTGCAAGAGCAATTGCCTTAAATCCAGAAATTATTTTAATGGATGAACCTACAAGTGCCCTTGATCCCATTTCAACGGCAAAAATTGAGCACTTAATTTTAGAATTAAAAAAATCTTATACAATAATTTTAGTAACACACTCATTGCAACAAGCAATGAAAATTTCTGATTATACAGTTTTTATTAAAAATGGTCGTATTATTGAGTATAATGATACAAAAACTTTATTTTCAAAACCAAAAAACAAATTGACTGAAAATTATATTACTGGAAGATTTGAATAATGAAAAAAATAATTGATCAAGAATTAGGTTTGATAAAAAAATCAGTTATAAATTTTTTAAATGATCTTATTGAAGATTTAGAAAAATATGCTGTTTCGATTGAAAACAATGAAACAGAAAGAATTGCTTTGCTAATTGAACAAGAAAAAAAAATAAATCAAACCCATGATGAAATTTTTGAAGAAATTGTTTGAGTAATTTCTAAAGAATCTCCGGTTGCAAAAGACTTAAGAAAATTAATGGCTTATAGCAATATGGCAAGAGAAATTGAAAAATTGAGTAATTTAATTCGCCTATCTTTTGAAAAATATTTAAATACAAAAAATTTAAATTTAAAAATTTTTAAAAAATATTTTATTTTGGTATTTAATTTTTTAATTTCTGAATTAATTGCTATTTCTTATCTTATTAGTAGTTATAAAGATGAATTAATTAATAATATTATTACTTACGAAAATAAAATTAATAATTATGTTCAAAAAGCCTCAATCTCTATTAGTAATAAAATATATGCAGAATCTGAAAAAAAAAATTTAGAAACTTATTTTTTATTATTTTATTTTCTACAAAACATTGAAAGATGTGGTAACTTAGCAATTCAACTCGTAAGAGAAAAAATTTTTATTTTTAAAAATCGTTACATTGAAATCAACTAACAACAAAAATCTTTTTTCTAAAGAAGATTTAAACAAATGATATTTAGAAGTAATAAAAAAATCTGAAGTTTTTTTACACGATGATATTAAGGGCTTCTTTTATTTTGATTGATATGGGTTAAAAATTTGGGAAAGAATAAAAATAATATTGTCAGATATTTTTGAAGAAAATCAAATTCGAGAAATCAAAACTCCATTATTTTTTCAGAAATCAGAATTAGAACAAGAAAAAAATCATTTTTCTGGTTTTTCTCCAGAAGTATTTGAACTATCTTACAAAAACCATCAATTAATTTTAAGACCAACCAGTGAAATATTATTTTTAAAATACTTTAAAAAAAAGCTTTTTTCTTATAAAGATTTGCCATTTATTGCAGGTCAATGAGGAAATGTTTTTCGAAAGGAAAAAAATAATAAAGCTTTTTTAAGAAACAATGAATTTTTTTGATATGAAGGGCATGGAGTTTTTGAAAATCAAACAGAAGTTCAAAAAAACATTGCTTTTTTGAACAATTTATTTTATTCTTTTTTTAATGATATTTTATTTTTACCTTTTATATTTGGCAATAAGACTGAAAATGAAAAATTTTTTGGGGCTCTAGAAACTTTTACTTTTGAAGTTTTATTACCAGATAATCAATGACTTCAGGCTACAACTGTCCACAATCTAGGAACTAATTTTTCAAAAAATTTTTCCTTTAAACTACCTGATAAAAGCAACCAGTTTTTTTATCCTTGAACCAATAGTTTTGGAATATCTACAAGAATTATTGGTGGGTTAATTATGTCCCACGGGGATGAAAACGGTCTCGTTTTACCGTCAGAAATTGCTGTTTTTCAAGTATGTTTTGTAATTTATTGAAAATTTTTGGATGAAAAAAAAATTAAAAGTTTTCTTGATGAATGAAAATATAAACTTAAACATATTTTTCACTTACGATTTATTTTTAATTCCCAAAAAGTTGATCCTTTTTGGTTTTTGAAAGACTGTATTATCAAAGGTGTTTGTTTATTTGTAGAAATTGGAAGAAAGGAATTTGAAGAAAAATTTTTTACTTTTTTTACAAGGACAAATTTTAAAAAAGAAAAAATCAACATTTCTAATGCCAATAAAAATTTTTTTTGAACGAACTTATCACTTTTAAATGCCTCAATAAAAGCAAAGCAAGACAATTTTTTAAAAAAAAACTTAAAAGAACCTTCATCTATTGATGAATTTAACAATTTTTTAAAAGATAAAACTTCTTTTTTTATTTATGTAAATCTAAAATCTTTAAAAGATCATCATGTTTTTGAAAAAAAAATAAATTCTTTTGATCTTTCAATTAGAGCAATTAGTTCTATGAATGTTGAAAAAAAATGTTTTTTTTCTCAAGAAAAAGCCACACATATTATTTATATTGGCAGAGCCTATTAATTTTTTTAAAATTTTTTTTACATTTTTTTAAAAAATTTTCTTACAATTTTTTTTTGCTAAAATCTACTGTTAAAAACAAGAAAAAGAGATTGTTAGATGAAAACTTTTTTTGACTTAGAGCTAATAGAAATTGGCAACAAAGGTGAAATTTTATTTTTTGATCACTTTAATAGTGAAGACTTATCAAAAAAAATAAATAAAGATAATTATTTTGAATATATAAAAAGTAATAAAAAAAACTACGATCAAATTGATTTTTTTTACGATATAAAATATTTTTCTAATTTTTTATATGATGGAACGGTTTGGAAATCAGAAATATTTTTTCTAAAAAATAATTTTTATAAAATTGTTAAAAATTCAAAAATTGAAGGAATAAAATACAATTTTGATTTTTTAATTAAAAAAATCGAAAACTATGATTTTTGATATAAAAATTATAATTCAAAAGATATTTTGAATGAAATAAAAATTTTGTTTGAAAAAAATATTAAATTTTATACTTACACTGATTTTATTGACAAATTAAATCAGTTGTTTTATTTATATATTGAAGTTGTCGCAAATGGATGATTTCAAGAATTTACCAAAATTAAGTTACTAGCAAAAAAATCTGAAGAAAAAATGGATCTTTACAATATTGAAAATTTTAAAACTTTTTATTGCAAAGATGATTTTTTAAAATTTAATGAAAAAATTAATCATATCAATCAGATATTTTTTGATAAATTATCAAAATTAGTTGCCCATATGATTAAAAAATATAATTTTTACAACTATATTTATCAGTTTATTGGAGCAGAATACAATTTAAAGTTTAAATATAAATCACAAGAATATACTTTTTTAGAGTTACATGAAATTTTAATTTTTTCCAACAAAAACATTTACTTTTTCTACGATCAAATTAATGAATATCTAAAAAATGCTTTTAACTATATTAGTGAAAAAATTATTGAAATTTCAAAAGATGTTCAAAATGAAATTATTTTTTTTCAAGAAAAAAAATTTTTTAATATTTCTGGAAGTATTAAAGATGAATTTGTTGAATTAAATCATAATTTTTTACGTTTAATTAAAAATCAACCTAAAGATTTTTATTTAATTAATGATTTTTTTAAAATTTTATGAAAATTAAATAATTCATATTTAAAATTTTTTTTTATTATTGCCAAAAAAAATTATCAAAACATCACCGAACAATTAAAAAAATGAAATTATATTCATAAAAAAAAGGCAATTCTTAATATTATTTCACAATATAGAGAAGCACTAACATCATTTTCTGAAGAAAAGCTAAAAAATTTTTTAGATAATCACTCTTATTAATATTTATTATTTAAAAATATTAATAAAAAGCTCGGTTGTTTTATATTTTTTTTTAGAAAGATTTAAAAACTCTTCAAGAGAATATTTTTCTTTAAACTTTTTTACAAATTCTATAATTTCTGTGGTTTTAGAGCCTAAAGGAAACCTAAGACAATATTTTTTTTCCAATTTTACTTTTTCTTCTTCAAATATTGTTCTTGCAAAAATAGATGCTAAGGCAATTGCTAAATTTTTTTTATCACCATAAGAAACTAAATTAATATTTTCAAATTCAATTCAGCCAAAATTGTTTTCTTTGAAAGTTTTTTTTATTTGAAAAAAATATTTTTTAAAGGATGCAATCTCACAAAACTTATCAATTGATCAAGGCTCATCTTTGTTAATTTTTTTTTTCAAGTTAGTAAAAACTTTAAAGTGAGCAAAGGCTTTCTTAACGTTGTCATTTCAATGATATTCTTGTTCAAAAAAATTATATTCCTGGTTTGATAAAACATAAACCTCATAATCTACGATTTCAGAAAAAACCTTATAAATTTTTTTTCTTTTATTTGAATAAAGTTCTTTGCTATCTTTAATAACAAGATTTTTTTTTTTACAAATTTTTAAAATTTCTAAAAATTTTTTTTCATCTAAAAATACACAACAATATACTGATGGTAAAAGATAGACACCAGTGCCAACTTCATCACTACCATAGCCCTTTATAAATTTATTCATTTAAATTAAATAAATTATAAAATTAAAACAAAAAAGTTATAAAAAATTGCAATGATTGAAACTAAAATTTTAGATGGTAAAAAATTATCTTTTATTTTTGAAAAAAAAATTTTAAAAATCACTAATTTATTACCAAAAAAACCAAAACTAACAATTTTTTTAACAACAGATAATTTTTCTAGCAGAAAATATGTCGATATAAAAATTAAAAAAGCAAAGCATTTAAATTTTTTAGTTGAGTTAATTTATTTACCAGAATGTAAAAATGAGTTATTTTTTAAATTATTAGATGAAAAAAACAATGATCCAAACATTGATGGTATTTTGGTTCAATTTCCAACCAATAATTTAGATGAAAAAGAAATATTGTCAAAAATTTCTTCAAAAAAGGATGTTGATTCCATTACACCAGCAAATATTGGTCTTATTTTTCAAGATAATTATGATCTTTTAAATCCGGTTGTAAGTGCTGTAAATTCTTTAATCAGTTTTTACAAAATCTCATTAAAAGGTAAATATTGTGTTCTCATTGGTTCTAGCAATATTGTTGGGAAACCGCTTATAAGTTGGTTGGTAAACCAAAAAGTAACTTTGACAGTTTGCAATGAATTTACAAATAACTTAGAAAATATTTTAAAAGCCGCAGATATTATTATTACAGCCGTTGGAAAACCAAATTTTATTGGTGAAAATTTGGTTAAAAATAATTGCATAATTATTGATATTGGAATTAATAAATTAAATAACTGTTTGGTAGGGGATGTACACGCTGATGAAAAATTATGAAATAAAGTTAGTTATTTAACTCCAGTTCCAGGAGGAATTGGGCCATTAACGGTAATTTTTTTATTTTATAATTTACTATTTTTATATTTAAAAAATTATAATTTACTAGATAAATACCAAAAATTTTTAGATGAATTTAAAAACATTTAAATTAAAAAATTTTTTTTATATTATATTTTTCTGTTTTTTTATAACAGGAATTTTTATTTCAAAAATTTTTATTGTAGAAATTGGTAGTGAAAGAATTTTAAATTATTACAAAAATAAATACAACGGAGTTATTAAAGAAAATAAAAATTTTTTTAATGAACAATATTTTAACGGTGATTTTTTTAAAATCAATAAATTGTTTTTGTTCAACGCAATTTATATTTACAATATTGATTATGCCTTGGAAGTAAAGTCTAATCCTGGCGCAATTAATGAATTAGAACAAAATTTTTGCAATCAAATGGAAGATTTAACAAGGTTATTTTTAATGGATATTTCTTTTTATAAATTTATTGATGGAAAATATTTATTAAATTTTTTCTTTAATTGTTTGCAAATCAAAAATACCCCAGAAAACAAAATAAAACTTTCTGGCGTATTTGAAACTCTTGAAAAAAAATGAAAATATTCTCAAGACCCCGATATAGTGCCATCTGATTATTTTAATTTTAATAAAAATTCATACTTTGATTATATTTTGTTTCAAGTAATAGAAATAGGAATTTAAGTATTCGAAAAATATAAATAAACAAAAAAATTATCAAATTTAATATTTAAATATTATAATGTTTTAGTTATGAATAATTTTAACTCTCACTATAATAAAAAAGAAATAATTTTGGGAAAATCTTTTATTTATCAAAGATTTTCTTGCTCCATTATTAATATTTTTCTTTTTTTATTTATCTTTTCAATCACTTCTTTAATATTTTATTCAAGTTCACTTTCAAACTTAATAACTGAATTAAAAAAACTTGTCGATTTTTCTAGCACTAGTTTTTCTGGTAATTCTTCAATTCTTTCATCAGTTGCAATTTCACTTCTGATTCAAACAGTAATTTCTTCTGGATTTATTATTTTTAATTCTCAAAGTTTACCAATGTTTTTTAATAATACAAAATTTTATCGTGTTAACAATAAAAGAATTTTAATAAAAGATCTAGCGCTTATTTTATTATATAATTTTGTAAAAGTTTGAGTTGTTGGTTTTTTTGTGTTCTTTTTGTATATGACCCATATTGCAACAAGAATTTTAGCAATTATTTTTATCATTTTACTAATTGGCTTGTATTTTTGAGTTTATAAAAAATTTGGTTTTTCTTTGTTAGAAATTTTAACAAGAACGAAAAAAATGTCCTTTTTTTCTGAAACCAAAGAACCTTATGTATCAATTTTGCCTGCAAAAAGCACAATTTTATTTTCAGAAATTATTGAAAATTCTTTTGATAAAAATCAGGCAAACCTTACCAAAGAATATAATATTGATAAAGAACGTAATTCAAAAAACCACACATAAAATTAATAATGCATTTGTTTCCAGCAATCAAAAAGGAAAAGAATCTTCTTTATGTTGCAAAATCACATCGCCATCACATTGTTGATGTTTTGCGGGTAAAAATTGGTGAGCCAGTAAAAATTATCTATCAAGATAAAATTTATGAGTGTAAATTTCACTCTTTAAAAAACAACTTAATTTGTAAAATTATTAAAGAAAAAGAGATCTTAAAAAATTTGAGCAACATAAATATTTTTATTGGATTAATTGAATTAAGGCCTTTGAAGTTATTAATAGAAAAATTAACTGAATTAAATGTTGAAAAAGTTTTTATTGTAAAACTTATGAACTCTAATAGTTATTTAGCTAATAAAATTGATCAAAAAGTGGAAACACTAATAAAAATTAGTAAAAATGCTCAAATTCAATCTAATTGCACTTCAACACCAGAAATTATTTTTTTAGATAATATTAATAAAATCTTAGATTACAAAGCAGATATTAATTTTTTTTGCGATGTTGAAGAACAGAAAGATTTTTTATATTATTTAAATTATTTTTTTAATCAAAAAAAAAGTGATTTACTAGAAAAAGAAATTTTATCATTAAATTTTATCATTGGATGCGAAGCAGGCTTTACAGAAAATGAAAAAAATTTTTTTCTTTTAAATAATTTTTTTCCATTATCTTTAGGAAACAATATTTTAAGAGCAGAAACGGCTGCAATTGCTGTATCATCTAAAGCAAGTATTTGAAGAAAGTCACTATTGTTTTTTAAAAAAAATATTAAAAACAGTAAATAATTACCTATCTATGTTTAAAAAATTATCAAAAAATATTAATTTAAAGGTTTTCTTTGCTTTAAAAAGATACTTTAGTTTTTTTCTTTATTTAGCAGTGGCTTTTATTTTAACAAGTTACACTTTTGGTTGAATTGAAAAAACTAGAAATCACCAAGAAGATTTTTCTGTTTTTACTGATTCTACTTTTCTAGTAACTTTCTTTTTTTCAGTTTTTTTCTTTTTATGCTACTTTGTCTCACAAATTATTTTTATTTCTAAACTAAAATTAAAAAAGTTAAACCAATATTTTATTTGAATCTTTATTTTTTTTATTTTTATGTTTATTATTGAAATTTTTTTGTTTTCTGCAAAAAATTTAAATGATGTAATTCTTTCGATTGCTGCTTTTTTTACCATTATTTTTGCTTTAGTTTGCATCGTTTCTGATAGTTTAATTATTGTTATTTTATTAAAAATTCAAAACAAAACTATTGCTGAACCATCAAAATATAAAGCTCTTTATATTTATGATGAAGAAGATAACAGAACAGTTGAAGAAAACTGAACTAAAATTAAAAATAAAATTGAAAATTTAAAAGATGTAAGTGAACCAAAAGAATAAATTAAATTAACATGAAAAATTATATTATTATTACTGATTCATCAGTAAATTTATCAAAAGAAGAGCTAAATTCTCTTGGATTTGAAGTCTTTTATTTTTCGATTATCTTTAATAATGAACAGTTTTTAGATAATAAAGAAAGAGATATTAATTTTTTTTGTAATTTATTGAATAAAACAAAAAAAAAACTTTTCCAAAAAGAGTTATTCTTTCATACCTCACAACCTTCACATTACTTAATTAAAAATAAAATTACTTCCTTTCTTTCAAACTACAAAAAAGTTTATTTATTTATTACAAGTAAATATGTAAGCGGAATTTACTATTCAATTAAAAAAATTATTCTTCAAAACGAATGAAAAGATCGCGTAATTTTGTTTGATTGTGAAAATATTGCTGACGGTTTATTAGAGTATGCCATGTTTTGAAAAGATAATTGTGAAAAATATTCTATAGAAGAATTTCAAAAAATTCTAGATGATCACAAAAAAAGAAGAAAATGATTGATCTTTCCAACAGATATTAAATATTTAAAAAATAGTGGGCGAATTTCTTCAACTGCTGCAACAATTTCAAATGCATTAAGAATAAAAATTTCTTTAACATTTGAACAAAAAGCTCAAAAACTTTTTATTTCTACCTCATCTAGAAAGCTTTATGAAAAGTCTCTTAATTATTTATACAACAATTATTATCACAAAGAGGCGACAATCTTTCTTTATTTTTCTGAAAAAATTACTAAAGAAACTAATTTGCTTCACAGCTATTTAGTAAAAAAATTTAAAGACAATAAAATAATTTTAAAGCAAATTCCCCTATTAATGTTTAGTCATAATGGTAATAATGCTAACTTTATTTATTATTCACAACCAATAATTTTAAAATGCTAAAAATCTTAAAATTTTTTAAAAAAATTTTTTTTATCACATCGATTTTTTGTTTTTTATTTTTAATTCTTTTTGTTGTTCTTGCCCTCTATCATGTAATTAATAATTTTATTAATAATAAAGCCAACTTTAACAACAAAGAATTTATTGCTATTGTTATTTCTTTTCTGCTATTTTTTATCTTATCTTTAGTATCTCAAAAAATTATTAATAAAATAATTGTAAAAATTACCAAAAAAACCATTACATACTTAGATTTTAACAGTGAAGCATTTTTCTTAAAAAATTCTCCTTTCACCCCCCAAAGTTTTGAAAATGATAAAACTTGCATGAAAGAAGATTTTTTAAATATTTGCAACATCTTAGATCAAAACAAAAATATCTTTTTTTTAAGCCACAAAAGATCTGGGACAACCACTTTTTTTAGGTTAATTGAAAAACAAAAGATTGAAACCTATCAATTTTATTACTTAGATTTTAAATTAGTTTCGATAGATGATAAAATCTTAATTATTTTTTATTTTTTACAAAAAATTTTACCAGAAAAAAGCTTTCAAAAAGTTGCAAGAATTGGAAATTTAATTTCAGAAACTTTTTTAAATTTAATTATCACAAATCTTTTAAAGTCTGATAAAAGTAAAATTCTTTCTACCGATACTTTTAATTTTTCTGATGAAAAAATCTCTCTTTTAAACAACCTAAAAACTTATTTAAAAAAAAATCACAACTTACTTTTTAATAAATCATCTCAAAAAAAAGTTTGTTTCTTAATCGATAACTTAGACTTTATAACAGCAAAACAACTAATTTTAGAAATTAATTTTGTTTTTTCTGATTTTTGCGACAAATATTTTTTTATTTTTCAATCAAATCGAGAAACCATTAATAATACCAGCGAAACTTTTTTAGATTTTTGTTATTTTTTAAAAAAAAATAATTTTCTTTTGTATGAACCACAATTTACTACAAAAGAAAAAAAACAACTTTATGTTAAAACAACTCTTAAAGAATACACCAATAAATCGAAAAAAAATATTAACTTTTCAAATTTAAAAAAATTTAAAGAAGATTTAATTTTAAGCTCTGAAAAATTATCTTTTTCAGAAATTAATGAAAAAATTTTAAATTTTTTCAGTTAATTTTTAAATTTTTTTAAAAAATATTAATAAAATTGTTATTTTACATTAAAATTGTTATTTTTAAATTATAATAAATATAAAAATAAATAATTTTTTATTTTTTCATAGTTAATATAAAAATTTTAAGGAAAATATCAAGTAATTTTAGTGAAATTTAAAGAATCTATTATTGAGGAATCTTACAAAGGGAATTTTATCTTTGAAATCGAAGGTTCTGACTGAACAAAATATTTAGAAAAAGCAAAAAAAGATTTATATAGTGAATTAAAGGTTGAGGGATTCAGAAAAGGACAAGTGCCAGAATCAATTTGTGCAAAACATGTTTCTGAAAGAAAAATTTTACAACATGCAGCTAATCTTTTTGCAAAAAAATGTCATCATTTTGCACTAAACAATAAAGATTCTAAAATTGTTCCTTTTGATCTTCAAAATAATTTTCATATCGATGTTTTAGAAGCATCAGAAAAACTATGTAAAGTAAAAATAGAATTTGAATTACAACCTTCAGTAAAAATTGGAAACTGAAGAGATATTAAAGTTTCTTTTAAAAAAAAAGAAGTTTCAGAAGATGATGTGTTAAAAAATATTGATGCAATTTTGGATAGCAAATCATTTTTAGAAGTCGTTTCAGACACTTCAGTAGAGAAAGGTTCAATTGCAAACATCGACTTTGTTGGTACTATTGACAATAAAAAATTTGCTGGTGGCACTGGTAAAAATTATGACCTAGAAATTGGTTCTAATGTTTTTGTTAAAAATTTTGAAGAGCAATTAATTGGTTTAAAAGAAAACGAAGAAAAAGAAATTAAAATTACTTTTCCAAGCGACTATAAACCCCAAACTTTAGCAGATAAAAAAGCTGTTTTCAAAGTAAAAATTAACTCTGTAAAAATTAAGAAAAAACCTGAATTAAACGATGATTTTGTGAAATCATTAAATATTGAAAATGTTTTAACAGTAGCTGATTTTAAAGAACATACCAAAAAAGAATTAGAAAAAAAATTTGAGCAAAATTCTTTAGAAAATTTACAAGATGAAATTGTAGAAAAACTTTTAAATATTTCTCAAGTACGTCTTCCTTATTCAGTTGTTGAAAAAGAATACAAAAAAATGTTAAATGAATTTAATCAAAGTTTAAAACAACACAATTTAACAATTGATAAATATTTTGATTTAGTAAACCAAGATAAAAATGCTTTTGAAAAGCAAATGTGAACTGACGCCAATAATAAGCTTTCATTAGGTTTTATTTTTGATTCAATTTCAAAATCTGAAAACATTATTACTACCGATGATGAAGTTGAAAAATTTTTAGAAGAAGTTGCTAGAGTTAATAATCTAAAAATAGAAGAGTTAAAGAAAAAAATTCCTTCATATGATGAATTAAAATTTCGTTTGTCAAACGACAAAATTTGAAAATTAATTCAAAAAGAAGTAATTAAATTTGACAACAATGAAACAAAATAGAAGCGCTCTGCCAGTAATTGTTACTCGACAAGTTTATATTTTTCCGAACCACTTTAGTAAATTAGACATTGGTCGAGTTTTAAGTGTTAACGCTGTTAATTTATCTTTAGAAGACTATGATAAAAAATGCATTTTAATATCGCAAAAAGATGTTGAAAAAGACGATATTGATACGGAAAATTTATATTCTAACGGAATTATTTGTGATATTAAAATTGAAAAAATTTGATCTGAAACTTCACTTACGATATCTGCGCTTGGAATGAAGAGAGTTTTAGTAAAAAATTTTATTAAATCTGAAAATTGTTTGTTTGCAGATTATGAAGAGTTAGTTGATATTAATGATAATCAAAAAACAGAGTACGCTCTTGTAAGACAATTAGTAAATATTATTGATGACGCTTTTACAAAAACAGATATTTTTCCAAAACAAATTTTAAATAAATTTACTGAAGGAATTCCGGCTTCAGAACTTTCAGATATTATTGGCCAATATTATCCATTTTCTCCAGAGAAGAAACAAAGCTTAATTTCAGAAACAAATGTAAATAATCGATTAAAAATTATTTTAGCTGAATTTGAAGAAGAAAAAGAAATTAAGAATATTGAAAATAAAATTACCAAAAAAATTCGTAATAAAATTGATACTACTCAAAAAGAATTTTTATTACGCGAAAAACTTCGCGCCATTCGCGAAGAATTGGGCGATTTAACTGGCGGGGAAAATGATATTGAAAACATCAGAAAAAGAGTTGAATCAAATCCTTATCCAGAACACATCAAAAATAAAATTTTTGATGAATTAAAAAAACTTGAACTTGTAAATCCTTCAAGCGGGGAAAACAGTGTTATTTACACTTATTTGGATTGATTATTGGAACTTCCATGATGACAAATTAAACCAGAAATCACCGATATTAAGAAATGTTTTTCAATTCTAAATGAACATCACTGAGGTTTAGAAAAAATTAAAACTAGAATTGTTGAACATTTAGCGGTTTTAGAACATAATAAGAACAATGATAACTACAACCAAAAAAGTCAAATTATTTGTTTTGTAGGTCCGCCCGGGGTTGGAAAAACTTCCCTTGCAAAATCAATCGCTTTAGCTACAAATAGAGAATTTTTAAAAATTTCTTTAGGTGGAGTTCGAGATGAATCTGAAATTCGAGGTCACAGAAGAACTTATATTGGGGCAATGCCTGGGAAAATTGTTCAAGCAATGCGAAAAGCAAAAGTTATTAATCCTTTAATTCTTTTGGACGAAATTGATAAAATGAGTTCTGATTTTCGTGGCGATCCAGCAAGCGCCATGTTGGAAGTTTTAGATACCGAACAAAACAGCACTTTTTCTGATCATTATCTTGAAGAAACCTATGATTTATCAAAAGTTATGTTTATTGCAACGGCCAATTACATTGAAGATATTCCTCATCCTTTGATGGACAGAATGGAAATTTTAGATTTATCTTCTTACACTGAATTAGAAAAAGTTTCCATTGCCAAAAATTACTTAGTTCCCAAAATTATCAAAGCTCATGGGGTTAAACCAAAACTTTTTAAATTAAGTGATGATTTAATTTTACACATTATTAATCATTACACTAAAGAGGCTGGTGTTCGTCAGTTAGAAAGACTATTATCAAAAATTGCAAGAAAAATTGTTTTACAATTGTATTTAAATAAAAACAATCTTGAAAAAATTACTAAGAAAAATATTAGAAATTATTTAGGTTATGAATTGTATGACTTTACAAAACATCGTGATAAAAAAGAAACTGGTGTTGTTAACGGTCTTGCATGAACTCCATTTGGTGGTGATATTTTACAAATCGAAGCCACAAAATTTGAGGGTAAAGGTAACTTATCATTAACAGGACAATTGGGTGATGTTATGAAAGAGAGTGCTTCAATTGCTTTAGGTTACATCAAATCACAAGCCAAAAAATTTGATATTTCTGCAAAAGTTTTTGAAAAAAACGATATTCATATTCACGTTCCTGAAGGAGCAGTTCAAAAAGATGGTCCAAGTGCTGGAATTACCTTAACTACTGTTATTATTAGTTGTTTAAAAAATATCTCTATCAGTAAGTACATTGCAATGACGGGTGAAATTACTTTGACTGGTAAAATCTTACCAATCGGTGGTATTAAAGAAAAATTAATTTCTGCTGACAGAAGTAAAATAAAAACCGTTTTTATTCCAGCAGAAAACTATAAAAATTTAGAAGATGTTCCGCACGAAGTCTTAAAAAAATTAGATATTGTCTTGGTATCACATTACAAAGAAGTTTTTGATATTTTATTTTTTAATAAAAAAATTGAAGACAAACAGTTATTTAATTTTGATACTTTTACCACTTCAATCAAACAAAGCGAAGTTTTTAATCAATTAAATTTTTAATCATTACTAATGATTAAAATTACTTCATTAACCCTGCTTTTAAAACAAAAAAAAATTTTAAATGACTTTCCAAAAATTTTTCTTTTAGGTAGAAGTAATATTGGGAAGTCTTCTTTTATTAATTTTTTTGTAAATCAAAAAGTTGCTAAAAGCTCAAAAAGGCCCGGAAAAACTTTATTCTTAAATCATTATTTAGTAAACGAGTCTTTTTATCTTATAGATACTCCAGGGTATGGTTATATGAAATCATCATTGATTAGAAAAAATTTAGTAGAAGAGATTATGAAAAATTTTTTTAAGCAATTAAAAGATGATGATTTTGTTATTTTATTGTTAAATATTTTTGATAATATATTTGAAATTGATTGATATGTTTTAAAAAATATTTTAAAACAAACAAAGCATATTTTTATTTTAATTTCAAAATCTGATAAATTAAATCAATCTAAAAAACATCAAATAAAATTAGTGTTAGAAAAAAAACTTTCAGAAATATCTTTAGAAGTTGCTAAAAATTATGCTTTTTTTTCGCTTAAAAATCAAGAATTACCTAAAAATTTAGAAAACCAAATTTTATCATTTATCTGTGAAACCCCAAAAATATAATTTTTCTGAAATTGAAAATAAGATAAATAAATTTCGAAGTAAATTTAAAAGTAAAAAAAAAATTGAAAATAAAAATCTTTTTACAATTTTATTACCACCCCCAAATGTTACTGGAAATTTACACTTAGGGCATTATTTAGACATTATTTTACCAGATGTTATCGCAAAATATCACAGTCAAAGAGACTTTCAAGTTCTTTTTTTTCCAGGAGTTGATCATGCAGGAATTGCAACTCAGGCAATTTGTGAAAAACATCTTTGATTAACACAAAAAAAAACTAAATTTGATCTGGGAAGAGCAGCTTTTAAAAAAGAAATTTTAATTTTAAAAAATAAAAATGAAAAATTAATTAAAAATGAGTGAAATTCTTATGGGGTATCTTTAAATTACAATTTTTTTTATTATACATTATCAAATAAATTCTCTTCATTAGTAAAAAAAACTTTTTTAAATTTACATCAAAACAAATATATTTTTTACGATCAAAAAATTGTATATTTTGATTATCAATTAAAAACGGTTTTATCGAATATTGAAGTAAACTTCAAAGAAATTAAAACCAAATTATATTATGTAAAATATTTTTTAGAAAATAGTTCTGAATATTTAACAGTTGCAACGACAAGACCAGAAACAATCTTTTCAGATGTAGCCCTTGCTGTTAATAAAAACAGTAAAATCTGAAAAAAATACCAAAACAAATTATTTGTGAATCCCTTAACAAAGAATTTAATTCCCCTTGTTACTTCCTCAAAAGTTGAATCAGATTTTGGAACTGGAATTTTAAAATTAACCCCATCACATGACTTTTTAGATTTTGAAATTAACAAAGAATATCAATTAAAAAACTTTCTTTGTATTGATGAAAATGGCAATTTAAATCAATTTGCAAATGAATATCAAGGAATTTTTTATCTAAAGGGTAGAGAAATCATTGTAAATGATTTAAAAAAACAGAATCTCCTTGAAAAAGTTGAAGATTACGACACCATTATTGGTTATAGTAGCAGATCAAATACAATTGTGGATGCAAGAATTAGTAATCAATGATTTTTAGATTTAAATAAAATTTATCAAGAAAATAAAAATTTTTTTAATTTATCTTCTGTTATTGTTAATAACTTATTTGAAAAAAAAATTAATTATTGATTAAATAACTTAGAACCATGATGTATTTCAAGACAACTTTGATGAGGACATAAAATTCCAAAAATTGTCAAATCAAACGATGTTCTTGACACTTGATTTTCAAGCGCTTTATGCTTCACTTACTTTTACGAATTGCTAAAAATTGAAAAAATCGACTTATTAGTAACTGGATATGATATTTTATTTTTTTGAGTTATTAGAATGATTTTTATGAGTTATCTTACAACAAAAAAAATGCCATTCAAAAATATTTATTTACATGGGCTTTTAAGAGATGCAACTGGAAAAAAAATGTCAAAGTCAAATAATAATGGGATTATTCCATCAGATATTTTAAAAAAATATGGAAATGATAGTTTGAGATTTTTTTTACTAGGTCTTGTAAATGAAGCCAAAGATATTAATTTTTACCAAGGTCATTTAGAAGATAGTAAAAAATTTGTCAATAAAATTTTTAATGCAAATATTTTTCTTTCACAAAAATGACAAACAAAAGAAGATGCCAAAAACAAAGATTTAGCAAAACTTATGTTAAATTTTTTAGAATTAAAAGTTTATTTGTTTTCTGAAGATTTGTCATTAAAAATTAAAAACTTTAATTTTATTGGAGCAAAAATTTTAATTTATCAATTTTCTTGAGATTTTTTTTGTAATCAATTTTTAGAAATTTATAAAATATTTAATTTTTATCATGAAGAGTTTAAGTTACTTTGAATGAAAATTTTATGATTAATTTTTCCTTATTTACCTTTTATTTCTCAATATATTTTCTTACAATATCAAAATAAAAACTTAGAACAAAAAAAATACTTTTTTAAAAAACCAAAATTATTAGATCAAAAAGTACCACAAAATTTGATAGATCTTTTTTTAACCTTAAAAAACCAAAAAAATGAAACAGTATTTTATGATATAAAAACATCAAATAGCTTTATTTTTAATATTTTTAACTATTTATCTCAAAAAAACAACCTTAAATTTGAAAAAAAATCTCAAAAATTTTTTAAAAATATTTATTTTTTTAATGATGATATAACTATAGAAATTTTAGATAATAAGAAGAAAAAAGATGATCTAAAAACTATTGAAGAATACAAAACTTTAATTGAAAAAACTAAAAAATTATTAAGTAATCAAAATTTTTTAACAAAAGCCAAAAAAGAAGTAGTTCTAAAAGAAAAAGAAAAACTAAAAAAATTAGAAAACGAATTAGAAATTTTTAAAAATTAAAATTATTATTGTCCATTTTTTTTATTTTTTACTTTATTTTTGTTAAATTAAATTAAAATTAGTTAATGAAAAATAATCAAGATTTTTTTGATTTAAGTACTTATTTTATTGATAAATTAAATTTAAATAATTTATCGATTGAAGAATTACAATACAAAAGAAAATTTTGCTTAAACGCTCTATATTTATCATATTTAGATGAACTTTTAAAATCTAATGTTTTTGGATTTCAAAAAAATAATTGTAAAAATGTTTGTTGAAAAGAATATCACTTTTGAAAAAATTTTTACTTTCCAACTTTTGACTATACATTGGTTCATGCAAAGATATTTTTACTTATAAAAAAGGTAATATTTCCTTTACTGCAAAAGAAAGTTGAAAAAGAAACAAACGCGAAGATAAAAAAGAATGAAAAAACAAATATTTATTAGTTAGCTGATGAAGAAAAAATGATGATAAATTATATATTGAAGAAAATGATCATTTTTCTTACTTACCAGATGATGTTATCAAAGATAAATTTTTAAAAGCAAATTACGGTGATTTTGTTTTTACAGATGTGCTGCCGTTTGGAAAAATAAGTTTTTTAAAAAACAATAATGTTTTTGTTAACAATCACATTGTTATTTTTAAAAATAATGAAAAAATATGTTTAAATTTATTTTTTTATTGTTTTTTTAAGGGCAATTCATATTTATTTGAAAATAATGTTCATCATACTGTTGGGTCTGCTGAATTTACACAATGAGGATTTGATGCCAGTTGAATGATTATTCCCACAAACTTATATCAACAAGCAAATTTCATAAAAATGTTTTATGAACTCGAAAAACAAATTAGTTTGTTAATAAAAATTAGAAGAAAATCAAGAAATATTTTACATTTTTTGGGAAAAAATTGCCTTGATGATAAAATTATAAATTAAGTGATTTAGTAGAGAAAAGATCTCCATTAAACAAAATTAATAAAAAACTTTTTTTTGATTGACTTAGACTTCCTAGAGCTAATCATTTAAGACACACAGTTTTTCCTTGAAAAACAGTTACTGCAAATTACCAATGAACAAAAATTAAAAAAATCTTATATTCTGAGCCAGCAAAAGAAATAAATTTAGAAAAAACTATCTATAGATGTTATTTAAATGATTTAATAATTCCAAAAATTTACTCAAAAACATCCAATCCTTTTCTTGTAGACAGGATCAATTTATATGCTTTTTCTACAGATTATCAGCCATCATTTTCAAAATTACCAGAGGTTTCAACTCATGTAATTTTATGATCAATTATTAGTCAAAATTTTTACCAAAGATATGCTAACTTAACAAAAAGAGGCACTTCGCTTGAAAGATTTGATCCTAAACGTTTTTTTAAAAAAGAATTACAACTAATAAAACCAAAATATTATCACTTAACAGAACATTTGTCAAACGTTTACAATTTTTGCGCTAAAAATATTTCAAAATATACTAAATTACGAGAAGAAATCTCAAGATTATTGCAAGATCCTGCAGTAATTGAGGATAAAACCCATGAAAAACTTTTGCAAGATGTTTTTTTGTTAGGACAAGATAACAAAGAAATAACTACTTCTTTATTAAATAAAAAAACATTAGATCAAAAAACTAAACTAAATAACAATTCAGAAGTTTCTAAAAAAGTTAGTTTACCTCAAAAAAAGTGATGAAATTTTTGAAAATAAATTAAATAAAAATTAATTTTTATTTAAAAATTTTATTTTAAAAAAAAAATTATAAATGACTAATACTGAAACTGCAAAAAAAGCAAAAAAATCCACTAAAGAGCAAAATACAGTAATTATACTTGGTTCTGGAGCTTCAAAATGTTTTGATTTTCCGACACTCAAAGAATTTCACAACTCAATTTTTAAGAATATGATAAAAAATTTATTTAATGTTTTTAAAGAATGCGAAAAATATTTTAGTAAAACATTCAGCAAGCGTTTTGAAAGTGAGTTAAGAAATTTTAGGGAAAATATTAAAGACATTGAAATAAAAAACTTTTTTCAGAAATTATCAGAAAAAATTGAAAATATTAAAAAAGAATTTGATAAAAATACACAAATTGTTTTTTATGATGAAAAAAGTCTTGAAATACAAAAAAAATTTTAACTATAAAAAAGACTCTTTTTTATATATAACATTAAATCATTATTAAAAATTTCTAATGTTATTAATGAGTCTATTAATAAAGATAGAGATTCAATTTTTACCATAGATGACGTTTTGACCAAAATTAGTAATAATAAAAATGTCAACAGACCAGAATCTGAGATTAGTTCTTTACTACAATACGGTTATTATTTTAATAACAGTTTATTTGATGATCAAATTAAAAATAGTTGATATAAAAATTTATTTATTTTTTTTAATTATGAAAACACAGAAATTATAAACTTTAATTATGATGAAACTTTTTATAATTATTTTAATTTTTATTTTAATTCAACCCAAGAAAAAGATCTTTTTGATGAAAGAAAAAATAGGCTACTTTATATTCACGGTCGGATAAATAATTACAATACAACTTCTATTGGAAAATTTTATAAAATTAAATATTTTGACCCACTAATAGACTTAGAGTTTTCTTGATTTATAAAAAAAATAGATGAAAAAATAATTTGAACGCAGCCATCTCTAGGTTTTAATGACAAAGAATATGAGATAAAAAACCCCAATAATTTTAATGAGACACTTTGAGTAAATAAAGTTCATAAAGTAATTTTTTTTGGTTTTGGATTTCATGAAACAAATTTATCTGGAATCGCATGATTGAATGAAAATAAAAAAATTTATAAAAATTTCAATATAAAAATTATTATTATTGCTGGAAACAGTTTTGATGATAGTAATAATGATGCAAAATCCAACATAAAAAATTTATTCTCAGAATTTGATCCTGACTTTATTAAAAAAATTGAAACAGACGAAGATAAAACAATAATTAGTACTGATAAAGTATTATTAATTAAAAAAAATTGTGAAAAATTAGATGAAAATAACTGAGAAAAAATGAGAGATTTTTAAAAAATAAATAAACTCAAAAAATTTTTTTTAAGAAACTTTAAATAAGATATTTTAATAAATTTAAACAAGAGACTATTAAACGATTAATTTCAATTTCTGGTATTTTGACATTTTTATTAAATTAATAAAAACTTATTTTTAAAAATTAAAACTATTTTTTATTATGTAAAATAAAATAATGCCAGAATTACCAGAAGTTACCACAGTAAAATTTTTTTTATTAAAACATTTTAAAAATAAAAAAATTGAAAATGTTTTTTTATTTTTAGATAAAAGTTTAAAAAATTGCGATAAAAATCTTTTTTTAAAGTTAAAAAATAACAAAATTTTAGATGTTTTAAATGTTGGAAAACATTTAATTATTAAAACTGATAATTTTAACTTACTAATTCACTTAAGAATGGAAGGAAAATTTATTTTATCAAAAGAATTTAAAATATCTTTGCATGATATTTTTTGCTTTGAAATAGAAAATATTTTTTATTTTTTAAATGACACAAGACACTTTGCAACCATTTATTTATATCAAAAAGATATCGATCTTTTTTCAAATAAACCACTAGCAAATGTATCATTTGATCCATTTTCTGAAAAATTTACTTTAGAATATTTTAAGAACAATATTCAAAAAAAAAGCATTAAAATATATAAGTTATTATTGGATCAGTCATTTGTTGCTGGAATTGGTAACATTTATGTTTCAGAAATTTTATTTTTAGCAAAAGTTTTGCCATGAAGACTTGTAAATACGCTAAATGATCAAGAAATTTTAGATATTATTAAATATTCTAGAATTGTTTTATCGAAAGCAATTGAAGAAGGGGGTAGTACTATTAAAAGTTTTAAGGTTGGCGATAATATTGGGAAGTTTCAAGTTAATTTAAATGTTTATCAAAGAACAAATCAAACTTGCAAACTTTGTGATGACAAAATCAAAAGAATTAAAATAAATAATCGTTCTTCATATTATTGTGAAAAGTGCCAAAAATAGCTATCAAATTTTTTTAGTTACTGGAAATGTTGGGGTTGGAAAGACCCATTATTTAAAATCAATAATAAAGCTACTACCAAATAAAATTTCAAACGTATTTTTTATTAATTGTGATGAAATTGCAAAAGAGTTATATTTAAAAAATTCCAAAGTAAAAAATTTTTTTGAAAATAATTTAAAACTTTCTTTATGAAAAAATAATAAATTAGATTATTATTTGCTTCTAAAATTTATTTTAGAAAATAAAAATAATATACAATTAATAGAAAATTTTATTTGACCATTAGTGATTGAAAAAGTTAACCAAGAAATTTTATTATTAAAGAAAAACTTTATTTTTTTTTCTTTATATATTGAGGTTAATATGCGATTTTGTTTGTCAGAAATGTTATCTTTAATTTCTTTTGATAAAATTATTCTATGTGTTAATAAAAAACAAAATCTCTCAGAAAAATTTTCTGTTTTAAATGATCATGAAAAAACAGAACTTTTAAAAATTTTAAGTACTGACGCCGACTTTTTTAAAAAAACATTAAGTGAAAGAAAAATTAATTTTAAGGTAAAAGAAATTGAATTTATTTAGTAAATCTAAGAACAAACTTTCTGATGCTTTTTTTGTAAATTATTCAAAAAAAGTTTTTTTTGCCGATATAAAAAACTTGTTTTTTTTATATCAACCAATTGTTGGAAGAGACGCTATTAGTGTTTATTTAACTTTGTTGAATTATGTCCCCTCATTTTTAAACAAAAATGAAAAAAACTCTTATTTCCATAAAACCCTTTTTACGATCTTAAATATTAAAGAGTCTGAATTTTTACTTGCAAAATCACACCTTGAAGCTTTTGGCCTAATAAGAACGAACTTATTACTAGAAAACAATACGATAGAATACGTTGTAAATGTTCCGTTACCCCCAGATAAGTTTTTTGATAATGAAATTTTAAATAAAGTTCTTTATTTAACAGTTGGGAAAGATACTTATTATTTTATTAAAGAGAATTCTTTAAATTACATTGAAGGAAAAGAAATATTTAAAGAAAAAACCAATATTTCTTCAGGAATTTTTGATATTTATTCTAAAGGTAAGTGAACCAAAATTTTAAACAGTAAAATTGATGAAGAGCATGATGCCCAAAAAACTTTAGAAATTGATCTTTTTGAATCAGATTCAAACGAGCCTTCATGCAATAATTATCTTTCTTTTTACGATCAATTAAAAAAGTCAAATCTATTAGACATCAAACTAAACACCAATATTATTATTAAAATTTTTAATTTAAAACATAAGTATAAAATTACCGATTGAACTGATTTAACAGAATCACTAAAAGTTGCCATAGTTAACAAAAAAATTGATTTTGATATTTTTGAAGATAATTTGAAAGAAATTTATAATTCAAAAACTCCCTGTGAATTTAAATGAAATGATTATAATTTTACTGATGAAGATATTAAATTTTTTGATGACTTTATGGAAAAAAACAATGTTGATAAAGATTTTATTAACAGTATTATTTTTTATTGTAGTAAAAAAAATTATCATTTTTCCAAAAATTATTTTTTAACAATTGCGAATTCTTTTATTGCCAAAAAAATTACTTCTGGTAGTGAAGTTTATGAAAAACTTACAAGTATTCTAAAAAAGACTGAAAAAAAATAACTAAATGGCCACTAAAAAAGAAATTGATTTTGCCTCTGAAGAATATAAAAAAAAACTATTTGATAAAGTTTTAAAAAATAGTGATTTAAAAGAATTTTTTAAAGATAAAGATTTAAATGAAATTTTTAAAACACCATTAGATTTATTAAATTTAGAAAGTCTTTTAAATCAAAGTATTTTTTGCAAAAATTGCAAAAATTTACAAGAGTGCAAAAACAACAACAAAGGTTATTTTTATCTTCCAAATTTTTTACCTAATAATGGTTTTTCTTTATCAATTAAAAAATGTAAAAAAAAACATTATTTTGATAGTTTGATTCGATGTTTTTCATTTTTGGACAATAATTTTTCTGTCTCTAAAATTCAAGATTTAAAATTTAGTCAAAAAACTTACCAAAAATATTTAACAAAAGTTGATGAATTTATTGAAACTTATCCGAAAGGTAAAGGTTTATTTATTAACAAAAAACCAAATATTCAAGATTATTCTTTTTTGGTTTTTATTACGAAAAAACTTTTGGTAGTTGAAAAGGATATTATTTGATTGAATTGAAAAAATTTTATTAGTTTTTTTCAATTATATATTTTTGATCAAGATAATAAGTATAAAATTGATGAAGCATTAAGAATTTTAAAAAAAGTAAAAATTTTGGTCATTGAAGAATTTGGAATTGAAATCTTTTTTTCATATGCATTTGATCAATGTTTTTTTGATTTTTTTATTGAAAGAGATAAAAATAAAACAAAAACATTTATTTTATCATATCTATCATTGGATGCAATTTTGAAAAGATATACAAAAAATGACAAGTTTTTATTACCTAAATCAGAAAAATTAGCGATTATTTTTAAAGAAAATTTTGAATTTATTTAACAAATAATAAATAATTATTTTTTATTTTTTATAAAATAAATTATTAAATAAAAAAAATATTAAAATTTTAGAAAAATTTTAACTTTTACAGAAAGAAATATTAAATAATGCCTGCAAAAACAGCAAAAAAATCAGAAAAAGCAAAATCTAGTTCAAAACCTACAAAAACTGCTTCAAAAACAACAAAAACAGCAAATAAACCTGTAGAAACTAAAACTACAAATACCACAAAAAAAGCTACAGAAAAAAAACCTACTGAAACAAAAGTTGAAAAAAATACCCCCCTTCGTGTAGCAATAAATGGATTTGGAAGAATTGGTAGACTTGCCTTTAGAGAGTTATATTACAACATTATTGAGGGTGAAGAAAATATTGAAATTGTTGCCATTAATGATTTAACAGATGAAAAAACTTTAGCATATCTTTTACTATTTGATACTTCACAAGGTCCCTTTTTATCAAAAGACGATATTTCTTACACTGATGGTTATCTAGTGGTTGACAACAGAAAAATTCAAGTTTTTAAAGAAAAAGATCCTTCAAAATTGCCTTGAAAAAAATTAGGTATTGATTTAGTAATTGAATCAACTGGTTTTTTTACTTCAAAAGAAAAAGCTCAAAATCATATTAAAGCTGGCGCCAAAAAAGTTATTGTTTCTGCACCATCTTCGGACTTAAAAACCATTGTTTACAATGTAAATCATGAAACTTTAACGCAAAAAGATACCCTTATTAGCGCTGCATCTTGTACAACTAATTGTTTAGCTCCAGTAATTAAAGTTTTAAATGATAATTTTAAAATAAACTGAGGGTTCATGTCTACAGTTCATTCTGTTACAAATGATCAAAGAATTTTAGATTTACCACATAGTGATTTAAGAAGAGGAAGAAGTGGTCTTGCAAACATTATTCCAACTACTACTGGTGCTGCAAAAGCGATTGGTTTAGTAATTCCAGAACTTAATGGAAAAATGAATGGAATTGCTCTAAGAGTTCCAACAATTTCTGGTTCTATTTGTGATATTACTGTTGAAGTTACCAAAAAAGTTTCTAAAGATGATGTAAATAATGCGATAAAAAAAGCTCAAAATGATACTTTATTTTTTTGCGATGAAGAAATTGTTTCATCAGATGTCATTGGTTCTTCTTTTGGATCAATTTTTGATGGTGGTTTTACTTCATGTTATCAAAATGATAAAAATAAAACAATTATTAAAGTTTTAAGTTGATATGATAATGAAAATTCTTATGTTTGTCAAATGATAAGAACTTTGCTTCACTTTATCAAAATTTAATGACAAAAAAAACTCTAAGCAATATTTTTTTAGAAAACCAAACAGTTTTTTTATCTTGTGATTTTAATGTTCCCTTAACTTTTTTAAATGGTGAATATGTTGTAAATGATGATACAAGAATTAAGGCTAGTTTTGAAACAATCGACTATCTTTTAGAAAAAAACGCAAAAATTGTTATTTTTTCTCATCTTGGAAGAATAAAATCTGAATCTGATAAAAAAAAAAATTCTCTTTGAGCAGTATATAAATATTTTGAAAAAAATACCAATTATAATATTAGTTTTTTTCCATTACATAAAGGAAAAGAATTTGAAAATCAAATAAAAAACTTAAAATCTAAAGAAATTTTATTATTAGAAAATACGAGATATTTAGATTTAGAGAATGAGCAAGAATCAAAAAATAATCCAGAATTAGCAAAATATTGAGCTTCTTTATGTGATGTTTTTGTGGGTAATTCTTTTGGGCTTTCACACCGAAAACATTGTTCAAACTATGGTATTCCAACTTTTCAAAAAAACAACTGCCTTGGTTTTTTAATGGAAAAAGAGTTATTTGCATTAGAAAAAATAACTTCTAATCCCAAAAAACCATATTATGTTTTAATGGGTGGAGCAAAAGTTAGCGATAAAATAAAAATTATCAACAATTTAATTGAAAAAGTTGATAAGTTGCTAATTGGTGGCAAAATGGCTTACACTTTTATTTATTCGTTGGGATTTGAAGTTGGAAAATCAGGTCACGAAGAAGATCAAGTTGAATATTGTAAAAATCTTTTAAAAACTCACTTGGATAAAATTATTTTGCCAATTGATTTTAAAGTAATTGATGATTTTCGCGATGATAAGCCAAAAATTGTTTCTTACAAAGAAATTCCTTCTGACCACATGGGATTAGATATTGGTCCTTTAACAATTAAATTATTTGAAAATAATTTGTCAGATGCACAAACTATTGCTATTAACGGTCCTGTTGGAGTTTTTGAATTTGAAAATTTTTCTCTTGGAACCAAGGAAGTATTTTCTTATGTTTCTGAAATGAAAAATTGTTTTACTTTTGTTGGTGGAGGTGATTCTGCATTTGCATGTAATAAGTTTAACTTACAAGACAAAATGAGTTTTATTTCTACTGGTGGTGGGGCTAGTTTGCAGTATTTGGAGGGTAAAACTCTTCCTGGAGTGGATATAATTTGTGAAAAATAAATATTTAATTGCTAATTGAAAAATGAATTTATTGTCTAAAGATATTACCGATTTCTCAGAATATTTTAAAAATTTTCATTCAAAAATAAATCTTGGAATTTGCTGTAATTTTTTATATTTAGAGCAAGTAAAAAAACTTTTTCCTAAAAGTTGAAATATTTATGCTCAAAATTACAGTGAATTTTTGGATGGAGCATATACGGGTGAAACTTCATGTTTGATGTTAAAAGACAAAAAAATTTCTCATGCATTAATCGGGCATTCAGAACGAAGAAACTTATTTTTAGAAAATAATTCAAAAGTAAATACCAAAATTCTTCTGGGATTAAAATACGATTTTAAATTAATTTTTTGTATTGGTGAAACCTTAGAACAAAGACAAAACAATGAAACCTATCAAGTTTTAGAAAATCAAATAAAACTTGGGTTATTATCAGTAAAAAACAATGAAATTTCCAATATTATCATTGCATATGAACCAGTTTGAGCGATCAACACCGGAATCAGTGCCACTGATGAAGAAATTTTTTTAGCAGTTGATTTTATTAAAAAAACCATCAAAAATATTTATCCAGAAACTAAAGAAGCAATTCCTGTTTTATATGGTGGTTCAGTAAATGATAAAAATATTGATGTTTTAAAAAAAATTGCTGTTGTTGACGGCTTTTTAGTTGGTTCTTCAAGTTTAAAAAAAGAAGCGTTTCTAAATTTAATTAAAAAATATGAAAAATAATAAAAAACCCCTGCTTTTATGTATTTTAGATGGTTATGGAATTGGAAAAAAATATCCAGGGAATGCGATTGAGCTGGCAAAAAAACCTTTTATTGACTATCTTTTTAAAACTTATCCAAATATTTTATTAAGTGCATCAGAAAAAAGTGTTGGTCTACCACCACACCAACCCGGGAACAGTGAAGTTGGCCATTTAAATATTGGTTCTGGAAGAATTGTTTACCAAACAATTACCAAAATTTCTGAAGAAATTGAAAATAAAAGTTTCTATCAAAATCCAGCCCTTTATAAAATTTATGATTATTGTAAACAAAACAATGACACCATTCATATTATGGGAATCATAAGTGACGGTGGAATCCATGGCCACATTGACCATTTTATCGCTTTTATTAAGTGAGCAGTAGGTCATTTATTTGAAAATATTTACTTACACTTAATAACTGATGGAAGAGACACAGATCCTAAAAGTGGTTATCTTTTTGTCAAAAAAATTGTTGATTATATTAGTACTTTTAAACATGTTTCAATCCATATTGCATCAATTTCTGGTCGTTTTTACACCATGGATCGTGATCGAAGATGGGAAAGAGTTTTAAAAGGCTATGAAGCCATTTGTGGTACTTCAAAAAACACTTTTACTGATGTTCTTTCATACGTCAAAGAAAGTTATGAAAAAAATATTACCGATGAGTTTATTGAACCAGCAATTAATAAAAATATTCATTTTGGCTTAACAAAAGGGGATGGGTTAATTGTTTCAAACTATCGAAAAGATAGAGTTATTGAAATATTGTCTGCAATTACCAATGATGAATATGAATTTAATAAAAATTATCATTTTCTTTCAAAAAACATTTTTCTTTTAACAATTAAAAATTTTCAATCAACTTGTAAAATTAATGCTTTTCTATACCCAGATGAGCAATTATCTTATAATTTTTCCGAAGTGATTAGTAACTTTGGTCTAAACCAATTAAAAATTGCAGAAACAGAAAAATATGCACACGTTACCTTTTACTTTAATGGCGGTTTAGATATTGTCTATAAAAATGAAGATCGGATTTTAATTCCTTCTCCAAAAGTTAGAACTTACGATTTAAAACCAGAAATGTCATTGCCAGAACTTACAGAAAAATTATTAGCACAAATTGACAAAAATTTTTATGATGTTATTGTTTTAAATATTGCCAATTCTGATATGGTTGGACATACTGGTAATTTAGCAGCAGCTATTAAAGCGATTGAGGCAATCGATCATTATTTAGAAAAAATTTATCAAAAAATCAAAGAAAAAGATGGTATTTTAGTTTTGACAGCAGATCACGGGAACTCTGATGTCATGCTAACAGATGATAATAGACCAGTAACTTCTCATTCTTTAAATCCAGTTCCATTCTTAATAACTGATAAAAAATTACAATTTTCTAAAGAATTTGGAAAATTATCAGATATTGCCCCTTCTTGTCTTTTTTTATTAGATATTTTAATTCCCGAAAAAATGACTGGTGATAACTTAATTTTTTTTAAATATTGGTATAGAAGATAGGATATGATGAATACAAAAAAAATCGCTATTTTAACCTCTGGTGGGGATGCCCCAGGAATGAATGCTTGCATTAGATCAATTGTTAGAACTGCTTTAAAATTGGATTATGAATGCTACTTTATTTACCAAGGTTATTATGGTTTGGTAAACAACAACATTAAAAAAGCAACTTCTTTTGATGTCTCTGGAATTATCAACAAAGGTGGGACGATTCTTGGTGCTTCAAGACTTAAAGAATTTACGTCACCATTAATTCGAAAAAAAGGGATTGAAAATTTAAAAAATTTAGGAATTAATAATTTAATTGTTATTGGTGGTGATGGAACTTACAGAGGTGCTGAAAAACTAAGTGAAGAAGGTATCAACTGTATTGCGATTCCAGGAACAATTGACAACAATATTAATGGGACTGAATATACAATTGGATTTGATACTTGTATGAATACAATTGTTGATAGTATTGACAAAATTAGGGATACTTCCTCATCTCACAATCGTTGTGCAATTATTGAAACCATGGGACAATTTAGTGGTAATTTAGCCCTTTATTCGGCATTAGTTACTGGGGCAGAGCTTGTAAGTATTCCAGAGGCAAAAAAGACTGAAGAAGAAATCATTCAAGCAACTTTAAATTCAAAATCATCTCATAAAAACCACTGTATTATTGTAGTATCAGAGCACTTGTACGATGTTTTTGCACTTGCAAATAAAGTTACTGAAAAGACAAATATTACCACAAGAGCATCAGTTTTGGGTTATATTCAAAGAGGTGGAGCACCTTCTTTTTATGATCGAAAAATGGCAGCCCTATTTGGAGAAGAAGCAATTTTTGCTTTGGAAAAAAATTATTCTGGCGTTTGTGTTTGTTTATGTAAAGGTGAAATCGTTTTAAAAAAAATATCTGATGCTCTTGCAGAAAAAAATCAAAATATTGATAAAATATTAGAAAAAATTAATTATTTAAGTTAAAAATTATGAAATACAAAAAAACAAAGTCAATTATTACTGTTGGACCATCAAACGAATCAAAAGAAAAACTTTTTCAATCAATTATTAATGGGGCAGATTGTATCAGACTAAATTTTTCTCATGGAACTCATGAAGAGCATTTAAACAAAATAAACGCTATTAGAAGCATTGAATCCCAATCAAATTGTTATATTCCAATTATTTCTGACACTAAAGGTCCAGAAATTAGAACTCATGATTTTGAAAATGGTGCTTTTTTTTATCAAAAAGGCGAGCAAATTAAAGTATTTTTTAACGAAGAAATTATTGGTACTAAAGGAAAATTTTCCATAAATTATCCTCACATTGAAGAAGATGTGAAAGTTGGCAATATTATTTTGTTGGATGATAACCGATTTCGCCTAAAAGTTTTGCAACTTAAAAAAAACTTTTTTTTAGCAGAAGCCTTGAATTCTCATACTTTAGTAAATAAAAGAAAAGTAAATCTTCCAGGAATTAATCTTTCTTGTCCATTTTTATCAGAAAAAGATCAAAATGATATTATTTTTTCTATTAAAAACAAAGTGGACTACTTAGCACTATCTTTTGTTTCTTGTAAAAACGATATTGATCAAGTTCGTGAAATCTTAAATATTTACAACAGTAACATTAAAATTATTTCAAAAATTGAATCAGAAAGTGCCCTAACAAATTTTGATGAAATTTTATCTGCAAGTGATGGAATTATGATTGCTAGAGGAGATCTAGGAATTGAAGTTTTATATTACAAAATTCCAAAAATTCAAATTGATATTATTAATAAGTGTCTTGAAAATCATAAGTTGGTAATTGTTGCAACTCATATGTTAGAATCAATGTGCAATAATGTTACCCCAACAAGAGCAGAAACCAGCGATGTTTTTTATTCTGTAATTCAAGGAACTTCAGCAAATATGCTAAGTGCTGAATCTGCATCTGGTAAATATCCAATTGAAGCGATTAAAACCCTAACAGAAATTAATAAATACTCAGAAAAAATTTTCTTTTCAAATTATTTTTTTAAACATTTTCAAAAATTTCAAAGAAGTACGAGTCACACTTTAAAAATTGCAACAGAAATTATTGAAAAATATTCACCCGACATTATTATTTTTTATAAATGCGATTTAAAACTAATTTATGCGTTTAGTTCTTTAAGGCATCATAGTATCATTTCAGTTGTTATTCCCGAACCAATAATTAAAAAATACACCTTTTTAAACTTATATTACAACGTAAACATTGTTCCAATTGAAAAAGATATTTTTGACAAAGAATACCTAAGAAAAGAAGTAAGTCAATTTTATATTTCAACATTTCAAGCTTCATCTACAGTTTCTGCGGCAATAAATGGCAAAATGTTGTTTTTAAACCAAAATAAAGTTGCTTAATGGCAAAAAAAAATATTTTATTTCCTAAAAATTTATCTTTTTCTGACTTCAATAAAAAATATTTTCCAAAGATTAAATTACTTGCCATAAAAGCAAATAATAAAATCTTTGATCATTTATCCGTTTTTAATGAAAAATTGACAAATATTTCTTTAATTACTGATTATCAAAGTTACGATTATTTTTTAATTTTAAATCATTCTTGCGCCCATATTTTAGCATCTGCAGTCAAAAATTTATATAAAAATGTTTCGCTTTGAATTGGTCCCTCTTCAAATGAAGGATTTTTCTATGACTTTTATTTTGAAAAAGAGGAAGAAATTAACCTTTCAAAAATTTCTTCTGAAATGAAAAAAATTATTAAAAGTAATTTATTTTTCAAAAAAGAAGTTATTGATTTAAAAAGCGCCAAAGAAATTTTTAAAAATGATCCTTTAAAAGAAATCATATTATCAAGAATAAAAGATTCGGTTCTTTCTTATTATCAAATTGGTTCATTTATTGATTTATGTAGAGGACCTCACGTAAAGAGTACTCTTGATTGCAAAAATTTTGCACTTTTAAATTCCAAAAAAATTAATTTAGAAATCTACAATAAAATTTATCAAATTATTAGAATATCTGGGATTTGTTTTCATCTGAAAGATGATTTAGAAAAATATTTGAAGGAACTAGAAAATCAAAAAAAATATGATCATAGAGAAATAAATAAAATTCAAAATTTATTTTTTTTCGATGAGAAATCAGGGCAAGGATTACCATTTTTTTTACCAAACGGAAGTTTGATTTTTAAAAAAATTGCTAACTTAATTTATGCATTAGAAGCTGAATTTGGTTATCAAAGAGTAATGACACCCTTACTTGGTTCCATTG
Source organism: symbiont of Argiope bruennichi (assembly GCF_051094275.1). Taxonomy (NCBI): domain Bacteria; kingdom Bacillati; phylum Mycoplasmatota; class Mollicutes; order Mycoplasmatales; family Mycoplasmataceae; species symbiont of Argiope bruennichi. Next base: position 261,325 of record NZ_CP070274.1, read on the forward strand.
ATCTTTATCAAAAAAGTGGTCACTATGAACATTACAAGGAAAATATTTTTCCAGAAATTAACTTTGAAAATGAAAAACTAATCTTAAGACCGATGGCATGTCCACACCACTGCCTTGTTTTTCAAAAATTAATTCAAAGTTATCGGCAACTTCCCTTAAGGTTATCTGAAGAAGTGGTTCAGTTTCGATATGAATATAGTGGGGGTTTATCAGGTCTTGAGCGAGTGCGAATGATGCATTTAACTGATGCACATATCTTTGTTTCTGAAAAAAATCTTTTCCAAGAACTAAAAAAAGTTTTTTCTTTTATTCAAAAAACTTTAAATCTTTTAAAGATTGAAAAAGTTTTTTTTGTCTTAGCTACTAATGATCCAAACGACAAAAAAAATTTTTTAGCAAATCGTGCAATTTGAAAAAAAGCTACAAATAAACTAAAAAAAGTTTTAATTTCAAATAAGATTGAGTTTGAAGAAAAAATTGGTGAAGCAGCTTTTTATGGCCCTAAAATTGATATTGAAGTAAAAACCTCGTTGAACAAAAAAATTACTCTTTCAACGCTACAATTAGACTATTTTTTACCAAAAAAATTTGATTTATTTTTTACAAATGAAAAAAATGAAAAAGAAATACCGGTTCTAATTCACAGAGGGGTTATTGGAACTTATGAAAGATTTTTAGCCATTATTATTGAAAATAATCAAGGGAACATTCCATTTTTTCTTTCCCCTTTTCAAGTAAATATTATTCCGATAAATGAAAAATATCTTTCATTTTGTAAATTAATTCAAAAAAAATTACAAAAAAATAATTTTTCAGGAACAATTGATGATTCTGATAAATCTTTTAATTTTAAAATTAGAAATAGTCAAAAAATGAAATACTGATACACAATCATTATTGGTGAACAAGAGTTTCGTTCCAACACAATTACTTTTAGAAAATATCAAAATAAAAATTCAGAAACAACAACCCTGAATAATTTTCTTAAAGAGTTAAAAAATAAAATAAATTTTTTAAAAAAATATTGAAATATAATATAATTTTAAAGTTATGATGCAAATATACACAATAAATTAATGGCTAAGAAAAAAAGTCAAAAAGAAACTAAAAAATCTTATTTTTTAAATGAAAAAATTCCTTTTACTGAAGTTTTAGTAATTGATGAAAATAATCAAATGCTTGGAAGTATGTCAAAAAAAGCTGCCATCGAAGTAGCTTTTAACAAAAATTTAGATTTACTTTTTGTTTCAAAAACTCAAGATGGGGCAGTTTGTAAAATTTTAGATTTTGGGAAATGAAATTACAAAAAGCAAAAACAAACTAAAAAAGTTGCTCAAACCAAATCTAAAGAAATTAGAGTCAGAATCAATATTTCAGATCATGATTTACAAGTAAAAGCAAATAATGCCATTCGTTTTTTCAAACACAAAGATAAAGTTCATTTAAAAATTAGATTTCGTGGTCGTCAAATTTTGCATAAAGATTTGGGTTATGAAATTGTCGATAAATTTTATGAAATGATTAAAGAATATGCAGAATATGAAACAAAACCAGCTCTTACAAATACTTTGTTAGATGTTTTGTTTAAGCCAATTAATAAATAAGGGTCGTAATTATGAAAATTAAAACCAGAAAATCAATTGCAAAAAGATTTAAAAAGTCTAAAAACGGCAAAATAGTTCGTCATTATGCCTTTACAAGTCACTTAAAATCAAAAAAAACCGGCAATAAAAAACGTAGAATGAGAAAAGGAGTATTAATTTCTAAATCAGATTACAAAAGACTTAAAAGAGTTTTTAATCTGATTTAGATAAAAATTATGAGAAATTGTCCAAATACTGCAAGAAAAAGACGAAAAAAATTTTTAAAACTTGCAAAATCTTACTTTGGTTCAAAACATCGTCTCTTTAAATCAGCCAAAGAACAAGTAATGAATTCCTTATCTTATGCATACAGGGATCGAAAAAAAAAGAAAACTCAATTTCGTCAAATTTGAATTACAAGAATCAGTGCCTCTTTAAAAGATTCTGACTTGAACTATGCAAATTATATTAATGCCCTTAAAAAAGCAAATATTAACTTAAATCGTAAAATGCTTTCAGAAATTGCCATTAATAATCCAGAACTTCACACATCTTTAGTAAACGTTGCCAAAGAGCAATTAAAAATAAATGCAAACAAATAAATTTGATTTTTTATTAGATATTTTTAAAAAACAATCAGAGTTAGATAAATTTATTTTAGAAAATACAAAAGATAAAATTAAAAATCTTTTAGAAAAAAAAATTTTATCTTTTACTGTTGAAGTTGCAGAACTTTGCAATGAAACGCGCTGTTTTAAATATTGATCAAAAAAATCGCCATCTTCTAAAGAAATTTTGTTAGATGAGTATGCAGATGGGCTTCATTTTCTTGTAAGTATTGGAATTGCTTTAGGTTTAACAAAAATTATTCCTCAACCCTTAGAAGACTTTGAAAAATGTGAACTATTTGAATTATTTAACCACATATTTTTGGCTTCTTCAATTTTTCTTTTACATGCAAATAGCGAACACGGCAACGGATACTATCAAAATTTATTTAATTTTTATTATTTTTTAGGGCAAAAATTAAATTTTTCCGATCATGAAATCCACAATGCTTATTGTAAAAAAAATCAAATAAATTACGAGCGACAAAAAAATAATTATTAGAAAGTTTTTATGGAACATTTATATCAATTAGTTAAATTATACGGAGAAGCTTTTGGTCCTTCAGGATATGAAAAATTTGTGATTCAATTATTTCACGAAAGACACAAAAAGTATCCTTTTGATTTTTCAAGAGATCATTTAGGTTCTTTAATTTTAAAATCTAAAGATTATGATTTATCGAAAAAAACCATTCTTTTTACTGCCCATAGCGATGAAATTGGTTTTATAATTTCAGAAATCACAAAAAACGGTCTTATAAAATTTGGTCCACTTGGTGGTTGATGAAGTCATGTCCTACCAGGCAAACAAGTAAAAATTTATGCAAGAAATGTTGATAAATTTTTTATTGGTATTATTGGCTCAAAACCAATTCATTTGTTATCAATTGAAGAAAGACAAAAACTACAACCATTAAAATCAATGTTTATTGATATTGGGTGCAAAACCAAAGAACAAGTGTTATCATTAGGGATTTCAATTGGCGATCCAATTACAAAACATTACCAATCTTTTTTAATGGAAAACAATCTTGTTTGTACAAAGTCAATTGATAATCGCGTTGGAGTTGCAATTTTAGAAGAAGTTATTAAAAATACTCATAACTTAACTTCTGATTTTAATTTTGTTTACTCTTTATCTGTTCAAGAAGAAGTGGGGTTAAGGGGTGCAAAAACAATGACAAATGCGATTAAACCAGACATTGCGATTGTGATTGATACTACTGCTACCGATGACACATCAGTTTTGAACTCAAACAACGACACCCAACTTGATAAAGGTGTGACAATTTCTATTATGGATAGTTATTTTATTGCAAATCCAAGACTTGTTCATTACTTTATAAATCTTGCAAAAAAACACAATATTCCCTACAATATTGATCCTTCAGTATCTGGAGGAACTGATGCTGGTTCAATTCACTTAAAAAATCAAGGGATATTTACTATTTCCTTACATATTCCATCTAGATATTTACACACCCACAACGAAGTTTGTAGTTTACATGATGTAAAATCAATGATTGATTTAATAACAAAATTTGCTCAAGAATTTAAAAATGCAGATTTTGAAGACTTAAAAAATATTTGAGTATAAAAAAAAAGCACCTTTTTGGGTGCTTTTTTAAATTTATTTTATTAAATTTTTTTTCTTGAAAATATTATGATACTTTGTCTTTATTTTCTATATCTTTATTTTCTATATCTTTATTTTCTATATCTTTATTTTCCAGCTCACTAATTTTTGATTGTAAACTTTTTACAATTTCATCGCCTTGTTCTCGCATTTCTTTTTTAGTTTTTTCGCTTTTTGCATTAATGTAGAATAGAAGACAAATAACTATAAGGATAATTCCTAAAAGATTAAAAAATGCTAAAACAATTCCAGATACCTTACCTTGTTTTGATCACCTAACAGCATAAATACCAGAAAAAATTGATCAAATAATAAGAATAAGTAAAAATACAACAATAAAAATTGTCACTCCTGAAGAGAAACTATCTGAATTCATAAAATATTGTCCTTTCTAAAAACACTATATAATTATAACCAAAATATAATTTTAACCAAAACCAAAACACTTTATAATTTTAAAAATTTTTAAAATTAAGACAAAATTTAAAATTAAAATCATTAACAATAAAAAATTATTCCTTGGCAGGTATTTTTAAAGTTGTTTTTATGTATGATATTTTGATTTATTTTTTTGGTATTTTGAATTAGACCTATAAACTATGATATTTAAAAAAGACCAGGGTAAGAATTTAATTAGATGATCACTCAGATAATTTTTTAACTCTCAAACACCTTAATGATTAGATTCCTAATTTTGATAATAACTAATTTTTATGAAACATTTTAAGATAAATTTTTTATAATTTAAAATATTTAAAAAATGAAAAAAAATTTATTTTATTATTACAACTTAGAAAATATTAGAAAAGCAATCTTTTTTTTGGCTTTACCGGCAATTTTTTCATTGTTTTTACTAATGTCATATAACTTTTTTAACTCTTATTTTATTGTTCATAATGTAAGTAAAAAAAAGGCAGTTTTTGTAGAAAGTGGTCTTAATTTTTCCAATCTTGTATACGTTATTATGCTTGGTTTTTCAATGCTGATTGGAGTTGGTGTTACAACCACTTTAAGTCGATATTTTGCTAAAAGTGATAAAAATCTTCCATCAAATTATATTTCAAGCATTGTTTACTTTATTTTTTTCTATACAATAATTATTACTTTAATTTTATATTTTCTTGTTCCGCAACTGGCAAAAATTCAAAACATTAATGCAATTAGTGGCAGAGAAAATGTTACAGAAAATGTTTCTACATATTTTTCTAGAACGCAAATTTTTGGACTTTTTTTCTTTAATTTTTCAATTATTTTAAATTTTGTGATTCGAAGTGAAAATAAAATTTTACAACCAATTGCTTTATCAATTATTATTTGTGCCATTAATGTTTTTCTATTATGAGTATTTTTACCATTAGTAAAAGATAAAAATTTTTTTAATATTTACTCACCAGATCCAGAAAATCAAAAAATTTATTTATGTGTTATTTGAGCTGCGATTTGCAATATAATTTCTTGAATTTGTGGTGTTTTACTGTATGTTACGACCATTTATTACAATCGAATCAAAAAATTTTCTTATTTAAATTTTTTCAATAAAGTTCCTCTTAAAGATTTTTTTTACTTTCAAAAAATTACCATGCAATATGGACTTACTTCTTTTGGAAGAAATATGGGTAATGCAGCAATTATTTTTTTAACTAATTTTTGTTTAAGAAAATGGGGGACAGTGCCTTATGGTTCAATTGTCGATCTTCAAGGCCATAAAAGCGATCTTATTTTGCCTTCTACCTACTGGCAAAGCGTTTACGCTGTGATTTCAGTTTTAATTGTTGTTACTTCGACACCAATTTTTGGTACGATGCAGGCGACTAGAAATTATATTTTATACAATTGAACCAAAAAAAAACATCAAGTTTGTAAAAGCGCCATTAATAAAGCAACCATTTTTATCTTTTCATATTACTTGTTAATTTTTCTTTTTTTTGCTGCATTTGGATTTAAAATAGGATTGCTTTGACACTTACAAAATGGAAATATTCAGACAACACAAGGACATCAAGTAAAATTTCCTTTTATTCAAACACACTTTTATCACGCTCTATTAATTACTTTTTCTTGTACATTTTTGTATACTTTTACCTTAATATCAATGCCTTTTTACTTAACGATTAAAAAAATTTATTTATCAATTTTTGTTGGTTGATTTAGATCAGTTCTTTTAGAACTTCCCTTAATTATTTTGATTTCATTAATTTCTTGACACTATCAAAATATTTGGATTATTTGAAGTTCTTACCCATTGATGGACATAATTGCAGCCCTTTTAATCATCCCTTTATATATTTACAATTATCGAAAGTATTTATTAAAGGTTTAATTTCTTGGCAAAAAAATCATAAAAGTTATTAAAATAAAATATTAAAATTAAAAATGGCCAACAATCTTTTAAAAGAACTAAAAATATTTGCCCTAGAACAAAAAATTTTGCAAGATATTTTAGATTTTTTTTCAGAATTTGAAAAAAAAATTAAAAAAATTGACAATTTAACTTTTTTAATGGAATTTGAAAGAAATTTTTTTTCTTTTTTAAAAAAAATTAATTTAGATAATAAAAAAGTTACCGCTTTTTTAAAAAAATATTTTTTTTCCTTAATTTCTGAAAAAAAATTAGCAATTTCAAAAAAAAATCTTTTAGACTTAGATCTTTTAATTAAAAATAAGATTAAAGATCCTTATTTTTTTAATTTATTCAAAAATCGAGGAATGTTGCATATTTTTACCACAGAATTAGAACATATTTTTCATTTTTTTCATCAGTTCAACTTTGAATTTTTACAAGGATATGAAATTGATGATAAAAAATATAATTTTACCTACTTAAATGTCCCAGATTATCATCCTTCAACCCTATCAAACGACACTTTTTACTTAAACAACCAGTATCTTTTAAGAAGTCATTGCACCAATTTGTCTTTTAGAGCTTTAAAAGAAAAAAAAAACAAAAAAGCAGAGCATAAAATTTTTTCATTCGGAAAAGTTTATCGAAATGATAAAAATGATTTAACCCATTCCCATCAATTTTTTCAAATCGATGTTTGTTGGGGTGCAAAAGACATTAGTGTTGGGACTTTAAAATGATTTTTAACAAAATTTTTAAAATATTATTTTGAAAATGAAAATTTAGAAATTAAATTTCGCTCATCATATTTTCCTTTTACAGAACCAAGTTTTGAAGTTGATCTTTTATGTTTTAATTGCCAAGGAAAGGGTTGCAATGTTTGCAATAATTCTGGTTATATCGAACTTTTAGGTTCAGGTATTTTTGCAGATAACGTCTTAAAATATGCTAAATTTAACCCTAAAAACTATTATATTTTAGCATTCGGGATCGGGCTCGAAAGACTTATTATGGTAAAATATGGTATTAAAAATATTCATCAATTTTATTATGACTATCAAAAAAGAATTCATTAAAAATGAAAGTATCAAGAAATATTTTAGCAAAATTTTGCCCAGAAATTAGAAACATTTCAAAAGAGAAGTTAATCGACTGTCTTTTAAATTTGGGTTATGAAGTTGAAAGTGCTTTTGATTTTTTAGCATTAAATCAAAAACTTTACACAGGAAAAATTTTAAAAATTTCAAAACTTAAAGGGTATGACAAATTAAATTTACTAGAAGTAGATCTTTCTTTTAAAAAAATTAACATTGTAACCTCATATCAAAAATTAAAGATTGAAGATATCGTTGTCTGTGTCTTGGGTTCTGGACAAACCAACAACAAAATTATTAAAAATCAGCAGTTCAAGGAAGTTTTATCTGAAGGAATGCTATGTTCCTTTAAAGAAATTGGCTTAGAAAATTTTTTATCAGATGTCATTGTTCTTTCAAATTATTTTTCTTCAAACACAATTAAAATTGGTGATAGTAATCCGTTAAAATATTTAGAGTTAGATGATATTATTTTTGATTTACAATTTCCTTCAATTTGCAATTATAATAAAGGAATTTATTTTATTGCTTTAGAAATTGCCGCATTTTTTGATTTAGAATTTAATTTTTTTAAAACAAGAAACTACTTTGTACACCAAAATAAACAAGTTCCAGACCTTAAAATTACTTGCAAAACTGAATATTTAAAATATTTTAATTTAGTGCAATTTTCTTTGAAAAAAGTTAAAAATGATGACATTTTTTTAACTTTAAATTTAGTAAAAAGTGACTTTGAAGTAAGCAACTTTTTAAATAATTTAGCAAAATATACGATGCTTATCACAGGAATTTCAACAAACATTTTTGCTTTATCTGAAATTAGTGATTTTTTAATCATTGATGAAATTAAGAAAGAAACTCCCTTAAAAATTTCAAATAAAGAAATAATCTTTAAAAATGTTCCAGCAATTTTTAGTAATCAAAAAATTATTTCTCTTGGAGGAATTTCAAAAGTTAATGAAAATGAAGCTCAATTTCTACAAAATAATACTTTTTACTTTGAAACTTCATTGTGGAATGATAAACTTTTTTGTAAAAATTTTTCTCAAAATAATTTCACAAATTTTGAGTTATTAATAAATTTAAAAGAAATTAGTCCCTTAAAACTACCTTTTGCTTTAAATTATTTTGTTTTTCTACTAGAACATTATTTTGACGATTTTTTAATTTTTAAGAAAAAAACCATTAATAAATTAACTTCAATTGCCCCAAATTCAATTAAAGTTAATATTAAAAAATTAGAATATTTTGTTTCTTTTAAAATTGATCTTAATTTACTTAAAAAAAAATTTGAAAAACTAGGTTATAAAATTCGTTTTGATAACCATAACATTTACGTACAACAACCTAGATACAGAACCGAAAAATTTTATTTTAATTCTTTTGCCAAAGATATCATTCGTTTTTTTCCCTTCAACAAAGTAAAAGAAGTAGCCAAAGTTTCTGTCAATAAAATTTCAAACGACTATGAATTTTTTTCAAAATTAAATATCAAATATTTTCTTTTAAATGAAAATTTTTTTGAAGATTTTTCTTATTCTTTGGTTTCTAAAAATTATTTAAATTTTCCTTCAATTTACAAATTTTTTGAAGTTAAAAACTTTAATTCATCATCTTTTCAGTATTATAGAAACAATATTTACAGTTCTTTATTCTATAAAAATTTACCTCAAATTAAGTCACAAAGTGAGTGTAAGCTCTTTGAAAATGGTTTTTTATTTAGTTCGCTTAAAAAATTTAGAGATATTTTTTCTTTTGTTGTCTCTAAATCAATTCAAGAAAATTTTGATTTTTTTTCATATTTCCAAAAAATTCTCGAAAAATTTTTTACAAATCAACATGTTTGTTTTTCTAAAATTAAATTTGTTTATGTGAATAAAAAAAATAATTTTTTAAATTTTTATTGAAAAATTTATTTTGAATCAAGATTAATTGGCTTGTTCGGTGTCTTTTCACAAATTTTTTTACAAAAAAATAATATTAAAAACAAAGAAATTTGATTTTTAGAGATAGATTATTTTTTTACCAACAAAAAACTTTTAAAAACTTATCAATTTAAAAATAATTTTCCAATATCTTCATTTGATATGACAAAATCACTTTTAAAAAGTGAAGATACTTTTGCTTTATTTTTACAAATTAAAGAAAAAATTAAAACTTATTTTTTAAAAGAAAATATTTATTTTATTCAATTAATTCCACTAGATGTCTTTGAAAAAAATGAATTTAAAAATTTTTCTTTTAAAATATTATTTCAACCAATTAAAGAAAATTTTTCTTCAAATAGGTTAAAAACAATTGAAAAAACGATTGAAAGTATTTTAAATGAAAGATAAAACAAAGCAAGTTATTATTTCAAATCTAACCAGAGATATGATTAATCAAAAAAGGTTAGAAGAGATTTATTTACACTCAACAATTTGAAAATCACTTTTAAGAATTATTGTTCCGACAGTTCTTTCAATGGCAGTTTTTTCTTTGTATTCAATAATTGATCAGATTATTGCCATCCAATATGGAAGTGGTAATCAAATTTTTATTCACGGCAGTTTAGATTCAAAAGACATTCGAACTGTGATTCAATTAGCCCAACCATTTTGAGGAATTCTTATTGGAATTGGGGTATTTATAACCACTGGTGTTGGTAATAAATTTGGAATGTTTCTTGGAGAAGCCAATTTTAAACGTGCCAAAGACACACTAAGCAATGGATATTTTTATAATTTTATTTTTTATTTTTTTCTTTTATTTTTTTGTTTTATTTTTTCAAAAAAAATTATTGAATTACAGTTTAGCAGCGCCAATGTTTCTTTAGACAAACACAATGAAATTGTCAATCTTTCTTATTACACGACCTTAATTTGAGCTTTTTTTGCCGTATTTTATTTTATTTCGAATATTGCAATTATTGGACTTCGAGTTGAAGGGTATCCAACTTTTGCTTTTCTTACGATCTTTTTTTCTTCAATTTTAAATGTTGCTCTTGACTTTCTTTTTACAATCGTATTTCACTGAGGGGTACTTGGTACTATTTTTGCTACTGGAATTGCTTGATTTTTTCAATTTATTGCCAGTTTTTTATTTTGTTTTTGAAAAAAAGTATATGTTATTTTCGAGGCACTAAAAATAAAAAAAGATGCTTTAACCAAAACAATTATTTTTGCTTGTTTTATTTTTGGTTTCCCATCACTTTTTAGAAATTTTGCCCAAGCCATCAACACATGATTTTTCAATCTTATTTTAGACTTTCAAAGTTCTAGATCTGATCCTAAATCGTTAGGTTATTGAGTCTCAATATTTGGAGCAATCACACCAATTATCAATCTTTTTGTCATTTCTGTTTTTGGTTTTTTGCAGTCAATGAATATTTTTATTCCCTATAATTATGCCCATAAAAAAAATGAAAGAATTATTAAATCAGTTTGAATATGTATTTTTTTTGTGGTTGTTTATTTATTATTTGTAGAAATTTTATGTTTTTTTATCGGTGATAATCTTTTAAGTTTATTTATTCCAAAAGACATTAATAATCCACACGAGTTAAGTGATGCAACTCATGCTCTTAGAAATTTATTTTTACTTTTTCCCTTGCTTGGTGTCTCTTTAGTAGTTTCTGGTTTTTATCAAAGTATTCAAAAAGTTTCAAAATCAGTTTTAATTATTTTTTTACGATTTGTTCTGATCTATTTTGTTGTTTTAACACTTTTATATTTATTAGGTAAAAAATATAATAATAATTACTTAGTTTTTTATGTAACACCAATAACTGACTTGCTTGTTACTTTTATCTCGGTGCCATTGTTAATGTTTGATTTTAAAAAATTAAAACAAGGAAAATATTAAAAATAAAAAAAAGATTTTTTTATTTTAATTTATAATATAAAAGTTATGGCAGTACCATTTAGAAGAACTAGTAAAACTAGAAAAAGACTTAGAAGATCTCATTTAGCCCTAAAAAAACAAACTTTTGTGGTTTGTTCTAATTGTGGTGCAATGCATTTACCCCATAAAGTTTGCAAAAGTTGCGGATTTTATAATGGTAAAAAATTAATTTAAAAAACATAAAATATTTTTTTTATTTTAATAAAAATCTTTAAAAAAACTAGAATTTTTTTTTAAAGATTTTTTTTTATGTATAATAAATTGTTTAGTGGAGGAAAGTGGAGTAAAAAAATTTAAAAATGTTTCAAAAGTATTGTTACAAGATTGATAAAAAAAATCGCATATCACTACCAAAAAAACTTCAAGAATACTTCAATGAAAAAGTTTTTTTTAACCGTGGTTTTGACAATGATAACTTTATTTTAAGAAATAAAGATCAAATGGAAACATTCGAAAATTGATTAAATAACCTACAAGACACTAAACAAGCGAATAGAATTATCAAAAGACATTTTGCAATTAATAACTTTTTACAAGAAATTGACAAAAATAATCGTTTAACGATTCCAAAATTTATTTGTGAAGAATTAAAAATTGACAAAGAAGTTGTTTTTTTATTTGTTGGAAAACACATTGAACTTTGAAATCCTTTAGTCCTTGAAAAACAAACAAATAATTCTCAAATTAACATTAAAGAATTACTAGAAAACATTGACTAATGTGTACGATGAATTAGAACATAAACCCATCTTAACAGAAGAAATTGTCAAAAATTTAATCACTGATCCTGATGGAATTTATGTTGACATGACACTAGGTGATTGCGGACATTTTTTAGAAATCAAAAAAAATCTTTCAAACAAAGCAATCCTTATTGGATTTGACGTTGATTTACACGCTTTTAATAAAGCACAAAAGAAGTTATCAAAATTAATTTCAAATTGTATCTTGATTAATAGCAATTTTAAATACTTAAAACAAGAATTAACAGATTACAAAATCTTTGAAATTACTGGTTTATTATATGATCTAGGGCTATCATCAATGCAAATTGATGCAAAAGCTAGAGGCTTTAGTTTTCAAAACGAAAACGAAAAGCTTGACATGCGTTTTGATTTAAGCCTTAAAAAAGATGCTAGTTATTACTTAAATAACTTAACATTTACTGAGTGAAAAAACATTTTTAAAAGATGTGATTTAAAATTGTTTGCTTCGAAACTTGCGAATAACATTATTAAAAAACAACCATTTATTACTACAGCAAAAGATTTGAATAAAATCATTGAACTTTCAATTCCAAAATATTTACAAAAACAAAAAAAATATTTTCAATTAGTGTATTTATGTGTTCGAATCTTGGTAAATAATGAGTTAGAAAATTTTTCTGCATCTTTAAATTCTGGATTAACATTGTTGAAGGTTTTTGGCAAATGTTGTATTTTAACCTTTAACTCTTTAGAAGAAAAAGTTATTTTTAATACTTTAAAAAAATTAAACAAAGATTTTTTTTTACAAAAAAACTTAAAAAAATTTATTTTTCAGGACAAAGAGTTAATTTTTTTTCATTTAAGCAAACCAATACAACCAAAACCTGAAGAAATAGCACAAAACAGCCGGGCTAGATCAGCAAAACTTTGAGTTATTACAAAAAAAATAGAAAGGATCTAAACATTTGTACGAATCAATTTATGCAGTAGTAGAATTTGGAAATTTTTCTACGAAATTTTTGGTAGCTAGAAAACAGGATTCTAGAATTGATTGTCTTTATAAAACAATTGAAAAAAATGTTTTTTTAAAGGACAACAAAATTGTAAATCCATTATCAGTTGGAAACTATTTAACTAAAAAACAAAAAGAGGTGAAAAAACTCTTAAAAATTGATTTAACAAAAATAGTTTTTGTTTACCCAGTTAAAGATGACTTATTGATAAAAGAAGTAAATGAAACGATTTTTATCAATGATAAATTAAATTATTATTATATCAATTTGATTTTGCAAAAATACAACAATAAAATTGAAAATGGTAAAATTTGTCTTTACATGAAAACAAAAAACTATTTAGTTGATAAGTTATTTAGTTACAAAATTGCTCCAATTGGAAAGATAGTTGGTGAATTAACAATAAAATTAAAATTGTTTTTTGTAGACGTTGATTTTTATAGCAAAATTCAAGAAGCATTGACCGTTACAAACTTAAAATTATTAAATTTTTGTTTGTCTTTTGTGTCTTTATCAAATGAAATTTGTTATAGCAATCAAAAAACTTTAGTAATTGATACATCTTTTGACTTTACAAATATGTATTTGTATAACAACAAAGATTTAGTTGATTATTGCACAATTGAAGAAAAAGCTTCAAACATTAACAAAGATTTAAAATATTTTTTAAATCTAGATGACAACTCAATTGAAAATTTAAAATTAAAGTATGGAAATTTAAATTTTAATTCAAATGAGAGTGAATCTTTTGATTTATTCTTAAAACCAACCGTAATAAATTTTCAAGGTAAAGAATTAATGACTGTTGAAGAATTAAATAAAATAATTTTGGCAAGATATGAAGAAATGTTTACCAATATTTTTTCAAAATATCAAATTTACTTTCAAGAACATGAGGTAAAAAATATTATTTTAGTTGGTGGAATTACAAAAATTTTAAATTTTAATACTTTTATTAAGAATACTTTTGAGAATGATGAAGTTGCTATTTCTGTGTATAAATCACCTTACATTGGAATAAATGACAATCTTTATTGTAAATTAATTGGGGCATTGAACTATTCAGATAAATTAAACAAAGTTAAAAAAACTTCTGATTATTCAATTAAAAAATTTACCTTATCAAGAATCTTTGATATGGCTAAATGAAAAAAAATTTTAAAACGAACATAGGAAAATAAATGGAAAAAGAAACACTTGTTCAATTTGATGAATTTGATAAAAACGCTGTAATCAAAGTATTTGGTGTTGGCGGTGCAGGGAATAATGCTGTTAATCGCATGATTGATGAGGGGGTTCAGGGTGTTGAATTCTGAGTTGTAAATACTGATTCTCAAGTTATTGCTGCCTCTAAATCAAAAAATCGTATTGTTCTAGGAAAAGAAATCACTAAAGGTCTTGGTGCTGGTGCAGATCCAGAAAAAGGGAAACAAGCCTGTCTTGAAAGTGAAGATGAAATTAAAAGAGCCATTCAAGGCACTGACATGGTGTTTGTAGCCGCTGGAATGGGTGGAGGCACTGGTACAGGTGCAGCACCTGTTATTGCAAAAATTGCCAAAGACTCTGGGGCACTTACAATTGGAATTGTCACAAAACCATTTCGCTTTGAAGGTAAATTAAGAGCTCAAAATGCAACATATGGCCTTGATGAGTTAAAACAATATGTTGATTCTTTGATTGTAATTTCAAATGATAAATTGCTAGAAGAAATTGGTGGAACTCCCTTAAAAGAAGCCTTTCAAGAAGCAGACAAAATTTTAAGACAAGGGGTGCAAACAATTACCGATTTAATTGCTGTTCCTTCATTAATTAACCTAGATTTTGCAGATGTTAAAGCAACAATGGAAAAAAAAGGTTATGCATTAATTGGAATTGGGATGGCAAAAGGGGAAAACAAAGCTGAAGATGCAGCTGGAAAAGCAATTTCTTCACCCCTTTTAGAGGCTTCTATAAATGGGGCAAAAGATGCGATTGTTAATGTTACTGGTGGACAAACAATGACCTTGTATGATGCAAATGACGCTGTTGATTTAATCAGACAAGCAGCAGGAAATGATGTAAATATTATTTTTGGGGTTGCTGTTAATGAAAACCTAGAAGATGAAATGATTGTTACTGTTATTGCAACAGGATTTGAAGAATCAGAAATAAAAACTAATTTCTTTTCAAACAATAAAATTTTAAAAAACCGAGAAAAAGTTCAAGAAAATTTTAAAAATAAATTTTTAAAAACTTCTGATTGAAATAAATATCAAACAAGAAAAATTTTTAACGAACAAAACACGCTTGAAAAAAGATATAATACAAATTTTGAAAAAAAATTTAATACTTCTGAAGACTTAAAAGAAATTCCTTCATTTTTGAAAAAAAAATAAAAAAAGAAAGGCACTAAATGATTTCATTTATTAAAAGAAGATACTTACAATTATTATCTGATGAAAATACCCAAGAATTTGATATGAAAGATTTATGAGGTAAATCATCATTCTTTCGTAACAAAAACCACAATATTGCGACTTTTATTCCAAAAAAATATGGCGATGTAATTCAAATTACAGAACACATAAAAACAAATAAAACCGCAATTATTAATCTTTCAATAATTAACAATGAAGATTACACAAGAATTATTGATTTTTTGAGTGGTGTTAGTTATGTAATTTCAGGACACATTCAAAAAATTGGTGAAAAACTTTTTCTATTGGCACCAAAAAATGTAGATATTGATGAATATCTTTCAAAAACAGTTGCAAACTAAAGAATAAATAAAATTTTTAAAAAATTATTTCTTAAAACCCTAGAATTTTTTCTAGGGTTTTTTTTATATTTTTTTTGAGATTTATTTTTTATTTTTTAATATTTATTTCGAAAAATTTTATAATAATGTTAATAAATTATTAATTTTGTTAAAATAAAACAATGAAAAATAGCCTAAATAACACCTTATTTTTACCAAAATCAACTTTTGATAGCAAATATAAAATTAAAAAAGAAACTGAAATTTTAAAATTTTGAGAAGATATTAAATTACATCAAAGTTTTGAAGAAAATAAAGACCAAAAACAACAATTTTTTTTATTAGATGGTCCTCCATATGCTAATGGAAAAATTCATTTAGGACACTTCTTAAATAAAGCCTTAAAAGACATTATTCTTCGTTTTTTTCGCTTAAAAGGATATTACGCTCCTTTTTTTTGTGGTTGAGACACTCATGGGCTTCCAATCGAAGTTGAAGTTCAAAAAAAATTAAAAATTATCAATTTTTCGAAAGAAAATTACCAACTTTTTTTTGATAATTGCATTGATTATGTAAAAGAACAAATTCAGTTACAGAAAAAAGACTTTCAAAGAATTGCTATTTCATCTTCATTTCAACATAATTATTTTACTTTTGACAAAAATTATATTACTTATCAACTAGAAATTTTTTTAAAACTTTTTCAAAAAAATTTTTTAAAAAGAGATTTATTGCCAGTATTTTGATGTTGTAAGCAAAAAACTGCCCTAGCTGATGCAGAAGTTGAATATAAAATTAAAAAATCTGATTCTTTATACTTTAAATTAGAAATTTTTAATTGAAAAGTTCATTTTGATCGAAAATGTTATTTTTTAGTCTGAACAACAACGCCATGAACTTTAATTGCTAATCGTCTGTTAGCAATTAATGAGAAAATTACTTATTCACTCTTTAAAGTTAAAGACTACTATATAATTTGCCAAAAAAATTTTCTTTTTGCAAAAATTGAAACTTTTGAACGCTATGTAAAAGATATTTCGGTAGAAAAACTTCAAAAGTTACTATATATTCATCCTTTTTTTGAGAAAAGTCAAGAAGTTGTTTTATCAGATCATGTTTTAGAAGATGAAGGTACGGGCGTTGTCCATATCGCACCTTCTCACGGGCTTGATGACTATTATCTTGCCAAAAAACACTTAATTAAAGATTATCATAGCGCCATTTCAAATGACGGAACGATGATAAATTTTGAAAACAATAAATTTAACTTAGACTTAAAAAATATTTTTTATTTAAAAGCTAATAAACTTATTATTGATACTTTAAAAGAGCAAGGTTATTGTGAATTTTACACAGAAATTTTACACGAATATCCCTACAATTGAAGAGATAATTCCCCCTTAGTTTACAAAGAAACTTATCAGTGATTTATTGATTTTGATGCTTTAAAATTAGAAATGCTTCCAGAATTAGAAAAACTTGATTTACGCCTTAAAAACATGGTTTTTAATCGAAAAAATTGATGTATTTCTAGACAAAGAGTTTGAGGGGTTTTTTTACCAATTTTTTATCTAAATGAAAAACCTCTATTAGATGAAACAATTATTAATTTTTTAATTAATTGACAAAAAAATCACTCAGTGTATGAATGACATTTAAGAGATGCTAAAGAAATTTTAAAAGAAAATGATATTTTATATCAAATTTACAAAGATCAAAATATTACCAAGAAAAATGAAATTTTTGATGTTTGATTTGATTCTGGATGTGCATTTTATTATTTTTGTCAAAAATATCAACTTAAGGCCATTGATTTAGTTGTTGAAGGGCAAGATCAGTTTCGAGGCTGATTTAACAGTAGTTTTATTATTTGTTTTTTGCTTGCAAAAAAACCCTTTGCAAATAAGATTTTATCTCATGGTTTTATTGTTGATGATAAGAAAGAAAAATTATCAAAATCTAAAGGTAATTTTTTAAGTTTGGATTTATTAATTGAAAAATATGGTGTTGATACTTTAAGGCTTGCCATAGCCCTTTCAAATGTTCAAAAAAATATTAATATTTCTGATTCATTATTACAAAATGTTCAAAATAACTTAAAAAAAATTCGTAATTGATTGAAATTTATTCATGGAAATTTAAGTGATTTTTCGAAAGAAAACTTAACTATTTTGTTAGAACCGGAAGATTATTTTGTTTTAAAATATTTAGATGTCAATATTTTGAATTTAAATGTCGAAGAAAAGTTTAGTTTTGAATTACTTTTCTCAAACATTTTTTATTTTTTTACCAATATTTTGAGTTCATTTTATTTTGATTTTTCCAAAGATGTTTTATATTGTGAAAAAAAAACGAGCAGAAGAAGAATTCAAATTCAATCAACCTTATATCTTCTTTTAGAAAAAATTTTACAAATTTTATCACCAGTTTTAGTGTTTACAGCCGAAGAAATGTGACAACTATTTAAAAATGATAACACTTCTGTATTTCAATCAAAATTTGAAAATAACTTAAAAGATATTTACCAAGATTTTGTTGATTTTTCTTTTTGAGACGAGTTTTTTCTTTTAAGAGACAATATTTTGAAAGAATATGAAAATGCCAAACAAAATAAATTGTGCACGAGAATTCAGCAAGCAGATCTATATATTAAGTTAAAAGACAATAAGTACTTAACCCTTTTAAAAGATCAAAATAAATTAAAAAAGTGATTGTTATTTTCTGATGTTTATTTTACAGAAGACACAAAAAATTTAGTTGAGTACCAAAATTGTTATTTATCAATTAAAATCAATAAAGAAAAACTTAAATGTAACCGATGTTGAAACTATTTTTTCAAAGAAGATCTTACAGAAGAAGGAATATGTCATAAATGCATTCAAAATTTAGCTTAAAAAATTTAATTAAACTTAATAAAAGGTCACTTTTTTCAAATTTTTACCAAAAATATTTAATTTTTTCAAAAAAAGAAATTATCTTTAAACTTATCTTTTTTATTATTTTTGCCATTCCTTTTATTATCGACAAAGTATTGAAATCTCTAATTTATAATAATTTAAAAGAGGGAGACTTTAAAAATATAATCTCAAAACTCTTTTCTTTTAATTACAAAAAAAATTCTGGAATTGCTGGGGGTTTTCTTAGCAACAACAATTTATTAGAATTAATTATTGGTATTACATTTGTAATTCTTGTAATGCTTTTTTTAATTTTTTTAACATCTAAAAATACTACAATATCAATTGGATGTTTGTTGGTTTTTGTTGGGGGATTAGATAATTTATCTGACAGACTAAGTTATAAATGTGTGGTTGATTATATTGTTTTAGTAAATAGTAATTTTTCTTGTAATATTGGGGATGGATTAATCTTTGGTGGTATTTTTGCCCTTCTTGGTTGATCTTTTTGTTATTTTTTTGTTCCAGAAGTAAAAAAAATTAATGTTGAACCAACAAAAATTTTATAATTTTCTAAAAAAACACCAAAACAATTATTTTATTTTTTTTTCTTTAAACATTCCTGTAAATAAAGAAGATTTTTTCAATTTTTTTTCAAAAATTTTAAACTTAGATCTTAAATATTTAAAAAAACTTTTATTATTAAAAAAAGTTTTTTTAAACTTTAAAGTTATTAAAAATTTTCAAAATTTAAAGAAAAAAGACCATCTTTTATTTGTTTTTGAATCGCTAGAAGAACGAATTTTTATCAAAGAACAATATCAAAAAATTTTTTTTGTAGAAAAAAATAGCGAATATTTTTTATTATTTAAACCATCAGGAATAACTTGTCAAAAATCATATCATCATTTTGAATACACAATTGTTGATTTTTTAAAAGAAAAAATTAAAAATATTTTTTATCTTGATGATTTTTTTTATGGAATTTTACATCGTCTAGACAAAGTTACTTCTGGATTAATACTTGGAAATATTACAAAAGAGGCCTATTTTTACTTTAAAAATTTATTTAAAGAACAAAAAATTGAAAAAAAATATTTAGCCTTAATCCATGGGGTTTTATCACCAAAAAATTTAAAAGTTAATTTACCATTAGAAGCACAAAAATCAAACTATTTAGTAAAAAAAGTTTCTCCAACAGGGCAAAACGCCCTAACTTTTTTGAAAACCTTAAAGGTTTTTCAAAATAATAAATATTCGTTAATTGAAGCAAAAATAATTACTGGGAAAACCCATCAAATAAGAGCGCACCTATCTTACTTAAAACATCCAATTTTATACGACTTCAAATATCAAAGTTCTTTGAAAAATTTATACATTTTGCTTCACGCATATTATTTAAAGTTTTATTGTTTTAAAGAAAAAAAAGAAAAAATATTTTTTTTAGAAATGCCAAAATATTTTTATCAAAAAATAAAGGAGGTTAGTTAATGAAAATTGAGTTTTCTGACTATTTTATGTTAATTGCTTGAATATGCTCCTTAAAAAGTAAAGATGAATCAACAAAAGTTGGTGCATGTATTATATCCAAAGACAATATTTTATTAGCAACTGGATACAACGGCTTATGTTATGGATGAGATGATAAAGATTTTAATTGAAAAGAAGTTGATAAAAATAATTATAAATATCCCTTTGTGGTACACGCAGAACAAAATTGCATTGCAAATTTAAATTCTTTTCAAAAACCATATGCAATTTATGTTACCCATTTCCCTTGCAATGAATGCGCAAAACTTATTATTCAAAAAAAAATTGAAAAAGTATTTTATTTGGAAAATAAATATGAAAATGATTCAATATATCTTTGAAGTAAAAAACTATTTTTCAAAGCAAATATTGAAACAATTAAACTTTCAAAAAAAAAATTAAAAGATATTATTAAAAATAATTTAATTATTTAATTTAAAAAATTAAAAATTATTTTATAATTTCTTACTTTGATTTTTTTATTTATGGAGCGTTAGTTGAGTTGGTTAAAACATCTGTCTTACAAACAGAAGGCCGTAGGTTCGAGTCCTTCACGCTCCACCAGCCGGTATAGTTTAATGGCTAGAACACCTGTTTTGTAATCAGGGAATATGGGTTCGATTCCTATTACCGGCACCAGGAGGGGTAGCGAAGTGGCTAAACGCGCTTGACTGTAAATCAAGTCTCTTGGGTTCGTGGGTTCGAATCCCACTCCCTCCACCATTTTTTGGGATGTAGCCAAGAGGTAAGGCAACAGGCCTTGGCCCTGTAATTCGTAGGTTCGAATCCTTCCATCCCAGCCATTATTTTTTTGCCCCCGTGGCCAAGTGGAAAGGCAACTGGCTTTTAATCAGTCATGCGAATGTTCGATTCATTCCGGGGGCACCATGCCTAAGTGGCGGAACGGTAGACGCGCAGGGCTTAAGCCCCTGTGAAATTAATAAATTTCGTGCAGGTTCAAGTCCTGTCTTAGGCACCATTGTGGGTGTAGTTTAGTGGCAAAACATTGGATTTCCACTCCAAAAATGAGGGTTCGATTCCCTTCACCCACTCCAA
Source organism: symbiont of Argiope bruennichi (assembly GCF_051094275.1). Lineage (NCBI taxonomy): Bacteria > Bacillati > Mycoplasmatota > Mollicutes > Mycoplasmatales > Mycoplasmataceae > symbiont of Argiope bruennichi. The sequence goes on from NZ_CP070274.1 coordinate 282,409, forward strand.
AAAGCCCAAGTGGCGGAATGGTAGACGCGCATGATTCAAAACCATGTGAATTTTCGTGCAGGTTCAAGTCCTGTCTTGGGCACCATTTTTTGCCCTTATTAAAACAAAGAAAGCGATCTGTTTATGGAAAAAAAGCTTTTAATAAGTGTTGAAAATCTTTCAAAAATTTATAAAAACAAACACGCTTTAAAAAATGTTAATTTAGAAATTTTTGAGGATGAAAAAATTGCAATTATTGGTAAGAATGGGGCAGGTAAAACAACTTTAGTTGAAATTTTATCTGGAATTAAACAACCAACATCTGGAAATATTAATCGCACTTTTGGAAATACAAAAGTTGCTATTGCCAAAAACATTGGAATTCAATTTCAGGGTAATGATTATCCAAAACAACTAAAAGTTTCAGATATTATTAATTTTTATCGGGTAATTTACAAAGGAAATACTTTTATTACCGAAAATTTAAATGATCTTATTAAAAAATTTGAAATTGATGAATTTTTTAAGCAAAAAATTTATAAATTGTCTGGCGGTCAAAGACAAAGATTAAATGTTTTGGTAGCGTTACTACACAACCCAAAATGTTTAATTTTAGATGAGTTAACGACGGGATTAGACATTGAGGCTTCAGAAAAAATAAAAATTTTCATTAAAGATTTAGTAAAAAATAATAAATGAACTTTAATTTTAATTTCTCATAATATTTTAGAATTAGAAGACATTTGTGAACGTTTTATTGTTGTTAAAGATGGGGAAATATTTTTGGATACTACCAAAGATAAATTAATTGAAGAATATGGATCAGTAAAAAACTACTGTGATATTTACTTTAATATTGATGAAATTAAAAAAGAAAGTAATAAATTAAACTAAAATGCTTTTTTGACTTCAAAAAAACCATGCTTTATTTGTGTTAATGCTTAAAAACTGGTTAAGAAATTTTCAAGGCCCGTTTTTTGCTTTGGTTTTTCCTTTAATTTCAGTCTGAATTATGGGATCAATTGTGGTATCTTACACTACTTCTAGTAGTGTGCCAGGGCAAGACAACCCACTTTCACATGTTTTTCTTTCAATTATTCCTTCATTTATTGCGTTAATTATTATTTCTGTCTGTATGTCTTCATTTACCAATCAGTTAATTGATTTTAAAACTTCAGTGATTATTAAAAGAATTGGTGTCTCACCAATTTCAAAAATTCACTTTTTTTTAGCCTCATATTGTTTTGCAATTTTTTTAAGTTTTATTTCAACCCTTTGAATTGTAAGTGTCATTGAAATTTTCTTTCATTCAGATATTTATTCTCAAGCAATTGTTGCCCAAGCCCACATGTTGCAAAATTTTAGTTCTTTTTTAATTTTTGCTTTAGGGTGACTTTTAGGAATTTTTGTGGCAACTTCAATTAGTTTTTGAGTTACTTCTATTTCAAATTCTCAAGGAAAAGCAATTGGAATTATTATGTTGTTTTTCTTTCCAACCATGTTTTTATCAGGGGCACAACTGCCACCAAGTTTAATTGATCATTCACCATCTTTAAAAATTGTTTCATATTTTATTCCTCAAAGATATGCAATTCAGGTTTTATATTCTGGATATTTTAGTAGTTCTTTTTTTGGCACTCCAAATGAAACAATTAAGGTAATTTATCAAAATTCACCAATTCATGCTTGACATGCCGCAATTATTGCACTTTCTTTTTCTTTATTACTTTCTACTTGAACTTTTTCAACTTGAAAATGGGAAAATTAATTTAAAATAACAATAATTTTGCAAGTGATATAAACACAAATCAAAAAACTTCAGGTTAAAAGTTTTTTGATAATAATAATAACTTCAAAAAAATCAAAAAAGACTATGATAAAGGACAACTTGTCCAATTATAGTCTTTTTTTTTACTGAAAATAGATCACAAAAATAATTAATTTGTCAAAGATTTAATTTAGTTTCTTCAATAAAAGAGGCAAGATCAAACAATTTAAAACTTCAGTGACAAGTATCAAAATCAATCAAAATAACTTTTTTTTTATTATTAATTAAAAAATTATTAATATGCAAATCACAATGCGATAAGACATTTTTTTTCTTTTTTAAAACACTTTTTCGAACTAAAAGAAATGTTTCTTTCATTTCTTGAATTCATTTTTGATCAAAAACAATATTTTCTAAAATAAAATCATCATTTCATTCATCAAAAAGCGATTCATTATCTTGTTTTTTTTTAATTGACTGATATTTTTTTATAATAGCGGCAATTTGTGTTAAAATATTTTTTTGTTCTTTTAAAGAAAGTTTGTGAAAATCAAAGTTATCAAAATCTTTTTGATTTAAAAGAGTAATGGTATTATTTTTAAAATTTATAAAAAAATCAATAATTTTTTGATTATTTAAAAACTGATATTGCAAAAAAATTTTTTCTTTTTTAGTTAAAAAATTAGCTTCGAAAAAATTAATTTTTTTATAAATAAAATTTTTGTCAAAAATTAATTTATTGAAAAAAGTATTTAATATTTTCAATGAGTTAATTAAACATTCAACATCTGGTTAATAGCAGAAAAAGAAGCATCATAATCTAAGTAACCAGCAGAAAAACCTATAATAACCCCTTGATCAAAGTAAATTATAATGGGAATTCCATAATCATAATTGTTGGTTTTTTTCAGACCATCATTTACAAATTTATAATATAAATCTTTGTCATTTTCGGCAACATAATCAACAATTTCACCAACAAAATTATATTGTGGTGGAAGCCCAAGAGTTCATTGATTTGGATGATCATTATCACCTGAAGTAATTGGTTGACCAATTTTGTGATCTTTTCCTAAATAAATATCAATATAATAAGCTTTATAGTTAATTTGTGGTTCCTTTTCTGGCAAAATTTCTTTCATTGCGTGAACGGCTTGATTTAAAGATCCATATCATTTTTCAGTATTTTTATCAAATCAAGATTGTAACTTAGTTTCATCATCTGAAGCATATTTATCTCAGTAATTTTTCATTGATTTGTAAGCATCAGGATCTAAGTCTAACATTGAATGACAAAAAGGACAATATGTTGCGCCCACAAAAAGAATCCCTGTATATTTGTCCTTTTCCATTTTTGATTTATCTTTTGTAACGATGCCATCGCTTAAATTAGTTTTAAATTTATTTCAGTCAGAAAGATTATCTAATCTATCATCAAAATAACAAGTTCCAACTGCACTAAACTTACTACATCCAACGAGAATCAATGGAATAGATGACAGAATAAAGAATTTGCTAATTTTATTTTTTAAAAATTTTTTTTTCATTATATTAATTTATAATAATTCTTATGTTTTTTATTATAAAATATAATTATAAAAAATTAAACTTAAAATAATGGCCTCGACAATCCTTCCTTTTTTCTTTTCTTTTCATTCAGAATTAATTTTTTGAGGAATTATTTTATTAGTTTCTTTTATTTTTATTTATTTTGCTTGATTTACTGCTGCTAGTGAAAGCGCTCTTTCAAATAGTACGATTGTAAGACTTCACAATATGTTATTGAAAAAAAATTTCTCTAACAAAAAAATCAAGCAAGTTATTAAGTTATTTAATAATTACAACAAATTGCTTTCAACTTTAATTTTATTTCATAATTTAATTGAAATTTTACTTCCAGCAATTATTACTTTTATTTTAATGATTGCAAAAGTTGATCACGATCTTGTAATCTTAGTAATTGTTGTAAACACCCTTCTTTTGCTTTTTGTAGGGGAAGTATTTCCCAAAATTTTTGTTAAAAAAAAACCAGAATTATTTTTTATTAATAACTTTAAAAAAATTAATTTTTTTTACAGATTGGGTTATGGATTTAACTTTTTGCTTTTTTCAGTTTTTAAAATTAAAGAACCAGTTGCTGCCCCATATGACGAAAGAGAATTGTTAAGATTATTAGATTATATTGAAAGTGGTGGATTTATTGAAAAAAAAGAAAAAAAATTTATTCAAAATGCCATTATTTTTGACGATATTACCATAAAAGATAGTTATATTTCTTGAGATAATGTTTTAACGATTAACGAAGATGAACCAGTAAAAAATGTTTTTTTATATTTTGAGAAAATTAATTTTTCAAGAATTCCAGTTGTGAAAAAAGAAACAAATTTTCCAATTGCTTGAATTGAAGATAAAGATTTTTTTCTTGCATATATTAAAGAACAAAATAATTTAATTTTAAAAAATCATTTTTCAAAAAAATCTTTACTATTTGTTTATCAAAATGAAATAAAACAAAACGTTTTTAATAAATTAATTCAAAAAAACGTTTCCTTCGCGATTGTTTTGTCAGAAACTAACGGGAACATTTTGGGGATTATTTCCATTGAGGATTTAATCGAGGATATGTTTGGTGACATTAATTACGACAGAACGATTGATAATTTTATTATTTCTGACAATTTATTTATGAATTTTTTAGTTCATAAATATACACCAATAAAAATTTTAGAATCTCATTTATACTTAAAAGTTTTTAATGAAACAATTGAGTCAATTTCTAAAACAATCGAAGATAAAAGTAAATTTTTATTTTTTTATGATTTAATTAAATTACTTGAAAAAGATTCTGAAAAAATTATTAATTCTGAGAATACAAAAACAATATCTTTTGAAAAATTTACCATTTATTTATGCCCAATTCATATCAATTCCATTTTTTACTACGAGGTAAAAGTTAAAAGTAATAGGTGAGATAATGAAAAATAGCTATAAAAAACTTGTCTTAAAATATGTTTTTTTTAGCAATAAAGAAGTTTATCGATTTTTTTCTCGATTAAAGTGAATTTTATTTTCAGCAACTTTAAACTTTTTGGCTCTTCAACTTTTTGTTGTAAAAACTAAAGCGATAAGTGGAGGAATCACTGGAATTGCCTTGTTTCTTTTTAACTTATTTTCGATTCATCTTCAAGATAGTGCCAGAAATGATACAATTTTTTTATTTTTGATTCAACTTTTATTAAACCTTCCTTTTATTATTTTTGGATACTTAAAAATTGGTAAAAAATTTACCATTTTGACACTTTTTTACTTGGGATTTGAACTAATTTTCTCTCTTGGTTACAGCTACTTTAATTTAGAACAATATTTTGATTTTTTTAAAGGTAATAAAGGCGTAGATATTTCTGATGCATCCAAAATTATCTCTTGTTTTATTGGTGGAATTTTTTATGGTTTTGGATGTGTTTGTGCCTATAACGCCCTAGGATCAACCGGAGGAACTGATTTTATTACCGTTTATTACAATTACAAATACAATAAAAATATTGGCAAAGTAAACGCCTTAATTAATTCTTTTGTGGTTGTCATTGGAATTTTTATTTTATCAAAACAAAAAAATGCTTCAGTTAGTCATTTTTTTGGGGTTGAGTTACTAGCAACTTTTACTTTTTGCCTTACATATTCTTTTTTAATTGACAATTTCTTTCCACGACAAAAAAATGTTAGTGTTTTTATTATTACTTCGGATGAATTAAAAATTAAAGAAGCCTTTAAAGAAGGAAAATTTCAAAGAAGTTATACAAGAATTGATTCAATTGGTGCCTTTAAGGGAACGAAAAATGTGGTTCTTTTAACAACAATGACCATTTTTGAATATCATAAAATTATTGAAAAAATTAAAAAACATGATCCCAATGCTTTTGTTTTTGTTTCAAAAATATGAAGAATTTCTGGAAATTTTCGAAGAATTAGTTGGAATGATTAATTATTTTTTCCAACATCAATCCAACTCCCGCATCCTCATTAGAAGAATCAGTTTCATACTTACACACTTTTTTTAAATTAATATTACCATTTTTCATTTTTACGCCAATTCCGGCTCATTTTAAGATTTCATAATCATTATTTTCATCACCAAAGGCAATTACATTACTTTGAGGAATTTTATAATAATCTGCAACCACAGAGCAGGCAATATTTTTATTAATTTTTTTGGGATATACATGAATAATGACTGAATTTATCCCCACATTTTTTCAAACATTAAAAGAAACAAAATCACCAAATTTTTTTAATGCAACAAAATATTTTTCATATTCGATATGTGGTAAAGTTTCGATAAAGATGGCATTTGGATCTCTTTGACACTTTTTTAGATCACCAATTTTAATTGCTGATGCAAACTCTAATCAACAATTTACAAAAATTAGGTTACTACTCGTATTTAGATATGGCAAATCTTCACATTCTGCCAAAATTGCTTTATTATATTTTCTTATAAAAGGATTATTGATAATTTTTTGAAAAACAACATTGGGAATTTGAAAACTTTTATAGGTTTCTTTGCCATATGGATGATAAATAAAAGCGCCATTATATGAGGAAACTAAACTTTTAAGACCCAACATTCGGTAAATTTTTTCAATTGCTCTCGGGGGTCTGCCACTAATAATGATTACTTTATGACCCAAACTTTGCATCTTTTTAATAACTTCAATATTTTTCTTGGGAATTGTAAATCCATCATTTTTTAAAGTTGTGCCATCCAAATCCAAAGAAATTAAAAATTTTTTTTTCATTACTAACTAAACTTTAAAGTTTTTTTAATTTCTTTTAATTTTTTTCTTGCAATATTTCTCGCTTTAATACCATTTTTTTCAAGAACTTTTCCAATCTCTTTGTTGGTTACTTGACGATATTTTTTTTGAAAATTTGTTAAAAAATTTTTTACAATATTTGCAACATCATTTTTAAACTCACCATAACTTTTATCTAGATATTTTTCTTCACAAACTTTAATTTCAATATTCTCAAGAGCACAATAAATTGCGATTAAATTACTAATTCCTGGTTTTTTAATCTCATCATAAAAAATTTTATTTTCACTATCAGTGACACTTTTTAAAATTTTTTTTTTAGCAACTTCTGGATTATCTAATAAAAAAATCGTATTTTTAGGATTTTTATCACTTTTAGACATTTTTTTTAAAGGATCTAATAATTTCTTAATTTTTGCAAACTGATAAAGTTTAAATTTAAACAATTTTAAAACATTTTTGTGGCAATATTTGTTAAACTTACTAATCGTTGAAAAGGCAAGTTCAATATGATTTTTTTGATCAATTCCTCCAATTACATAATCTGGTGAATAAAGTACAATATCACTTATCATAAGAATTGGATAAGTCATAAGTGAAGCGGGAAATGAAACAGTTTTGTTTTCTTTTAAATATTTATTTTTTTTTTCTTTGAATTGAATCATTCTTGAAAGATCGCCATAACTTATAAATTTTGAAATAATGTAGGCAAAATAACCATTTTCTAAAACATCGCTTTGACGATAAATAATTAAGTTATTTTGATATTTTTCATACTCTAAAGCACAATATAAAATTTTTGCAATTTCAGAACTACTATTTTTAATTTTTTTTTCTTCAAATTCTTCCATTGTCAAGCCATGCAGATCAGCAATTAGAAAAATAAACTTATCTTTTTTATTCAAAATTTTTTTAAGTGGAAGAATGGAACCAATGTAATTTCCAAGAGTTATACTCCCAGTTGATGCAATTCCATCAAGATAAGTGACGCTTTTATTCGATTTCATTTTTATTATTTTAAAATAGAAAAATTTATTTCTTTTATTTTAAAAATTTTTTATGGTTTTTTTAAAATTTGTTTAAGAAAAAAAATAAAAATTTTTAAAAATAATTTAAAATAAACATGTAGTTTTCAAAGACTACAATCTCTAAGTGATATCTTATATTTTATTCTGACCAAGTTAAAATATTACACATCATTTATCACTTCTTTATACATAATTTATTGAATTTTTGGTCATAAAATTAAAATCAATAATTAATGTATTGTTTATTGATAAAAAAGATGCAAAATTCAGTAACATCTTCTTATCATAAATCTTGTTATTTTTTAGTTTAAGTATTTTAAAAGTCAAATAAGTTTTAACAAAGCACACCCTATAGGTGTGCTTTTTTTTTTGTAATTTTTTCCAAAATTTTTTATAATAAAAAAATATTATGGAAAACAACAAGAAAATAACTTCTGTTAAAGAAGTTTGATTTTATGATGTTATTTTTTTAGATATTAACAGTTATATTAAATTAATCGAAGAGTACTACAAAATTCTTGATAATGATGGCATTAATTACAAAATGTATCTTTATTATTTACGTTCAATTAGAAAACTTTTAAAAAAGCTTTTTAATTACTATAAAAACAAATACGTAGTATCTTTTCTTGAAGAATCTTTTGTAACTTCTGAAAAAATTATTGATTATTTAAATTTTTATAAAAAAATAATTTATTTTTATGAAAGACTAAAATATTTTTTTTCCTCATATGAACTTTTTTTAACAAATTTTGAAAGCCGTTCGAATGTTGCTTTAGTTTTGAAAAAATCAAAAATGGAAAGAATGGCTTTAAGAAATTTTAAAAGATTTGAAAGACATCTCTTTTACTTAGAAAATCAAAAAGATATTTGTCAAAAAAATATTCTTTTGTTAAACCATAAACTGGAAAAATTAGGGAAAAAACCTTAAAAAAGTTTTTATTTTTAAATTCAAAATATAATTAAATATGCATAACATTGAAGATTTTTTTTCTGAATTTAAAAAACAATATCAAACAACATCACCATATTCAAATATCAATCAAAAAGTTTTAACCTTTGAATTACCTTTTGCAGATAAGGATTATATTGAAAAAGTTTTTCTTTTAGCAAAAGAAAAATTTAAAACTTGAAAAATGACTAATACTTCAGTTTTGGTTCATAAAATGAAGCAATTTATCAAAGAATTGCAATTCAACCAAGATAAAATTATTTATTATTGTCATTTAGAAGCCGGAAAATCGTTAAAGGATGCTGAAACCGAATTTTTAAGAACAATTGAATACATTGAAACTTCAATTAATATTTTTCAAAATTTTCAAGACAATTGTTTTAATATGGATGAAAGAATGGCAGTTTTTTCAAGGCAACCTTTAGGGGTTGTTTTGGCAATATCACCCTTTAATTACCCAATTAATCTTTTGGTTTCAAAAATTGTTCCAGCACTTTTAATGAAAAATTGTCTTGTTATCAAACCCGCTTCTTCTGGTACTTTAACAGCAACTTATATTTTTTTATCCCTTCTAAATGCTGGTTTTGAAAGAGGAGTTGTTAATCTTGTTCCAGGAAAAGGTAAAGAAATCTCCGACCTTTTAATCAAAAATGAAAATATCAATTTAATTAATTTTACTGGTTCCACCCAAGTTGGCAAATATATTGCAAAAAGCACCTATTTTTCTCAATTAATTATGGAACTTGGAGGCAATGACCCAGCGATTGTTTTAGATGATGCAGATCAAAAAAACGCTGTAAAAGAAATTCTAAATGGAGCTTTTTCCTACAACGGTCAGCGTTGCACAGCAATTAAAAGGGTATATGTTCATGAAAATATTTTTGAAGAATTTTCAAAGTTATTAATTTCTGAATTTAAAAATTTAATAACTTTTTCTTCAAATATTGATGAAAATTCCAAAGTAACGCCATTAATTTCTGATGCTGCGGTTGAAAATGCCATGAATCTTTTAAGTGAGTCATTTAAAAAAATGAATCCAAACGACTTTGAAGTTTTTTCTCTAAACAATCAAATAACTGGGCAAAAAGTTGCCAATATGATTGGAAAAGAAAATTTATTTTTTAAGGAAAAAGATACTAACCTAATTTTTCCAACAATTATTCTCATTCATAATTCAAATTACGACACCTTAATTGAAAAAGAAGAACAATTTGCACCAATTTTGCCAGTCATAAAAGTTAAATCATTAAAAGAAATGATTAAACTTGCAAATAGTACTGATTATGGGCTTCAGGCATCAGTTTTTACCAAAAACATTAATATTATTAATCAATGTTTTCAAGAAATTGAATGTGGTACTTTAAATATTAATCAACAAACCAAAAGATCGCCAGATATTTTTCCATTTCAAGGAATAAAAAGTAGTGGTATCTCTCAACAAGGAATTTATCAATCCCTCATCAATAATTCTACAATAAAAGGACTTGTCATTAAAAAATAATTATGATTTCTGTTAACGATTTTTCTCCAGGGATTACCTTTCTTTACAAAAACAACATTTATCAAGTAATCGAATCATCACATCGAAGCACTGCTAGAGGTCAGGCTCATGTGAAAGCAAAGGTTAGAAACTTGAAAGATAACACGATCATCCATCTAACTTTTACCGGGAAAGAAAAAGTTGAAAAAGCATTTATTGAAAAGAAGAAAATTCAATTTTTGTATAACGAAGCAGACCTTTATTTTTTTATGGATTTGTCAAATTATGAACAATTTGAGTTTAATGCCAAAAATTTTTATCAAAAAAGCATTATTTTTTTAAAAAATGGTGACATTATTGATGGCTTATTTTTTGAAGGAGAAGTAATTGACTTATTTTTACCTTCAAAATTTTTATTAAAAGTTACTGATACTAAAGATGCAGTACGAGGTAATACCGCTCAAAATGCGCTAAAAGACGCAACTCTTGAAAATAATGTTACGGTAAAAGTTCCCTTATTTATTAAAAATAATGATGTTGTTATAATTTCTTCTGATACTTGTAAATATACTGGCAGATCTAATGAAAAAAAATAAAGAACTTGATTTTTTTTTTCTTAAAAAAACAAATATTACTTCAATATTTTTAGAAAAAAACAACATTCTTGAGTTTTTTTTGATTTCTTTTAATAATTTTTTTAATCATAAAATAAAAGTTAAAAAAATTTTATATTTTGAAGTTGATTATTTAAATATATCCTTAATTTTTTCTTTAAAAAAAACAACAAATGACTTTCTAGAAAAATGAGATAATTTTTACCTCTTTTTTCAAAAAGAACTAAAAAACACGCTTTCCTTAAATCTAGAAAAGTTTGGTTTTTCTTTTATTGATGAATAATATTTTTGACTCTTTTAGCGACTCAGAACTTGACGAATTAAAAATTACTCTAAAAAAATTTTCTATTTTAGAATACTTTAATTTTTTAAAATCTCTTTATATTTTTTTTCTCTTTTTAGATAATGAAATTGAATTAAAGAGTGATTTAGAAAAAGAATTGAACACGAAAAAACTTTTGTTATTGCTGGAAAAGAGCAACTTACCACTGAACGAAAAATTAACGGTTAAAAAAATGATTGAAAAGCAAAAATTTTTATTTTCGGTTTTAGAAAAAAAAATTTCTCACAATTGACCAATTTCCCGTCTTGGAAACTTAGAAAAAGGGATTTTATTAATTGGGACTTATTTTTTATATTATTCAAATAGTGAAAAAAATGATAAAAAAATTTTTAATAATTGCTTAAATTTAGCCAAGGCAACATGTGATTTTTCGGCCTATCGAATTATTAATAAATATTTAGATTTTTTTTATAATGAATTAGCTTTTTTAAAAAAAGAAACTCAAAATGGAAAATAAAATTTTTTCGGTATCTGAAGTTAATACTTATCTAAAATCAATCATATTACAAGATATTAATTTACAAAACTTAGCAATTCAAGGAGAAGTTTCAAATCTTCGCGGGATCACTAAAAGTAAATTTAGTAATTTAGAGTATGCCTATTTTTCCTTAAAAGACAATAATAGTGTTATTTCTGCCATTTCTTTTGCAAAGAGTGTTATTGAGGCGATTAAAAATAAGACTTTTACTAATGGTTCTACTGTTTTATGTATTGGAAGTGTTGATTTATATGTTGAGGGTGGTAGATATAACTTTAAAGTTACCGGTCTTAAAAATACTGGAGTTGGCGATCTCTATTTAGAATTTGAAAAATTAAAAAAATATTACTTTGATCATCATATCGCTACTAGAGAAAAAGCAATTATTCCCAAATTTTGTGAAAAAATTGCAGTGATATCTGGAGACAACAGTGCCGCTTACAATGATATTATAAAAACAATTCAAAGAAGGTTTTCTCCAGCAAGAATATTTTTTTACCCTTCAAAAGTTCAGGGCAAAGATGCAATTCAAGATTTATGTGAAAAAATTACTGAGGTTAATAAAAACGTTTTTGACGTCTTAATTATTGCCAGGGGTGGTGGTAGCATTGAAGATCTTTGATGTTTTAACGACAAAAAAGTTTGTGATTTAATTGCTAATAGTAAAATTCCCGTGATTACTGGAATTGGCCATGAAGTTGATATTACCATTGCAGATTTCGTAAGTGACATGACATGTTCCACTCCAACTGCAGCAGCAGAATATGCAACCAGAGTCACAAAAGAAGAATTAAATCAGCTTTTGTTACAAACACAAAACATTTTAAAAAATTTTTGAGACAATTATTTTTTAGAAAAAAAACATTTTTTACTTCAAATTTATCAAATGATTTTTAATGAAATTAAAATTTTGGTTCAAGTTAAAAAATATTTTTTTGATAATCAAAAAAACAAACTAAAAATTAATTTAAATAATTTAAGCAATCAACAAAAATTATTTTTTCTAAATATTTCTTTAAGACTTGCCAGATTAAATCAGTTATTTTTTGAAAAAAACGAACATTTTTTAAAAGATTCAAAAAACAAACTAATAAATCTAAAAAATCACTATTTTTTAAAAAAATTTAATTTTTTAAAAGAAATTGAAAGTAAATTTTATGAACTCTACAAAAACTTAGAAAATCGTGGTTTTATTGTAATTATTAAAAAAAATCAAGAAATTTTAAGAAGCAGCAAAGACATTAAAATAAACGAAGAGTTGTCTTTAAATTTTTTTAAAGAGAAAGTAAATGTTAGAACGAAGGTAATAAAAATTGAAAAATAATAAAACATATGAACAAATTGTTGAAGAATTAAAATTTATTGTTGATGAATTAGAAAATAACAAAAATTTACCGCTTGATAAAGCAATTAGTTATTTTGAGACTGCAAGTAATTTGATTTCTGAATGTGAAAAAAAATTAAAAGAAGCTGAAAATAAAATTAATAAAATTGAAATTTTTAAAGAAAAATAATTTTAATGAATTATTTTTTGGCAAAAAAAGAAATTAAAATTTTTGTTAAAGATTTTTTTTCTCAAAAATCAAGAAAAACTCAAAAAAAAATTATCAAAGTATTACTAAGCATCAATAAGAAAACCAATTACACCTTTTTTAATTTAACCGACACTTTTAATTATTTTTTTAGAAAAAATAATTTTTTTATCAAAAAAAATAATTTTTTTATTTATTATTTGACACTTTATGGAATTATCTTTTTTAAGGATTTAAACTATGAAGAATTTATTTATTTTCAATTTCTAAAAATTTTAAAATCAAAACTTACTTTTAAATTTAAAAAAACTAAAATTCAATTTAAATATCAAAAAAATTTAATGTTTTTTAATTACCTAGATTATTATTTACAAATTTTTGCCAATCTAAATTTTCAAAATTTATCGCAAAAAATTGTTTTTTATGACTATTATTTATTAATTTATTTTACATTTTTGTACCTTTTTATTGCCTATTTTCATCAATTTTTAGTTCCTAAACAAAATTATAGCAATGTAGTATTTCTTTTAGAAATTTTACAAAAATTGATTAAGTATGCAAAAAAAGTAAATATTTATTTTTACAATGATTTTCTAAAAAGAATAAATTATTGTCTTCCAAAAATTTAATTATTTTGTTAAAATAAAAAATATGAAATTTTTTAATAAAAAAAAATCAAAAATTGCGGCACTATTGGCAATTATTCCTTTCTTGGTGGGTTGTAGTACTTCTTATAATTATCCAGATATTACCAAAGAAAAATTAGAACGTTATGCTAAAAAAGCTCTAATTTCTTTTTACACAGTCGATCCTAATTCTCCGTCTGCTAAAAACACTTTTTTGGATAAGTGATTTTTAAGTTCAGATATAAGTCATTTAGAAAAACAAAATTTTGTCAATAAAGACAAAACACACAAAGAAAAACTTAGCGATTTTTACGCTTTTTTAAAAAGAGGCAATAATATGGAATATTTAAAAAAAGGAAAAAAAGGAGATTTTGTTCATTTGTTTGATAATTTTAATAAAAATTATCCTTCTTCTTCTAGATATATTGATCGTGATTTTTATTTTGAATTTTTCAATTTTTTTGCTTTTTCCTTTAAACCAATTTTATGAGTTTCTAACCCATATGATGGCTCACAAACAGATTCTTTGTGAAAATACAACAACGATTCCTTTGATAATTTTCTTATAGCAGATGCAACGAGTAGCATAACTAATCCAATATGAAGTTCCTTTAAGGATGCAGCTAAAGATCCTGAAAGTCAAGACTTGGATACTTTTTTTAAATCTTTTATTTACAGCTTTTATAAAAATGTTTATGAAGAATCTTTTTTTAATAAAATCTTCAAAGATACAGCAACTTTTGTAGTTTCTTGTTCTAACTACAAAGACGATAAAGGTGCTCAATCTTGTTCAATTCTTGCAAAAGCCCCATCTTTTAATGGTGGTATATACACTTTAAATTTTGCAATTGTATCTTTTAAAGGCGTTGATGTTCTTACAAAAAATAGCATTCAAACCAATTACGTAAAAAATAATAGTATTTTTATTGTTTCTTTTTACTATTTTAAAATATTAAGTGAACAAAAAACACTTAAACTATTATTACTTAACTTTTGATCTTTCATTAAATAAAAATGCAGCAATTTTATTCAAAAATAATAAAATAATTAACTTATTTTTTATAGATTTAAAAAATCAACCAACTCTTATTGATAAAAGTTTTTATCTAACAAAATACTTTAAAACAATTTTTGAATTTATTAAAAATGAAAAAATTGTTGTTATTGTTGAGAAGCCTTTTATTTCTTGATTCAAAAATAAAAATGTAAAAACAACATACGATTTAATTTTTCTTCAAGGATGAATTAGTAATTTTTTTAAAAATTACTTTACAAAACTTATCTTATTAAAATTTGTTTTTCCTCACGTTTGAAAACATGAACTTTTTGGATTTAATGTTTCCTGCAAAAAAGAAATAATTAACTATGTAAACAAAAATTTTAGTAAAAATTATAAAAATTCAGACATTTGCGACGCCTTTTGTATTTATCAGTATTATCAAAAAAAATTTTTATATTAATTTTTTTTTAGTTAAAATTAACAAATATGAAAAGAAAAAAATTATTAACAAAAATCCTTGGGTTAATTTCTTGTTTTTCAGCATTGGCGATAGTTGGTTGTAAAAAAGATGATGACAGCGATCCACTTAGCTATTTACAAAATTGTATTGATAAAAACTTTAATGGCAAAAGTAACACATCTAATAAAATTGCCAATATTGTAGCAAAAAATTTTGATCAATCAAAAGATGAAACTGTTATTTATTCAGATTCTAATACAGAAGTTCATCAAGATAAATTTAGATCTGATAATATTAGTGGTTTGTATTATGATAAAAATGATCCAGCAAATCTATTATTTGAAAATAATTATATTTCAAAAGACCATACTGTTTACTACTTTTTGGTTAAATTTAAATTAAATGACCTTAACACTACATTTTATTTTCCTTTAGCGATTGTTCTTAATTCTAGTTCAATTGATCTTTCAGATGACAACTCTTACAAAGTTGCAACTAAAAAAGTTGGGAATACAGACAATCCTCTTATTACCACAAAATTTCCTTTTGCTGTTGGAAAATGTCTTCCTGATGGTTGATTTAGTCTACTATCGGGTTCAAATTAGTTTTTTAGTTTTAATGATAAAAAAAAATTTTTCCAAGAAGACTAAATCTTTTCTTTTAATTTTTCTTTCGAGTTTCTTTTTGGCATCTTGTGCTGAAGATAAGCCAAAATGATATGATAAGTACTTAAATAAAGCAAATAGCATTTTTTCAGATTATGATACTTATAGCAAAAATTATCAAAACCAAATTATAGGTGAAAAATGGGTTCTTAGATAAACTTTATAGTGATCCCAAGTATTTTCCTTTTTGAAATTTTAAAAATTTTTCATTAAAAGATTTAAAAAAGGAGTTTACTTTCGATGATAAAGATTCTTTTAAAAATTGTAAAATTGCTTTAAATTATTTGTTTCCATTAGATGCTTCAAAAGAAGAGCCAAAAGGTAATGTAGTGATTGAAGGTTATTTTCTTGTACCAAATGATAACAAAAAATCCAAAAATGATGATGTAGAAAAAAATTATTATATTCCAGTAAATTTTGTCTTTACTAATAAAGAAGATCTTTCTGTTATTGAAATTAACAATGATTTTCCAGATATTTTTTCAGAAAAACTACCCCCTACAATTTTTTTTATTGAAAAAATATTAATGATATTTTTTTTGAAAATTTTGAAAACTACGATTTTTCAAAGGATAAGGATAATCTCTTTGATTATAATAATTTTTCTAAGGCTGATATGGAAGCTTTTAACAAAGTAAAAAAAGATTTTTTTGCTAATTTTAATCTTGATTTAAAAATTAAAAACTTTAAATTTACTTCTAGTGATGATACAAAAAATCTTTCAAAGGCTCCAGAAGGAGTTTGTTTAAATGCATTAATTTTATGAAATGAAACTTCTAACAAAAAAATTGGCTCTAATTACAATATTTCTGTTAATTTTTATTATGAATCAGACTTTAACTTTAAAGATGTAATAAATAATCATTACAAAGATTACATTAAAATAAAACTTTTTAAAATTTAAATATAAATTACATCAACCTCAAAAAATTTTTTTTAGCAAACTACAAAATAGTTTGCTAAATTTTTTTTTATTTATTTATAATAGTAATGTAAAATGAAAAGACAAAAATTTTTCTAAAAAGAAAGGAAATTTTTATTTGAAAAAAAATAAACCAGATCAAAACAAAAATAAAAATTCTTCAAAAGTTGATTTAGAAAAAACTATTCACAATGACAATTTAGATTCTAAAAATGAAGATAAAAATAAAAATTTATCTGACAAAGAATTGTTAATAGAAAAACTAAAACAAAAAATTAAAGAACTAAAAGAGCAAAATGTTCATTTAAATTCTGAGATTTCAAGTCTTAAAAGACAAATTAATGTCTACAAAGCTTCCCATGAAGTTGTTGAAAATTTAAGAGACACTCAAAGTTTTTTAGAAAAACAAAAAAAAGAATGAGAAGAGAAAAAAAAATACGCTGCGAAATCATTTGTTTTTAGCATTATTGAACCTTTAGAATGATTTGAACAATCATTAAAATCTTCCAATAACCCAAATATTTCAAATGAAATAAGAAACTGATTAAAAGGTTTTGACATTATTTTAAATAAGTTCAAAAACATTATTTTAAAAGAGGGTGTTGAGGAAATTAAAACTCAAGTTGGAGATTTGTTTGATGAAAAAATTCACAACGCTATAGAAACTGTTAGTGATAAAAATTTTAAACCAAATACTATTGTTGAAATTTTTCAAAAAGGTTATAAATTTCATGATATTGTTATAAAACATGTTCAAGTGAAAGTTGCAAAATAAAATTAAAAAATAACGACTAAAAAAAAAAAAAAAAAAATATATGAGTAACAAAATAATTGGAATTGATTTAGGAACAACTAACTCTTGTGTTGCAATTATGGAAGGAAAAGACGCAAAAGTTATTACTAACGAAGAAGGTGGTAGAACTACTCCTTCAGTTGTAGCTTTTAAGGATGAAAATATTATTGTTGGTCAAGCAGCAAAAAACCAAATTGTTGTTAACCCAGACACAGTAGTATCTATTAAAAGAAAAATGGGAACTAATGAAAAGGTGAAAATAAAAGGTAAAGATTATTCGCCAGAACAAATTAGTGCTATTATTCTTCAAAAGCTAAAAAAATTTGCAAGTGATTATGTTGGAAGTGAAATTAAAAGAGCAGTAATAACTGTTCCTGCATATTTCAATGACGCACAAAGACAGGCAACAAAAGTTGCTGGTGAAATTGCTGGATTAAAAGTTGAAAGAATTATTAATGAACCAACAGCTGCAGCCTTAGCTTTTGGAATTGACAAATCTGAACAAGAAAAAAAAGTTTTGGTATATGACTTAGGTGGCGGAACTTTTGATGTTAGTATTTTAGAAATGCATGAAGGTACTTTTCAAGTTCTTTCAACTTCTGGAAATAATCACTTAGGTGGTGATGATTTTGACAATAAAATTATTGATTGATTAATTAATGAGTTTAAAAAAGACCACGCAATTGATCTTTCAAAAGATAATATGGCGCTTCAAAGATTAAAAGAGGCTGCAGAAAAAGCTAAAAAAGAGTTAAGTCAATCATTAGAAACAACAATTGAATTACCATTTATTTCAATGGATAAATCTGGACCTTTACACTTAAGTTACAAATTATCAAGAGCAAAATTTGATCAACTAACAGGTGAATTAGTAGAACTTACAAGAGAACCAGTTTTAAATGCCTTAAAGGATGCAAAATTATCTCCTTCAGATATTAATGAAATTTTGTTAGTTGGTGGAAGTACAAGAATTATTGCAGTTCAAAATTTAGTTGAAAAAGAATTAGGTAAAAAACCAAACAGATCAATTAATCCAGATGAAGTTGTTGCCCTTGGAGCGGCAATTCAAGCTGGTGTTATTCAAGGTGATGTCAAAGATGTTTTACTTTTAGATGTTACCCCTTTAAGTCTAGGGATTGAAACAGTTGGTGGGGTAATGACGCCATTAATTAAAAGAAATACAACAATTCCTGTAAATAAATCACAAGTTTTTTCTACAGCAGAAGATAATCAACCAGCAGTAGATATTCATGTCTTGCAAGGTGAAAGACAATTGGCAAGAGATAACAAATCACTTGGTAGATTTACTTTACAAGGTATTGACCCAGCACCTCGTGGTGTTCCTCAAATTGAAGTTACTTTCTCAATCGATGTTAATGGAATTGTAAATGTGACTGCAAAAGACTTAAAAACAAAAAAAGAACAATCAGTAACAATTAAAGATAGTAGTGGACTTTCAAAAGAGGAAATTGAAAGAATGATTAAAGAAGCCGAAGAAAACAAAGAAAAAGACGAGCTTCTTAAAAAAAATATTGAAACTAAAAATAAGGGTGAAAATTGATTACATCAAATGGATCAAATGTTGAAAGAAATTAAAGACGAAAAAAACCCTCAATTTGTTGAACTTAAAAAAAATCGTGATGAATTAGAAACTGCAATCAAAGAAGAAAATTATTCAGAAATTGAAAAAAAATGCAATGAAATGGATAAAATAATGCAAGCTGCAGCTCAATTCATGCAACAGCAACAAAATGCTCAAAAACAAGAATCAGATCAAGAACAAGTAACTGAAAACAACAGTGAAAATGACAAAAAAGATGATGTTGTGGATGCAGAAATTGTTGATGAAAATACTGATAAATAATTAAAATAATGGCAAATAAAAGAGATTATTATGATGTCTTGCAAGTTTCAAAAGACGCAACTGATGCTGAAATAAAAGCTGCATACAGAAAACTTGCAAGAAAATTTCATCCAGATGTAAACAAAGAACCAGACGCTGAGGCTAAATTTAAAGAAGTAAATGAGGCATATCAGGTTTTAATTGATCCAGAAAAAAGAAAATTGTATGATATGCATGGTCATGATGCCTTTAAATATGGAGAACAAGGTTCTCCATTCCAAGGCTTTTCGCAAGACTTTAACTTTAATGACATTTTTGGAAGTATTTTTGATCAATTTACTGGAGATTTTGGTTCAAATGAAAGTTTTTTTCAACAACAAAAAACAACCGTAAAAAATATTAAGATTTCTTTTTTAGATGCCTTATATGGATGTGATAAAAAATTATCAGTGACAATAAATGACATTTGTCCTCATTGTAATGGAAGTGGGGCTGAAACTCCGAAAGATGTAAAAACTTGTCCAACTTGTAATGGTAAAGGAAAAGTTTATCAACAAGTTGGTCCTTTCGGCCATGTTGTTACAACTTGTCCAACTTGTAAAGGTAAGGGAAAAATAATCACCAAAAAATGCCATCTATGTGGTGGATCTGGTCATGTAAAAAGCACTAAAACGATTGAAATTTCAATTCCTGCCGGAATTCAAAACGGACAAGCCCTAAAAGTAAACCTAGAAAAATTTTTCCGTAAAAGCGCCAGTATTTTTGTAAAAGTTTCTGTTGATTTTCATAAGTACTTTAAAAGGGATGATAATGATTTACTATTAGAAGTTCCCTTGCATTACAGTGATGCAGTAATTGGTACCACCCTTGAAGTTTTATCTCCATGATCGACAATAAAAATTAAAATTCCTAAAGGTACTCATTCTGGGCAAATATTTTGTGTTAAAGGACATGGAGTTCCCTTTCTAAATAATAAAAATAAAAAAGGTGATTTATACATTAAAATTGTTATTTATATTCCAGAATCTAGTGAAATTTCTCACAAAGAAAAAAACTTTTTATACGATATTCAAAGAGATATTGATTCAACTCCAACGAAAACATTTTTTGAAAAACTAAAATCTACCTTAAAATAAAACAGATGGAAAATAAAATTATTCTTGGCTATCATAAAAATTTCCAAAATGAAGCAATAAAAATTAAGGAATTTTTAGTTGCTAATAATTATCAAATTGTTTTAGAAATTTCTAATAATTGTGTGATTGAGTTGTCAAAAGAGATTACAAAAGCTCTTAAAAAAGATTTTTCATTAAGAGTTATTTTGTTAGATAATTATGGAATTTTTCCCTTTATGTTTCTTTCAAAAGTTAAAAAATTCATTGTTGCCTTAGTTACAGAAGAACATTCTTCTCATATGACAATGTTACATAACAATGCAAATATTTTAATTGTTCCTTTATCTTTTGTAGCAGTTCCTTTAGCTAAATCAATTATTGATGCCTATCTAAAAACTGTATATGAAAATAAAAGACATAAAATTCGTTTAGAAATGTTAGATTTAATGGTAAATTAATATGAAAATAGCAATTGGTTGTGATCACACTGTTGTTGATTTAAAAGAACAAATCATTGAATATTTAAAATCCAAAAACATTATCGTTTTGGATTGTGGTTGTTATAATAAAGTTTCAACCCACTACCCAATATTTGGAAGAAGTGTTGGAATTTTAGTTAGTAAAAAAAAAGTTGATTTTGGAATTTGTCTTTGTGGTACTGGAATTGGAATTTCAAACGCTTGCAATAAAGTAAAAAATGTTCGTTGTGTTTTAGCAACAAACATTTTAATTTGTAAAAAAGCTAGAGAATTATTTGATGCTAATGTTTTGGCGTTTGGAGGCAGAATTATTTCAATTGGTCTGATCCAAAACATGATTGATGTTTTTTTATCAACCCAATATTTAGGAAAATATCCAGAATTAGTTGAAGCAATTGACAATCAAATAAAAGTGACAAACACTTCAAAAACTTTATTTAATTCCTTGTTAAAACAATGATATCAAGGTTTTTTTACTGACGGAATTGAAAAAGAGGAAACCGAATTACCAAGGTACTAAAAATATGCTAGCAAATTTAAAAAAAATGCTTTTAAAAGCACAAAAATATCATTACGCAGTTCCTGCATTTAATGTTCATAACTTAGAAAATATTAGAGCTTGTGTAAATGCCGCTGTAAAACTTAGAAGTCCATTAATTTTGGCATGCACACCATCAACTTTTAAGTTTTCCGGGCTTGAAGAAATTATTGCAATCTGTTCTTCATACTCAAAAAAATATGACATTCCAATTGCATTACATATGGATCACCATCACACAATTAACCAAATTGCTGAAGGATTAGATCACGGAATTAGATCGGTAATGATTGATGCATCTCATTTTTCCTTGAATAAAAACATTGAATTAACCAAAGAAGTTGTTGAACTTTCAGAAAAGTATGATGCAACAGTTGAAGCAGAACTTGGGACAATTTCAGGAGTTGAGGATGATTTGGAAGTTGAACATCAAGAAGATGCTTGAATAACCCCAGAAATTGTTAAGGATTTTGTTGAAAAAACTGAAGTTGATTGTTTAGCTGTAGCATGTGGAACAGCTCATGGAATTTACTTTAAAAAACCAGTTTTAAATGTAAAACTTTTAGAAGAAGTGAAAAAAATTTGCAATATTCCTTTAGTTTTACATGGCGGAAGCGGACTTACAAAAGAACAAATTAGATCTTGTATCAAAGCAGGTGTTTGCAAAGTTAATATTGGTACCGAACTTAAAGCGCCATATGCAAATAGTTTGAAAAACTTTTTTGCTAGTAATCCAAAAAATAATGATCCAAGATTATTTTTAGATGCAGCAGTTAAAGAAATTCAAAAAGTTTGTGAAGAAAAAATTTTAATTTGCATGTCAAATAACAGATATTAGTTCATGATATTTTTATCATCTGAATCAGTAAGCGAAGGTCATCCTGACAAAATTTGCGATCAAATTAGTGATTCTGTTTTAGATTTTTGTTTGTCAATTGATCAAAAAGCTCACGTTGCTTGTGAGGTTTTTTGTTGCAGAAAAGTTATTGTTGTTGGTGGTGAAATTTCTTTTTCTTCCAAAGAATTAGAAAAAAAAGTCAATCTAACCGATGATATTGTACAAATTGTCAAAAATGTTTTAGAAAAAATTTATTTAAAAAATCAAGAAATTGATTATGGAATTAATTTTTCTGAAATAAAAATTATTAATTTAATTTCAAAACAATCAAAAGAAATTAAAAAATCTGTTGATAGCTCGATTGATGATAAAAATTCGCTTGGTGCTGGTGATCAGGGAATGTGTTATGGATATGCTGTTAATAAACCAGATGCAAATTATTTGCCAGAGCCTTATTTTTTAGCACAAAAATTAATTTGAATGGCAACTCAATTTCGAAAAAATTTTTATCCAGATAAAATTTTTCCTGACATGAAGTGTCAAATATCTGGAGATTTTGATGTTCAAAAAAAATTTATTACTAAAGTAATTGTTTTAAGTTGTCAACATGCAAAAAACTTTCCATTGTTGGACTTAAGAACCTTATTAAACAAGGAAGTTATTCAAAAATTTATTCAAAAATATCAATATTTGAGTAGTTTTTCTGATAAATTAGAAATTAAAATTAATTCAGCCGGAAATTTTCATTATGGTGGTTTTGTTGCAGACACTGGTCTTACTGGCAGAAAATTAGCTGTTGATACTTATGGTTCTTGGGGAAAAATTGGGGGCGGGGCACTTTCTGGTAAAGATTTGACAAAAGTTGATCGAAGCGGGGCATATTTTGCGAGATATATTGCCAAAAATTTAATTTGCTTGGGAATTGCAGATGAATGCGAAGTTCAATTGGCATTTAGTATTGGAATTTCAAAACCAGTTGCATATTATTTAAATTTTACTAATTTAAACTTTGAAAAATTTAAACAATATAATATTTATCAAAAAAATTTAACAGCAGAGGAATTGACAAAAATTGTCTTTTCTGTCTTTGATTGTCGCGTTTCTTCAATAATAAATTTGCTTTCTTCAGAAAAAATAAGTTATAATAAAACAGCAACATACGGCCATTTTACTGCACCTGATTATCCTTGAGAAAAGGCAGATATGGTAGATATTTTAAAAAACAAAATTATTGGCTGGTATGCAGAAAGAAATAATTAACCATGGACTTACAAAAAAGAGTTGATTTTTGAAATGATAATATTACAAGTGATGAAAGAAAAATTTTAAATTCATATCAAAAATATGAAATTGAAAATGGTTTCTTAAAAGAATTAGAGTTTGGTACTGCTGGAGTTCGTGCTGTTATGGGGATTGGTCCAAGTTACCTAAATAAATACACAATTATTCGCTTAACAATTGCTTTTTTTAACTATTTAAAAAAAAATGTTTTATCACAAAAGTTTTATGAAAAAGGAATTGTTATTTTTCATGATAACCGTAATAATAGTGCTTATTTTGCAAGCTTAGTGGCAGATATTTTTTCTTCATTCAAAGTTAAAGTTTATTTAACAAAAAATAATGAATTAATGCCAACGCCCTTATTGTCATTTGCAGTAAGAGAGTTAAATGCAATTGCTGGGATTGTAATTACTGCATCTCATAATCCAAAAGAGTATAATGGTTTTAAAATTTACAATTCTTTTGGGGCTCAACTTTTGCCCAAAGAGACAAAGTTAATTCAAAAAGAAATGGAAAAAATAACTGATGAATTTATTTTTGATTTTTCTTTTTCAAAAAAAAGCGATTTTATTAATGAAATTGATGAAGAAATAATTTTAAATTACAAAAATTTAGTTAAAAATTTAGCTTTGAACAGTCACTTAAAAAAAGAAATTAAATTAACTTTTTCAGCCCAACACGGCACTTCATATTATTTGATGCCAAAGATTTTAAAAGAACTTGGATATGAGGTTGATTTGGTAAAAGAACAGTGTGTGGTTGATGGTAACTTTACTCATACAAAATGCGCCAATCCAGAAGATAAAAGTGCCTTTGAATTAAGTTTTCAATATGCAAAGAAAAATGATTCAGACATTATTATTATGACCGACCCAGACGCAGATCGCCTTGGAGTTGCAGTAAAAAATTCAGAAAAAGATAAATATGAAATTTTATCTGGAAACACAGTTGCTTCTATTATGATTTATTATCTGACTACCGAACTAAAGAAACAAGAAAAATTACCGTTAAATTCGGTAATGTATACAACATTTGTTTCTGGTTCTTTACCTTCCAAAATTGCAGAAAAGCACAATGTAAAAACAATTCTCACTCCAACTGGATTCAAATGAATGGCAAAAGAAATTATTGAAAATCCAAAATATAAAATGGTTTTTGCCTTTGAACAAGCAATTGGATATTTAGTTTCGGATTTTGTTCTTGATAAAGACTCTTTTCAAGCAGCAGTGCTTCTTGTAGATCTTGCAAACTATTACAAAGTAAAATACAATTTATCCCTTTTAGAAGTTTATGAAAACATTCAAAAAGAATATGGATATTACATTGAAAATGATTTTTCAATTGTTGTTAAGGGTCTAAAAGGCATGGAAATATTTGGAAAAATTATGGAAATCTTTCGAACTCGAAGAATTAAAAATATTAACAATGTTTTTGTTTTACAAAAACAAGATTACTTAATTACTTTTCCAAAAAATGATTATAAATGTAACTTAATTAAATATACTGTCGAGGATGGCTGATTTGCAATTCGTCCCTCTGGAACTGAACCAAAAATAAAAATTTATCTTTCAATATCATCTAAAAACAAAGAAAAATGTGAAGAAGTTTACAACAAATTAAAATTTGGTCTAAATTCTTTTATTAAATTAAAAATCGAAGAATTTAGTTAAAAACACTTTAACTTTTCTTGCAATTTTAAAAAATCATTTTTATCCATTTTTGTTCTTTTGTTCTCTTGCTTATAAGGATTTTTATTATATCTTGGAATAATATGTCAGTGAAAATGAAAGATAATTTGATTTGCACATTTATTAATGTTGGTTGTAATATTAAAACCATCACAATGAATTTTTTTTTGGATTTCTTTAGAAATTTTGGCAACAAATTGAATTCCTTCATTTAAATCATCTTTTGAAACTTCTAAAAAATTTTGATAATGTTTTTTAGAAATTACCAGCGTATGTCCATATTCAATGGGAAAAAGATCAAGGATTGCAATAAAATTTTTTGTTTCATCGATTTTGTAACTTTTAATTTTTGAATTAACAATATCACAAAAAATACATTTTTCATTCATCTTATTAAAATTATTATCCAAAATAAGTTTTTTTTAAAAACTTTTTTTAAAACTTAAAATAAAATTAATCGAAATGGCTCTTTTTAAAAAATTTTTTTCAAAAAAAGAAAAAGAACTTGATAAAAAAAAATATCAATCTACTTTTTACCAATCAAGCTCTTTTATTAAAAAATTTTTTCAGAAATTAACCTCTTTTACGACAAAAATTGATGATGATTTTTTTTTAGAATTAAAAAATATTTTGTTAAAAATTGATTTTTCTTATGATTTATCAGAAATTATCATTGAACAACTAAAAAAAGAAGTAAAAATTTTAAAAATTTCTGATCCTAAAGAGATAAATAAGTTATTAATTGATATTTTAAAAAACAGTTATTTAAATGAAAGAGAAATTTTTTTATCTACTAACAAAATTAAAATTTTTTTAATTGTTGGTATTAATGGCGTCGGAAAAACCTTAACTTGTGCAAAACTTGCCAATTTTTTTCAAAAAAAAATTAAGGTTTTGCTTGTTGCTGGTGATACTTTTAGAAAAGGTGCTGTAGAGCAATTAGCTTTTTTTGCCAATAAATTAAATATTGACATTATAAAACCGAAAAAACCTTATCAGGACCCAGCAAGTTTAATGTATGAAGCTATCAATTTTGCAAAAAATTTAGATGAAGAAGTATTAATTATTTTTGATAGTGGAGGAAGAATTGAAAGTAATGTTAATTTACTAAATCAATTAAAAAAAATTGCTTCAATTCCAGAAAAATTATTAAATTATCAATGCGATGAAATTATTATGATTGTTGATAGTTTAACAGGGCAAAACAGCTTTAATCAAATCCAATACTTTCAAGAAAAGCTAAATCTTACCGGAATTATTTTTACAAAGGTTGATAGCCTTTCAAAAGTTGGGATTATTTTTAAAATTAACAATTTTTTTAAACTACCAGTATTTTTCTTTGGAACTGGGGAAAAAATCGATGATTTTTTAGTTTTTGATTTAGAAAATTATCTCGAAACTAACTTCAATTTTTATTAATTTTTTCATTTTTTTATTAAAATTTTTATATGTTTAACTACCTTTCAAAAAAATTAGCAAAATGCTTAACTAGAGCAAAAAACAGTGTTTTAATAACCCCCCAACTTATAGATGATATTTTCAAAGAAATAAGAATTGTTTTTTTAAACGCAGATATTGAAGTAAATTTAGTTGATAAATTTTTAAACGAATTAAAAGAAAAAATTTTAATTGACACCAAAGACGTTAAAGTTAATGCTAATAGTTTTATTATTAAAGAACTAAAAAAGGCATTAGAAGCAACTTTTTTATCAAATAATGCCATTAATTTAAAAAAAGCTAATTTTTCTTGCTATTTAATTTGCGGCCTTCAAGGAAGTGGTAAGACAACAACTTGCGCAAAACTTGCCAATTTATTGGCAAAAGAGGACAAAAAAGTTTTAGTTGGTTCTGTAGATGTTTATCGACCAGAAGCATTAACACAACTTAAACTATTTATTAAAGAAATTAATAATGATAAATGCGTTTTTTTTGAAACTGAAACCAAAGAACCCTTAAAAATTGCCAAAGAAATTAAAGACTTTGCCGTTAAAAATGGTTATGATTATCTAATTTTAGATACTGCTGGTAGACTTCATGTCGATAAAAAGTTAATGTTTGAATTAGAAAGTATTTGTAAATTAATTGATCCATTAGAAATTTTTTATATTACTGATGCAAACATTGGGCAAATGGCATTAAATATTTTTGAACAATTTAAAGAATATGTTAATGTAACTGGAATAATTGGCACAAAAATGGAAGGTATGGCGAAAGGCGGTTCAATTTTTAGTATTGTTTACAAACATCAAGTACCGATAAAATTTTTAACTTTTGGAGAAAAAATTGAAGATATTGAAAATTTTGATAAAACCAAAATTGTTCAAAAAATTTTAAGTATTGAAAGTCCTCTTTCAGTTTTAAAAAAAGCCAAATTAATTTTGTCTGAAAAAACTGATGAAAAAATTGAAAGAAGAATTTTAAACAATCAGTATGACTTGAACGACTTATTATTACAACTTTTACAAATTAAAAAATTTAATAAAATTTCCAAGTTTTTGTCATTTATGCCTCAAATGCAAAAAATTACCCCAGAGCAAAAAGAAATAATTAACAAAAGAATTATTATTTTTACCGCTTTAATTAACAGTATGACTTTAAAAGAAAGAAAAGATCCAAAATTATTAAAAAATAGTTTTCGAAAAAATCGAATTATTAAAGGCTCTGGAAGAAATAATCAAGAATTTAATTTATTACTTCGTCAATGAGAACAATATAAGACCCTTCAAAAACATTTAAAAAATCGAAATTTAAAAGGATTTAAATTTTAACTTTTAATAAAAATATCTAATTTTATTTTATAATACTTTTGTTAAATAAGGATAAATAAAGAATATGGTAAAAATAAGACTTACAAGATTTGGCAAAAAAAAGTTTCCTCACTATCGAATTGTTGCAGTTGATTCAAAACAAAAAGCAAAATGCTTTAATTATTTAGAAAACTTAGGTAATTATAACCCTGCTTCTAAAGAATTAGTTTTGAATGAAAATCTTTGCGTTAAATGGCTATTAGTTGGGGCACAACCTTCAGAAACTGTCAAAAACTTGTTTAAACAAAAAAAAATTTTTGAATTATATTTAAAACAAAAACAAAACAAAAACTTATAAAATTTTTTGAAAATATATAATTTTTTTATTATTACGGTCTTTGAAAATTTATTTAATACTTATTTTTCTTTTTCTTTTCCCAAAAAAGGATTAAAAAAATACTTTGATTATCAACTATTAAATTTACAAAAATTTTCAGATGAAAATAAAATTCCTTTTCATCTCCCAGCATTTGGTGGAATTGGGGGAATGCTTGTAAATCCTTTGGTTTTAAGTAAAGCAATAAAATCTTTAAAAAATAAGAATTCTTACGTTATTTTATTATCACCACAAGGAAAAAAGTTTTCAACAGAAATTGCTTTAGAGTTATTAAATTTAAAAAAAAATTTAATTTTTGTAAATACTAGATTCGAGGGATTTGATCAAAGAATCTTAAATGAAGTTGATATGGAACTTTCGGTTGGGGATTATGTTTTAAATGCTGGAGAAATTGCAACTTTAGTTGTTTTAGACGCAATAATTAGATTAATTCCTGATTTTATTAAAAAGAAAAACATTGAAAATGATTCTTTTTATCATGGGCTTTTGGATTGCAATAATTTTACGAAACCTGTTACTTTCAACAATATTGAAGTTCCAAATGTATTAAGAAGCGGAAATCACAAAGAAATTGAAAAATGAAAAAATAAATCAATGTTGGAAAATACTTATAAAAAAAGAAAAGACCTATTATTAAATTATCATTTTTCTAATGATAAAATTATGTATCTTTGAGAAATAATTAAAAAGGAGAAGATCGAAAAAAATGGAAAATAAAATTTTGGCAGTTGTTAAATCTCAATATGTAAGGGATGATGTTAAAAATTTTAATGTTGGCGATTATATTAGTATTCAATTAATTTTTCAAGAAAAAAATAAAAAAAAAATTCAAAATTTTGATGGTTTATGTATTAGTAAAAAAGGAACGAGCAATACAAAAACATTTACTTTAAGAAAAAATTTGTTTGGTGTAAATGTTGAAAGAACTTTTTTTCTAAATAGTCCATCAATAAGTAAAATTGATATCATTAACTCTTATAAAGTTAGAAGAGCAAAACTTTATTTCTTGAGAAAACACAAAGGAAAAAACATTCCTTTAGTAAAAAAAACTCAATACTTAAGTAAGAAATAATTTTTTAATGAATTTTAAAAATAAAAAATTTTTACCTATTTTTTTATCATCTTTGTTTCTTGTATCTTGTAGTGATAAAATTATTTTTCATTTTAATAAAAATAAAATTGTAAAAACCTTCAAAGATCACTTTGGTTGAAAAAAAGATGCTGCTGGTTGGGGTAGTGAAGATGATAATAAAACTTGAAATCAAATTGTTTTTAACATTAACTTTAAAAAAGATCTTGAAAGTTTTGTATCATCTTCTAGTTTTCGCAACAATTTTCGCGATAAAGATAAACAATCAAATAATATTTTATATTTACCTCAAAATTTTTCTTTTAACACATCTGTCACTCCAGTACCAACAACCGAAGATGAATTAAAAAAATTTTAAATTTTCAATTGACTTTAGAAATCCAGACTTTAAACTATGTTATTTTATTGATAATATTGATAATTTTAAATCAACAGATTTAAAAAACAATAGTATTTTGAACAAAGATGATTCTCAAATTTGAAATATTTTGTTTAAAAATTATAACAACATAACTTCCAATAATGATTTTCAAATAAATATTATCGTTCAAGATTTACTTGATAGTAGTTATTATCTTGCAAATTACACCTTAGGCGCTGATTATTCAAATGTTCAACTAAAAAATATTTATTTTTTAGACCAATCTGAAAAAATGAATAATTTATTAAAAAATTTAAATTTTCAAAATAAGGATAAAACAAAAGGTCCTCAATTAAATTTAGGTGAATTAAATAAATATTTTACTAATAATCAAATTGATAAGATTAAGAATCATTTACAAAATGACGATATTAAAACAAATTTTTTATCATTTTTCAATCTAGGTAAAGATACAAACCCACCAAAAGATAAAACCCAAATTAACAGCAACTACAATTTAGATTTTTTTAAAAATTGAGATTTTAATAAACATCAATGCCAAAATAATGGTGATATGTATGTTTGTTCTGTGAATAATTTTTTAAAAACAGAAAATTGAAAAAGCGATAAATCATTTGACTTTTTTACTTTGTATGATATAGATAGTAATGGAAAAATTATCTTAACTTGCAAACTAGAAATTAACTACGACAATGATGGAAACCCAACATTTTTTAATGTTTTATTAGATAATTTTTATTACAACAACAATTAATAATTTTTACTTATTTAATAACAAATTTTTTATAAATTTTTATTAAATAAATGGCACCCACAGAGGGAGTCGAACCCCCATCAGAAAAGTAGAAGTTTTCTATTCTATCCATTGAACTATGTGGGCAGAAATACAATAAAATTATAAATTAATTTTGTTTTTTTTAAAATATTTTTTGCCAGTTTTTTAAAAAATATTTTTTAATATCTTATAATAATTTACATTAATACTTTTATCTAAAAATAAAAACACAAAACTAAAAGAAATTTAAAAAATACAAATTTATATGAGTAATTTAAATCATAATCAAAGGTATAAGAAAAAATCAAAACTTTTTTCACTTATTTTGTTTTCACCACTACTTTTGCTTTCTGCATGTTCTTCTAAAAATAATTTTGAAAATGGAGAATTAGCCTATAAAAGTTTTATTAAAATAGTTAAAGACCATTTTGGGTGAGTCAAAGATGATTACAATTGAGGTGCAGAAAATGATGATAAAAAATGAAATAATTATAAAATTGGACCAAAATTAAAAAGTGATATTACATCTTTTCTTGATGGGCAAAATTACTTAACTAATTTAAACAATACTAAAAATTGATCAGCACTTTATTGATTTCCAAAACTTACTGTAACTGGCTCAGCACCAGGTGGCGCTTCATACAACTTAGATGATATTAGTGATTCTAATATTGAATTAATTGGTGTTGGTAAATATTTGGCAGATTTTTACAAAAATAAAGATTTTTTAAAACCATATCTAAATTATAATTTTTTAAAATTACCAACAACCGAAGATCCAAGTGGTCATTTTACCATGTTATTTTCTTTAAATGGATATTCAGAAGATATTTCAGACATCTATAAAATAACCTACGATTTTCAACTTTCAGACACAGCCGGTTCTTTTATTGATAATACTTTATCTATTTCTAATGTTCAAAACTTAGATAGAATTGAAAAATTAAATTCTATAAATAGTTCACATATTATTAATACTGATTCTGATAATTTTAAAAAAATATTTATTAATCATTTTAAAAATTTTGATTCTTCATTTAAAATAGACACTTCAAAATTTAAAGTTATTGGTTATGGTTTGTTTGATAAAACTTCTGATACTTCACCAATTACTTTAGATTCTGACTGAAATTTAATTTCTATTGATAGTTCTACCTTTATTCATAACTCTTCTGATTATTTTGAAGCAAAAAATGATGACACCAAAAACTTTTGATTTAATGATGGATCTCTTAAAAAAATTTATTTTTCATATGAACTAGATAATAAATTTTTACTAAATTTTTCTTTTTCACTTAATTGACAGGCAGACAACAATAAAATTAATCGCAGTGACGACAGTAAAGTTATTGATTTTAAATGAGAAACAATTAGTGATTCTGCATGAGTAAATCCACAAAAATAAAAATCTTTTTAAGTTTTAACTTTTTAATTTTCTTTTTTTTACTTTTTTTTCTTTCTTCTTGTCAAAAACTCAGCCTTGATGTTTCTGATTTAAACGATAAAATTGAGAAAGTAATTAAAAAAAATTTTAATAAAAATTTTTCAAGATCAGTTTTTGATAGTGCAATTGTAAGTTATGGTACAGAACGTAAAAACTACGACCATTTAGACCATTTTTTTTGCAAATATGATTCAACATCTGATAGTGTTTCTATCAATGGGAATATATTTTTGTCATATCTACCCGATCAACCTGATAAAAAATTATATATTGATAGTATTGGCAAAAAAGATAATAATTATACTTTTAGATGCTATTTTCACAACATATTTTATGATAAAAACCAAAAACAAAAACAACACGACTTTTATTCTTACATTAATTTTACCATGAGTGATGTTGAATTTAAGTCGGTAAATGTTGATTTTTTTTCTGATTTTATTGAGAAATAAATTTAATTTATAAAATAATAAAACTTATTAAGACTAAAGCGATAATAAAACCAAAATAGAATAAGAAGAAGAGATAATTTATATTATGATTAAAGAAACTGATTTTTTTAGATTAAACAATTATTTAAGTCTTTTTGACCCAGAAAATCCAGATTTTTCTTTAATTGAAAATGACAAAAAAGCATTAAATTTATATTTGGATTATATTAATTCTAAATATAAAACTTTTGCTTCTGTCAAAGATAAACTAAATTGAATGATTGAAAATGATTATTACGATAATTTTTTTGAAAATTATTTTGAAGATGACATTTTAGATTTATTTGATTATGGGAAACACTTTGACTTTAAATTTGCTTCTTTTTTAGCAGCTTATCGTTTCTATGAAAACTATAGTTTAAAAACTGACGATCAAAGTTTTTATTTAGAACATTTTTATGAGCGCTGCGTTGCTTGTGCTTTATGTCTAGGACAAGGAAAAATTCATGCTGTAAGAGAGTTTTTAACCATATTTTTAAATCAAACATATCAACCAGCGACACCGACTTTTATGAATGCGGGAAGAAAGAGAAGAGGAGAATTTTATTCTTGTTATCTTTTATCAATGGATGATTCTTTAAATTCGATAAATTATAACATTTCTGTTTCGGCTCAACTTTCAAAAATTGGTGGTGGTGTTGCCATTGATCTTACAAGACTTAGAGGACAAGGGTCACCAATCAAAGGCTTTTTAAACCAGTCTAGTGGAGTATTACCAGTTGCAAAACTTCTAGAAGATACTTTTTCATATGCAAATCAACTAGGTCAAAGACCTGGAGCAGGAGCAGTTTACTTAAGCATTTTTCATTGAGATATTTTAGAATTTTTGGATACAAAAAAAATAAATATTGATGAAAAAATTCGCTTAAAAACTTTGTCAATTGGGGTATCAATTCCTTTAAAATTTTTTGAATTAGCAAAAGAAAATAAAGAAATTTATGTTTTCGATCCATATTCCCTTTACAAAGAAACAAACACTTACTTAGATGAAATTTGCATGGAAGAAATGTATGATTCTTTAGTTACTAATGAAAATTTAAGAAAAAAAAAGCTTTCTTTAAGCGCTAGAGAATTATTGTTTAAAATTGCAAGAATTCAAAAAGAATCTGGTTATCCTTATTTATTTTTTAAAACTAATGCAAACAACGCCAATCCAATTGATGGCCATATCAGAATTACTAACTTGTGCACCGAGATTATGCAAAAACAAGAAATTTCTGTGATTAACAATTACGGTGAAATTTCTGAATTTAATCTTGACGTTGTCTGTGTTTTAGGTTCTTTAAATGTTTTAAATGTCATGAATAAAAAAAACATTCGTGATGTTGTTTCTAACGCAATTGATGCATTAACAGCAGTTATTCAAATTTCTGATTTAACAAATGCACCAGGTGCTAAAAAAGCTGCAGAAAAACTTCGAGCAGTGGGGCTTGGAGCAATGAATTTAGCAGCATTTTTTGCTACTAATGAAATTAATTATGAAAGTGATGAAGCACTTGATTTTGTAAATATTTTTTTTATGATGGTAAATTATTATTCTTTAGTTCGTTCCAATGAACTAGCAAGAATCCATCGTTCAACCTTTTTAAATTTTGAAAAAAGTGATTATAAAAATGGTAGATATTTTGAAAAATATTTGTCAGAAGTAGAACTTACCATTAAAACCAAAAAAGTTTCAAAATTATTTGAAGGATTTCATATTCCTACAAGGGATGAGTGAAATATTTTAAAAGAAAATGTTAAAAATTATGGTCTTTATCATGCTTATCGCTTAGCTATTGCACCAACTCAATCAATTTCTTACATTCAAAACGCAACATCTTCAATTCTTCCAATTTCTGAATTTGTTGAATATCGAAAATATAATACCATGGAAGCATATTTTCCAATGCCTTTCTTAAATAAAGAAACTTTCAAGTATTACAAATCGGCCTATGATATGGATCAAAAAAATATTATAAAACTGGTTTCTGTAATGCAAAAGCATATAGATCAAGGAATTAGTTTAACGCTTTTTCTAAATCAAGATGATTCCTTAGAAAAACTAGTTTCATATTATGTTTTTGCCCAAGCAAATAAACTAAAATCCCTATATTACACAAGAATTAAAACCAAAAATTTAGAAAAAGAATGCGAAAGCTGTTCAATATAAAATAAATGAATAAAACCTTTGAAGCTGTTAATTGAAATGTAAAAAATGATGATTTAACTCAAGCTTTTTTTGAGCAAAATTTAAGTCAAATGTGAACTCCCGATGAAATTCCAGTATCTAAAGATATTGAATGCTGAAATATGTTAAAACCTGAAGAAAAAGATACTTTTAAAAAAGTTTTGGTTTTTTTAACCTTATTAGACACACAACAAGGTTGTGAAAATTTACCTTCAATTAATTTTTTTGTCAAAGATTTGCAACAAAAAGCTGTTTTGTCTTTTATGGAAATGATGGAGCATATTCATGCAAAATCTTATTCAACAATTTTTATGACCATTCTTTCAAATGAAGAAATTGAAAAATTATTTACTTTTGCAAGAGAAAATGAGTTAATTCAAGAAAAAGCTAAAACCATTAATTATTACTTAGAAAAATTAAAAAATTTAAATGCTTCGCAAGTAGATATCTATTTAGCAATGATTGCTTCATGCTTTTTAGAATATTTTTTATTTTACACAGGATTTTTTTATCCAATTTATCTTTCAAGTAGCGGTAAAATGACAGCAAGCGGTGAAATTATTTCATTAATTATTAGAGACGAAGTTTTGCATGGTGCATTTACTTCAATGTTAGCCAATAATATTTACAAAAATTTATCAGATTCTGATAGGGAAGTGGTTGACAAAGAATTTTTTATTTTATTTGATAAATTGTGAGAATTAGAAACTGAATGAACCAAATATTTATTTAAACCTTTAAATTTAGAAAATGATGTTTTAGATTATATGAAATATAATGCTAATCGAACTTTAAAATTATTTAAAAAACCTGAAAAATTTGAAAATGTTTCAATTAATCCTTTAATTATTAAGGCAATTAAAAAAACTAATTATCATCATGATTTTTTTAGCACAAAAGGCAATACTTACGTCAAACACATTGAAAAAAAAAATGAAAATCTTTCAAGTAATATTGAAAATGATGATTTGTTCGACTTTTAATTTAAAAAATGGAAAAAAAACTACCCTATAAAAAAAATGAAAAAAAAAGCGTTGATCCTTATCAACTAAAAGATGAAAAAACATGAAAAAAGAAGAAACCTTCAGTAATTTGTTATGGATATAACCTAGAAGCTTTATTATCTACAGCAATTTTAAATGCAAAAACAATTAAAACAAAAATAATTGCTGATACTAAAGAACTAAAAAACGAAAATACTTATTGTGAAGTCATAAATTTTAACAATATAGAATATAACTTTGAATATTATCATTCTTTTTGTCTTGAAAAAAATTTTGTTTTTTCAAAAATTTTAAAAGAATTAAATGTTTATGAAAATATTGATTTTTTTTCTTTAAAGTACAATTATTTCTACATTGGTAAATTATTTCAATTTAATAGTAATGCTAATTCAAAATTACTTATTTTTTCTTTACAACAAAAATTTCCAATTGCAACCAAAAAAATTAATGAATTTTTTGATTTTTTGCATAAAGGCTATAATGATAACTTTTTTATCATTGAATTTTGCAAAAATTTTTCTTCAGGCGAAGAATTTTTAAATTTTTTTTTCTTAGAAGAAAAAAATTTAAAAGCTATTTTTGAACACCATTTATTAGAATTTGGAACTTCATTAAAAGACACCGATCCAATTGGATTTGCGATTTATCTTGCAAATTATTATATTGGTGGAAATTTTTATTTTTCTAATGGCCTAAAAAGTTTTTTTGATTTATTAGAAAAAAATATTAATAAAAATACCTTATCAATTCCTTTAATTGAAATTTTAAAATTAAAAAAAATTTTATCTGCAAAAGAATATATTACTGGTTATCAAACAAATAAAAATCAAATTTTTAAAGGAAAAAAATTTCTTTATTGTCAAAATTTTTATCACAATTTTTTAAATTATTTTGATAAAGATTCTGATTTTGTTAAAAAATTTTTGGATCTTTTTAAAAACCAAATTAAAACTTCAAGAACCTTAATTTTTTTAATTTTTAAAAATAATTTTAAATATTATCAAATTGCTCAAGAAGTTATTATTTTTAATGAAAATCTTTTAGATTTTGAGACTAATTTATCTCAAACTAAAAATAAAAATTATCAAAATATTATTTTTCAATTAAAAAACCACAGTTCAATCGAAAAAAACAAAAATAAAAATTTATTTTTAACAATTTCTTTTTTAGATTTTTTTGATAACTGAAAAAACGATCAAATTACCGAAACAGAAATCTTGTCAATAATTTTAAAAAGAATTCAAAAATTTTTTCCAAAAATTGATGATCCAGAATACATAAAATTTATTACTCCTTTAACATTAGAAAAAGAATTAAATTTTGACCAAGGAAAAATTTTTGGCATTAAATATGATAAAAAAAGCTTTAAATGATCAGATCATTTCAATCACACAATTTTTAAAAATTTTTATTTTTCCAATAATCTTGCAAATCCTGGAATTACTGGACAATTTTTGCCTTATACTGCAATTAGAACTGTAAATTGTCTTGACACTAAATTAAAAAAAAAAGAAATACACCATACAATTGATGGTCTAACCGCATCTGAAATGATTTTTCTTTTATCAAAACAATATGTACCCGAAAAAAACATTAAATGAAAAAATAAAAAAATAGGTTTTTGCTTTGATGATTTATATTTTATTGTTATAAAATTAACAGATAATAAGGCAAATTATTTTTTTACTAGCTATGATGATAGCATTAAATCTGACTTATTTGTCTATACAAGCACAACTTGTTTTAAGAGATTAACTAGAGGATACACATCAATCATCAAAGAAGTTCTAAAAAATAATTTTCGAGTAAAAGGTGGAGCTTTGATTTTTAGAAAAATTTTAAATACTACCTTTCCAAATTGAAATAAATTAGACAAATATTATTTAGATTTTTTTAAAAAATAGTTAATTTTATAGAAAAAATTTTTTAAAAATACCACTACTCTATCAAAATTTTATTTTTTTTAATACCCTTATTAGGGTGATTATTTTTTAAATCTTATAAAAATTTAAAAAAATCTCTTTATCAATTATCAAGATTTTTAAGTTAATTTACTTTTTTCTTAAGAATTTAATTTTATTAAACATCCAATTGATTTATGATATTAAATAATTCTGTCTGGTGATTATAAGTATCTAAAAGTTCATTCTCAGCTAAATTTTTAAAAGCGCTTGTTTTTTGTCCAAATTGTTCAAGTTCTTTTTCAAGTCTTTCGAGCTGATTTAAAATACCCTGGAATCCACTTTCACCACCAGCACCAGCACCAGAAACTCCAGCTTCCGCTCCCTCTGCCCCCGCAAAACCACCTTCAGCTTCAGCAAAACCACCAGCACTACCAGCCCCCTCAAAGCCACCTTCAGCTCCAGCAAGACCACCAGCTCCAGCAGCACCAGCATCAGCAAATGCACTAAAACTACCAGCCAAAGCATATAAACCACAAATAATCAAAATAACTATTATAATTGCTGCAGTAACAATTCCAAAAATTGCTCAAAATCCCAATCCAGTAGAATTTTTATCAAAATAATTAACATTAAAGTTTATTAAATTTTTATTTTTTACAATGCCATAGAAACTTCTTTCAGATTGCTGATCACTTGAAATTACACTACCATTAAATGTAAAAGAATCATCACTTTGATAAACAAAATTTTGAATATTTTCGTCGTAATTTTTAGTATCTTTTAAGTTTAATTTATTAGTTAAAGTGCTAGTTAAATATCGGTAATTATTTTCAATATTATCATTTATTGAGAAATTATTATTAGAAAAATACAAAGAAAAAGATGATTTTGTAGTTTTATTAAAAACATTAACATAATTATTATTTACACTACTAAATAACAAATAACTATTATTTACACTATGAAACAAAGAAACATTTTGATATATTGTATTGTTTTTAATTTTTCTTAAAAATTGTAAATAATTTTTTGAATAACTTTCGTTAAATTTACCTTTTACTTTGCTTTTTAGGTTGCTATTTTGCTGATTTAAATTATTTTTTTCAAAATTTAAGTTCAAACTTGAAAAGCAAAACACCCCCATTGTTGAAAGGATTAGCAAATTAAATTTTTTCATATATTCACCATAAAAACAATTCCTCAAAAAAGCATATTTGTTTATTTTATTTATTTAAATAAAAATTAAAAAAAACAAATTTTTTATTTTAAGTTTTAAAAAAATTATTTTTTAATTTTTTAGTTTTTTTAAAAATTTTCTTCTTTTTTTAAATATATTAAAAATAATTTTTAAATAGAAACTTTATAGCGCAATTGTAGTTGTTTGATAAACAGGTGAAAAAATTGGCATATCAAAATTATTTAAACTTATTCCATAAGTTTCCAAATATGTAACATTTGAATAATCTATTCCAAAATTTGCAATAGTACCCTCTGCCCCAGCAACCCCACCTTCAGCTCCCACAGCACCAGCATCAGCAAATGCACTAAAACTACCAGCCAAAGCATATAAACCACAAGCAATCAAAATAACGATTATAATTGCTGCAGTAACAATTCCAAAAATTGCTCAAAATCCTAGTCCAGTATGATTTTGATCAAAATAATTAACATTAAAGTTTATTAAATTTTTATTTTTTACAATGCCATAGAAACTTCTTTCAGATTGCTGATCACTTGAAATTACACTACCATTAAATGTAAAAGAATTATCATTTCGATAAACAAAATTTTGAATATTTTCGTCGTAATTTTTAGTATCTTTTAAGTTTAATTTATTAGTTAAAGTACTAGTTAAATATCGGTAATTATTTTCAATATTATCATTTATTGAGAAATTATTATTAGAAAAATACAAAGAAAAAGATGATTTTGTAGTTTTATTAAAAACATTAACATAATTATTATTTACACTACTAAATAACAAATAACTATTATTTACACTATGAAACAAAGAAACATTTTGATATATTGTATTGTTTTTAATTTTTCTTAAAAATTGTAAATAATTTTTTGAATAACTTTCGTTAAAATTACCTTTTACTTTGCTTTTTAGGTTGCTATTTTGCTGATTTAAATTATTTTTTTCAAAATTTAAGTTCAAACTTGAAAAGCAAAACACCCCCATTGTTGAAAGGATTAGTAAATTAAATTTTTTCATATATTCACCATAAAAACAGTTCCTTTTAAAAGCACATTTATTTATTTTATTTAATTAGATAAAAATTAAAAAAAACAAATTTTTTATTTTAAGTTTTAAAAAAATTATTTTTTAATTTTTTAGTTTTTTTAAAATTTTTTTTTTTTTTTTTAATTCTAATTTTTAAAAAAAATTTTATAGCTCGGTTGTAGCTATTTCACCAACAGGTGAAAAAAATGGTGTTTCAAACTCATTTAAATATATCCCATAAGCTTCTAATTTTGAATAATCTATAAAAAAATTTCAAATACTGTCCTCAACACCAATAGCACCAGCACCAGAAACTCCAGCTTCCGCTCCCTCTGCCCCCGCAAAACCACCTTCAGCTTCAGCAAAACCACCAGCACTACCAGCCCCCTCAAAGCCACCTTCAGCTCCAGCAAGACCACCAGCTCCAGCAGCACCAGCATCAGCAAATGCACTAAAACTACCAGCCAAAGCATATAAACCACAAGCAATCAAAATAACGATTATAATTGCTGCAATAACAATTCCAAAAATTGCTCAAAATCCCAATCCAGTAGAATTTTTATCAAAATAATTAACATTAAAGTTTATTAAATTTTTATTTTTTACAATGCCATAGAAACTTCTTTCAGATTGCTGATCACTTGAAATTACACTACCATTAAATGTAAAAGAATCATCACTTTGATAAACAAAATTTTGAATATTTTCGTCGTAATTTTTAGTATCTTTTAAGTTTAATTTATTAGTTAAAGTACTAGTTAAATATCGGTAATTATTTTTAATATTATCATTTATTGAGAAATTATTATTAGAAAAATACAAAGAAAAAGATGATTTTGTAGTTTTATTAAAAACATTAACATAATTATTATTTACACTACTAAATAACAAATAACTATTATTTACACTATGAAACAAAGAAACATTTTGATATATTGTATTGTTTTTAATTTTTCTTAAAAATTGTAAATAATTTTTTGAATAACTTTCGTTAAAATTACCTTTTACTTTGCTTTTTAGGTTGCTATTTTGCTGATTTAAATTATTTTTTTCAAAATTTAAGTTCAAACTTGAAAAGCAAAACAACCCCATTGTTGTAAGAATTAATAAATTAAATTTTTTCATATATTCACATAAATAACATTCTTAAAATATTTTATTGATTAATGATTTTGAAAAGGATCTCACTCAAATTTATAAGGGTCTGAGCTACCACCAGGT
This sequence comes from symbiont of Argiope bruennichi, assembly GCF_051094275.1. Lineage (NCBI taxonomy): Bacteria > Bacillati > Mycoplasmatota > Mollicutes > Mycoplasmatales > Mycoplasmataceae > symbiont of Argiope bruennichi. The sequence continues at coordinate 323,497 of NZ_CP070274.1, forward strand.
GACAAATGAGTAGTAACATTGTCAGGAGTAGAAAAATCGCTATTTTCTCCATATACATATGTGCGTTTTCCAGTGTTATTTGCAGTAATTCCCCTATTTAAATTTGAGTTTCCGCCACCTGATTGAACATTTTGTCTAGAAGTTCCACTTGTAGAAGGTTCATAATCTGGTTTATTTTTTCCACCTTTACCAACAGCGTTTTCTAAGTCATTTTTATTTGTTTTTCCAGTTTTTTCCCTAAAATAATTTTTTCCTTGTTTATATATTTTTTTTCCAAATTTAGAAGTTCCTTTTCTAAAACTTCTAAAACCTTTTTTACCGCTTTTATATCCTTTTTTTAAATCATTAAAAAAATCTTTACCTTTTTCTTCAAGCTTATCCCTAAAACTACTTGAATTATTTTCAGCCTCTTCTTCACTTATTCCTTCTAATTCTTCATTTGCGCCAGCACCAGAAGCTGTTTCACCTTCAGAACCAGTAATAGCGCTTTCTGAAAAACCTCCAGAAGCACCTCCAGCAGCACCCTCAGCATCAGCCATAGCACCTCCAGCAGCTCCTTCAGACACACCTCCAACAGCACCCTCAGCATCAGCCATAGCACCTCCAGCAGCTCCTTCTGACACACCTCCAACAGCCCCTTCAGCTCCAGCCGCGCCCCCAGCTGTACCAGTAGCTCATGGAGAACCATTTGCTCATGTTGGGCCTAAAGCGTCAATATCTCTTCGAGCTGCAAGCCACTCCCTACCGTAAATTTCCAATCTATCAAGTACGCCAGCAGCATCCCCAGCTGCTGCTCCCGCAGCACCACCAGCTCCAGCGCTTTCAGCTCCAGCAGCTGCAGCTTCGCCACCTACTCAACCAAAATAACTAGCAGCATTATAGAATCCAAATGCAATCGCAATAATTGCTGCAATAACCCCAACAACAATTAACAAAATTTTTCATCAACTAAGTCCCTGGAAAGTAGCATTATAATCTGTAGTGTAAAAATTAAATAGCAGACCATCTTTTATATCTCCATGAAACACTTTTAAAGATTGTCCATTATCTGACTCTGAAGTACCAGCAAAATTATATTTTTCATTACCAACAAAATTAAAGTTATTAATCGATGTTAAAAAATTATATTTTTTATCTAAATTTAATTGGGAAGGAAGGATACTCATTAAAGATGAATAATTTTTTTCAATATCTTTACCTAACAAAAAATTATTATCTACATAATTTAAAACAAATGAATAATTGGTTGATAAATTAAAAACATCAAAAAACCACCACTACTAACATTATTAAATTTTAAATTATCATTTAATTTACTATTAAATAGGGAAATATTTTTATATTTTGGTATTTTTTTATATTTATTTGCAAATACAATAAATTTTTCCTTTAAATTAGAATTATTATTTTTTAAATTAAAATTTTCTTTTAAAAATGTTTTATTTTCATAAGAATTTACTGTTTTAACTTGTGTAAATGGCAATAAAAATGGAGATGAAACAAATAAAATATATAATTTTTTCATACTAAAAACACTACCTATCAATATACATATAATTTTGTTTTACTATTTTAAATATTTTTTTTATTAAAAAAAAGGTTTGTTTTTTAATGTTTTATTTTTAAAAAATTTTTAATTTCTTTAATAGCAATATGATTATTTTTCGATACTAAAAAATGACCAACAATATCTGTTTCTTCAAAATTATCTTTTAAATAATCTTTAAAAATAATATTTTCATTTTTTATTAAAAAATCAAATAATTCATAATAAAATTTGCCAAAAATAAAATAACAAAGATAATCGCTTTGTTCATTTTTATTTTTTAATTTGGAATTTATCAATACTTCAAAGCAATTAAATTGATTTTTTAGTGATCAAAATGAATATTTTTCCACAAAACATGTAATATTTAAAACATGTCATTCATTTTTTCATTTTCTTAAAGATATTGTATAAAAAACTTCATTCTTCAAAAAAATATTAATATTTTTAACTAACTGCAAAATTTTTTTTTCAAGTTTCAAGTCAACATATTTTTCAGTTTTTATCATTAAATTATTAAAAAATGTTGTTTTTGAAAAAAAACAAGAAATAATTTTATGATTTCTTTTTACAAAAACTAAAGAAATTATTAAGTAACTAGTTTCTTCTTTTTGTACAAAAAAATTATTAAAATTAACAATATTTAATTTTTTTATATCATCGTGATTTTTAATTAAAAAAGAATTTTTATCAAATAAATCAATATTTAATTTGTTTTTTAAGATTAATGGAAAACCAAATATTTTACTAAACATTAAAATTGAATTTTTATCTTCAACACTAGAAAACGGCAACACATTTAAGTTAAGATTTCGAAAAAACTCTTGTTGCAACAACAAATTTTTTTGATAATAACCAATATTTTCGTCAAAAGAAATAATTTTTTGATAATACTTTTCAAATAAAAAAAAATTAATTTTTTTATCTGAAATAAAAACACAATCACATTCAGAAAAAAAATCATCAATTATTTTCCTATCAAAAAAATCACTAATGATTAGCTTATCACATTTTTCATCAAATGAACTTGCTAAAACATCATTTAAAACAATTGTTTCGTAACGATTTTTTTTACAATAATCCAAAAAAATCAAACTATTTTCACAAATTCCAATAATTCCAATTGTTTTAATATTTTTCAAATAATTAGTTTTCTACTACCATAGATTCTTTTGTAATTTTCACAGATGATGAAGTTCCAATTATATCTGCTCCAGCTTTAATCATTTTCAGAGCATCTAAATAATTTTTTATTCCCCCACTAGCCTTAATTTTTTTACCTTTGTTTAAATATTTTTTGAAAAGTTTAATATCTTCAATTTTTGCATTATCTATGCCAAATCCCGTCGAAGTTTTAATATAATCAGCATTTGTTTCATTAATTATTTGACAACATTTAATTTTTTCTTCCTCTGTTAAATAACATGTTTCAACAATTACTTTTAAAACTTTGTCATTTAATAAAGTTTTTATTTCATTTATTTCATCTTTAATTATTTGATATTTTTTTTCTTTTAGATCAGAGATATTTATTACCATATCTACTTCATCCGCCATCAATTTTAAAGCTAATTTTGCTTCTTTAATTTTTACTTCTTTTAAGTAGTAACCAAGCGGGAATCCAATTACAGTAACTACCTTACAGTTGGTATTTTTTAGCTTTTCTTTTACAAATGAGACATATTTTAAAGGAACACAGACGCCTCTAAATTGATATTTTTTTGCCTCTTCAATTAAATTCAAAACATCACTTTCTGTAACTGTTGGTTTTAAGAAAGTATGATCAAGGTATTTTTCTATCATTTTTTGCCTTTAATTAGTTTGATTTTTGAAATTTTAAAATAAAATTACCCAAATTAAAATCAATATTTATAATTGAATTCTTAATATCATTTTTAATAATTTCATAAGCGATTAAGGATTCAATATTTTTTTCAATATATCTTTTTATCGGTCTTGCCCCATACGCTAAAGAATAACCGTTATTGTAAATAGCATCAATGGCTTTTTTTGTTAAAGTTAATTTTAATTTTTTTTTAACAATTCTTTCATTTAAATTTTCAATATATAAATTGATAATTTGATAAACATTTTCTTTTGTTAAAGGATTAAATAAAATAATTTCATCTAATCGATTAATAAATTCATTGCTATAACTATTTTTAAAAATATCAATTGCTTTATCAAAATTTTTTTTAATTATTTCATTTGAAGCAATATTTGAGGTAAAAATAATAATTGTGTTTTTAAAATTAACTTTTTTTCCTAGTGAATCTGTCAAAAAACCATTATCCATTACTTGTAAGAATAGATTTAAAACTTCAGAATGAGCTTTTTCCATTTCATCAATTAAAATAACACAATAACTGTTATGATAAACTTTTTCTGTTAAAGTTCCACCTTTTTCATAACCTATGTATCCAGGTGGCGATCCAACCAATTTTGAAACACTATGTCTTTCAGAATACTCACTCATATCAAAGCGAAAAAAGTTATTTTCAGAGTCACAAATTACTTTGGCAATATTTTTTGCAAGTTCTGTTTTACCAACTCCTGTAGAACCTAAAAAAACAAAAGCTCCAATTGGTCTGTTTGGATCTTTAATATTTACTCTAGATCTTAAAATTGCATCACAAACTGATTTAATAGCAAAATCTTGTCCAACAATATTTTCTCTTAAAACTTTTTCTAAAGATAAAAGCTTATCTTTTTCTGACATTGTAATTTTAGAAACAGGAATTTTAGTTCATTTTTCAATTACTCTTGCAATTTCATAATCGGTAACAACTTCTTTTAAAATATTTGTTTTTTCTTTTTTTTCTTCAAATATTTTTAGTTGCTCTTTTAATTTTGGAATAATTGCATGTTTAATTTTTCCAGCAAGAACAAAGTCCCCAACATTTAAAGATTTATTTAGCTTATCTTCATTTTCTGTTAGTTGATTTTTAAGATTGTTAATTTCTTCTAAAACTAATTTTTCTTTATTTCAATTATCTTCTAAAACTTTTTTTTCAGCCTCAATATTTTTAATTTTTTTTTCATTTTCTTTAAATTTAAACTTTGATTCTGGATCTTTTTCTTGCTTTAAAGCTTCTTGTTCAATTTTTAAATTTAAAAGTTTTTGATTAATTAGATCTAATTCTTCCGGAACAGAGGCAATTTTTGCCTTAATATCACTACAAGCCTCATCAATTAAGTCAATGGCTTTGTCAGGCAAAAATCGATTACTAATGTATCTTTGTGAGAATTCAACAGCAGCAATTAACGCTTTATCTAAAATTTTCACTCCATGAAAATTTTCATAACTTGTTTTTAGGCCTCTCAAAATTGTTAAAGTATCATTTGCTGTGGGTTCTTGAACAAATATTTTCTGGAATCTTCTTTCAAGAGCTGGGTCTTTCTGAATATATTCGCGATATTCTGACAATGTTGTTGCACCAATACATTTCAACTCACCTTTTGCCAACGCAGGCTTTAAAATATTTGAAGCATCCATAGCACCCTGCGTTCTTCCAGCCCCAACAATTGTATGAAGTTCATCAACAAATAAAATAATTTTTTCTTTACTAGATTTTAATTTGTTAATAACAGCTTTTAAGCGACTTTCAAATTCACCCTGAAATGAAGCTCCAGCAATTAAAGATGACATATCTAATTGATAAACTAATGCATTTTGTAAAAATGTTGGAACATTATTTTCAACAATTTTTTGTACTAAACCCTCAACAATTGCCGTTTTTCCGACTCCTGGATCCCCAATTAATATAGGATTATTTTTTGTTTTTCTAGTAATAATCCTAATAATTGATTGAATTTCTTCATTTCTACCAATTATCGGATCTAATTTATTGTTTTTGTATAAATCATTAATAAATATACCAAACTTACTTAAAATGTCTGGATCTTTTTCATAATTTGGAGCAAAATTTAGGTTCATAACTATGTATTTTTTAAAATTTAAATTTTTTAAAATATCTATATCTAATATATTTAAATTATAAAATAAATTTATTTTATATTTGAAAATTCAATGTTTTTTATTTATATTATATTTATTTGAAAAACAAGCAAAATATTATTTTTGTTTATTTTTTTGCAACAATTTTCAACAACTAAAACTTTTAAAAATAAAAAAAGCAATCTACTAGAGATTGCTTTTTTTTAAATTTCTTGATTTTTTAGTTTAAAAGTATTAAAGTTCTGTTAAAAAAGGTTGAATTTCACCCTCAGTAACAACTATATCATAACCACCACCAGATGCTGATGGAGTTGAATAATTTATATTTAAATCAATATTATTTTCTATTTCAATTTCATCTTCAAAGTTTGCACTAAGTGGATCAAAATCATGTTCTAATGATGTTCCTTCAGCATTAACCATTACTTCACCTGTAGAAGAACCTCTTGGGATGTAATTTGAAGACGAACTATTTCTAAAATTACCAAAAATTCCTTGTTGAATACTTTCTTGATTATTAAGATATCATTCTTGAAATTTTTGTTCATCAAATTCACCACCCTTAGAATTAGTTTCTAAAGATTGATTATCGAAATTTTCACGAAGGGTATAATTATCACTAAATGACTCATTATTTTCTTGTGATTCTGAAATTCCACTTTCATTTAGTTCTGATTCTGCTTGACTACCCGGATTTTCTACATTAATGTTGGTATGAGTTTCTTTATTATCATAAAATGCATTATTTTCTTGTAACTGTGAAACTAAATCATCTGATGTTTTAGTTGTTTGACCTTCTAAATTAATTTGCACATTATTTTGATTATTTGATAGTTCTTCTTGAGAGTCTGATAAATAAGCGGTTGTATAAAAATCATCTTTTCTTCAGTTATTAATTCTAAAATTATAATTTTCTTCTGAAGAAGATCCATAACCATCATTAACTGGGCTAAATTTTTCATCATAATCAAAAAGTGGATTATCTTCAATGAAATTAGAACTTCTAGTTGAACTTAATTCTGGATTATGATTCATATAAGATGAAAATAGTTCTGGATTGCTTCTAGTTGAACTTAATTCTGGATTATGATTCATAGAAGATGAAAATAGCTCTGGATTACTTCTAGTATAATTATTTTCTTGATCTGCTATGCTTTCTTCACTATTTTTGTATCCATCCATCTCTCATGTATTAAAGCTACCTCTATCATCTTTGAAAAATTCATCATCATATACTTGAGTTCCAACTTGAGTTCCAAAAACGTTATTTAGTCTGTGATACAAAATCCTTAGTATCAACATTTTCAGTCTGTGATACAAAATCCTTAGTATCAACATTATCAGTCTGTGATACAAAATCCTTAGTATCAACATTTTCAGTTTGCGCAACAAAATCTTTAGTATCAATACTATTATTATTAGTTTGTACTATTGAGTCATTAGTATCAACATTTTCAGTCTGTGATACAAAATCCTTAGTATCAACATTTTCAGTTTGCGCAACAAAATCTTTAGTATCAATACTATTATTATTAGTTTGTACTATTGAGTCATTAGTATCAACATTATCAGTCTGTGATACAAAATCCTTAGTATCAATACTATTATTATTAGTTTGCGCCACAGAATCATTTGTATCAATAATATTATTATTAGTCTGAACTATTGAATCATTAGTATCAACATTATCAGTTTGCATATTAAAGTCACTAGTTTCACCAACATTATTTTCAGCATGATTAGTATTTAAAAGATCATCTAAATTATTTGAATTCTGCCCAGATGGAACAGTATCATTATTTCTCAATGCATCTAGTCTAGCTTCTAATCTATCAAAAAAATCATCGTTATAAATTTCATTATCAGTCTGCATGTTAAAGTCATTAGGATCACCAACATTATTTTCAGTATGATTAGTATTTAAAAGATCATCTAAACTAGTTGAATTTCGTCCAGATGTAACATCAGCATTTTCTCTCAAAGCATCTAGTCTAGCTTGTAATTCAGTAATAATATCATTATTATTGTTTTTTCCGCCTACATTCTCTGGAATTTGTTCATAGTCACTATGTAAATTAATATCATCATAAATTCCTGAAATATCAATTTCACTTTTATTAGATGTTATGCTTACATTATCTCCAAAACCATCAATTCTATCTTGTATTCCAGATTCAACATTATTATTTGGTAAGTTATTTAAATAATCTGAAATATTTTCTTTCATAGCTTCTATTCTAGCTTGTAATTCATCAATAATATCATTAGTATCAGTTTGTGAACCAAAATCAAATGAATTATTACTTATTTCATTATTAGTTGATCCAAAATTATTGGTATTAAAACTATTAAAATTTTCATTTAATTCTGGATTTTCTGGTCTATTTATTACATTATTAGCATTGTCAAAGTTATACAAAATCCCATCAGAACTTTCTGATGCTTTCAAATCCATATGTTCATTTAAATTATGATTAGTATTTAAAAGATCATCTAAACTAGTTGAATTTCGTCCAGATGAAACATCAGCATTTTCTCTCAAAGCATCTAGTCTAGCTTGTAATTCAGTAATAATATCATTATTATTGTTTTTTCCGCCCCTAAAATTAAAAAATCTTTTAAATTTACCACCAACTCTACCGACACTATTATGAAATCAATTTTTTAACGAATCAAAAATACTACTACCACGATTTCCGCCTACGTTTTCTGGAATTTGTTCATAGTCACTATGCAAATCATTATCTCTACTATGCAAATCAATATCATATCATGATTCTTCTGACTGATTGTCAGCTACATTAGATGTTATGCTTACATTATCTTCTAAACCATCAATTCTATCTTGCATTCCAGATCCAACATTATTATTTGTTAAGTCATTTAATTCATTTAAAAGATTTTCGCTATTATCACTATTTACACTATCTCATTCAATAATATGATCCATTTGTAGACTAGATTCGTTGCTATTACTTCTACCACATCTAAATCATCTAAAAAATCTTTCAATATTTCCAACACCACTAGCAGTATTTATTGCATTTCTAATTGTTTCTCCAACTGCATTAGCATCCTGAATAGCACCATTAACACCAGAACCAGTTCCAGTAGCAATACCACCTGTTGAACCAGCTTCTGCTCCTTCAGCCCCTGCTGCTGCACTAGCTCCTCCAGCCAAAGCTTCACCACCTGAAAAAGCTCCTAAATAGCCAGCAAGTGAATACATACCACAAATTATCATAATAATAGCACCAATAGCTGCTATTACAATTTGAAAAATTTTTCAAAAACCTCATCCAGTACTTAAATTTTGATCAAATGAATTAACATTAAAATTTATAAAATTTTCATCTCTTAGAACACCATTAAATTTTCTTTGAGAACTTTTGTCTTTTGAAGTTACTGAACCATCAAAATCAAAATAATTGTTAGTTTGATAATCAAAGTCTTGAACTACTTCATCATAATTTTTGGTATCTTTTAGATTTAACTTATTATTTAAGGTACTAATTAAATAATTATAATTATTTTTAATATTTTGATTTATTGAAAAATTATCATTTATAAAATATAAAGAAAAAGATGATTTTGTACTTTCATTAAAAACATTAACATAATTGTTATCAACATTCTTAAATAACAAATTTTCATTATCAACACTTTGAAATAGCAAAACATTTTGATATGTTGTGTTATTTTTAATTTTTTTTAAAAAAATCAAATATTTATTTAAATAATCACTTCTGCCATTAACACCATTAACTACATTATTAGATATTTTATAAACATCACTTTGATTTTTATTGCTACTTTCAACAGTGTGATAAATATTTGCACACACAAAAAGTGAACCAACAAAGATTGCTCCTAATAAATTAAATTTTTTCATACTGTTTCACCAAAAAATTCATACTGTTTCACCAAAAAAGAATCCCTACATAATAGAAATTTTTTATTATTTTATATACTTTAATTAAAAAATTAAATTTCCAAAAAATTAAATATTTTCTATAAATATATTAAAAAAATTAATTAAAATTAACTAATGAAAAACAACCAAAATGTTTTTGATTTAAGCACTTATTTTATTGATAAATTAAATTTAAATAATTTATCAATTGAAGAATTACAATACAAAAGAAAATTTTGTTTAAACGCTTTATATTTATCATATTTAGATGAACTTTTAAAATCTAATGTTTTTGGATTTCAAAAAAATAATTGTAAAAATGTCTATTGAAAAGAATATTATTTTTGAAAAAACTTTTACTTTCCAACTTTTGACTATACATTGGTTTATGCTAGAGACATTTTTAAATATAAACAAGGTAATATTTTTTTTTCTGCAGTAGAAACTCACAAAAGAAATCGTAGGTTTGATAAGAAAGAATGGAAAAACAAGTATCTTTTAAAAAGTTGATGAGAAAAAAATGATGATAAATTATATATTGAAGAAAATGACAAATTTTCTTATCTTCCAGATGATGTTATTAAAAATAATTTTACAAAAGCCAATTATGGCGATTTATTATTCACTTATTCGCTTCCATTTGGTAAAATAAGTTTTTTAAAGACGAGCGATGTTTTTTTAAGTAGATCTATTGTTATTTTTAAAAATAACAATGAAAAGATATATTTAAATTTATTTTTTTACTATTTTTTTAAAGGCAATTCTTATTTATTTGAAAATAATGCCGGGAATGGTTTTGGTTCTTACCTATTTACAAAATGAGGGTTTGATGCCAGTTGAATGATTATACCTACCAACTTATATCAACAAGCAAATTACATAAAAATGTTTTATGAACTCGAAAAACAAATTAGCTTATTAATAAAAATCAGAAGAAAATCAAGAAATATTTTACATTTTTTGGGAAAAAATTGCTTGGATGATAAAACTTATAAATTAAGTGATTTAGTAGAGAAAAGACGTCCTTTAACAATAACTAGCACTGATTTTTTTGATTGATTAAAATATCCAAGAGCTAATCATTTAAGACACACAGTTTTCCCTTGAAGAACAATAACTGCTGGCTATCAATGAACAAAAATTAATAAAATTTTGTATTCTGATCTTGCAGAAGAAATAAACTTAAAGAAAACTATTTACAGATATCATTTAAATGATCTAATAATTCCAAAAATTTATTCGAAAACCTCTAATCCTTTTCTTGTTGACAGGATCAATTTATATGCTTTTTCTACAGATTATCAGCCATTATTTTCAAAATTACCAGAGGTTTCAACTCATATAATTTTATGATCTATTCTTGGACAAAACTTTTACCAAAAATATGCTAACTTAACAAAAAGAGGTACTTCACTTGAAAGATTTGACCCTAAACGCTTTTTTAAAAAAGAATTAAAACTAATAAAACCAAAATATTACCGCATAACAGAACATTTGTCAAATGTTTACAATTTTTGTGCCAAAAATATTTCAAAATATACTAAATTACGTGAAGAGATTTCTAGATTATTGCAAGATCCTGCAGTAATTGAGGATGAAACTTATGAAAAACATTTGCAAGATATGTTTTTATTAAGTCAAGCAGCTAAAGAAACAAATATTTCTTCATTAAATCAAAAAGTTAAACATGAAAATATGTCTTTTTTAGAACAAGAAAACAAAGAAAATGTTGAAATTACTCAACAAAAAATTTTTGAAGAATCTGAAAAAGACAAATCATCTAAAAAAAAGTGATGAAAATTTTGAAAATAAATTAAATTTAGGATACATAAAAAAACTACAATTAACTTTTTTTAAAGCAATAATTAAAAAATCCACAATATTAATCTTTATAAATAGTTTTTTTCCTAGCAGCTCCAACAGATAAAATTTTAATTTTACAATTTACATATTTTTCAATATATTCAATAATTTTTTGACAATTTTTTGGCAAATCTTGATATTTTTTAATATTTGAAATATCAAGGTTTCATCCCTTAAATGTTTTGTAAATTGGAACACATTTCAAAAAGTCTTCGTAATTTTGAGGATATTTTTTTAATATTTTACCATTACAATGATATCCAACACACAGTTTTATGATATTTAAATGAGAAAAAACATCTAAATGCATAAGCGACAACATATTTATTTGATTTAATTCAACAGAATATTTTAAAATTACTAAATCTAACCAACCAATTTCTCGTTCTCTACCAGTAACTGTTCCAAATTCATTTCCAAGTAACTTTATTTTTTTTAAATCAATCTTTTCTGGTTTTATTATTGTTGGCATAAATCCATTACCAACCCTAGAACAATAAATCTTTGTAATACCAATAATTTTTCCAATGTTTTTGTGGGATATAGTTGAATTTAAAGGAATTGAAAGTGATGTTGGTGATGATGATGTAACATATGGATAGGTTCCATTTTCAATGCAAAGCATTGTACCTTGAGCGCCTTCAAACAAGCATTTTTTATTAGATTTTAAAATGCTCTCAAACATTTCCTTGTTATTAAAAGTTTTATTTAATAAAAAATCCTTAAAACCCATTAAATAGTTAAAAATATCATTTACTTTAAATTCTTGATAATTAAAGTGTTTAAAAATAATATTTTTCAAAATCAAAGAATTTTTAATTTTTTCTTTTAAAATTTTTTCATCATTAAATAAGTCAACAATTCTGATTCCAATTCTTCCAAATTTATCAATATATGAGGGTCCAATTCCCCTTAATGTTGTTCCAATTTTATTTTTTCCACTAACTTTTTCATTAATTTCATCTAATATTTTGTGATATGGCAAAATAATATGAGTATTTAAAGAAACAAATACTTTTACTTTTTTTTTGCTCTTTTGTTCAATTTCTAAAACTTCATTTAATAATTTTTCTAAATTTATTACACATCCAGATGTTATTAAACAAATTTTATTTCTTAATGCACCAGAAGGTAAAATTGAAAGTTTAAAGGTCTTATCTTTAATTTTTATGGTATGACCTGCGTTATCACCACCTTGACTTCGAACCACATATTGATAATCTTTAGAAATTAGGTCAATAACCTTCCCTTTTCCTTCATCGCCTCAAAAACAACCAATTACACAATCAAAATTTTTTTTTTCCATGTTTTTATCCAATTAAAATATCTTCTTTGGCATAATTTATTTTTCTTTTTCTTTCTGTAAATTTTTTACTTGTTGTCAAAATTAAAGTATTACTAATGGTTAATTGTCCAATAAACATAACGATAATAGTAATTATTTTGCTTGCAGTATTTAAATAATAAGTAAATCCAGTGGACAACCCAGTAGTTCCAAAACCACTACAAATTGTAAAAAATGAGTCAAGAACTCCATAATCTTTTATAGAGATATATTTTGTTTCATACAATGAAGTATTACATATCATTGTTGAAATTAAAAGCAATACACATGAAGCAAAAAAGACAATAAAGGCACTACTAACAAGATTTAAAGAAATTCTTTTTTTAAAAATGTTAATTTGTTTCTCGCCTTTAATTTTTTTTCATAGCGCCAAAACAACAATAAAAAGTGTTGTTCCTCTAATTCCTCCACCAGTAGAACAAGGTGAAGCTCCAACCCACATCAAAAGAGAAAAAATAATTTTTGTGTAGGAAGAAAATTGTTGCATTGGCAAGGTTGCAAAACCCGCATTTCTTGTTGACTGAGTATTAAAAATAACAAAAAATACTTTTTGAGTTCATGAGTAATTTGAGTCTGAAAATAGGGCTGGCGCTTTGTTATTACTTTGAAACGAATAAGTAGAATTATTTACAATATTATCAACTCCATTTGGTGAATGAGAAAGCGATTCAAACATAAACACTAACAATATTGAAAAAAAAGTAATAAAAAAATATGAAATTACTGAAAATTTAAACAATAAACTATAACGATAACTTTTTTTATAAACAAATTTATATTTTATTTTTTGTCAAATTTCAAAATATACTGGAAATCCAATTCCCCCAACCATTAACAAAAAAAGCATAATAAACTGAAAAAAATAATCAGTTGAAAAATAAATTAATGAATTATTCCCAAAAATATCAAAACCAGCATTGTTAATTGCACTAGTTGAGTGAAATCAACCATATCAAAAAGATAAAAAATAATTATTATTTAATTGTCCGATTAGGTTGTTAAAATTTTTAAAATCCGTTGAATTATTAACATTTAAGTTTGTTGCAGTATCTGGATGATAATAATGAAAATGAAACATTAAAGTAATTGACGAAATAAATTGCAAACCAAAGATTAAAATAATTGTTGTAATAATGATACTTTCACTACTTCCAAGCTTTGAATAGCCTCTTTCATCATTAAAAGCCAAACTATCAGTAAAACCAATTTTTTTTCCAATTGCTCTAATAAATATATACTTTAATACTGTAAGACCAATTCCACCTAATTGAATTAAAAATAAAACAATTATTTGTCCAAATAAATTGAATTGATCAAAAATACTAATTACTGTAAGACCAGTATCTGAAAAAGCGCTACCAGCCGTAAATAAGGCATCTATAAAAGAAAATTTTTCTTTTCCATTTGTATTTAGAGGATTTTGAGAAATATCTGTTTTTAGTGACAAATTTGTTGTCAAAACTCACGCTAAAAACAATAAAATTAATAAGTAATAAATAAAAAATTTTAACTTATAAGACTTTTTAAATCCAGAAAAAATATTTATAATTTTTTTCAAATTATTTTGAAATTTTAATTTTTTATCAAACATTATTTTTACAAAATATTTTAATATTTATTTATTTATTTTATTAAACAAAAATTTATTAAATTTAAAACAACATTATAATTTTTTTTAGTATTTAAAAATATAAGGAATTTTTTGTTATAATAATAATGAAGTTATATTTATGAATAACTTCAATATTTTTCAGTTTTTTTAATACATTTTTTATAAATATTGCTTTTTTTTAATTTTTGTAAGTTTTTTTTACTTTTCTTTTATTTTTTAAATAATTTACAAAAAAATATTTTATATTACTACACCAACCATTTATGTTGGTGTATTTTTTTTAAATTTTTAAAATAATAAAACATAAAAATAGTTATTAAAAAAATAAATTAATTTATATTATTAATAAATAAAAATATTATTCTTATAATAAAATTAAAAGAAAATATATTTTAAGTTTAATATTTTTTAAAGGCTACATTAGCAAGGTTTTTATGGAAAATGATTTTTGTATAATTGGAGTTGGAAAATTTGGGAAATCAATTATTGAAGAATTGATTAAAATGAAAAAAAATATTTTAGCACTTGATAGCAGAGAAAGTATTATCAATCAAATAAGTGCTGAAGTTGATGAAGCTTACATTATTGATGCGACTGACAAAGAAGCATTAATGGAAGTCGGTGTTGATCGATTTAAAACAGTAGTAGTTTCTGTTGGTAGTGATATTGAATCTAGCATTTTAATTATTGCCGCTTTAAAAGAAATAGGAATTGAAAAAATAGTCGCAAAGGCTTCAAGCGAAAGACATAAAGATGTTATTAACGCTTTAGGAGTTCACACAGTTGTTCTACCAGAATATGAAGTTGGTAAAAAAATTGCTTATCAGATTATTTATTCTTTCAACTATTACCTAGTCCCATTAGACAAAAATTTTTGTTTATTAAAAATTACTTTAAATAATATAAATTTAACCAAAAAAAAGTTATCAAAAATTAACTTTAGAAAAAATAATATTAATATTATTTCAATTAAAAGATTTAGTGAAATTATTAATCCCTCAAGTGAAATTGAACTAGAAATTGGTGATGAAATTATGTTAATTACCAATGTTTTTGAAATAGAAACAGTTAGTCAGATTTTTGAAGGTACAAAACAGATATAATTTTTTAATTTTTAAATATTTATTATATTTTTTAAAAAAAAATATTTTACTTAGCTTTAATAAAAAAGCACAATTAAAAAAAATAAAGAGTATCTTCAATAATAAAAATAATTTAAAAATATTAGATAAAATTTAAGTTTAATTAGTTAGAAAATTCACCAAATTCGGCAATGAAATTACTATCTTTTTTCAATATATAATTTTTTTTATCAAATTTTCCAAAAAATTTTGCAGATAATACTTTTAAATCTTTAGAATTCTCTTTTTTTCAAATAGATTTTAGATTAAATAAAGCAAAAATATTATTACACTCAAAAATTAATTTATTATTACCTATAGTTACATTATCTCCAGATACAGTAAATAAAGTATTAATTATTTTTGGAGTTACTTTAGTAATGGATTCGTATTTTTCCAATTTGTAACCTTTATGGCTAAAATTACCCATATGTCAAAAAATATTTTCACCTTTAGTTTCTTTATCTAATCCAAGATTAAAAGCTTTAGGATTTCATATTTTTTCACTACCCATTTTTATGTTTTTTGTATCAAAATTTGGTTTTCCTCATAATTGAATATTGTTATCACTTCACACAGTAAACTTAACACTAAAATCATTTTTATTTTCTATAGTTTTCATTTTATAAAACAAAGTAATATTTTTAAAAATTGCATAATGATTTTTTTTTTCTATATTATTAAAGTCATTTAAATTAATGATATTTAAATCAAAATTTGAAGAAAATAAGATATTATTTAAGCCAACTCATTTGCCATTTAAATTAAACATTATTTCTTTGATAAATGGATCATAATCTATTTCTTTTTCTTTAAGACTAGTTAATTTTTGCGATTCTATTGACAATATTTTTTCTGAATCTAAACTGCTAATATCATAAAAATTTATATTATCTTCTTTTAAATTTTTATCATTTATAGAATATTCTACATTTTTAGTAATATGATCTGTTCCAGCTCAAAAATCGTTAAGAGAAGTATTATAATCAACAAACTTACTATATTTTCGATATTTTTCTTCTAATGATAAATTAGTAACCTTACTAACAAACTTTTTATAATTAAGATTTTTATGTATTTTATTTACAATACTTTCACATCCTACAACTGAAAATGTTAAGGGAATTACAGTCAACAACGAAACCAATGATTTTTTTATTTTTTTTTCTATTTTCATTTTATTTACAGAAAAACGACCTTTTTTATTTTGTAAAATAATTTTACAATAGTTATAGTTATTAACTTTTTTACTATTACAAATTTACTTCTATAAAAAAATAAAAAAAACAATTCAAAAATGTTTGAATTGTTTTTTAATTAACTTAAATTTTATAAGATTTAATTTATAATATTTAAATTATTAATTTTAATTTTTTATTTATAATAAATTTTTTAGGTCAACTTCTACAAAAAAATTACTTTTATTATTAAAATGTAAATCACTTTTAGAAAACATTCCAACAAAATTTGCCTCAACTTTTTTATCAAAAAAAGTTTCTGCTGTAGCAACTCCTTCTACATTAGTGAAACAAGCAAAAAAATTTTTCACATTAAAAGAAAAATGATAAGAAGGATCTTTTCCACTTGGTTTATTTATAGTAAGTTTATCATTGTCATCAACAGTAAATAAATGATTAGAAGCTAAAGGTTTTAATTTTTCTTTTTCTAAACCAGTTCATTTAAACGTTCAATTTTTCAGTTCAACCTTATCATTTTTTAAATAGTAAAACATTTGATTATCACTATTAGCTAAGCCAAAATCTACATTTTTTGTATTAAAACCATGTTTTTTATCTAATGATAAAGTTTTAATAAATTCAGTAGTATTTCCTCAAACTGAAATTTTTTTCTTTTTTGTATCATCTCAAGGGATCATGATAACTTTATCTTTGTCGGCTTTAATTTGAAAAAATAAAGTAACATCTTTAAAAGTCATCGAAGATTTTTTAGGACCATATTTAACATTTTTTACACTTAAATCAAAATTTTCTGTAAATAAAATATTATTTAAAGAAACTTTGTTTAAAAGAACATTACCATCTGCGTCATATGTTATTCCTCCATCTTCTAACGTAGATAACGACTTAGAAGTTATAGTTTCCTTATCCTTATTTTCATAGTCAGTAATATCATAAAATTTTAAGTTATCTGCACTAATATTGAAATTTGTACTTCAAACTTTATCGTCACTAAATCTATTTTCATAACTACTAAAAGAAGTGTTATCTTTTATTGAATTTTTAAAACTAACTTTTTCTAGTTTATTAACAAAATCTTTGTAATTTTGGTCCCCCTCATCTTTACTTCCGCATGCAACTACTGAAATCGCAGAAGCAAACATAGTTAATGATGACAATAAAAAAGTTTTAATTTTTTTTTCTATTTTCATATTTTTCCTTTCTTTTTTTAAATTTTATAAGAGTTATAGTTGTTGATTTTTTTACTATTACAAATTTACTGATAAAAAAATATAAAAAAAAACAATTCAAAAAATTTTGAATTGCTTATTAATTAATTTAAATTTTATAAATTTTTATTATTAGTTAATTTTAATTTGTACAAAAAAAACCTATTTTATTTAAAGTTCAATTTTTTTATTAAATATCCAACAAACTTTGCTGTATTATTAACAGGAATATTATTTCTCTTTGAAGTACCACGCATAATGAGCAACAAAACTACTAGGATTAAAATAAAAATAAAATTTATTATCTTGTGATTTACCTATAGAAGTGTATCATCTGAAACAATTAAATAAATCTAATAAATACTTCACTAAAGCTCTATTAACATCATTAACTTCACCAGGTTTTTTTCCAACCATATCATACCAATAAACTTGGTTATTAGATTTATTACTTCTTTTTAAAGAAATATTTTTATCATTAAAAAAATTATTTTTATCTATTTTTTTGAACTATTAAAAAAATCTGGATCAGGTAGTTATATTAACTAAAAATTTACCTTATACTTCAAACATTGAAGCATTATTTTTATTAGCTTTGATTTAAAAAAATAAAGTAAAATTTGAAAAAATCAATTGGTTAGTTATCGGGTTGCGCGCGCTGCTCCTATTTTTATATCAAAATTTTTAGCAAACAAAATACTTTTATATTAATATTTTTAAAAAGAACATTACTATTTGATAAAAATTTAATTTATTTACATTAATAAATTACACTGAACTTTTCATATAAAAAAATTTTATAAAAACTATCAAAACTTTCAAGTAATAATCAGTTTTCATCAAATTATTTTATTTAATTCAAATTACTCTTGTAATATCAACAAAACTTTTGTAATTTTTTATTCTGCATCATTATTTTTTGCTATTTTACATCTAAACTACTAAAAATAAGAAACAAATACATTTAATGACGATAAAATATAAAATAATTAATAAATTTGTTTTTGTAATAATAAAAATAATTTTTTACATTAATATTGTCTAAGTTTAAATATTTTTAAGTATTCTAGAATTTCAAAAAATTTTCTCTAAATTAAAAAAATACCTTTAATTTTTATATATTATTTTTTATTACAACTAATTATTTTCAACCTAATTTGGACAAAATAAAAAAAACAATTCAAAGATTTTTGAATTGTTTTTTAATTAAAATATTTTATATAAATTTGAATTTATATATTTTTATATTATTAAAGTCAATTTTTATTTAAAATCAATATCTACAAAAAAATTATTAGCTAATTTTAATGTTGAATTATCTTTACTGAACATTCCAACAAACATTGCTGAAATTTTAGTATCACTACCATCTTTTTTTTTAGCTTTACCATCTATTTCAAATGACGCAAAAATATTACTACTATCGAAAGAAAAATCAAAATAGCCTTTTTTAGAAGAATCTACTTCAACAGTAAGTTTATCTTCATTTCCAACAGTAAATAAATTTGGTAATAATATATGTTTAGCATCTTGAGGATCTAAATTTCATTCAATACTATTAGCATTTTCAACATCTTCACTATTAAATCAATATGCTTGATTTGTATTTTCAGATACTCCTAAATCAATTTGATCTTTTTTAAAGTTACTATTACTATCTAGTTTTAAATCATTAGCAAAATCAGGTCCTGTATTAACATTAAAATTTGTTTTCAAAGAAGTTCAATCTGCCATTTTAAAATTATCTTTGTCAGAATTAATTTTAAAAAATAAAGTAACATTTTTGAAAATCATTTTACTATCTTTAGGTGTTTTATCTTCTCACTTTACTACTAAATCAAAATTTTCAGCGAACAAAATATCTTTTAAATCAGCATCATTAAAGAAAATGTTTTTGTCTTTATATGTTACTCCACCATCTTTCAACGAAGTAAATTTTTCAGAATTTATCTCATCACCGCTAGATTTTTTATATAATCTGTAATGTTATAAAATTTTAGAGTTTCTGGATCAACCTTATTTACACTTAAACTTAAATCTTTTATTATAAATATCTGGATTTCCGCTTTTATCCAAAAAATTTTCTAAAGAAGTATTTTTTAGATTTCATTTAATTTATTTTTTCTAAATTAGTAACAAAATCTTTATAATTTTGATCTCCATCATCTTTTTTGCTTCCACATCCAACTACTGAAATTGCAGAAGCAAATATAGTTAAAGACGACAATAAAAAAGTTTTAAATTTTTTTTCTATTTTCATATTTGTCCTTTGTTTTTTTAATATTTTTTATTTATAACAAATATATTATAAACATATTATATTATAAAACATATATTAATTAATTTTTATATTTAATTTACTATCGCAAAAACTATTTTTTTTAAGCAATAAATTTGCCATTTTTACAAAATATTTTTTTAACTTGATTATTTTTTATCAAGGTTAATTGCTACAAAATAATTACCATTTATATTTAACTTTAAATTATTTTTATTAAAAAGTCCCAAAAAATTGGCTTCAGTATTAAGCGCACCCTTGTTTGCCTTACCAGATACAGTAAATTGTCCAATAACACTAGTAGCGTTAAAATTAAAACTAACAGGTTGTCCTTCTTCTGATGGTTGTTCAATAGTAAGATTATCATCTGCAACAGTAAATAAACTTGGCACAAATTGTTTCTTAACACTATTATCAAAATTTCATTTAATATCTGTAATAGTGCTAGGATCAGGACCAATATATTCATAAGAATGATTGTTATCAATATCTATTCCAAAATTATAACTGTCATCTTTAAAACCATGGTTAGGATCTAATTTTATATTTTAAAAAAGTTAGGGGTATTTGCATTAACATTAAACTGAGGTTTTTTATCAGGTTTAGAAAAATCTTTTCAAAATCTCGCACTAACATTTTTTTTGTTGGCAACAATCCCAAAAAATAAAGTAACATTTGAAAAAATCATTCCATGTTCATCTGGCTGATAGTCAACATTAAATAAATTTAAATAAAATTTCAGCAAATAAAATATTATCTAAAGAAACGCCATTAAAAAGAACATTACCATCCGCATCATATGTTATGTTTCCATCTTTCAATGAAGTTACTGGTTTAGCAGTTCTTATAGTTGGCATATTTCTATCTTTGTAACCAGAAATATCATAAAACTTTAAATTATCTAAATCAATTTTTGCATCAGTTAAACTATAATGTTCTCTTCAAGCTGTATCATTTTTATAAAAATCTTGAACAGAAGTATGGTTTCCCGGAAAAAAATAGTTCTTCGGGGATATTTTTTTTAATAATTTATTAACAAAATCTTTGTAATTTTGATCTCCTTGATCACCTCCATCATTTATGGTTGTTCTTTCACATCCTACAACTGAAATTACAGAAGCAAATATAGTTAATGATGACAATAAAAAAGTTTTTAATTTTTTTTCTATTTTCATAAATATCCTTTGTTATTTTAAATCTGCTCTAATTTTATAAAAAAATTTTAGAATATTATTATATTTTAACAAATTATCAATTAAATATAATGGATTTAAAGTTTTATATTATCAAATTTTTTTGTAATAACAGAATTTTTTTATAAACTTTTTTAATAAACTTTTTTATCTATTCTGCTAAAAAAATTTTTTGATAGTTTAGATTAAAAAACTGATAATTTTTTTAATGTCTATCTGTTTAGTTTTATTTATAAAAATTGTTATTTTTATTAATTAATAAATCTGTTTCTGTAATAATTAAATCTAACTTTACATCATACTCTTCAAAATTAGTTATTTCTTCTAATTTTTGAAAGTTAAAGGCAACAATTGCCTTTAAATTAAAAAAATTTTTTAAAAATTTGTCATAGTATCCTTTACCATAACCAATTCTTTGATAATTTAAATTAAAAGCAATACAAGGACAAAAAATAATTTCAATGATATTAATATTTTTTAGAAAATTATTAGAAATTGGTGCTTTTATTTGATATTTATCTGTTATTAATTCTGATTTTTTTGTAATTTTTACAAACTCTATTTTTTTATTTATAATTTTTGGAAAATAACAAGATATTTTATTTTCAAGACAAAAATTTAAGGTTTCTTCCAAATCTACCTCATTATTTTTAGAGTAATACAAACCTATGTTTTTAAATTTATGCTTTTTAATTAAAAAAATAATTTTTTTATTAATTAGTAAGTTTTTTTTTAACAGTTCGTCTTTAAGGTATTTTTTTCTTAATTTTAAATATTTTTCTCTAAGAAATATTTTATTTTCTGGTTGCAAACTAATTGTTTTTTTTAATATTTAAATTTAAAATTTCATTAATTAAATTTGGCCCTAAAGTGGCACAATTTATTCTATTTGGTTGCAAATAAATAAATTCAAATGCATTAGCCTCTTTTAAAACAACTTTATCATATTTATTTTGAAAAATCATATTGTAGTAATTTATTAAAATATTTTTTGCATTATCAATATTTTTGTTTTTTAATAAATTACAAATAATATCACAAGATGAAGTACAAATGGCACAAGCTATCCCATCAAAAGATATTTTTTCAATAACATTGGTTTTTTTATTTACTTTGATATAAAAAGTAATATCATCAATGCATGATTCACTATTATGCCTTTTGGTTAATTTTGTATCAAATTTGTACTTATTTTCTGGATTTTGATAATGAGACAAAATAATTTGACGATAAATAAAATTTTTATCTGAAGATTCCACCTAAAAAATCCCCCCCATTTTCAATTTCTTTAATAAATTTTAACACTTCTTCTCGATTATTATAAATAGCAAATGAAACTCTAACTGTAGTAGTAACATTAATAATATTTTTTAAAAATTTTGCGCAATGGTCACCAGATCTAACACAAATATTTTTATAACTTAAATAACTTGCAACATCTTGTGAAAATACTTTATCAACATTAAACAATACAATTGAACTACTAATATTTTTATTATAAATTTTAATGTTTTTAAGTTTTGAAAGTTTTAAAATAGCAAATTTCTGAAGAAATTTCTCATAATTTGAAATATTTTCAACACCAATATTATCAACAAATTTTATTGCTTGATGAAGTCCATATATTGCTTCAATATTTAATGTTCCGGATTCAAAATTTCAAGGGAATGGTTTTAATTTATAACTCACTTCATCATCACATCAAGAAATTGCTCCTCCTCCAAGTAAAATTGGATCAAAATTATATTTATTTAAAGTTTTATGATTAATATAGCCAACCCCAATTCCTGTAGGACCATAAATTTTATGACCAGAAAAAGCTAAAAAATCAATATCTAATTGTTTTAAATCAATTTTTGTATGAGAAACTGCTTGTGCTGCATCTAAGAGGATTAAAGGATTTTGTAATTTTTTTTTTAAAAAAGATTTTATTTTCAAGATATCTAATTCTTCGCCAGTATTATTATTGGTTAGCGCCAAAGAAATAACTTTTATATTATTTTTAGAAATAAGTTTTTCTAATTGTAAATAATCAACTGAGAAATCATTTTTATATGGAAGATAAAGAAACTTTAATTTTTTTTTATCTTTCATTTTTATTCATGGAAAAAAGTTTGATGAATGTTCGTAATATGATAATAAAATCTGATCACCTTCATTTAAAATTTTTTCCATGATTAGAACAAATTGATTTAAAATCAAAGTTGTTCCTGAAGAAAAAAATAATTCAAAATCATTACAATTTAAAAATTTTGCAATCGATTGTTTACAATTTTTATATTCATTTAAAGCATTAAGTGAAAGACTACAATCTGATGAATGAATGTTTGCACAGTCATTTAAATAATAATAATTTGACATTTCAATAACTTTAATATGTTTTTGAGTTGTGCCGGCATTATCAAAGTAAATTACATTGTTTTTATTAAAGAAAGGAAAAAATTTTTTTATTTTCAAAAATTTTTTTTCTAAATTATTTTCTATCATTATTAACCTGGAAAATGATTTAATGCAATAATAACTAACATTAAAGATATAATAATCATTAAAATTATAAAAATAAAAAAATAAACTAACTTTTTTAGCAATTTTTTGTCATTTCTAACTAGTCCAATAAACTTATCATTTTTTAAATTAGTTCGCAATAAAGAAATGCCTTTATTTTTAATTATATTTTCATTTTTTAATATTTTTTTTTCACTCTCTTTTAGGGAATAATAAAAAAAAATAAACAAAAAAGAAAGTATTAATAAAAAGACAAAAAACATATTATTTATTATTATTTTTTTTTAGTTAATTTTAAATATTATAGCAGATATTTTTTTTGAATTTTGATAAATTAATTTTTATAAAAATATGCTTTCTTTCTTTTATTTAATTGTTTTTTTTGATTTTTTAAATCTAAATTATTTAATTTAACAATTTTTTTCTTCTTTTCTTTCTCCAAAAAATTAAATTCTTTTGCTAATTGTTTATATGTAAGTAAATATATTTTATTGTTTCACTGCTCCACTAAGGTTATTTTTCTAATTTTCATCAATTGAATATATAAGTAAAAATTAAGCAATCCATAAAAAAAATAACTAAAAAATAAAAAAATAAAAGCTATGAAAAAAAAATTATATTTAATTTTTTCATCACGGTAATGATTTTTTACTTTTTTTCATTCATCAAAGTCGTTATTTAGATAATTTTTTGTTTCATCAAAAAATAAATTTAATGCCACTATTATTGAAATAATGGCAAAAAAACAAACTGAAACACCATTAAAAAAAATAATAACTCGATTACTTATTATATCTTTTTGTCGATAAAGAAAATAACAAGAAAAAATTGTAGATATTATAAAAAAAATATTTAAAAAAGAAAATAAAATCAGATTATTTTTATATTCATAAAAAGAAAAATTAGTTAAATAAAGTATCAAAATTAATAATATGCTTATAAATACTAAAAAAAATGAAAAAATTACAAAATATAAAATAAATTTTAGTCATTTTTTTGAAAGAATAATATATTTTTTAGTAAAATTTAATTTAATCATAAGTTTAAAAATTTAGTGATAAAAATTATAAATAAAAAATTAAAAGAATACAACTGCTTTTTATTCAACATTAAAATAGTTTTGTAGAATAAACTTTGAAATAATTTAAAATTTATTTTATAAAATTAGTTTTTTAAACTAATTTCATAATTTAAAATTTTTTTAATTAAAAAAATTGCATTTTCTAGTTTATCGTTACAAACAATATAATCAAATTTTTTTCTTTCTTCAATTTCTTTTAGCGACAAGTCAAATCTTTTTTTAATGTCTTCTTTACTATTAGTATTTCTATTTTCAAGTCTTTTTTTTAAATCTTCAATTTTTATCGGAACAATAAAAATTGAAACAATTTTTTGTTTATTATTTAAAAATTGTTTAAAAATATTGTTCGCACCAACTGTTTCAATCTCTAATAATACATTTTTATTTAAATTAATGATTCTTTCAATTTCTTTTTTACAGGTTCCATAATAGTTATCAACAAATTGAGCATATTCTAAAAATTCATTTTTTTTTATTTTTTCTAAAAACTCATTTTTATTAACAAAATAATAATCTTTACCATTAATTTCATTAAATCTTTTGTCTCTTGTAGTATAAGAAACAGATAAAGAAATATTTAATTTTTTATCTTTTTGTAATTCTTTAATAACTGAATTTTTTCCAATACCAGATGGACCAGAAATTAAAAATATCATAATAGTTTAAATAATAATTTTTTTTTTTTTTTAAATGTTTTTTATAAAAAAAATTAAAAAAAATACCATAGAATAATGGTATTTTACAAAAATTAATTTTTTTATTATTTTTAGTTATTATAAACCTTTACAAAAATTAATTATTTTTACTATTGTAACTAAATTAAAATAATTTTAAATTGTTTTTTTCACTAATCTCATAATTTTTAATTTATTACTTATTTAAAAACTAATTAAATGTTATTTATTTTAATTATTTAAATTTTTAAAATTGCATTTTTTATTTGGATTATTATTTTTTTTTTTTTTTAGTT
The DNA here is from genome assembly GCF_051094275.1 of symbiont of Argiope bruennichi. NCBI lineage: Bacteria > Bacillati > Mycoplasmatota > Mollicutes > Mycoplasmatales > Mycoplasmataceae > symbiont of Argiope bruennichi. Next base: position 349,289 of record NZ_CP070274.1, read on the forward strand.
TTCATAATAATTATTAATAAATCATTAAGTTTAAAAAAAACATAATGTTTTTATTTTAAAGATGTTGAAAATTAAAATGTCATAATTAATAAAAAAAATACCACAAAATATGTGGTATTTAAAAAAATAAAATTTTTTATTATCGTTATTTTTAAAAAAATGAGTTTTTTAAAGTTGGAAATTCAAGCATGAAATTATTATTTAAGTTTGCTATGCTACCACCATTTGTAAATTGAGAATATAAACTAGCTTGTGTAGTTAATGACATATTATTTTCCAGCAAGGAAAGAGATCATTTTCCAACTAAATTATCACAATTACTAAAATGAATTACAGATTTATCATCAATTTCTATAGTATTACTTTTTAGCGCGTCAAATAAAATAAAATTCCTCATTTGCTGCATTTTATCAGTGTCATCTCATTTCAACGGTTTTTCTTTACTTTCAAATTTTTTTTCAAAATTATCTTTATCTCCGTAGAAAAAATTATTTTTTTCACTAAGGCCTAAATTATATTCCTTAGCTAATAGTGAGTCTTTTCCTCCATCAATTTGTAGTTTATATCCTTCAGTAGATGGTGGAGTTAAAGCTAGATTGTCATCTCATTGTTTAAAAATTACATTTAAAGATTTTGGATCTTTTGTATCTTCTGTTAATTTAAAAAAAGCTGTTACATTAGTAAAAATTTTTTCTTTAGAAGCGTTTTTTGCAGTATCTTCAACATTTATGTCAAAATTTTCTGCAAAAAGAATGTTATCTAAACTAACTAATTTACCATCATCACCCATTTTTATAGTAATTTTATTATCATCTAAAATATTTATAAAACCATTATTAAGATCACTTAAGTGGTATAATTTATTTTTTTTATCTTCACTATTTAAATTAAAAAGACAAATATTATTTACATTTAAATTTTTGTCAGAAATTGAAAAATTTAAACTTTTATTATCTTTAAATTCGTTTTTCTTAAGTAAAGAAAAAGAAGAATTAGCAGAAACAAAATCTTTTAAGTCTAAGTTGTTAACTAAGTTGCTAAACTTCTTATAATTATCATCATCGCCATTATTATTAGTTCCACAGGCAACAACAGAAATTGATGAAGCAATTAAAGCTAATGCAGTGAAAAGTGAATTTTTTATTTTTTTATTTTTTATTAACATTAAAAAATAGTCCTTTATTTTAATTTTTTTAAATACTTTATTATTTTAACCCAAATTAAAAAAAATATTTATTTTTTTAAGATAAAAATAAAATTATATTTAATAATTTTTTTATTTTTAAGTTTTACTACTAAAACTTTAATTTTAATTATAAGAAAATAAAAAATTTAATTAATTATGATAAATTATGGTAGTGGTAACTTATTTATAAAGATAAAATAATTATTTTACATTTATTTAAATAAAAAAATAAATTTATTATTTTTATCAGCTGTTTTACCATTTCTAAATTAAGTAAATAATTCTGCAGCATCGTCAGATGGTAGGTCGGGGATAATTTGTAGTGTATTTTAAGTTTAAATTTTGCAACTAAATTTTATATTTATTAAAAGTAGCTTTATTTTTATCAAATTTCAAAATACTGCTATTTATTGCATTAAATAAAAAATAAAAAGAATTTATTAACAAATTGTCCTTCTTTTTTATTTTAATATTTTTGGGCATTTTTACAATTAAACTTTTCTTCAAAACTTTTTCATTTCCATAAAAAGCGTTAATATTATTATTTAGGCCAAAATTATATAACTTTGAATTAAGTGATTTATCACCTTTTTTCACTCATATCAAGACCATAACCTTTAGTTTGAAGGATAATTAAAGATTACACTTGCACAATCCAAATCTTAAAATTTTTATCAAAAAAGAAGAAGAAGAAGTATTTTGTGAAAATTTAAAAAACGCTATTACATTAGTAAAAATTTTTTCTTTAATAGTATTATTAAAATTTTTTTTGTAGTTTTTATAATAATTACTAATAAATTGTTAATAAATTATAAAAAAACATACTGTATTTATTTTTTCTAAAAATTTATTTTTTTTATTAAAAAAATAATAATTTTATTTTACTAAGTTATTTTTTGATTTGATTTCTGAAACTTAAAATAAAATATTAATTTTTTATTAGTTTTCAATGCTTTAATTAATAATTTTTTTATTTTAAAGATATAAAAATTAAAAAAATTAAAATATCATAATTAATAAAAAAAATACCACAATTTATGTGGTATTTTAAAAAAATAAATTTTTTAGTAGCATTTTTAACAAATAATTATATATAAAAACCTTATACTATTCGATGGCAATAGGGCACACAATAAATTTATTAGTTTTATTAGCTACTACTTTATCTTTTGTATACTGAGTATAAAGATAAAAAAAACCAGGGAAATTGACCCTATCAGAAGTGGTAAATGATGGATCAAATTTTGCAACCAAATTATCATATTTTTCAAAAATTATATTAGTAATTTTATTTTTTGAATCAAAATTAATTTCTTTAATCTTACTATTTAATGTGTCAAATAATAAAAAAGATTCTACAGTCGTGTTTTTATCATACATGCCCTTATTTTCTTCAAAAAATTTTTTATAACTTTCTACATTATTCTCACAAAAATAACTAATATTGTGATCAATTCCAAAATCATATTTGTCCGCTTCAAGCGAGTTTGCATTTCCTCCACCAATATCAAGCTTACATTCGTTAATATATTGCGTAGTTGGACTAGGTAATTTAACATTTGCTTTATCTCATTCTACAAAATTTAAACTAAAGGGATTAGAAATATCTTTTATATCTTGTGATAGTTTAAAAAAGGCTGTTACATTAGTAAAAAGATTTTCTTTAATATCTTTTGTTGTAATATCTTCAACATTTATGTCAAAATTTTCTGCAAAAAGAATGTTATCTAAAGTAACTTTTTTTTCACCCAATTTAAAATTTATTTTATTATCTATCAAACTTATAAAACCACTATTTAGTTTATTTAGTTTATAAGGAGTAAAATTATTATCTGCACTATTTATGTCAAAAAGATTTATATTATCTACATTTAATTTTTCATTAGAAATTGAAAAATTTATATCTGTGTCTATATCTACAAATTCGTTTTTAAATAATGAAAAAGAAGAATCATCAGAAACAAAATTTTTTAAACTTAAGCCATTAATTGCATCAGAAAAATGTTTATAATTAATATCTTCAGTATCAGATTTACTACTACTACAAGCTACAACAGAAATTGCTGAGGCAATCAAAGTCAACGAAGCAACTAATGATTTTTTAAGTTTTTTATTTTTTATTAGCATTTATAATTTTCTATCCTTGTTATTTAATTAAATATATTATAACAAATTACAACAAAGTTACAAAATCTTAAATTAAATTAAAAATATTTTTACCGTATTAATTTATTTACTAAAAATCTTTTAACTTTAAGAAAATCAATTTCTTATTCCTGAAAAAAAATCTTGAAAATAATCAAAACAGCCAAATGAACCCTCATCTAAATTTAGATTGTTGTTGCCAAGATTAAATTCATTTTCACTTTCCATAAAACTATTTCCACTATCAGAATTTAATGATCAACCATCATAATCTGACAAATTTGAAGAAACTTCGCTTTCCTCTAAACTTCCATATCCACTATCACCATCAAAATTACCCATAGCTTCTTCAAAATGAGCATCTCATCCCGCTTCCACTTCACCTTCTCCAACTAGTCCTTCGCCCTCAACTCCTAAAATAACGCCATCTTCTGCTCCAGCAGCACCAGCTCCAGCACCATCAGCGATAGCACCAGTAGTTACACCAAAGGCTCCAACCACTTCATACAAACCAAAAACTATCATTACAAGCGTTAAAATAGCAAAAACTATAATTCCAAAAATTTCCAACCACCCCAATTTTTTATGACTAAAATCAAAATAATCAACTTTAAAAATTATTAAATTTTTATCTTTTACAACCCCATTAAATTGTCTTTGAGAACTTTTGTCTTTTGAAACTACAGAACCATTAAATGCAAAAGAATTATCACTTTGATAAATAAAATTTTGAATATTTTCATCATAATTTTTAGTATCTTTTAGGTCTAAATTAGTGTTTAAAACATTAATTAAATATTTGTAATTATTTTCAATATTTTGATTTATTAAAAAATTATCATCTAAAAAATATAAAGAAAAAGATGATTTTGTGGTGTCATTAAAGACATTAACATAATTATTGTTTAAACTATTAAATAATAGATTTTCATTATTTTCACTTTTAAATAAGGCAACATTTTGTCATTTTGAAACATATTTATTTTTTTTTAAAAAATCAAAATACTTATTTAAAAATTTATTTTTATTATTAGAAAAATTAGTATTTAACTTTTTATCAACATTTTTACGAACAACGGCACTTGAATAATTATAATTATCAGTTTTATTGTTTTGAAAAAAATTTGTAAAAAAAATACTACCACCAAAAAACAATAGACTAAATAACTTTGATTTTTTCATTTAATAAACATAATTTATTTTTTATTTCTTAACTAAATAACTAAAAAATTTTATCTAAAAATTTATTTTACAAAAATAATGCCTTTTTTAGTTATATTTTAAAAATTTATTTAATACAAATTAATTTATAAAACAAGAAATCGACAAAAAAAATATTAAAATTATTTTAATTTTGTAACATTTTTTTTATTTTTTTTTTATTGTTTTATTTTATTAAAATTGGTAAATACAAAGATACTGCGATTAAATTTATGTTGATGAATATTGGATATAAAATATATAATAACGGAAAAAAAATATTTTTTTTAGGACTAATTAGTTTATCAACTTTTTTTGCTTTAACTAGTTGTAATAAAAATAAAAAAGAAAATAATTCAAGTTACACAACTTTTTTAACTTTAATTAAAAATATCAATAAAAATGACTTTTTTTTAAAGAATTATTTTACAAAAAAGGATATAGTTCACAATGAAAATTTAATTAATGTCGAACTATCAAATATTAATCCAACAAATGTTTTAATGTATGATGTATCAAATAATATTGAAGGTAATTCAATAGATATTAGTAGTTTTAATAACAATGATAATCTTATTACTTTTGATAACCAAAATAATAATATAAATTTTCACTTTAAAGAAAATAGTGTTGAAAAAAACTTAAATTTAAATGATGTAGTTTTTTCTTCTAATTTTAATTATTATATTAAAAGCAACAAAGATCAAACAATTGGTATTAATGACAATATAACAATAAATAATGTAACTGTCTTCTTTGCTTTATCATATCAAAACAACAAATTAAATGTAATTGAAAAAAGTGATTTATCTGCAAAATGTAAACAAATTAGTTATATGCCCGCCAAAGAATTTAAATTCAAAAAAGATGATTTTGATTTTTCTAATAAATTTTTTGGTTTCTCAAAAAATAGTACAAAAAAATTGTTAATTGGAAAAAATTTTAAAAATTTTTATAAGTGAGAAGAAGAGGATTATTTAGGTAATTTACAGATTGCTAATGTGATAGACAGACACTATAAGTTTGTTAATAATAGAAATTTAATTGTTAACTTTAATAAAGAGATTGAAAATGTTGAAATACATGGAAGAAGTACTAAAACTATTGATAAACTAGATTTAAATCTTGATATTTATGCTTGAATAAGTGTAAACCAAGATGAAATTAATAAAAATAATTCTGTTATAGCTGAATTTTTTTAGATCCTATCTTCTAATTTGATAAATAGTTATATTTATTTATTTTCAAAATTTTTATCGCTTTTTTTGATGTATATTAAATTTTTTAGATTATTAAGTAATATCTTGTTAATTACTTTTGATGATTTCTTTATTTTTTTATTAAATAATAATTACATTACAATAAAAAATTTTATTTTTTATTTATTTTTTTAAGTTTATCAAGCGTTTTTATCATTTCTAGCATATTTTACCATTATTTTTAGCCTATTCTACCCTAATTTTGTAACAAATTAATCAAGGTTTTTTTATTTTATATTTATTTTTATTTTTAATGGCTCAATTTCTGGTTATTAATTATTTTTTTAATGATATGTAAAACATACCGGAAAATAGTAAATATATTGGCATATAATTCAAATTTAAAAAATTATTCCCACTCATAAAAAAATGTTACTCTAGAAAAAGTAAAATAAAATAAAAAAACTATCAAAAAAACTTACAAAAGTCAAATATATTAAATAATTAGACAAAAAATTTTTTATTTAGAAAATGAAGTTAATAATTTAAAGTTAAAAGTTAGTAAAATTAAATTTTAGAAACATCAGTACCTAAAAAAACGGTAAATTTTTTGAAAAAAATAATATATGATCAAAAATAGTAAAAGTGGATCGTCTACAAAAACAGGTTTAATATTTGAAAATAGAACCGATTTTATAAAATCTTTAAAAAATATTTCTTGATTTACATTAATTAAAACTAATATTGGTAAAGAAATATATAAAATAATCAATAATAAAAACAATAAAAAAATAGGTTATATTTTTAAAAAGTATGAATTATATAGATTTATTAAATATTTAGATCTGAACGATAAGGAAAAGATTATCTAAAAAAATATTGCCCGATAACTGTATTTTTAAAAAACAATTTATTAAATATAGTAGAAGTTAAGTTTCAAAAAGTAGCAGATAGTGTTGATAAAAAATTGTAGACTTGCGGGTACAAGCTTTGATTATATAATAAACTTTTTCAAAGTTCAAACATCACTATTAGGTATATATATTATGTTGAATAATTGATTTAAAAATGAAAATTTCAAAGACACATTGGAATATGTTAAATTGGTGAATTGCTATTGTTTTTTTAATGAGATAACATTAGATTTTTTCGGAATAATAAGAGATGATAATTTAGAGTAATTTTTTTAATTAATTTTTATAGTATAATAATTTAGAACAAATTTAATATCCTTTTTATTTGTTCTACAATTAAATTATATAAAATAAACATCGATTTTACTATAATAATTGTTATTTTTTTATAAGTAATATAAAAAACTAATTATATTTTAACACAAAGTTAACATATAGTTAACTCATAAAAACACAACTAATAGTTGTGTTTTTTTTTATAAACAAAATATAATAATAATATAAATGGTTGAAATTTTAGAAAATTTACAAAATACAAAGAATTTAGAAAAATTAAATCAAAAAAAAACAAATAAAAATGATGTTAATTTTACATTAGAAAACTAATACCTTCTTTAATTATGTTAAATATTTATAAGGAAAGTTCTGTTCTAATAAATTTTTTTTAATAAAATAAGTGTTTAAATTAAAAAAAATTTGATCCTTTTTCATTAATTAATTTTAATTAATTAAAATTTTTATCAAAAAAAACTTTTAAATTATCAATTTTGTAAAAGAAATTTTTATTTTCTGCACATTCTTTTAAACTTTTATTATCAAAAAGGAAACTAAAATTTTTTTGATCATAAATTTTTAAATAATTAAATAGAAAATCGATAACTTCAGTTTTATTTTTTTCAATTCTTTTAATACAGTTAACCAAAAAAAATTTATAATAGTCCTCGTTTGAAAAAAATTTTTTTGGCAAAATTCCAGCAGTATCAATTAAATTTATTTTTTCATTAACTTTTATTAGTTGAATACTCTTAGTAATTGCAGGGCTTTTTCCAATATTAATTTTTTTTTGACTTAATCTCTTTATTAATGTAGATTTTCCGCAATTTGGGAAACCACAAACAAGAAAATGAGAAAAAAATATAAATTCAGAAAAAATGTGTTTTTCAAAAAAATTTTTTAAATTATGATAATTTTTAAAAGAAAAAAAATAAACTTTTTTAAAATTTCAAAACTTTTTTAAATGTTTTTTAATATATGTAATATCTTTTTCAGTTAACAAATCTTTTTTATTAATCAATAAATAAATAGGTTTGTCAAAAAAATTAAAAAAAGAATATTTTAAAGTAGTAAGGGCAATTCTTCCATCAACAATAAAAAAAACGGCTTGAATTTTCTTTTTTTCTTTTTGAAAAAAATTCAAGGTTTTTTTCATGTGCCCTGGAAATCAAGTAAAGTCATTTTTCATATTTAAATATTTAAAAAGAAAAAAATGATAAAAAATAAAACTTTAAGTTGTTTGAAGCATCATCTAAAAGAATTTTTTTTAATACTTCATAGTTTCATTCTTTTTTTAGTTGATATGAATTATTATTTTTGATTAACAATAATTCATTCATTAGAGGAAAAAGATATTTAATTTTGCGTCTTAAATTTAATTTTTTTGAAAATGGTTTGAATTTTTTAATACTTTTATAAGTTCCAAGTTCATTTATTAAAAATTTTTTTAATTTTTTATTTTCAAAAAGCAGTAATAATTTATCATTTAAACTAACAAATGGATATGAAAAATTAATAATATCATTTTTTATCAATTTAATACCTTTAGAAATTAAGGACATTTCTTTAATTTTTTCTGAAAAAATTATTAATTGATTATCAAAGTCTTTAAAAACTAAAAAATTTAAATTTTTATCTATACAACAATTAATTAAATAATCATCTAACTCTAATTTAATAATTTTTAAAAACTTAAAAGTTTTTAATTTTTCAAAATTTTCTTTCTTAATAATTACTTTTTTACAGAAACTATTTTTTGAAAATAAAACTAAATTTAAATCTTTAAATTCTAAAAGTTGAATTAAAGTAATAATTTTTAGGTTCTCGTTGACATTTTTTAAATAATTTTGTAAATTATTTAGTCCATCATTTTTTGTTTGATTTAAATTTTGAAAATAAAAATAAAATAACTCACCAGTATTTAATACAGCAACAAAAATATGATTATTTTTAAAATTACCTAAGGCAATTAGTTCATCTTTTTCTGATAAATTAATCGGAAATTCTAATAACTCACTTTCGTTTTTTTTAGTAATTTTTTGATAATAAAAAAATTTTGTCAATAAAAAGAAGTGCTCATTATCATTTAAATTTAAGCTTTCTTTTTTAATTTTTATATTTTGTACTATTGGTGGCTCAATATTTAAAATAACAGTTCTTCTCTGCTCATTTTCATATTTTTCTAATATTTTTCTAATATTTTTAATAATGTATGAAACAAGATTTTCTTGAGAAGACAAATAAAAACTAATTTCTTTCAACTCATTTTTTATTTTTTTTTTTTCAGCCTTTAATTCTAAAATATCTGTATTTGAAAGGCGATATAACTGCATTAATGCAATTGCTGAAGCCTGATTTTCTGTAAATTTAAAATGTTTTTGCAAATTTAAAATAACATCTTGTTTATTTTTAGATTTTTTAATTACAGCAATTACTTCATCCAAAATAGATATCATTTTTTCAAGACCAGAATAAATTTCTAATTTTTCATTTAATTTTTCTTGCTTTTTTGATAAAACTTGAAAAAAGAATTCTTTTTGAAAGTTTGTATAACAATTCAGGAAACGTAAAAAATTAAATAAAATAGGTTTTTTTTTGTAAATTGCTAAAAAATTACAGTTATAGTTATATCTTAAACTTGTATATTGAAACAAAATATTTCTTATTTCTTTAGCTTCTTTTGAATTTAAAGTATTTAGGTGTACTTCTATTAAAAGACCGTTTTTATCAGATAAATCTAATATTTCTTTAATTTCTAAATTGTATTTTACTCGAGCATCTTCAATTTCTTTAACAATATTTTGTTTTAATAAAGAATAAGGAATCTCTAAAATTTTTAAAACAAATTTATTATTAACAATTTCCCATTCAGTTTTAGCTTCAATAATAAATTTTCCAAAACCATTTTTATAAATGGTTGGGATGTCATTTTTATTAATAATAATTCCCCCAGTTGGAAAATCTGGACCTTGAAAAATTTCTAAAACATCATTTAACTCACAATCTGGATTGTTAAAATAATAAATAATAGCTTCAAATAACTCTTTAATATTATGAGAGGGAATTTCTGAGGCATAACCAGTTGCTATTCCACTACACCCATTTAAAAAAAGAATTGGATAAATTGAATAAATAAATAACGGTTCTTTTTCTGAATCATCAAAATTATTAACAAATGGATTAACTGATTTATCGAAATATGATAAAACATCATCTGCTAACGGAGTTAATCTAGTTTCTGTGTAACGCATAGCAGCAGCAACATCGCCATCAATTGAGCCATTATTTCCTTGTACAGAAACTAAAAGATATCTTTGCTTTCAAGGTTGAGAAAGTCTAATTAAAGCATCATAAATTGAAGTATCACCGTGAGGGTGATATTTTGATATTACTTCTCCAACAACTTTTGCACATTTTTTATACGAAGAAGTAGATTTTAAATTCAATTTATACATTGAATAAATAATTCTTCTTTGAACAGGTTTAAAACCATCAATAAATGAAGGGATTGCCCGATTTTGAATAATATATTTGGCATATTCTTTGTAATAATCAGAAATTAAATATTGAAATTTTTTTTCAATAATATTATCTACTTGAGCTAATATTTTATTTTTCATAAATTATTTTTTATTTTAACTAATAATTTAAATAATAACAAAATTTTATAACAAAAAATAATAGATATAAAAAAATATTTTATAAATTAAATCACGATACTTTTGCTTTAAATTTTTGATTTAACAATTACCAAAAAAAATTATAATTCATGGTTTTTAATTACTTAACAGTTTTTTAAATTTTGTACTGATACCTAATTTATTTAAAAACTTTGATTATGAATTAATTTTAGATGGTTTTTTTTGGTCTTTTAATTTAATGAAAAAAATGATGATTGCAATAAATGGTGCTTAAAATTGATGAAAATAATAAATATAAAATTGATCTTAGTACAATTTAATATTAGTAAAAATTATTTTGAAAAAAAAACATAAACTATAATATAAGCATTAAAAAACTATAAGAATTAAAAAACCAATATAGATTATTTATATTAAAAATGTTTATTAAAATTTTAAAATGAAAAAAGGTTGCCTTATGAAAATAGAAAAAAAAATTAAAACTTTTTTATTGGCTTCATTAACTATATTTGCTTCTACAATTTCTGTTGTAGGATGTGAAAAAGAAAAAAATGAGGAAAATCAAAATTACAGAAATTTTGTTTCTAAATTAAGTAATATTGATCCAAACTATGACAATCAATTTTTAAAATACACTAATTTAAAACTTTTTACAGGTGAAACCGAAATTGAAGATTCGGGTCTTAATTTTTCTGTTAATAGTTTTAATATTTCTAATATTAAATTAATTGGTCTTAAAAAAGACGAAGTTAATAAAGTAGTTCCTACTAGTTTAACTAATTTAAAAAATCAAAAAATTAAAATTGATAAAGATAATAAAAATATACTTTTTAAATTAGATTATGGTACTTTTGACTTAAATAATATAATTTTTATCTCAAATTTTAATCTAAAAATTTCTAAGAATGACAATGAATCTATGGTATTTAATAATATAACAGTTTTTTTTCAGCTTTCACCCAACTTTTCTTGTCCTAAAAAATCTGATTATAATCTAGATTTATACGATTGTTCTAATATTTCTAATTTAATTAATTATGGTATATCACCTGAGCAATCTCAAAAAATGACTTTTACATTCGATAATGAAGATGATATGAATAAACCTGATATTGGGTACAATCCTAAAGTTTCTAAAAATAGTATTTTAACTGGTGACCTAATTGATGAAGATTTATATTATGATATTAATTGACACCCCCATAAATTTAAAATTATTGAAATGCCTTTACTTTTTAACATGGATTTAAACAAACAAATTACAATTGATGGAACAAATCATGAATTTATTATTGAATGTAATAAAATTGTTAGACAAATTAATATAGAGGGTGTAGCTCTTGATAAAGAGTATTCAGAAAATGAAGAATTATATGCTTCATTTTTTTCAGAGTTTGATGTAAAAAACCCTGAACCAGCCAGTTTTAAAAAAGGTAACTTTATTATTGTATTTAAGCATGATTAAAAATTTAAAAAATATTATTTTTTCTTTAATTTAATTAAGTATCTAAGTTTTTTTCTTTATTAATTATTTCTTTATAATCGCAATCTTTACAACTAATATATTCACTTAAATAGTTTGAATTTCATTTTGTTACTAATGTTCCACCACATTTTGGACATTTTCTCTCTAAAGTTTTTGAAAAAAATATTTTATTTTCTAAAAAATTATATGAAGTTGTAAATTTACATTTAGGAAAATTACTACATCCAACAAAATCACTAAATTTTGAGGATTTTAGTAATAATTTACCGGTTTTACATTCTGGACAATCATGATTTAAAGGGATGTTTTTTTCAGTTGAGACACTTTTATAGTCTAATAAATTTTTATCAATTAGTAAAAAAATTTCGTTAACTACCTGAAAATATTCAATTTTTTTTTCACTAATTTCATCAAACTTTAATTCTAAGTTTGAGGTATATTTGTAATCAATAATAAAGGGAAAAAATTTATTTATTTTTTCAATTAGGTACTTCCCTCTTATTGTTGGAAAAAAAAGATTTTTTTGAAAAATAATGTATTGAGACTTTTTAACTTTGTTAATAATTTCAGAATAAGTAGAAGGTCTTCCAATTCCTAGATTTTCTAAGATACTAATAATTTTCCCTTCAGATAATCTACTTGGCGGCTTTGTTTCATATTCTTTAATTTCAGAATTAGCCACAAAATATTTTTTATTTTTCAAAAAATCGTAATTTGCCAACGGATCATTAATTTCTTGATTTAAGACAATATTTTGTCCAGGAAATAAATTTTTTGTAATTTTTACTTGAAAAAAGTAATTATTATTTTTAAAAGTTAAAGTTTTTATTAAATTTTTTGTTGGAGTTATAAAAGGAATAACTGTATGCTCAAAAATTAATCTATAAATATTTAATTGTTCTTTAGATAAAAAATTTGCAATTTTTTCTGGTTCTTTAGATAAATCAGTTGCCCTAATTGCTTCATGAGCACCCTGAACATTTTTTTTTATTTTTTTAACATTTTTATTATCTTTTCAAAAATAATTTTGTCCATATTTATTCTCAATGTATAATTTTATTTTTTGAGCAAATTCATCTGAAATTACATTTAAATCTGTTCTTGGGTAAGTTATTAAGCCAATTTGTTCATTTTCTAAACTTACTCCTTCAAATAATGACTGTAAAATAAAAGTAGTTTTTTTTGTGGGATAACCAAATTTTTGGAAGGATAAAATTAAAATTTTTGCTGTTGTTAGTGGTAAATATTTATTTGATGAAATAATATTTTCTTTTATGTCTTCTAAAGTTGCAAAATCACTTAAATTACTAGCAACTTCATTTATTTCATCTTTTGATGAAAAACTATCTTCTGTTTTTGAAGATTTATTTAAATAATTTAAAATTAAACCATTTTTTAAGTGCAAAAATAGCTTAAATGTAATTATTTTAACAAAAGACTCAATTTTTTCTTCGTTTTCACAAATTAATCTTAATATTACCGATTGTACTCTTCCAACACTTTTACAAGCAAATTTTTTTCAAAAAAAATTACTTAAGCGAAAACCAATAATTCTATCAATTGCTCTTCTGCAATTTTGAGCTTTAACTAAATATTCATTGACAGAAGTTGGTGCTTCAATTGCCTTTATAATTGATTTTTTATTAATTTCATGAAACACTACTCTTTTACACTTTTTTTCGCATTCTTCTTTATTTTTTACAATAAAATTTAGGATATGATATGATATTGCTTCACCTTCTCGATCAGGATCAGTTCCAAGAAAAATATCTGTTGAATCTTTTAAACTTTTTTTAATTAAACTAATTGTTTTTTTTTGCCCTTGAATAGGAACCCAATTTAAACTATAGTCATTTAAATTAATCCCTAGATTATACTTATTATTTTTAGCTAATTCAAAAAGATGACCTTTTGTACTTAAAACTAAAAAATCATTAGACAAAAATTTTGAAATTGTTTTTGCTTTAATCGGTGATTCACAAATTAGTAGTTTCATAATTATTTTAATAAATCCAATATATCAGTTGAAGATTCAATAAGAAAGGCGCCATTTTTTATTAAAGTATTGTTTGATTGATCATCAAAAATAGGAAAAGGTACAACACCAATATCAATATTTTGATCGATTGCGTGCATAACTGTGTTTAAAGTACCACTTTTTCTTTTGGATTCAATAACAATTAGAAGTTGTGAAAATCCAGAAATTAACCGATTTCTTTGTTTAAAATATTCTTTTTTTGAGGCAATATTTGGTTCAAACTCAGAAATCACTAGACCATTTTTAGCAATTTCTAAAAATAAATTTTTATTAATTTTTGGATAAATATGCTTGAAACCAAAAGCTGTAATTGCCACAGTTTTAATATTATTTTTCAGGCATTCTTGATGTACTAAGCTGTCAATCCCTAAAGCAAATCCAGAAATTACCACAATATTTTTATTTTTAAGCCCAGAAATTAACTTTTTAGTTGCATTAATCCCATATAATGATGGTTTTCTGGTACCAATAATCGAAACTATTTTATTTTTGGAATCCAAAAGGTTAATATCTCCAATTGAATATAAATTTTTTGGTGGTTTTTGAATATTTAAAATTTTACTAAAAATTTTATTTTCATTAACTTCAAATTTTTGAATTTTAAACATTTACTATATCCACTTAAAGGTGTAAGAAAAACCGATAAAAAAAACTGAAAAAAACCCTATTAGCATTATAAGGTAAAAAATTAAAGTAATTGAAAGATTGAAATTTGCTGTGTAATTTATTAAAAGTGCAGGATTATGAAATAAAATTAAAATTAAAATTTCTCCAATATAAAAGGCTGGTGATAAATAATAAAGCCCAAAAGGAACTGTAGAATGCCCTGGCGATGAATAAAAAATTCCACTTAAATACAACATTGAAAAATAACAAGATGTACCAATTCCTTGAACTGATCTAATTTCACGAAAAAAACCACCAATAAATCCTCCAATCGCAAAAACTGCTGGAGAAGTTACGAGAATAAACAAAATTCCCATAACAATATTTGTTCCATTAACATATAATCCTGTGGCTAATGGAAAAATAATACAGATAATTGTTCAAGTAATAATATTTATAAAAAGATATAAAAGTGATTGAATATATATAATTGTAAAAGGACTATAACCATTAATATAATATCTTAAATATATTTTTCGAACTCTATTTGTAGCAATTGCAATTGGAAGCCCAACAAAAGAAGCACTTAAAACAGGCAACAACATAATTCTTGAAAGAATTGATTGCCAATAATGAATTTTATCAATTCCGGGTTTAATCATGGCAGCCATTGATGAATATACTAAAAACATCATCAACGGCATGAATAAAGGAAATAAAAATGCCAACGGCTGGCGATAAAAAGTTTTTATTTCAATTTTCAATATTTTAAAAAAACGACTAATTGAAACCAAGAAAAACGGAAGGTTTTTTTTCTTTTTTTCAGTTAATTTTTTATTTGAAAACAAAAGATTTTTAACTAACTTTATTTTTTTATTCATTTTCTAAAAAACTTTTTTCAATTTCATTAAAAAGTTGCTTATTGGCAAAAAAATTAGTTCTTATTTCAATTTCATCTCGATAAATTATTTCATATAAAGTTTCTAAAGAAATATTTTTGTTTTGATGTTCTTTTGGAATAATTAAGTTGCGCAATTTATCTAATGTTCCGTCAAAAATTATTTTACCTTTTTTTAAAAAAATGTATCGATTACAAATTTTTTGGAGTTCTTCTAAGTAATGAGACACAACAATCATTGAATTTTTTTGAATTTTTCGATAAAAAGATAAAAACTCTAAAATATCCTGTCTAGATAATGGATCGACATTTGAAGTAATTTCATCTAAAACTAAAAGTTTTGGTTTGTTAATAAGAGCTAAAATTAAACCTAATTTTTGTCTTTCACCACCACTCAATTTACCAGCAATAAACCTAAGTCTCGAAGTTAATTTCATAAATCTTACAAGTTTTAAAACAAAATTAAAATCAACATCAAACCGATAAGAAAAAATTTTTAAAACATCAATTACTTTCATGTTTGGATTAAAAAAATTTTCTTGAAATTGCACCCCAACATCTTTGAAGATGTTTTTTTTGTCGATTGAATGAAAAATAACAGATTTTTTTGATTGTTTATAAATATTTAAAATTGAATAAATTAAAGTTGTTTTTCCACTTCCATTGGGACCAATAAGCCCCAAACAATCATTTTCATAAAGTTTGAAGGAAATATCGTTTAAAACAAAAGTTTTAAAACTTTTTGATAAATTATTAACTTCAAGAACAATTTTTTTTTCTTTGTTATCTTCCATCTTTTATCTTAACTAATAAGATTTAATCTTTTAAAAATTAGGTCAATATTTTTTGTATAATATTGTAAACTAAATGCTTCTTTTAACAAATTTTTATTTAATTTCAATTCTTTTTCTAAAAGTTTTTCAAAATCAATGTTTTCTTTAATTGCTTTTATGCTTAATTCTTCACAAACTTTATGAGCTTTTTCTCGAGATCAATTTAGTTTTTCAATTAATAATAACAGTACTCTTTGAGAAAATATTGTTTTGTTAGTCAAATAAATGTTACTTAACATTCTTTCTTTATTTACCGTAAAGTTTTCTAAAATATAGTTAATTCTTAACATCATAAAATGCAATAAAGTACAACAATCAGGAATAATTACTCTTTCAACTGATGAATGAGAAATATCTCTTTCATGTCAAAGACAATTATTTTCAAATGCAGGATTAATATAGCCCCGAATTGCTCTTGAAAGTCCACAAATATTTTCGGAAAGAATTGGATTTTTTTTATGAGGCATCGAACTTGAACCAATTTGATCTTTGTCAAATGGTTCTTGAACTTCTCCAATTTCTGTTTGTTGCAAAAGACGAATTTCAAGAGCAATTTGCTCAATTCCTGAGGCAATTAGGGCAAGGGTTGCGATGTATTCTGAGTGTCTATCTCGTTCTAAAATTTGGGTTGAAATTTGTGAGGAAGATAAAAGTAAATTATCACAAACAAAATCTTGAATGAAAGGATCTACATTACAATAATTTCCAACTGATCCAGAAATTATTCCAATTTCAATCCTCGATCTAGATGACAAAAAACGAATAAAATTTCTTTGCATGACATTATATCAAACCGCCACCTTATAGCCGAATGTGGTAACTTCTGCATGAATTCCGTGAGTTCTTCCCACAGTATAAGTCATTTTATGTTCCAGAGCTAATTTTTTTAAGTTATCTAAAATAACTAAAAATTCTTCTTGCAAAATATTGTTTGCTTGCATAATCATATAACTTCACCCAGTGTCTACCAAATCAGATGAAGTTAGTCCATAATGAAATCAGCGCCCTTCACTGCCCATATTTTTAGAAACTGCTCTAATAAAGGCAACCACATCATGTTTATAAATTTTTTCTAAATTTTTAATATCTTTAAGGTTGTATTTTGCAGTTTTTTTTGCCAAAATAAAATCTTTTTCTTTAATAGTTCCAATTTTTGTAAATGCCTCGTAAGTTAAAAGTTCAATTTTTAATCAAGTTTTATATTTAAACTCTTCAGATCAAACTTTTTCCATTTTTTTTGTTCTGTAACGTTCAATCATGTTATTTTCCTTTAAATAATTCTTTTGTTTTTAAGTAATTATGATATTTTATTGCAAATCTGTGCCCTTCTTCTTGAATGTTTTGAAAAAAGTAAAATTCACTTTTTTTAGGATCAAAAAGATATTCAGTATTTTCATCAATTATTAAAGAACTTGTTTTGTGAAAAAAGTTTTTTTTTAAAGCAATGGGTAAGACTGGTATAAAATGGTTGAAACTTTTAAAGGCACTTTTAATTGCGTTTAATTGAGCAATTGCTCCATCAACAATTAAAATAAAAGGATCTTGAATTTTTTTTTCAAAAAAATACTTATGGATTGCCATTGATAAGGCATCCAAGTCATTATTGACAGTAGTTTTGGTTAAATTTATTTTTCGGTAATTATTTTTAATAAATCCTTTTTGATAAGCATAATAAATAAAAGCAGCACAATAACTATCAGTGTGATGATGTGAGGCATCTAAAAAATAAATGTCTAGATTATTTTTTATTGACAAATATTTTTTTAAAAGATCATATCCTTTTTCTTCAACTCTTTTAAAAAAAAGTTTTTTTGAATAATTTATTTCAAAAGATTCTTTGGCATTTTGGTAAACTAATTGAAAAATTTCCTTTTTTTTACCAATTTTGGGAAATTTTAAAGTTGATTTATTAATAAGAAATCATTCATCAAAGTCAATTAACTCTTGAGGACAATAAATAATTTCTGGAAAAAGATTTTTTTGATAAATTTTTTCTAAATAATTAGATAATTCTTGCAAATAGTTCGTAAAAAATTGAAATATGTGATTATCTTTTCGCATTAAAATACCATTTCGATAAAAAAAGATTGTTAAAGAAATATAATTTTCAAAAATAAAGTAATTAATAAAATCAAAATTTAAATTATTTTTAAATTCAATAATTTGGGTTGTTTTAATGTTGTTGTTAATATCATCCAAAATTTCTTGATATTTTTTACATAATTCATAATTTTCTTCTTTAATAAATTGTTTAATTTTATCTTTAATAAACTTTTCTACCAAAAAAGTTTTACCTTTAAAAAAAGAAATAATTTTTTCTTTTATTTTTTCATATTCTTCTAAATTTACTTTATTGATACATGGTGCTAAACATTGTCCTAAAGAATAATAAAGGCAAGGTTTATTGGGAAGTTTATTGCATTTTCTTAAAGGAAATAAATAATTTAAAAAATCATATATTTTTCTTGGTGAATATGCATCAGGGAAGGGACCAAAGTAAATACCTTGATCTTTTTTAATATTCCTAACATATAAAAGTCTTGGAAACTTTTCATTTGTTAGCAAAATATATGGATATTTTTTATCATCTGCTAATAAAATATTGTATTTTGGTAAATATTTTTTGATTAGTGATTGTTCTAAAAGAAAGGCATCTTTTTCTGTAGAAACTAAAAGAAAATCAACATCAAAAATTTTATCAATAAATAAAATTGTTTTGTAAGCTCTTTTTTTATTTTGAAAATATTGATTTACTCTTTTATAAATATTTTTTGCTTTTCCAATATAAATAATTTTATTTTCATTATTCTTAAAAAGATAGCAACCAGGTTTTTTTGGAAGTTCTGATAATTTTTTAAAAATTATTTTTTCTTTTAACACTAATATTTTTGTTTATTTAATTACTTTTCTGGGTCTTGATCCTGTAGATTCTTCAACAATATTATCTTTTGCTAGTTGATCTAGGATACTTGCCGCTCTATTAAAGCCAATTCGATATTTTCTTTGAAGATATGAAGCAGAGATAAAGTCTTTTGTGAGCACAAATTCTTTAATTTCTTCGTATAAAGAATCTAATTTTCCATCAAAACTATTATTTGATGAAAAATCATTAATTGATTTTGTTTCTTTAAGTTCTAAAGTAAAAATTTTTTGTTTAATTTTTTTTGCTTTATTCAAAATTAACTCTAAATTAACATCGTTTACAAGTGGTCCTTGAATTCTATGAATTTCTGAGTTTATTAAAAATAACATGTCGCCATGACCTAATAATTCCTCAGCCCCACCTTGATCTAAAATAATTCTAGAATCAATTTGGGAACCAACTTTGAAAGAAATTCTAGAAACAATATTTGCTTTTATTGTGCCAGTAATAACATTAACTGAAGGTCTTTGAGTTGCAAGAATTAAATGAATTGCTGCAGCTCTTCCAAGTTGTGCTAATTTTTGAATTTTTTCTTCAACTTTTTTGGAAACATCTAACATAATATCTGCTAATTCATCAATAATTAAAACAATGGCTGATAATTTTTTGCTTTTTTCTAGGGTTTTTTTGTTGTATTGAGAAACATTTTTAAAACCTTTTTCTGAAAGAAAATGATATCTTTCATTCATAATTTCAATAAGATCATCCAAGACTGTAACTACTAATTCAGATTCTTTAATAATTGGAAATAAAAGATGAGGTACATGTTGAAAGAAAGTAAGTTCAACTTTTTTTGGATCTACCAAAATTAATTGAACTTCATTAGGACTATATCAATAAATAATATTGGTAATTAAAGAATTTAAAAAAACTGATTTTCCAGCACCAGTCGCCCCAGCAACTAAAAGATGAGGTAGTTCTTTTAAATTGTAAAGAGCAATACTTCCATCAGTTTTTTTACCATAAATTAATACTAATGGATGGTAATCTGTTACTTGATTTAAACAATTTTCTAAATGAACAACATCTTTAGTTTTTCTTTCAATTTCAATTCCAATCAAATTTTTGCCTGGAATTGGGGCTAAAATTCTTAAAGTTCTTGAAGCTAAGTTCAATTTTAAGTTATCTTTTAAAGATAATATTCTGTTAATTTTTACTGTTGAAGGAGTCTGAATTTCAAATAATAGAGTTGATGGTCCAGTAACTATTGTATCGCAAAACGCTTCAATGTTAAAATCTGCAAAAGTGCTAATAATTGTTTCTTTCTGAATGTTTGTGTAAGAAGATTCGGTTGGATTTGGTTTTTCAAACCACTTTAGTTTAATATTTTTCATGTTTTCATGATAGTTATCATCATCAAAACGATAAAAAACTAAATTTTTGCTAATATTTTGAACAGGTTCATCAACTTCATCAAAAGATTCAATTTTTTCTTCAAAAAAATTCTCTGGTAAGTTGTTGCTTTCTAAATCTTTATCATTAAAGTTGCTTTTAAGATCAAAATCTTCAGTTCTTGGATCTAATAGTTCGGCATTTTCATATTTTATTGAAGATAATGCTTTTACTTCAATCGTATTATCCTCTATTGAAGTATTTTTCTGTGAAAAATCTTTTATTTCTTGTTCTGTAAGAACTTTAAATGGAGTTACAAACCTATCTGCTTGAAAAGCAGTTTTTTTAATTTTTTGATTGTTTTCTTTAATTTCTTGAGGAATTTTAAAAAGTTTTTTTCTTTCGTTTGGATCAGAACTTACATTTTGAAAGTAGGAAAAAGTGCTTGTTTTATTTAAATTTTGTTCAACAGTTTTCGTTGCAAATTCGTCAATTTGATTGTTATCTATAGCAATACTAGCATTTTTTTTAAAAGCTTTTCGATAAATTTCTTCATCATCTTGAAGTTGTTTTAAAATTAATTTTTGTTTTTCAATTCTGTTTTTTCCATAGAAGTTTGAGTTATTATTATATTGAACTGGCAAATTTTGATAATCATTTTGATAATTTAGATCATCTGTTATTAATTCATCAATATTGTCATTTTCTTCCAAAATAGACTTTTTTACTTCTTTTTTTAACTGATTTTTTTTTGAGTAATACAATAATTTATTTCAAAGTCAATAATATAAGTATCAACTATGATTAGTAACAACAATTGAAAGAGAAACAAAAAATATAAATAATGCCACAATATAACCAAAAAATAACGTCACAATTAAATTTGAAAGTAAAGAAAAAATAGCAAAATAAAAAGCTCCGATAAAACCAATATTAATATTGTTAAAAAATTGAGAGGAACCATTGTTTTTATAACTATTGGTAAAATCACTTAAAATTTTTGAAAAACTTGGTAGCTGTGAATCTTTAAATGAAGCAAGACAAATTAAAAAAGAAAGTGAAAAAATAAAAAAAATTGATCCAAAAAATTTTCTTGTTATAAATGGATGAGGTCTTAAATTAAACATAATAACTAATAAAAAACCAAAAACAATTAAATAAAAAAAGTATTTAAGTTCTCCAAAAAAATAACCAAAAGTTCATTTATCAATATATTTAAAAAAACTTAGTTGAATCAATGAAAAAAATAAAATAACTAAAGAAACGCCGCAAAAAATTAAAAAAAGATAGTGTTTATTTTTCGTAGAAATTTTACCAAGATTATTTTGCATAACAATTTTCCTTGTTTTTTTTAATTATTAATATTATCTTTCTTAACTTTTAGGTGATCATATAAAAAAATTACAGATAATGGCCTTTTATTAAATTTTTTTACAAAATAATTATTTATTTTATTAGAAATTTGTTTTTTAATTCCAATCGAAAGATCTTTAAAATTATTTTTAACTTTATTTTCTTTTAAGAGTTCATTTCAATTATTTAAAATGTTTTTAATAATTGAAAATAATTGTTTTTTTTGTTCTGCTTCATCTTTTTCAGATACTACTCCAAACAAAATCAAATTCATTGATTTTAAATTAATTTCTGAATCAATTAAAAGATTGACTGTAATTAAACCATCATATAAAAGTTGTTTCCTAATTTCTAAAATTTTTTCAACATTTGATGTTTCAGATGATGAAAGGGTTAAGTATGATAGAGAAATATTTAATCTAGATGTTTTTGTTAATAGAGATTTATTTGCATTAAATTGCAAAATATCACCATTTACTCAAAAAAAAGTTTTAATCTTGTTGGCAAAATGCTCTTTCAAAATTTGTTCTAAAAATTTTTGATTTTGAAAATTCCCAGAAATTGATAAAACATAAATAGGTTTTATTACTGATAATAAATTAATTAAATCGTAATATAAAGGAGCAGTAAAAACTAAATCTGCAGGAATAAATTGACAATTAATTTCTAAAGAATAAAGACAGTTGATAACATTTGTTGCCATAATTTCAAAACCAGGAACTGGTTTTGTTAAAGAAACAAAGGTATCTGATGGCAAAAATTTTAAAAAATTATCGTTTTCAGTCAATATTTTTTCAATTTTTAGAAATATTTCTTCATTATCATCAGTTAAAACAATAACAGCATTGCTATCATTTTGCAAGTTTTTAAAATTACCTAAAATCACATTTTTACTATCAATAATATTAGAACTTGCAGCATATTTAAAAACTTCAAAAAAATTTTTACCATGAATATAAAGTTTTTTTTTATATTTTAAAACAAGATCAATAATTTCTGAGAAACGGTAAAAATCACTGTTGTAAAGCGAAAAGATAATTCTTCCTTTGGCATTTTTAATAATATTTTCTGCAAATCCTTTAATTGAAATTAACTGGTTTGCATAATATTTCTTATCAATATTGTCAGTATTAATTAAAAGAATTGTCTTTTCATTTTTCAAATTTGAAAGAAAAAACAAAGTATTTACAGTATCAGTGTTGTAAAATTTGGATTCTAAAAAATTAATAAAAATATCGCACAATATTAAGACGTTAATATTGTTGTTAAAAATTAACATAAATTGATAATTTTCAGGAAATATTGAACAAAAAATAAAAGAAACGACACTAAATGTGGCAAATTTAAAACTTTTTTGATTTTCTAAAATAATAAAATTATTAAAATTTTTAGAAACTAAATTGTATTTATCTAAAATTGTTTTCGTAAACGAGGAACAATAAACAGGGCATTTTAGGGTTTCAACAACAGTGTTTATTCCCCCACAATTTCTAAATTCCCCGTTACTTATAAATAAACCTTTGACTTTTTTGCTATTATTTGCCAAATAATTAATATCAAAAGATTCAATTTTCAAACCAATATTATTTTCTGGTTGAATTTTTATTCCACAATTAAAAATAACAATTTCGGTGGTTGTTTCAATAAAGAAAATTCTTTTATCGTTTTCTTTTAAACCAGAAAGGCAACAAAACTTTAACATTTTTTTGTTTGCGATAAATTAAATTAATTTTGATTTATAAATAAATTTTTCAAAAAATTATTTTTCAATGTTTATTAATTTAAACACATAACCTTTTTCGTTTTTGCCAATAATTTGAACATTTACAAAATTATTTAGTTTTAAGTATTCATGATCTGCTTCATTCAATGAATCTTTAGATAATAAACCAGTTCAGTTTTTTTCTTCTAGGCGAACAATAATATTATCAATATCTTTAATAATTTTTCCGCGATAGTTTTTTACTGTGAAAGTACCATTTTTTTCATCTGTAGCAATTTTTTTAATTCTTTCGATCACATCTTCAATGACATTTTCTTTTGTGTGATAAACAAAAATTGATCCATCATCTTTAATGTTTATTTTTGCATCATCATTTTGTCTTATAATTTCTTTAATTGTTTTTCCACTAGTTCCAATAATAAGACCCAGCTTTGATTTATCAACATTGATTTTTTTAAACTTTAAATTTTTCATTTCTTTTTTATTTTCAATCATATCAGCTTTAAATTTTGTAAAATTTGACTCCATTAAGTTAATTATTTTTAAATTAGTATTAAATCCTAGGTTTAAGGATTCAATAATTTGTTTTCTAGAAAGACCGTTTGTCTTTGTATCTAGTTGAATAGCATAAAAACCAGTTTTTGATGAAGATATCTTAAAATCCATGTCACCAAAATGATCCTCCACTCCTTCAATATCTACTAGCAATTGATAGTTATCATTTTCAGATATCAAACCAATTGAAATTCCAGAAATTATTTCTAAAACTGGAACATCTGCGCATAAAAGCGCAAGACAGCTAGCACATATTGAAGCTTGTGAAGTGCTTCCATTACTTGAAAGAACATCAGTTACCACCCTTATTGTAAATGGATAATCCAAAACATCAGGAATAATTCATTTTAAAGCTTTTTCTGCTAAATTTCCATGTCCGATTTCTCTTCTTGAAATAAAATTACTTTTTCGAACTTCATTTACAGAAAATGGCAAGAAATTATAATGGTGAAAAAAATATTTTTCTCCAATTGCAAAAAAATCATCAACAATTTTAAAATTTTCCATATCATTTAAGGTTACAACAGAAATAACTTGTGTCTCACCTCTTTCAAAAACACAACTACCATAAGAATTAAAATATGGAAGAATTTCAATGTTTATATTACGAGTTTCATAAACATTTCTGTTACTAAACCTGATTTTTTTTTCAATAATATATTTTCTTGCGTAATGTTTAATATCTAAGGCAATTAGTTCATGTAAATGAGTTAAATGATGCTCTTCTGGTTCTTTGTTAAAATGATTTTGATATAAATTTGACAAATGTTTAATTGTGTTGTTTGTTCAATTTTTTTTTTCTTCTTTTGTAGTTAAAACAAAAAAATCTTTGACGTTTAAAGGAAATTTTTGATAAAACTTTTTAGTTTCTGGATCGATTTCTCGATAATTTCATTCAAAAAATGAAAGTTTTTTAATAAAATCAAAATTTTTATAAAAAAAAGCATTTAATTCATGAGATTTTTGATAAAAAATATCAAGGCTTTTTTCAATTTCTTTTATAGAAATTTTTGGTCCATCAAATTCAATCATATTTATTTTATTTTCGGGACCTGAAAATAAAATTGACGAAGTATTATCAAAGGTAAAATTAATGTCTTTTTGATCATTTTTTGCTTCAATTAGTAAATTACCTGAAAAATGATTAAAAAACAGTTCAAAAGCAAAAATTAAAGGAAAATCCTTTGAGACTGATAATTTCAAAACAATTGAAGAAAAAAAAATTAAAAGTCATTTTAAATAACTTTTTTCTCCAATTGCAAAAACAATAATATTGATTTGAATTTCATGATTGAAATTATCTTTAAATAAAGGTCGAATCGTTCTATCAATAAGTCTTGCAAACAAAACTGCATTATCTGAAGGTTTTAATTCTCTTCTAGAAAAATTTCCAGGGATCCGATCTGAAGAATACATTCTTTCAATTACATTAACTTGAAGTGGTAAAAAATCAACTTTAGAGGGTTCTTTGTTGATTGTTACCGTAATAAGAAAAGCATTTTTTTCATATTCTACAAATAAAGAAGCGTCAGTTAAGAAGGCTAAAGAGTTAATCTTTATTGTAATTGGTTTATTAAATAAATTGTCTTTAATTAAAATTTTATTTTTAACAGCTTCACTAACCACGAATTTTTAGCTCTTTTTTAACTTTTAAAAACAATTCCTGATTGGTTCTTTTTAAATAAGCTAAATGGTGATTTCTTTTTGAAATAAGTTTTAATAATCCTCTTTTACATTGAAAGTCTTTTTTATTGTCTTTCAAATGTAAAGTTAAATTCATAATTCTTTGGGTAAATAAAGCAACTTGTATGGCACTACTACCACAATCTTTTGCAGAAATTCCAAAAGTTTTAATTAAATCTTGTTTTTTTTGGTTAATAATATTTTCCAAAACTACCTCTTTTTTTTATAAAAATTTATATTTTTTAATAAAATAAAAACATTTAAGTTTACATATCTATTTTACTTAAATTTCATTTTTTTTCTAATAAATTAAAGTTTTTTATTATACTGTTTTTTTTTAAAATTTCTTGAAGATTATATTTTAAAACACATCTAAAACCCAATGTTAAATCTTTTTCAACAATTTTTCTAAAAATTTTTTTTTCAAAAAATTGTCTGTCATCTGATAATTTGTCAGCACAATATAAAATCATATCTAGTTTTGACATTTTAACTGATGCTGTTGTGTGTTTTCAAATGGCGTTTAAAACATTTAGATTGTTATATTTTAGTTGATAATATAAGTAAAAACAGGCAACTCTTGAATGTTTTACAGAAAATGGTTCTTTTAACAAATGTTTTCCGTACTTTCTTAAATAATCATCCATTAGTGAAACTTTAAAAGACTTACAAATATCATGCAACATACAAGCAGCATAAGTGTCGCTTTCAGATACTTGATGTATTTTTGCCAGCTTTAATCCGTATTTAGTAACATTTTTAGTATGAGTAATTTTATATTCTGATAATAAAAAATTAATTTTATCTTCAATGTATAAATTATTTTTATTAATATAATTTAAAACTTCATTGCTTAATCAGTTAATTTTTTTACCAATTCTAATTTGTGAAGAGCTAATATTAAATTGATAATTATTTAAAAAAATAAAATTTTTTAATAAACCGTTTTTTTCTTCATTTCTTAGAGATTTATGATTAATATTTCTTAAAAGAACATAAAAATTTTTAATTTTATTTTGAATGTTTTGGTAATTTTTTCATTGAAAAAAATTTAAATAATTATCATATCCGATTGCTAAATCAAACTCATGTAGAGGAAAATTTTCAGTCAATTTATCAATTAAATCAGAAAAAAAATCATATTCACAATAATTTAAATTCTCGATTATTTTAACTTTTTTAAAATTTAAAAAAAGTAACTTTAGCATTTGAATTCTTTTTTTAATGCTTACGATGGAAATTGGTTTTAATGGATTGTTTTTTTGACAAATAATCCACATTTCGTCAAAAAAGACACATTCTTTTAAGTATTTTGCTAAAAGAAGGTGTCCTAAATGACAAGGATTAAAGGTACCAGAAAAAATCAAAATTGATTTTTTAGTATTCATTAATTTTTACTTTTTATTAAAGAAAAATTTTAAATTATGAGCAAATTTAATGTTTTTATCTTTTAAAAGAATAAAACTTGTAATTCCAGAAACTGCCATTAAAATAAAGAAGAATTTATATCAGTGAACTTTAAAATCATTTCATTGCATAACAAGATCATGATTTCAATTTGAATAAATATATAAAAATAATGGGTTTAAGATAACACCTGCTAAAATTAAAAATTGGGTGTAAATACCTTTGATAAAAAAAGTTCCAAAATAAAGTCCAAAACGAACTAAATAAAGAACAAGAGAAGCAATTGCTACATTTATAATAAATAATTTTTTTCTAAAAACATTGATTTTAAGTAATAATATCCTAAATCATAGTTTGTACTTGAAGAAACATCTAATAATGGAATAACTAATAGTGCTGTTAGAACCGAAGTAGTAAATTTAATATTTAATGCTACTGGTTGTGAAACAGGTTTAATTTTACCTGCTCCTTTTCTGTAAACAAAATCTAAAATAGTTACCTCTAAACCTCAAAAAAAACAGTTTAAAAATCCAAAAATTACTCCAATAAGAATTTTGTCAGTATTTATATTTAAAGAATTTGCATCAAAAAGATCAAAACAACTATACCCAACAACTCCTGCTAAAGTCAAAAAAATTGAAAATCATGCCATTGTAGTAATACGATCTTTTAAAAAAATTCGATTAAAAATTGTTGTTGCTAGAGCTGGCAATAAAGAAAAAAGAATTCCTATGATTGGACCTGCATAAAATACACAAAGAAGGTTGCAAGCAGCACCAAGTGGACCTCCAATTATGCCACAACAAAAAAGAAAAAAGCCATCGTATGTGAACATAGTTTTAATTGAATCTAAAAATTTGGTACCACCAAAAGCAAAAATATTGAAAACCAAATTAAAAAATTCAATCACGATAAAAAGACAAAAGGGAAAAATAAACTTTGAATCTCCATTATTTGAAACAATTGCTGCAGAGAGAACCAATACTTTTAAAACAAAAAAATATTGAGAATTTGCAACAGCACCAATTAAAGAACACGAATACCCTTTAAGGGCGTTTGATTTTTTTTGCGTCATTTTTTATTAAAAATTTTTATAAATTTTTTTAATTAAGACTGGTCTTTCTTGAGATTTTTCTTCAATAATAAAAGAATTATACAAAATATTCAAAATATTTTGAGAAATTTCTTTATTTGAATAAAGTTCAAAAATTGGTTCTTCAAAATTAACAAAATTACCGTTTTTTTTTAAAATAATAATTCCAGCATTCATATCAATAACATCGTTTTTTTTAATTCTTCCAGCACCAAGGTAGCATGAGGCTCAGCCAATATTTTCACAATTTACAACCCTAAAATAACCTTTTTTTGGAGCCTTGATGGTAAAATGATATTTTGTGTCTCAATTTTTTTGATTACTTAATAATTTTTTGCAATAATCAACATCACCCTCTTGATTTTTCACAAATAAATAAAAATTATTTAAACATTCTTTATTAGAAATTTTTTTTTGAAGCATTTTTTCAACTTCATTTTTATTTGAAGCTAATTTTAAAGTAATTAAAAGCTCTGAAATTGTTGAAAGAATTAATTGATATAAATCGGTTGATCAGTTCCCATTTAAGCAATTCAAGACTTCTTTAATTTCTAAAGCATTACCAATGTAATTGCCAAGAGGTTGATTCATATCAGTGACCTCAATAATTACTTTTCTGTTAAAGTGATTAGCAATTTTTAACATTTTTTTGGCAAGATCTTTGGCTGTTTCTAGTTCTTTGCAAAAACTTCCAGATCCACATTTTACATCCAAAACAATAATATCGTTATTAAAAGCTAATTTTTTGCTCATAATTGAAGCTGCAATCAAATCAATTGAATCAACGGTAGCTGTTACATCTCTTAAAGCATAAATGACTTTATCCCCAGGAACTAAATTTAAGGTTGCACTAGATATGGCAAATTTATCAACTTCAACAATTTCTTTAAGTTTTTCTAGTGATAAATCGGTCTTTAGGTTTGGAATACTTTCCATTTTATCAATTGTTCCGCCAGTTTGAGCTAATCCTCTACCACTCATTTTAGCAACATAAAAACCAAAACTTGCAAGAATAGGACCAATTATTAAAGAAACTTTATCACCAACGCCTCCAGATGAATGTTTATCAACTGAAGTTCCTGGAAATTTAAAGTTAACTGTATCCCCGCTTTCAACCAAACATTTTGTGTAATCTAAAAGTTCTGATTCTTGAAGTTTATTAAATCAGATTGCCATTAACATAGCGCTTATTTGATAGTCTGGTAATTCTTTACTAACAGATTTATCAACAAAATATTTTAATTCTTGATAACTTAAAGCTTTACAATGTTTTTTCTTTTCAATTAATTCAATGATATTCATTTTTTTCTTCTTTCAAAAATAAAAATTATTGTCAATTTTTTTATTTCAATTTATTATAAATAAAAAAAACTTATCGTTTAAATTGTTTAATAAATTTAAATAATAGATGTATACTTTAATAGACAAGATTTTATTTGATAAGGTAATAAATTACCTAAAATTGTAAAATTTTTTAGCTTTTATAAAAATTTATCAAAAAAATAAAAGGATAAAAGATGGTTACACTTCAAACGCTTTTTTGATTAATTATTGTTGCAGGATTGGTTACTTTTCTAATTTTTTTAACAATACTTTTTAAAAAAGTAAATAAATTGAAAGAAAAATTTTAAAAAATTGAAGATAAAATGAGGGAAAAAAACCATGACTAATAAATGTTAAAGTCACCCTTATTTTAAAAGTAATTTTACATAATTAATATAATAATGAAAACAAAAGTTAATCAATGAAATAAAATTTATGAAACTTTAGATCAAGAAAAAAGTTTCAAAATAAAAGAAGAGCTTTTAAAATCTCTGATTGATACAAAGATTATTGAAGAAAAAAGAGAAACTAGTGATTTTGCTTTTGAACCATTGCAAAAAGATAAAAAAATAAAAACCTATTATGTTGTTTATTCTTTTTGTAAAAAAGATACCGATTTTCTAAAAATTTTAGAAATTATTTGAAAAAACGGATAATAAAATTAAAAAAGTCTTTCATAAAAAAACTGAAATGACACTTGCTCTTTGTTATTGTTAATATAATTTAAAATTGTTTTAAAATCAATTAATAAAAAAATATCAAAATTAATATTTGCCTCATTACAAATTAAGATTCAAATAAAGATTACTAATAAGTAAACCTGAAAATAAAAAATATCTGAGATTTCTTTAAAAATTATAAAAAAATTATCTCTTTTTAAAATTTTTTTTCAAAACTCAGTCACAAGTTCAATATTTTTATTATTAAAATTTTTGTAATAAGATTGAAAATTTTTAATTGCGGAATTACAGAAAAATGAAAAACTTTTAAAATTTTTTGAAAAATCATCAAAGTGTACAATTAAATTACGAATACTTTTTGATCAAAAATATCAAATTATTAAATTTTCTTTAAAGTTTGAAGTTATAGAGATTTCTGATAAAAAACTTTTAAAAAGAAAAAAAGCCTTATTTTCAATGTTAAATTTAGCATTGTTAATCAACTCGTATTTTATTTTTAATTTAGTTCAATAATAAAGATAAAAAAATGCAATTAAGGTGGTGCTTCTTCTAAAATATTTTTTGCTATTTTTTAACAAAAAAGAATTGATCAAATCAATTTCTGAAAATGTTGACATTGATTTAAAATTTACTAAATAATTTGATAGATTAATAAAATTTTTTTCAAAGTCTTTTTGGTTAAAATAAAAATTTTTATTTTCAATATTTTTTTTGAATAAAATAAAATTTCAAAGAGAAATAAAAAAATTTTCCACTTCCTTGTCACTTAAATAATAGATATATCCTTTTTTTGTGCTTGATGTAAAAAAATTTTTTAATTTAATTTTATTGTAAAAAATTAGGTTATAAATAATAAAAATATTTTCTAAAAAATTAAAAAAATCGCAAGATCTTTGAACAAAATAATACTCTTTAAAATTAGTATTGAAAAAAGCAAAAGATAAAGTATTTTTATTAATTTTGTGAAAAAATGAATAAATATTTACATTCTTAAAAAAATATATTGAATTTTTTATATTTAAATCTGAATTAAAACTACAATAAAAATTATCAATACCTAAGTGATAATAAAAAAAATAAAACTTTGTTTTTTGAAAATTTTCGATAGTATTAAAAAATAATTCTTTTTTTTCTTTGTTTAAAAATCTTATGCATGACAAATCTACAGCTTCATAACAAAAAACTAAATTAGATTCAATTTTTTCTGGAAGATCAATTAAATTATTACTAAAAATATAATCTGAAGAAAAAATTTTTAAAACTCAAAAGAGATCTGTTGATTGGGGAATTTTTTTTTTTTTCAATAAATTAAGAAAAAATGTCTCTTTTTCAAAAAGTTCAAAGGGTGCAAAAAAAATATCGCTAGATAAATTAATTTTAAAAATATTATCTGAAAAAAAACTCAATTTCGCTTCAATAAAGAGTTTGTTTGTTTTCTTACAAAAATAAAAATTTTGGTTATTTCATGTAAATTTTAAATATTCATCGATATTTTCAATTTTTCATAAAATATTGTGTATTTTTTCCATTTAAATTATATTTTTTTTGCTATTTTTAATAAAAAAATATAAATTTCTACCATTGCCAAGGTATCAAGTTCACAATATTTTAATAAGTCATTTTTGTGCTTTACTCAATCTTCACTTGTAAGTGATTTTTTAACATCATTATAATATGGTAAAAATTTTCGATAAGTATTCATAGCTTCCATGCCATTTTGAATATTTAAATTTTTATAAGAAAAATTTTTATTAACTGAAGGCAAAACATATTTTATTGAAGTTTTACCATAAAAATCCCTAGCAAAATAGCCAATTTTGGTTTTTTTTTGAATATTTGGATGAAAAAAGTCAATCAAATCAAAAAACTTATCAATAATATTTTTTAAAATATTTATTTCTTTTTCATATTTATTTTTAGATTTTGATTTTAAATATTTAAGCATAAAATTACAAATACCTTGTTCAAAACTTTTTCAATAGGCAACATAAGTATTGTCATTTGAAAATTCAAGAGAATCAACAAATTTTTTAATAAAATTTGTTAAAGAAAAGTTTTTTGGATCTTCAATGTGTGTTTTATGAACAATAATATTACCATTTTTATCAATTACATGAATACTATACAAAAATGGAACTTGTTCGTGGGGCTTTGTTGATTTAAATTGGGGAACAACTAAATTAATAGTTTCAAAATCAATCATAAAAATTTTGTTTTGATACTGATTTAAAATGTTTTCTAAAACATTTAAGTCAATATATTCTTTTATATTATCAACAATTAGTTTGTATTGTAGAAAAGCAATATTTACCCTTTTGTCAATTTTATTAATAGTCTTTTCAGTTTTTTTTTGATTATTTTTTTCAAATATTTTTTCTGGTACATCTTTTATATATCTATAACCAGAATTAAATCATAATAATTTATCTTTAATTTTAAATTTTGATAACTTGAAAATATTCTCTTTATCATCATTTAAATATCTTTTTTGACAAAAAGAAAAAAAATTACAATTGCTACAATGATTACAAAAATATGGTTTATTTAAATCTAGATTTTGAGGTTTAAAATCATCAAAAAGATACAATTTTTCATTAATTTTTTTTTCTGAAGATTTATTCAAAAAAATTCCATCATTATTTAAATAACCATTGAACAAAGAAATAAATTCATTATTTTTGCCTTTTAATGGAATTTTATCTATCAAGGAAACTAAATTTTTTGATAATTTATTTTTAAAAATATATTCTTTATTTGGAAGATAAAAACCAAAGTAAATAACTTTGTATTTAGTTGCATTTTCTAAAACAAATTTTTGAAATAATAAATCTATTTGATATTTTCAAATATTATTTTTCTTGCTTTTTCCATCATATTCATCAAAAGAAAAAGATTTTATTTCAAAAATTTTAATAGTTTTGTTTTGGTGTGATACTTCAATATAATCTGGTTCTGTAATAAAGTTTTTATACTTAAAAACCGGATTGATAAAGTTGTTTTTTTGTGATTTAAAATAAAAATTTGTTAAAAGAATTTTTTCTTGGTAATTTTTTGTTTTGAATTTTCGAAAATCAATAATATTTTTTTTATTTGATAATAAAAAATCTTTTACAAAACTATCAAAACAAATCCCCTCATCTGCAAGAATACTATCATTAGACTTATCAACATTGATATCATCTTTTAAAAGCTCTTGATGCTTTATAAGGTTATTTTTGATTAATTTTAATAAAAGTTTTAATTCACAATGAAAAAAATCAGCAAAATAGCTCTTTGTAAAAAAGTTATTTTCTAACAATTTTTCAGACATTTTTTTTTGTTAAAAAATATTTATTAATTGACTTTTTTTTAATAAAAACATATTTGTTTGCCTTTTTTGAGTAAAAAACCCCAAAATAATCCATTTTTACACACAAAATATCATTTTGTTCACGCAAAAGGTAATTTAAACACATAGAAATACTAACCCTGTAATTTTATTTTATATATTATAAAATATTTTTTTTAATAAAAAAATTAATAAAAAAATAAAGAAAAATATTATCGAAAATGAAAAAAGTAATTCAACATATCGGGAATTAAAGCAACCTGAATTCTGTTGTAATCGTCGCCAGAATGTGGTCAGCCAAGAATGATGATGTTTAATAAAGTTGAAAAAACAAATAAACAAGTTAGGGGAATAGAAATGATTCTAATTCTTAACGGAATAATCAAGTTAATAACTCCATAAATAATAATAACAAATCCAAGCATATAGTTAACAAAAACTAAAATGTTTTCTCATTTCTCACCACTTGCCAAGAGATTACTTAAAAAAAGATGCATACTACTCCAATTATGTTTTTATAAACATTATTATTATAAAAAAAAATATAAAATTTTTAAATAAACTTTTTTTTAAGAAATGAATTAAAAAAACTAAAAAAAAATTATAATGTTTTGATGAAAAAAAAATATTTAAAAAAAAAACATTTAATAAAAAGTCGTAAAAAACAAATAATAAATAAAAGTTTAAAAAACGAATTAAAAACTTTAACAAAAAAATTTTTTAAGAATCTTTCTAATGTTAATATTGTTGAGACTGATTTAATTAAAGAAAAAAATTATTTAACTAAAAAAATTGATAAAGCTGTAAGCAAAAATTTATTCCACAAAAATAAAGGATCAAATATTAAATCAAAAATTGATTTAGCTCTTAATAAATATAAAAATAAAGATAATAAATAAAAAAAAACCAAAGCGTAAGTCTTTGGTTTTTTTTAAATCTAAAAGTAAGTTTTTTTATAATTAAAGTTTAAATTTTGATTCTTGGTTGTCGCTGTTCTTATTTTGAATATTTTCAAGTTTTTCTCTAACTTTTTGAACATCAACAGTTGGATTGTTAAAAATACCAATTACTGCAAGAATAAATATTGCAATGTGTAAAAGAGAAATTAAAGTAATTATTGTAATAACTAAATATCTAAGTGATGGCAAAAGATTAGAAAAATTTTGATCATTGCTTATTAATGGTTTTAAAAATAAGCCAAAAAAATTGGTAAAATTTAAAAATAAAACAATAAAAAATAAGATTGTGGACCATACTGGAAAACGATATTTTAATACTTCTCTATTTGGCAAAAGTAAAAAGTTATAAAGACCTCGAAATAAAATTATTCCGGTAAAAAAAATAAAACTTCCCGTAATTGTTTGAATAAATTCATTGTAATTGGCAAAACTTTTAATAGTTTTGATAAAGTAATAAGAATCTTTACCATAATCAGAAATAATTAAAATACCTAGAAATATTAAAGTTAAAACGGTTAAAGCAATTGATAGGATTCCAATTCATTGTTTCATTTTAACAACTATTTTTGGTTTTGTTGTAAATGGATAAAAGTTTTCTAATTCTTTTGATCTTTGATTATAAATTGGTCCAAAAGGTGATGTTGTAGGTTTTGGATTTGAAAGATCATTTCCACTACTTTCTTTTTTAACAATTGATTTATGTGGTGGAAATTCATTGGATCTTTCAGATTTTTGTTCATTTTCTAAATTTTCTTTGATACTTAAATTAGAAATTTTATTACTTACTAAATTTAATGCAGTATCTAAAGATACTTTTGACTTTTCCAATAAAATTTTTCTTTCAACTTCTAAAACATTGATGCAATAATTTATTAATGACTTTGTAGTTAAATTTACAAAATAATCTTTTAAAGTACCAATTTGATATTTTTGTAATTTAATGTCTGTTCCAAAAAATTTTTCCAAATATGGTTCAATTTGCAAAAAATATTTTTTTTCAGAAAAATTACAATTATCTTCAAAATATTTTAAAATCGAAACTAATTGAAAAAAATAATTGCAAAATTTTTTATCTTTTCTACCAGTTTCTAAAATTTTGCTATTAGAAAAAAAAATCGATAGCAAGTCAATTACTTTATCGTAACTTGTTTTATTCAAAAACAATTCATTATTAATCATATACTTTTATTTTAGCATAAAATTTTATTTTAGGACAAAAAATAAAATTCCATTGCCCTCAATTGTTAAACTATTAAGATCATCATGGCAAATAACTCCAGAATCAGTTTCACTAACATCATTTTCATTTATTTTTAATTTTCCTTTTGAACAGAAAAAATAAATAAAATTTTTTTCAAATGACAAATTAATATAGGCGTTGTCTTTTAAAACAATTTTTTTAATATCAAAAAAATCATTTTTTAAAAGGGTGTGCATTTCAATGTTTTTAGTTAGAGGAAAAAAACTATTTTTTTCTTTTTCTAGATGATTTTGAGGATAATAAATAGCTTCAAGAGCTTTTTCGGTATGTAATGCTCTGGGCTTTTTATTTTTAGGGTCCACTCTGTTGTAATCAAAGATTCGATAAGTTATATCACAATTATTTTGAATTTCAAAGACAAATGAATCTTTTAAAATAGCGTGAACTGTTCCTGCAGGAATAAAAACAAAATCATCTTTGTTAATAATAATTTTTCTAAATAATTGATAATATTTCTTGTTTTCAAATAATGATAAAAAATCATCTTTATTGCGGGCATAGTGACCTAAAACCAGTGAATGATCCTTTGGACAATCTAGAAAATATCAACACTCATTTTTAATACATTGACAGTCATTTGATAAATTTGAAGGGTGAACTTGAACACTTAGGTCGTCGTTTGCATCAATTAATTTGATTAAAAGAGGAAAATTTGCTGAAGGATAGTTATTAAAAAATTCTTTATGGTAATTTCAAATTCAACTTAAAGTTTTACCTTTAAACTTACCTTTTTTAATTAAAGAATCAAAATTTTTACTATCTGATGCAATATATGCTTCACCTATTTTTTGATTAGCTAAATCATTTTTTGAAAAAAATTGAGATAGCCTATTGCCACCTCAAATTTTTTTAACAAATATTGGGTAAAAAAATAACATATGTTATTTTAATTTATTTTTATGTTTTTAGATATTTTCTCTGTTTTCTAAAGATATTTGCAAAATAGTTTGGAAGACTTTATTTTTTTTGATCTTTTTTTAATTTACTATATATTTTTTTTCCTCCAAATAATAATAAAGAAGTTAATCCAATGGCACCAACACCATAAAGATATGGTAAATATTTAAATAAAGAATTATTACCACTACTTGTACTTGGAGTTTTTGTGGCTTCATCCACTTTAAAGGCAAAAGTAGTTGTGTCAAAATCAAGTCTTTTATTATTTTTTAAGTTGTTAAATAAAACTATAATATCATTTTCATTTAAAGATAAGAAAGAAACGTTACGAGATACTTCATCATCGTTTGTTTTTTGATAATAAATTGACAGTACTTCATGATAATTATTATTATTTAATGGTATTTCAATTTTATTAGAATTTTTAGCAACATCATGTTGAACATCTTTACCATCTAATTTAAAAATAATTTTTACATAATTATCATTTTCTGTTAAATAAAAACTTGATAGATTTGAATAGTCAATATTTTTAGTTTCTTTTATTGTAGAAAAATTATAAGAAATTTCTGATAAATTTTTACTATCATTAGGAACATCATTTTTAATAATGACTCTTTTTTGTTCAATAATATTATCTTTTTCGGTAATTTCATCTAAATCAATTGTTATTTTAGAATTATTGGATAATTCATAAGTCTTATCGTTTGCTAAGTCAACAACTTTAATATCTAAAAATTTAATTGTATTATCGAATATGTTTTTATTTAAATCTTTGGTTTTCAAAATTGTTAAAATTCCATAATCTGCTCCAATAATGAAAATTTTTTCATTATTTTTGTTAATAAATGAATGTAGAAAGTTGTTTTCTTTTTTAATTGATTTATTTGGCATTTTATCAGACTTAAGAGCGCGAATATTATTAAAATTTTCAAAAATTATCTTTTCGAAGTTCTTTTTAATTTCTTCTTGCTCTGCTACAATTTGTTTTAGATTTTTAGCGAATCGTTTGAAAATGTCAAAAAAATCAAAATTTTCTTTTTCTATGAATAAGGCAGTTTTTTTGTAATCAATTGGAAAATTTTCAATTGATTTAAAATTGCTTTTATGTCAGTATCCATAAAAAATTGAACTATGAACTGCTGCAATTGTGTCCAAATCTCTATGTGCAAAATTATTTTTTATAAAATTTCTATATCTTGTAATTTGATCTGAAACTAAAAAAGTATTTTTAAAAATTTCTGAAACATTTCTGTCGTTTTCAAATTTAAATCCTAAAATTTCATCAATAATTGAAGGGCATATTAAAGAGGTAAGTTTTACTCCAAAATTGTACCCATAATAATTAAAGTTTTCGTTTAAAATTTTTATTTTATAACTATTTAAATTTGTTTCTTGTCCTTTTAAGAATGAAGCAAAATATTTGCCCTCTTGGCTTAAATGATATAAGTTGAAAAAAAGAGAAAATCTTAAATTTTTGTCTGTTGTTAAATTGCTTTTCAATCAATTTTTTATTTCTGAGTAGTTAAAATTTGAGGGTATAAAATTATTTGAAGATGTAAAATTTTGATCAAAAAAATAACCTTTAAAGTTAGTATTTTGCAAATCATCTAGATAAAATAAAGAAATTTCATCAAGTTTTTGTTCAATAATTAAATTTTCCTTTGAAAGATATAAGTTTTCAAGTTCTAATAATTTTTTATTTAAGTCATCTAAAGAATATGATTCAAAATCTTGATTGATAGGATTAATATTAAATAAAATTTTACCAACATTTTTAATATTTGTAAGACTTTTTAAATCATTTAACTCAAAATGTAATTTAGAAAAATCAAGATTGTTTAAAGGTTTGATTTCTTGATATCCTAAATTAAAAAATCAAGAATTGTTGTAAATAATTGACTTATTTTTAAGATCGTTTAAAAATGTAATAACATGATTTTTTATGTAGTTTTCTAGAGCTAAATTTTTACTTTCTAAATAAAAATTAAAAAAATTAAAGATTTCTTGAATATTTTTGTCTTCAAGCTCTTTTTCAATTGATGCTAAAAATTCAACAAAATTGTTATTTTGTTTATAAGTATCGCAAAAATTAAAAAAGTTTTCGACAATTTCTTTTGATTCACTTTGAAATAATAGGTTGTTTTTTTCAAAAAAACCAGGAAAATTATTTTCAATTAATTTTGATTGGTCATAATACAACAAAATGATTTTTGAAAAAATCTGTTCTAAAAAATATTTATTAATTTTAGTTTCAAAATCATTACTAGATAAATCAATGTTCCCGCCTAAATTAATTGTGTATTGAATGCTTAAAGTGTTATTATTTTTAATTTTTTGAAAAATTTTAGTGATTTCTTGATCTAATTTTGAAACTATTGTTTTATTGTTGTTGTCAACTAAAAAAATATCTGGATAATAAATTGAACTAGTTTTTTTGATTAAATAAGTCAAATGTCTTAATAATTTACCCTCATCACTAGGAGAATTTTGATAAATTGTTTCAATTTGTTCTAATATTTTATCAACTTTATCATCTGAAAATGGATTTTCTGATCCTGGATAATTTTGACTAAATTGTTGGTAATTTCACTCTATTTCTGTTGGAGAAAAATTATCTTTTAAAAATAAATCTACAATTTCTTGTTCTTTGTTGGTTAATTTATTTTTTAATGCAAAAATTTCGTTTAAAAAATTTTGATCTTTAGTTAATAGAAAAATTATTTTTGATCTAAGTTTTAGATTTTCATTAGTAATATTTTTTTCTGAATTCACAAAAAATCTTTCTAATTCTTCTTTAAATTTTTCTTTATAATCATCAAAACTTTTATATTGGGTTAGTAAATCTTCAATTAGGGTAACATATTCGCCGTAATCTTTAAATACGTATTCAGATTCATGTGAATTTTTATATTTTTCATACAATTCTGAATGATTTAAATTTAAATCAACTTCTGATAAAAAATATAACTTAAAAATTGCTGGCAAAAAAGATTTAAGTTCTTTTAACTGCTTTTTATTTATTTTTTTTAAAAAATTAAAGTTTTTATCATTATCTAGGTCTTTTTTTAGATTTAAAATAACTTGTTTTTGGAAATTAGCAATATACATGACAGTATCGCTAAGATTGTAACCATCCGTTGCGATACTTTCAACTTCATTTAAAAAATTTTTAATATCTAAATTTTCAAAATTAAAACTTTGAAAAATATTTTCAGTTAAAAAAATATTTTTTGCAATAAAATATTTTTTTTTATTTTCAAAATTATAAGCATCTAAGAGCTTTAAGTTACTGTTACTTTTATAAAATTTAATTGTAGAGTTTTTGTAGTATTCTAAATAATTTTGTTTAAATATTTTATTGTATTTATCTAATTGATTAATAAAGTTGTCAGAGTTAACTTTATTTGAAAATACAAAAAATTTTTTTCCTTTGTCAAAAAAAGTTGATAAATTATCTTTAATGGCAAATAAATCTTTAAATAAATTTTTTAGTTCTTTAATGTTTCAAGATGAATTTATACCATTCAAATAGATATCATAATCTTCTTCAGTAAAATCAAAATATACTTCTTCTAATTTTTCATTTATTAATAAATTATTTAAAGGATCTTGCTCGTTTACAAACTGAACAACACTTTTATTTTGTTTAATAATATTATTGTTTAGGTAAAGATAAGCTTTTGCAGAAGTTAAAAAATATTTTTCAATATCTGAGGAAATTTTAAATAATGTTAATATTTCTTCATTTGTTGTTTTAATTTTATCTTTTGAATAAATTTTTCAGTAAGAGTATTTTATATAATTTGTATAAAATAAAAGATTGTTAATAATTTTTAAATTATCATAATTTAAGTTACTATTTTTTTTAAAAAAATTAAATAAAAGTTTATAATCTTCATTTTTACTTGATGTTAAAATAATATTTATAAAATTATTTTCATCAATTTTATTCAAATTTGTTTGAAAAATTTTAATAAAATTATTCATAATTTTATTTGTTAGCAGAAGATCATTTTGATATATGTCCTTAAATATAATACTTAGAAGTATTTTGAATTCTTCTAAAGTTTCAAAACTTTTAAGACTGTCTTTATCTGTTTTTAAAATTTTTTTCAAAACATCCAAATCATTGTTAAGGATGGCTTTTTTAAGTTCATTTCTAAATTCTTTTATAAACAAAAAATCACCAAGTTCAATATTTGTTAAAAGTTCTTCATTATATGAATAAAGATCATCTACAGAAAAATGAAAAAATTTATGATTAATATCTTCTAGTGATTCATCAAGAAACTGATCTATTGTTATTTTTTTAAAATTATTTAATAAATTATCTTTAATATTAAATAAATTTTTTAAGTTATTGTCATCATCAATTACATTAAAAGTTTTTTCATCATCTATGCTAGCTAATAATTTTTGAAATTCTGGACTTTCTTTAATAATTTTATCCCAAACAAGTGAATAAAATATATTATGATTTTTTTTTGTAAATTGTAAAAAATAGTTTAAAAAAGAAGAAATAAAAAATTTATTAATAGTATCTTTTAAATTATCTAACTTCTCTAAAAAAGCATCTTTAGATTCATTTAAAGAAATATTTATATCAATTAATTTTTCATTAATTTTTAGATTTAATCTAACGGTACTGTTTTCTAATAGTTCAAGAAGAACATAAAAAATTTGAAAAAATTTTTCTCGATCATCACTGTTAAGCAAAATTTTTTCGCAAAAAAAATCAAATTTTTCTAAAAATGTATCTCTTAATGTATAAACCAAATCTCTATTATCAGTATTATTTTTAGTTATTTTATTAACAATAATTTTTTCATCATATTTTTTAAATTCTTCTAAAATATCTAATTTTTTTTGATAAAAAAAATTTTTTTTATCCAATTTTTTTTGTTCATTATTTAATTTATTATGAAAATCAACTTTTCCAATTTCTTTTTTTAAATTTAATAAATCAGATAAAAAATTATTAATATCTAAAAAATTGTTGTAATAATCTAAAAAAGTTTTTTTTTCATTAATAATTTTTTCAAAAAAGTCTTTTACTTTGTTTGTAATTAAAAAATTATTGACATCGTTTTCAACTTCTTTTAAAATCGAAAAATTATATATATCTGGAATAAAAGAGTTTATTTCCACAACTGAATTAATATTTAATATTTTTTCAAATTCGTCTGATGCATTAAAAGGATTTTTGGTTTGTTTTTTAATATTTTCAAAAAAATCTTGATACGCTTTTATAGTTAAATTTTCTGAAAAATAACCATTTTTTAACATATTTTTTGTCTTTATTAAATTGAAATATGAAAAATCTGGATGATCTTTGTAAAAATATAAATCATGACTAGAAGATTCGGTTGTAGATATCATTTTTTCAATATCATCAAAATTTTTCATATTGTTAGAAAAAAATGGCGTTAAAAATAGGGGTGAAAAAAAATTACTATTTTTAAAATATAATATTTTTGCTTTTTCTTTTTGATGTAAAATACGTATTTCTTTTAAAATTTTGTCAATATTTTGTTTTTTCTGAAACAAGAGATCGTATTCATATTTGTCTCAATCATAAAATATATCTTGATAATTTTCAAATAAATTGTCAATATATGAAATTGCGTCAAAATAAGAATCATTACACATTGATATAAAGTAATCTATTTTTGCAATAAAATTTTTATCATTTTCATCAGCTAAGTTAATATTATTTTTAAATATTATGTCAAAATTATTTTTTCACTTAATAAAAATTTCTCTTGCGATTTCAATAAAAAAATTATTTATTTTAAATTGGTTTTCTTCATAATTTCTGACATTAAAAAAAATACCTTGAATATAATTTGTAAAAATGTGAAGATCTTTAATTTCAGAATTAAAATGATTAAAAATATTTTTCAAGTTTTCTATAATAATAATTGGAAAATTTAAAAAATTGTCAATATCATCCATTTTAATCATTGGATAACTTGATAAATCAAATTTTGCTTTAAATAGGTCTTTTAAATGCTTTAAGTTTGCGTATTTTGTTATTTCTGATGAAAAATAATTTTCTAATTCAGAAGTTTCTTGTGAAATTGAAGAAAAAAATAATTTATTTAATTGGTTTTTAATTTCTAGATAATTTTTGCTAAGTAAAAAACTATCAAAATTAATACGATCTTGACTTTCTTTATTTTTTTCTAAAATATAAAGTTTCGTAAAATTTAAAATTTGTTTATTATCTACTTCATAAATTAAGTTATTTAAGACACTGTAAAGATTTTTTAAACTATTTTTTAAAATAACATTAGAACTGAATTCAAAAGAATTGTTTGTATGTTTTACTTGTTCTATAAAAAAATTCAATTTTTCATGTTCTTCGTCAAAATAAAATTTTATAATTGTGTTATTGCTTAGATAATAATTTATTT
Organism: symbiont of Argiope bruennichi; assembly: GCF_051094275.1. Taxonomy (NCBI): domain Bacteria; kingdom Bacillati; phylum Mycoplasmatota; class Mollicutes; order Mycoplasmatales; family Mycoplasmataceae; species symbiont of Argiope bruennichi. The sequence continues at coordinate 392,644 of NZ_CP070274.1, forward strand.
GATCTAAATATTTTTGAATTTTTCATGGAGAAAAAATTTTATTAATTTCATTTTTTGATAGAGTTATTTTTATTGAAAAATCTTGATAATTAACCTGTCCTTTAATAAAATTACTTATTAAGTCATTTGGTAAATTTTCAATGTCATTTGCCAAAGTTTCTAAAATTGAAAAATCATCAATATTTTCTTTTAACTTGTCATAAGTACTATTTAATTTAAAAAAATCTACTATGTTGGTAGGTGGTAAGTCCTCAATAATATTTTTTTGAGTTTCAGAAAAATTTTTTGCAAAATTAAAATTTAATCCTAGGTAAATTAAAGCAAAAGATTTAATTTCATTGGTTAGTTTTTCAAAATATAAGTCAAATTGATCTTTAATTGCAGTAAAATTTTCTGAAAAATTGAAAGTTACTAAGTTTTTTTCTGAATTTTCAAAAAATCAAAAACTTCTTGAAAAATTTATTTCTTTTAAAAGATCTTTTTCAATGTTATTTTTTAAAATATCATGATAGAAAACTTTAAAGCTTAATAAGTTTTTATTATTATCAATATTTATAACTTTTGCAATCTCAAATAATAAAAATATTTCTTCTTCTTTAGTATTTAAATAATCCTTAAATTCACGGTAATTATTTAAATTATTAGCAAAATTTTCTGCAACTAAGTCCGTTTCATTTTCCTCATCATTTAATATTTCTTGAGGATTGTTGTTTGTTACATTTTTAAAGGCTAAATAATCATCTAATGAAAAATAATTTTTATTTATTTTTTTTAATTTTTCTGATAATTGTGAATTATTAGCAGACAATTCCAAAATTTCTTTGTACAAATTATTTGCTATTTTTTTTTCAATTTTATTGAATTCTTTAACTTTACTAAAAAAAGACGAAAAACTTAGTTCGATATCATTATTAAAAAAGTTTAGTTCTTCAATAATTTTTTCAACATCACTTATTTTTTGATGTCCCAATCAAATAATTGCTGGAGTTTTTAACTTTTGATTTTCTAAAAAATTAATAACTTCATCAATTATTTGATTATTTATAATTTTTTTTTCATTAGAATCTAATTTATTTAGATTTTCTAAAAAATGTTTTTTTTTTATAAATGAAAAATTATTAAAGTATTTAATATTTTCGCTAAATTTTAAAGGTATTTCAGAGTTATTTGTAATTTTCCTAATTCTTAAACTTTTATAGTATTCTTCAAACTTTGAAATTAATTTTTCATTAACTTGATAAATATTTTTAAATTTTGTTTCTGCTATTATTTTATTGTTATTTAAGTTTTTAACAAGTTCTATAATATTTGTTTCTAATTTGTCTATATCAAACATATTTTTTTCCAGCTTTTTTGTAATTTAAATAATTTGTATATTTTAATTATTTTTTTTTTGAAAAAAAATATTAATAATTTTTACTTTAATTTTTTAGCTTTTTAATTATTTTGGTAATTAAAACTACTGTTTTTTTTAATATATTTGCAAAAAAATAAAAAAAAAGAGATAGTTAATACTATCTCAAATTTTTCAAAAAAAATGTTATGGAAAAATTTATTAATTCATTTTTGATTTTTTAAAAATTTTTGTAAAAAAAGGTACTGTAACAACACTTTTTGTTTTTTTAATTTCAAAATGTCTAAAACCAATGTTTATTCCAGCAGTTATAAGGGAAGCAACCAGGATTATTGCTAAATGAAAGGCGCCTCATGCATAATTTGATACAGGTTTTGAATTTGAATCAACTTTTCCAATTGCACCAAGAATATAAACAATAACTCCTCCATGGCCTGCGGCATCAGAAATTTGAAATACACCACTAAGGGAAGCAGCAATCATTCCTCCAATAACATTTGAAATAATAAATTTTGGATATTTTACTGCAAATGGAATTGCACCTTCAGTAATTCCCATAATTCCTAGTGGTAGGGCATTTTTACCAGCAGCAGCATCCTCTTCATCAAAATATTTTCTTCCAAGAAATCAAGCAAAGAAGGCACCAAGTGGTGGAACAGAAATCGCTGATGCATCCATACCCATTATGGCACCATCTTTAGTGATGCTTTGAACCCCAAAAAAGAAGGCAATTTTATTTAATGGACCACCCATATCAATAGCAATTAAGAAACCAAGTAAAATTCCTAAAATAAAGACTAAATTATGAGCTTGTAAATAACTAATTGAATTATTAATTCCCTCTTGTAAGTAAAAAATTGGGGCAGAAACAATAAATGCTAATAAAATTCACCCTACTGTTGTTACCAAAATTGGTACAATCATAATTGGGATAAGAGGAAGAATAAATTCAGGTCAATGAACTTTTTTTAATTGTAAACATACATAACCTACTGCTAAACCAATAAAAATTGCACCTAAATAACCTAATTGTCCACGATTAAGTCCAAAATTTAAACTACTTCAGTCAAACAACAAAGTGTTTGTACTATTTTTGGAACTAGGATCTGCATAATTTGCAATAAAAGCTAAAATCATTGCTGGTGCGATAGCAATTCTATCAGCAATTGCTGCAGCAATAAACCCAGCAAGAACTGGAATCATAATCGTAAATGCAAGACCACCAATTGTTGAAAGTGAATTTAAAATTTGATATAAAACATAAGCGTTATCAATAAGTCATTGTTTGTTAGTATTAAGAAATGGTGCAGAAATTGCAATTAAAAGTCCCCCAACAATAACAATTGGTAACATATAACTAACACCATTCATAAGATAACCCATGATTCCAGTTTTTGTTTTTTGTTTTCTTTTAACAAAAACGTTATCAGATTTATCATCTTCTGTTAAACGATAAATTTTACCGTCTTCAAATGATTTCTGAATTTGTAAAACTGGGTCTTGAAGCACTTCATTCATTGAAACTTCATAAACTTTTTTACCAACAAATTTTTTTTTATCAACAAATTTTGTTGCAGAAATAATAACAACATCGGCGTTTTGAATATCTTCAAAAGATAACTCGTTAATTGTACCTTCTGCAGCCTGTTTTTCAACTTTAATTTGATAGTTTAATTTTTTGGCAGCATTTTCTAAGGTTTTTGCAACCATATGGGTATGTGCAATTCCAGCAATACAACTAGTAACAGCAACAATCTTTAAGTCTTTATTTTTTTTTGTTTCTTTAAAAGTTTTTGGTGCTGAATTGCCTTGTAACTCAGGTTTATCATCAAAAATACCATTAATTTTTTTTAAAAGAAAGTTGTAATTTTTTTCTTTTAAATTTTTAATGAATTTTTCTTCCAATAAAAATTCTGCGACTTTAGAAATTAAAGAAAGATGAGAACTTTCCTCTTTTGTTGGAACCAAAAGACAAAAAATATATGAAACTTTGTTTTCTGTATCATCATATTTTATTGGCTCATTTAAATAAACAATAATAACTTTTGATTCTAAAATTTTATCATTTCTACAATGGGGAATTGCAACTCCATTTCCCATGTTTGTAGACGCTTCTTGTTCTCTTTTTATTAATTCATCAGCTAAGATATTATCTTTAATAATCTTATTTTTAAAAGCACAATTTTCAATTTCTTTAAAAACATCCAATAAATTATTTTTACTACTAGTAAAAATTAATTCAGACGAAATGAGATAATTTTTTTTCATAATTGATTTTATGAAAAAATTTGTAGTTAGGATTTTATACTATTAATTTTTAGGAAAATGAATGTTACGTTCTTTAATTAACTTTGCCAATTTCTCCATTTTTGTAAAAGAAATTGGATTTTTAAAAGAATTATTTTCTCTTACTGCTTTTCCAAGATGTGCAATTTTAAAATTATTTTTTAAAATTATTTTTATGTTTTCTAGGTCAACTCCCCCGCCAATGATAAGGTTTGGAAAAATTTTTCTAATAGTTAAGAGATTTTTTAGATTTTTTTCTAAAAATTTTTCATTACTATCACAAACTGTAAGACAATAATTGATATTTAAATTTTTAAGAATATTAATGCTTTTTTGATAATCTTTAACATGATCAAAAGCCTTGTGAAAAGTTACTTCTAAAGGGTGTGATATTTTTTTTATTTTTTCTATATTTAATTGATCAATTGTTAAATCTTTAGTAATAAGCCCAATTACAACTCCATAAATATTTAAAGATTTACAATATTCAATGTCTTTAATCATTGAAAAATAGGAATTTTCATCAAAAAAATAACTTTCACTTCTTCTTATGAGAGCAAAAATTTTTAAATTTGTTTGATATTTTGAAATTTCTTCAATTGTTTCATAATTTGCTGTAAAACCATTTTTTTCTAAATCTTTGCAAAGCTCTACTCTGGTAAAAATATCGGGGTATTTTTGATTAAAAAAATTTACAATTTTTAAATCATCTAATGAAGTGACAATAATTTCGATTTCCATTTTATTCTTCAAACAATTGGTAAAGATGTTTGATAATACTTTCGTTATTTGTTTTATCGATAATAATTTTTGCATTATTTTTGGCGATATCTGCAGCACTCTTTAACGTTGCAGAAAGACCAGTTACTTGAAACATTGAAATATCATTACCATTATCTCCAATAGATATTGTGTGTTCTAGAGGAATATTTAATTTATCGCAAATAAATTTAACTCCATAACCTTTGTTAATTCCTTTATTTGTAATTTCTAAAACTGCATCTGAAGATAAAGAAATATCTACATTATTATTAGATAAAAGATATAAATCGTTAATAATTTTTTGGTGATTATTTAAATAATTAATGATGTGTATTTTATTTAAAAGATAATGGTTGCTTTTAAAATCATTTGAAGAAACTACTTTTGGAATGCATAAAAATTCTTCACAATGGTAAAGAACATGTTTGGCAGTATCTTGAAAAAATTTTTCAAAAGTATTTATCAAAAAAAAATTTTTTTTATGATTGAAAAAAGCAAAAATAAAAAGTTGTTTAGCTTCGCAATATTTCCATATTTTAGCAACAAGATTTAATGGAATAACACTTTCATTCAAAATTTTATTTTGCGAATAATCAAATATTTCTGCCCCGTTACTTGCAACAATAAAAATATTTTTTTCATTTTTTTCAAAAATAATTGTTTCACATTTATCAATAACGTTATTTAATGGTCTTCCAGTGCAAATGACAATAAAAATATTTTTTTCTCTAAATTTTTTTAAGTATTTAATGTTCTCATCAGAAATACAACTTTTATCATTCAATAAAGTTCCATCTAAATCGATAAACAAAATTTTATAATCATTAAAAGAAGGTTTTAATTGCATGAGCTACCCCACTATTATTATTTGATAATGTGACAAATGAAGCAATTTTTTTAACTTCTTTTGATGCATTTTTGGTAACAATCGAAGTGCCAGCATATTTTAGCATTTCAAGATCATTTTTTCCATTACCGCAAGCAAATACATGTTTTTTTTCAATTTTATAAAAATCACAATATATTGATAGTGGAACCTTTTTATTAACATTTAAATTATTAATTTCACAAGAAAAATAATTATTAAAAATAAAAGTTAAATTATTATTTTTTGAAAATTCTTTTAAAATATTTTTTTTTTTCTTTGACAAATGTGGTGAAAGAATTAAAATTTTCATTAAATTAGAAAAATTTTTTTGATTTTTTAATTTTTTAAATGAAAAAAAAAGATTATTTGTTTTTCAAGATAAAAATTTTTTTAAAAAAAAATTATTGCTAGAAAAAAATGCTTTATCTTCAAAATATAAGATTAAATAGAAATTTTTTTTTAACTTGTTTATTTGATCTCAAAAATTATTTAAATTTATATAACTTTTATATGATGCTTGAAAATTATTATAATCTAAAAGCTTTGCACCATTAAAGCAAATTAATCCGCCCAAAAACTTTTTCAAGCAAAGCAAATCAACATATTTTTGAGCTGATAATTCACTTTTACCAGTACAAATTAAAACTTTAGTGCCGTTTTGTTGAACTGTTATTAAAGCATTTAAATCTTTTTTTGAAATTTTTTTTCTTCAAGATAAAAGTGTTCCATCCAAATCAACACAAAAAATTTTACACATTTAAATGTTCTTTAATAAGATCAAAAATTTCAGATTTTGGTCTAAAACCGACAAAATGAAAGACAATTTCTTGATTTTTTAAGAAAAATACATCAGGAATTGAAGCAACATTGTATTGTTTTGCTAAATCTCTAAAGTCGTCAACATTTACTTTTACAAAACAAATTTCAGGTTTTTCTTTAGAAACTTCTTCTAATACAGGCAATAACATTTTACAAGGTCCACATCAATCGGCATAGAAATCAACTATAACCAATTTATTTTCATTTAAAATATTTTTAAATTCATCAATTGAATGAGCTATTTTCATATATTGTTTTCCCGTTTTTAACTTTTTTTATTTTAAATTATTTTAAAAATAATTAAAAAATATTATACGTTTATAAAAATAAAGTTGTTTTTAAAAAAAATTTAAAAATTTTTAATTAATTAAAAAGAACGTTAAAACATAAAAAATTTTAAAGATTAAATTGATTTTTTAATTTTTAAAATGGTGTGGGTAAAGGGACTCGAACCCTTACGAAAAAATTCGCTAGTTTCTAAGTCTAGTGCGTCTACCATTCCGCCATACCCACAAATACTTAGTGTTTTTATTTTATTATATATTTACAAAATTTTACTGTTTTAAAAAAAAATAAATAGATTTTTTAATTTTGTAAAATTTTTTTTTTGTTTATTCTGTTTATATAATAATGTAGTTTTAATTGTTAAGATTTTATTTTTAAAACTTATTTTTATTTTTATTATTTTTCATTGTAGTGGGAAAACATAAGATTGAATGAAAAATTAGTTTTATTAAATACATTTTAGCCTTTTTTTCTGTTCTAAAAACAAAAATTGTTATTTTTTTATTTAATTTTTTTCTATTTTTTTGTTAAAATATAAGATATAAGAGTAGCTTAAAGCTTTGCATGGGTTTTTTTTATTCTTTGTTTGAGGTTTGGTTGTGTAAATGTTATTTTTATGTAAAAATATTTTAAAAATTGCTTTAAAAAAGATTTTTATAACAGGTTTCTTTGCTGTTATTGGTTGTGAACTTACTGTTGCATTTATTTATAATAGTAAAAGTAAAGGCACAGTTCCTTGAACTGAAATTCAAAGATTTCCAGATGAAAATGAAATAAATGTATTAAAGCAAGATATTGTTAATAAATTAAATACTCAATACCAAATTTTATTTAATTTACAACCTAAATTACGTGTTGATAATTTTATTCATTTATCTTTTCCGGTAGGTGCTAGATTTGGTGGTGCATATATAGATTTTCTTGATCGTTTTGTTAATCCTGCATTAGAATGAAGTCGTTTTTATCATGTACATTTTCTTCCATGGCAACAAGGATATGAACCATTAGCTTGTTATCCTGGCGGTGTGTATTGTGATACAATAGATACTAAATTTGTTATTGATGGTGATTTTTGATCAATTCATGATTTAATTGATTTTGTGACAAAATTAAAAACGGACATCGATGGTCATATTTTTTATTTCTATTATTATAAAATAAATGTGTGAAATGATTTTATAAAAGGTGCTTTAACAAATTTTCTTAATAATACGATTGTTTCTTTACCAATTTCAGATTCATTAAAAAAAGCTTTGAAGGACAAGGTTGAATACTATTCTAATCCTGATCATTTAATTGATCTTTTAAAAAATTTTGATCCTGATAGCTTATATAATTTTTCAGTTAAAGATTGAAATACTTTTGCCAATAAAGGTAAAAATATTTCTACAAATGATATCCAAAATATAAAATATCGATCTATTGGTAATAATAACTATCTTTTAACTTTTAATTTAAACTTAATTCCTCAAGGATTTTTAAGTTTAAATAATAAAGATATAGCAAATTTTGACAATCAAGTTACCTATTCTTTTGAATATAAAAACAATAAATTTATTTTAAAAGATGGGATGGTTGCAAAAAACTTTTTTTACAATATTTTTTTGCAAGCACTAAACTTCGTTTAATTTATCAAAAAATATTAGTTTGTAAATTTTTTTATTAATTTTTTCAATTTAATGATCTTTTAACAGATTTTTTTCAGTTTTGATAACATTTTTTTTTAATAATTAAATTTTGCTTTGTAGGTAAAAATATTTTGTCAACTTTAATATTATTTTTTAATTCATTTAAATTATTTCAAAATTTTACATAAAGTCCGGAAAGAAAGGCACACCCAAGCCCAGACAATTCAATATTTTGCATTTTTTTTACAATAATATTTGATATTTCTGCCTGAAATTTTAATAGATAATCAGTTTTTGCAATTCCGCCATTAGCAATAATTTCTTTTATTTCAAAGTTTACATCACTTTTAATGGCATTAATAATATCCAAACACTGAAAAGCAATTGAGTTGTATCCTGCAAGCAAAAAATCTTCTTTTCTTGTGGTTAATGATAAATTAAAAATTGTTGCTGTAGCTAAATCATCCCAGTGTGGTGCTCCAATTCCATTAAAACCGGGAACTAAATAAATAAAATTATTAATATTTTTCCAATTGATGTCTTTAGAACTTATTTCATAATTTTCTAAAAGTTTTAATTTGTCAACAATTCATTCAAGAGTTAATCCAGCAAAAAAAATGCTTCCTTCCAAAACATAATTTATTTCATCGTTAAATTTTGCAGCAACTGAGGTTAATAAATTGTGTTTTGAATAAATTAAATTATGTTTTAAATTTACAAGAATAAAAGCTCCGGTTCCATAGGTTATTTTTACTTCCCCCATTTCAAAACAACAAGCACCAAATAATGCAGCTTGTTGATCACCAACCATAGCTGTAATCGGAATTTCTCTTTCTTGTTTTGAAAATAACAAACTGTTGCAAGTTCCAAAAAAATCACTAGAATTTAAAACTTTTGGAAAAGAAATGTTTTTAATTGAAAAAATTTCCATTAATTTATCATCTCAACTCAATTTTTTAATGTCAAATAACATGGTTCTTGAAGCATTTGTAACATCGGTAAAATAACTTTTTTTGTTCGTTAAATTGTAAAGAATTCATGTGTCAATGGTGCCAAACAAAAAAGTTTTGTTGGAGTTTTTTTCTTTTGAAATAACATTGTCTAAAAGTCATTTAACTTTTGTAGCAGAAAAATAAGAGTTTAATATTAACCCGGTTTTGTTTTGAATTAATTTGATAAGTCTTTGATTTTTTTTTAAGATTTGGCAATATTTATTGGTTCTTTGATCTTGTCAAAGAATGACATTGTAAATTGGGTAACCAGTGTTTTTATCTCAAATAACGACGCTTTCGCGCTGATTTGTGATACCAATTGATAAAATATTTTCAACATCAATATTGTTTTTATTAACAATGTTTAAAAGTAAGGTTTTTATCGTGTTTCAAATTTCAATTGGATCTTGTTCAACTCAATTATTATTTAAATAATATTGATTTATTTTTAATTTTTCTTCAAAAACAAGCTCTTTTTGATGATTAAAAATAATTGCCTTGCAATATGTTGTGCCGCAATCAATGACTAAAATAAATTTTTTTTGCTTCATTAAATTTATTTATTTTATAAAATTTTTAAAAGTTTAATGAATCTTTTAAGTTAGTTAATAAAAAATTTTTAAATTTAAAATTTATTGTAATAATAAAAATACCATATTTATGGAAATTTACTAAATATTTGGAGATTTTATATTTACTCTAACTTTGTAATTAAACAAGCATTTAAATAACTGTAAAAAAATTTAAAAATATAATAGTATGATTGACATTTTAGAAAAAAAGACTTAAAATTTTGTTGAAGCTGAATAAAAATAAAAAAAGGATTGAAATATTTTTATGCTTCTATACTTACAAAAACTTGGTAAATCTTTGATTTATCCAATTGCAATTCTGCCACTTGCAGCGATTATTAATCGTGTTGGTGCGTTAGGTGTAGGTTTTACTGATGATGGTACTACTTGGCACCACATTTGAACTTTAATTCAAATGCCAGGGCTTGCAGTATTTAATAACTTAGGTATTATCTTTGCTATTGGTGTTGCATTTGGATTGTCAAAAGATTATCGTGGTGAGATTGCCCTTGTTGGTGGTCTTGCTTATATGATTTTAACACTTATAACATCAGAGAGCGGCCTTCCTTTATGATTATTTGGAAGTTATATGCCGTGAACTAATGCTGATTTAAAAGACTTTGTTAATGAAGGTTACAATGTTAGTGGAATTTTAGGTCATTCTAAATTATTTTATGTTGGTACTCCAGATACAGTAAATCATGTTTTAAACCCAACATATATTTTAGATGTTGGAGTTTTTGGTGGTGTTTTTCTTGGTATTTTTTGTTCTTGATTGTACAATAGATATTCAAATATTCAAATTCACCCTTATCTTTCATTCTTTGGTGGAAGAAGATTTATGCCTATTTTAATACTTTCAACTGCTATTCCTATAGGTATTTTGTTTTCTGTTTCTTGACCTTGAATTCAATATGGTATGCTTTCTGCTGGTGAATGAATTGGTAAAGGTGCTACAGGTGGAAAAGGTTCTACATTTGCTGATTCCTTAAAAGCTGGTGGGTTTGCAGGAATTTATGGAGTTATAAATCGTATTTTGCAACCCTTTGGATTGCACCATATTATTAATACATTTCTTTGATTTCAATTACCAATTCAGGGAGATGAGGTAATTGGTACAAAAACTCAAAACGCAGTTGTTTTTGGAGATATTACTGCTTTTAACAAAGGAGTTACTGGTAGTGGTATATTTCAAAGTGGCTTTTTCCCTATGTTTCTTGGAGGGTTGCCAGCAACTGGACTTGCAATGTATTATGCTTCCGAAAAAAATAATAGAAAACAAGTGTTTTCACTGTTGTTTGGTGTGGCAGCAATTGCATTTCTTACAGGAATAGATGAACCGCTTGCCTTTTCATTTATTTTTGTTTCTCCCCTTCTTTGAGTTATTCATGCATTATTTACAGGGATACTTGCATTTATAACTGTATCTTTAAAAATTAGACTTGGCTTTGGTTTTTCTGCTGGATTTATCGATTATTGTATTTCTCAACCTGTTTCTTGAATTTTTTCTGGAAATTACTCTGGAATTTGAAAAGTACTTGGTAATCCATTAATGGTTATTCCATTGTCAATGTTAGCATTTGCAATTTACTACCCAACTTTCTACTTTACTATCATGAAAATGAATGTTATGACTCCTGGAAGAGGTGATGACGTCCAACTAACTCATTTATCTGGTGGTGGTGATAAGAGTGATTCTTCTACTTCTTCTGTTTCAACAGCAGATGCAAAATATGAAAGATTGGCTAATGCAATTATTGAAGGTGTTGGTAAAGATAATATTTTAAATTTTGATAACTGTGCTACAAGACTTAGAATTGAAGTTAAAGATAATACAAAAATTAATGAATCTTTAATTAAATCTGCTGGAGCGTACACTGTCGTTAAAATGTCAACAAATGCCTTACAAATAGTAATTGGGACAGATGTTGAAAATGTAACCAACGCTTTAAACAAAAAACTTAAGAAATAATTTTTTTATGAAAAAAGTCATTAAGAACATCAATATTGTTTTATTAGATAAAATAATATTTGGGTGAATCTTATTTGACGAAAAAATTATTAATATTTGTGAAGGAACCTTTGATGAAAAAACGCTAATAGATAAAAATATTAGCGTTTTTGAGGGTTCTGATTGTTATTTATATCCTGGTTTCATAGATATCCACATAAATGGTTGTAATGGTATTGACTTTAATGATTTATCTAATAGTGATATTGATAATGCATTAAATTTTTTACCATCTACTGGTGTTACTTCATTTTTAGCAACTTTAATTACAGATGCTGAAAAAATGATTGAAGAAAAAGTTTCTTCGTATAAAAAGTATCAAAATAATTCAAGTTTTCTTGGGGTTTATCTAGAGGGTCCTTTTATATCAAAAGAAAAAAAAGGAGCTCATAACGAAAAATACATCAAAAAGTTTGATGAAAATTTAATTAATTCGTTAAATAAAAACAAATTAATAAAAATTGTTGCGTATGCTATAGAAAACGCAACAATTAATAATCAATTATTTTTAGAAAAAAATAATATTATTGGCGCTATTGGACATAGCAATGGAACTTTTGAAGAAGTTACAAATTTTGTTAAAGATACCAAAATAAATTTGGCAACACATTTATACAATGCAATGAGTTCTTTTGATCATAGAAAACCAGGAATAGTCCCGGCGCTTCTCTATTACGATAACTTTTATTGTGAATTAATAACTGATTTGTATCATGTGGATGAAAATATCTTGAAATTAACCTATAAGATTAAGGGAAAAGAAAAAATTATTATTATCACTGATGGCACTAAAGGCATTGGTTTAAATGACGGAGATTACAATTTAGCTTCACTAAAGACAGTAAAAAAAGGTTATGCAATGTATCTAAAAAATAATTTACAAATGTTGGCTGGTAGTGCTAGCCCATTTATTAGAAATTTTAAAATTGCTAAAAAGGTCTTTAATTGTACTCTTTCAGATTTAGTTTATATGACTAGTTTTAATGCTGCGAAACTATTAAAAATTAATCATTTAAAGGGTGAAATTAAGACTAAAAAAGAAGCTAGTTTTTTAGTATTGAAAAAAGAAACTCTAGATATAAAAATGGTTTTTTGTTGTGGAAAATTAGTATATAAAAACGTTAATTAATTTTTTTTAGAGTTTTTAAATTTTTTTTTAATTTTTTGATTTTTTATAAATTTTTTTATAAGAATAACAAAAGCAGAAAATATTCCTAAGGTAGCAACACTTATAACAATGTATGGTGTAATTTTTGCAGTTTTTTTTAAATTTTCACTAAGTTCTTTTTCGAGATATTCGATGTTATGATTATTAAAAAACTTTATTGCTTCTTCTGGATATCAAATAGATTTATCTAGTTCAATTTTATAAATAAATTCTTTTTCTTTTTTGCTTGAATTAGCATCAAAATTGTTAAATAATATTACCAAAACATTGTTTTTGTTGTATACATCATACAAAACAAAGTTTTTTACAGGCCATATATTGTCTTCTCTGTAATAAAAATTCTGGATTTTTCATAAAAGATTTTTTGAATCAGAGTCAAAGTCTAAAGTAGAATAAAAAGTTTCTTTTATTTTGTTTGGATAAAGATTGTTTTCGATAATAATTTTTTGATTTTTTAAAGTTTTGTAAAAATTTTGAATATTTTCAAAGTCATTTGCTTCAAAATTTAAAAGATCTTCTTTAATATTTTCAATTAAATCTTCATATTCAATTGATACAAGAACTTTTTGGTTTTTTTTATCTTCTAAAACAATTTTTTTATCACTAATAAAAATATTTGCATCATTTAAACTTGTTTTTTTTAAACGATGTAAGTCAAAAACAGTTTTTTCAGTAAAAATACAATCTTTTAATTTATTTTGAAAATCAGTTGTTTTTAAGACAATTAAGAAGCCATAATTTATTCCAATAATAAAGTATTTTTCTTTTTTGTTTTCAATTGAATAGACATTTTCTTGTTCTTTTTTTAATAAGGCACCACTAGCAGTTTTTTCAACATTTTGAACTTTAATAATTTGATTGCTGTGTTTAAAGACAAGGCTTTTTTTCTCAAGTTCTTGATATTTATTAAAAATTGTTACCTGCTCCTTTTGCATTTCTTTAATTTGATTAAAAAATTGTTTTGCAATTTTATAAAAATTAAAAGAATAATTTTCTAATAAGTACTCGGTTTTCTCCAAATTGATAGAAAAATTTTCAATAACTTTATTTTGATCTTGATATCAAAAATTCAAAAAAATTTTTTCTTGTTCTTTAAATAAATTTTTTAAGTCTTTTAATACAATATTGTTTTTTATTAGTTGTTTTAAATCAGAAATTATACTTTGATTTAAAAATTTGTCTTTTAATATTTGTGACGCATTATGTCCTAATTTAATTTTTTCTTCTAAGACTTCATCAATATATGCTGGTTTTTTTGAATACCATCATTCGTTTGCCTGATCTAAATCAAAATTATAACCATAAAAATTTTGTTCTTTTACTTCTTTTATGATTGATAATTTTTCACTTAGTAATTTATCGCTTTGCTCTTTTAAAAAATTTTGATATTCTGTTCCATTTTCACTAAAATTAAAAAGATAATAAATTTTTTCTTCTTTTTTAAAATTTTTAAAAATGTCTAAAATTTTTTGTTCATTTAAGTTAAATTTATCACTTGAAAGATAATGAAATCCTTTGTAATTTTGGTTTAATTTGTCATATAAAGACACAATATTTAAAATTTTCTTTTGAATAATTTTGTTTTCAGAAGATAAATATAAATTTTCTAAATTTTTCAATGTAGCTTTTAAAGTACTAAAATTATAATTTATGTTATCAACCTCTGTGTGATTTTTTAATAATAAGTTATAGATATTTTTTAAGTTTATATAACTATCAAAATCGCCTATATCAAAATTTAACTCATCTAAATTAATGTTTTTTAGAGACTTAATATTAATATTTTCTAAATCAAAAAAATTATTAGTGTTTGCAGTAATAGCATCATCAAAAACAATTGAATTTTTTTTAATGTTTTCTAAAAAATTAACAATGTATTCTTTAAATGAAAATCTAGATTTTTTTTCAATTTTTGTTAAATAATTATCAAAAATATTAAATTTATTTTCAATGTTTCTATTTTCAACATTGGTCAAAATTCAGTTTAATTTATCATCTTCTGATAATTCAGAAAAATTTGCAGAAAAATAATCAAAAAATAATTTAATTGTTTTTTCGTCATCATCATTTTCATTAAAATCTGCAAATTCTTCGTAATATTGAAAAAAATTTTGATATTTATTAAAGTAGTTTAAAATTATTTCTTTAAAAATTAAACTTTTTTGTTTGTTAAAAAATATTGCTGCAATATTTTGAAAATCTCGTGGATTAACTGAAGACAGTAAATGTTCTGTTCCATCTAAAACAATTTTATAAGTTTGTTTTAAATTAGGATCAATGGCAATTTTTTGATATAAATTGTTAATATCGTCAGATAAAGATTTAAAAATATTTGGTTGTTTTAAAAAATTTGTATATAAATCTGTGTAGTAGGACTGTTTGGTAATTTTTTGAACTTCTGTGTCTAAATACTCTAGGCTTGTCAAAATATTGTTCTTTGTACCAAAATTAATATAATCAGATATTTTTTTGTAAATATTTGTTTTAGAAAATGGATTAGATGAGGCTAAATTCTTGTTTTCTTGGTATTTTGTAATTAACAAATCAATATTTTCATCAAAAAAAATTATTTTAATTGATTTATCATCTTCAGTAGCTGAAAAATTTTGATCAATTTTTTTTAAAAAGTTTAAATCATTTTTAAAAAACTTAATGGGTTGTAATTTATTTTTTATTAAATCAGAAAATAATTTTAAAAAAAGTTTTTGATCAACTTTTTCATTAATGTATTCGATTAAAACTTTTTTTTCATTAGCGCCAATTGTTTGATCGTTTGTGTATTTTTCTAAAAGTTTTGCTTCATAATCAAGAACAAAGTCAAAATCAGAAAAATTATCACTTACAATTTTACTTCAATCAATATAGTAATCAATATAAATTTTAGGTCTATGAAAAATAATATTTCTGAATTCGCTAAAAGAGAGATATTTTTTAAAATTTTCAAAAAATTTTTGTTTTTTAGAAAAATCATTAAATATAAATTTTGACGGGGAAGTTGATGAATATTTTTGTTTTAGTTCTTCTTCTGTTAAATACAAGTCATTAATATCTAAAATACATATGTTTAGTTCAAAATCTGATGGTAATCTGTTTCTTAAATGATAAAAATTTAAATAATTTTCGTTTGACTTTTCAGAGTAGAGATTTTTAATTTCTTTATCCAGTAATAATTTTTGTTTTAAATTAATAACTGATTTATTTAATAATTCATTTTTCTCTTTGTCTTCTGATAATGATAACTCTCCTATTTTTATACTAATTTTATCAATAAATTCTTGCCTATTTAAATTAGAAAAATTTTCAATTTTTAGTTCGTTTTTTATTTTATTAAATTTTTCATCTTTTAAACTATTTAATACATTATTGTAATTAAATACCGGATATTCATTAAAAAATTTATCAAAAAAGTCATTTCAAGTTTTATTTAATTCATCAACTTCATTTTTTAAAAAATTTATTTTAAAAATTAAGTTGTTTTCTTCAAGTTTTTCAGAAAAATTTAAAGAAGTGTCATCATTTGATAATTTTGTTATTATTTTTAAATTATTGTAAAATTTTTGAAAGTTATCGGTTTGCAAAAATAATTCATCATGAATATTTATTATTGATTTTAGATTTCACTTTGTATCAACATTATCTAAATGATTTTTGTATAAAGGATCATCGAAATCAAAATAATTGTTTTTATATTCGTCTTTGATCTCATAATTATTTTTATTACTTTGTAAAAAATTATTGAATTTGTTTTGATCAATTAGTTCACTATTAAAAAATAAGTAACCTTTGGCACAAATTAAAAAATATTTTTCAAGATCTAAGGAGTTGTCAAATAATGCCAAAATATTATTTTTATTATTAAAAATTTCATCTTCATTAAAATTGTCAAAATAACTTTTATATAAAGAAATATTGTTAATAATTTCTAAGTTTTTATATTCCAAATTGGAATTTTTTTTAAAATAATTAAATATCTGTTCTAGTCTGTTTTTTTCATGACTAGTTAAAAAATAATTTACAAAATTAAAGTTTTTTGAAATACTTAAAAATTTTTCATAATCTTTAATTGCATTATTAAAAATATTTTTTGCTAACAAAATATTTTTTTCTAATAATCAAGAAAAAACTTCTTTTATTTTATCTTTTAAAGTCTCAAAGTTGTTTGTATTTTCAATACTAAAGTTGTTGTATTTTTTTAAAGAATCAAAATTCTTAAGGTTAAAAGAATTTTGAAAGTCTTTTTGAAAATTCTCAAAGAAAAAATAATCATTTAATTTAATGTTGTCAAGTAATTTTGAATTTACTTTTATTTCATTTTTTGATAAATAAAAAAATAAATTTTTTTTATCTTTAATTAATTCTTCAAAAAGAATATTAAAGTTAGTATTTTTTTTATATTCTGCTTCTAAAGTTCTTAAAATACTTGAAAAGTTTACAAAATTTTGAGTGTTAAAGTCATCAAAATTATTTTTTTGTAAAAAATCTTTTGTAAAATTGTCACTTTTTCAAGTTGCATAAAATTGTTTCAAGTAATTATTTTCTTGAATAACTTTATCTCAAATAATTGCATCAAAAGAATTAATATTTACTTTAGTAAATTCAACAATTTTTTCTGCAAATAAATAGTCAAAATAATTTTTTACAATTTTTTTTAAAACTTTTAGATCATTATTTTCAAAATCAATTTCGCTTTTATTAAAATTAATTTTTTGGGAAGTATTTGTGTATTTTGTGACAAAATTTAAATCATATTCATTTTCTTGTATGTTAATAATTTCATTAAAAAGATCTGAAAGATTATTAAATTCTGGATCATCTAAATTAAGTTCATTTGACACAAAAAAGCTGCTAGAAAACATGTTATTAAAAAATTCATATTTTTCTAAAAATAAATTTTTAAATTGTAAAATATTTTTTTTATTCCCAGCTAAATTTTTTATAATATTTTCAAGATCTGATTTTTTACTTAATAAAAAATCAAGTGAGTCTACTTCGTCGTTGGTATAATTAAATCTATCTTGAAATGTTTTCTTAGATATTCCGTTTTTTTCATAGATTAGATTAAGTTGATATTTTTTTAAAGATAAAATAATTTTTTCTTTTTGGTGAAAAAAATCATCATTTTTATCAAGATTAAAATTTATTAAATCTTCATTATAGACATTTGTATCAATGTTTTCTTTAATTTTTGTTATTTTATTAACAAATTCATTGACATTTATATAATTTTTTTTATAATCAGAATAGTCTTTGATGTTTTTTGTTTTTAATAAATCAAAAATTTTATTTGCTAGATTTAATTTTTTAAGATCATTATTTTCAAAAACATTACTTGCAACAAGATCTTCTAAAATATCTAAATTATAAATTTCTGAAAAAACTTCATAAAGATCTTCAATTGCAGAAAATTTATTAATGTTATTTTCATTAAAATAATTAGTAAAGTTTTCTTTTTGAATTTTTTCTAATAATTTTTCAAAAAAAATTTTTTTAAAATTGTTTTTTGTTTCAGTAACAATTTCTTCTATATTGCTTGAGGTATTCTCTAAAAAAATTAAAAAATTATTATCTGATTCCAGTTTTTTTGAGTATGTTTTTAAATCATCATTAGGAAATTCGCTTAACAATAAATCAATTTCATTGATTTTTTGAAAAACATCGTCTTTTATTTTATCTGTGAAAAGTGACATAGCAAAACTGTTTTGTTTTAAATCATTAATAATGTTTTTTACTAAGTCGTAAGATTCTTTAAGATTATTAATTTCTTTATCTATTGTTTCTTTTTGAGAAATAGAAATAGTTTTTGATAAAAAATCACTAATATCAAAAAATTTGTCTTCGTATTTTGATAATAAAATGTTTATTTTATCAATTTCTTTATCATCATAATCATAACTATTTAAATTATTTGTGGATAGCAAAACATTTTTTATTTCATCAACCATTTGAATCTGATTATTCTTAGTTGTGACATCAACGGTTAATGTAATTTTTTTTTCAAAATTTTCAATAAAAATACTAAGAAATAGTTTTGCAACGTGGGAATATGAAAATACTGAAGTAGTTGAATCAGATTATTTGTTGCCCTGCGAAAAAAATCAGTGCGGGCTGGACGAAATTCTGAAGAAAAAGTTGTAAAACTTAATGCAGTAAAATTATTTAAAATATGATCTAATTTTTCTTTAGTAAAAAAGTAGATTTTAATAAACCAAAAATATTTACTGCACCATAAGGTAAACTATTATAGTCTTTCATAATTTTAGACAAATTTTTGTTAGTTCTAATTTCTTCTTCAATTTCTGAATCTGCAAAAAAATTTTTAATTTTATTAAAGTATTTGTATTTATTTTCAGTTAAATTTGCATAATAGTCTTTGAATCAATTAAAAATTTTAACTATTTTTTGATTATTTAGATTAATAATAAGATCTTTAATTTCTTGAAAAGATTTTTTTTCTAAAAATTCTTTTGCAATTTCTTTGTCAAATTTGTTATTATTAAAAATTAAACTAAAAAAATTTATAAAACTTTTGCCATCTCATTCAAAGAAACTATTTTTTGATTCTTGGACTGATTTTTTAATAATATCTAAAAAATGTTTCCCAGGTTCAACTTTATTAAAATTTTTTTTAGATCCTTCGCTATAAGTATTTTTAAGTGAACTATTTATAAGCTCTAATTTTTCAAATGAATCGGAAGGAAGACTTTTTATTTCTGTTTTTTCAAAAAGTCTTGCTCTTAAAAGATTAAAATTTTTTCTAAATTCTTCGGAATCAAAAAAAGTATTATTGTCTAATCCATTTTGAACTAAAAATGTCTCAATACCTGAATCAAATCAAACATTATCATACAGTTTTACACCCTGTAAATTTTTTAGGTATTCCAACTTTAAAAAGTCTTTGTCTGAAGTTTTCTTAAAATTAATTAGATTTGATTTAGCAAGATTGGAAAATTTATTATTAACTTCAATAAATTTAGTAGTAAAAATATAAACATCTCTTAAATTTTTTAAAGCATATCTTCTGACATAGTTTGTCATTTTATTAAAATAAAGATGAAATTTATCTTCAATTGATTGTCAATTATCTGAAAAATTAAAAATAATTTTTTCATGTTCATCTGATTCTGAGTTTTTAAAAAAGATTATTTCAAAAGTTTCGTTAGATTTTAAAATTTCTCTTATATTAATATTTTTTAATGCATCTAATAGATCAGAAAAATTAACAAGGTTTTTGTCATCGTAAATTTCTGAAGCTTCAGCAAGTTGGTTTAATTCATTTTTTAAATTTTCCATTTCTAATTTGATCTTTGGAAAATTATTAAATAATTCAACTTCTTTTATGTTAACCGCAGAATCAGCACTATTAGCATCACTTTGTATGTTTTCATCTAATCTAAAGTCTATTTCTTTTTTTAAAGATAAGTATTCGTCGTGGAAAAAAAATTTTTTATTAATTTTTTTTAACTTTTCTTGAACAAAGTTATTTTTAGAAGAATTTTTAGAGATTTCTGTGTAAAAATTTATAGAATTATTTTTTTCTAAGTTATTAAAGTTTTGAATATTTTTATTAAATATTTCAAAATTACTTTCAATATTTTCATTTAAAAAATCTATTTCATCAACTAATTTATCAACTTTTTCAATTTTTTGATATCCTAAGTAAATAATTGCATTAATTTCATACTTTTTTTGATTAAAATATAAAATTATTTCATCTAAAAATTGGTTATTTAATTTTTTTTTCTTCTCAATTGATAAATTATTAAGAACAATTAAATTAATTTTTTTTTGAATAAAAGAAAAATTTTTAAAATATTTTAAATTTTCATTAAATTTTATTTTTACTTCATCTAAATTTTTTATTTTTCGAAATTTTAAACTATCTAAAAAATAATTAAAATTTGAACTAATTTTTTCATTAATTTGATATATATTTTTAAATTTTTCCTGTTTTAATAGTTCATTATCACTTAGTATGTTTATTATTTCAAAGACATTTGTTTCTAGTTTTTCTAAATCAATCATTTTTTTTCCCTATTTTTTTTTATCTTTTTTATCTTTTACCGTAACTTCTTTTTGTAACTTTTTATAGTTCATGTATTTTTTTAAAACAAAAAATACAATAAATGATAATCCAAGAGTAATAACCCCGCCAATTATGTACGGAAGTGCTTTTGCAGTTTTTTTTAAACCAACATTATCAAATTCTTTGGCGACATAATCAATATTTTTGTTGATTAAATATTGAGTAATATCTCATGTTTTAGGTTTACTCATTTCTTTTAAATTAATGGTGTAGATAAATTCTTTTTGCAAAGAAGATTCAGTGTTAACATTATTAAAAATTATTAACAAATTATTATCTTTATTGTAAAGATCAAACGCAACAACATTTTTAGTCAATTTATTGGAAGGAATATTTTTTTTATCTTTGTAAAAAAAAGTTTGAATTTTTCATAGAGGTGAATTGAAATTAGAAGGTAAAATTCAATTTGAATAAAATGTTTCTTTAACTACCCTTCTAAGTAAAAATTGTGTTCAATTTCAACTTTTTTATTTTTTGGAAACTGATAAAAGTTTTTAATTACTTTTAAATCTTCTGGTTCGATATCTGAAATATCTTTGATGTCATCAAAGAAGTTGTTATATGTAATATTTAAAAATTTTCCAGTTTTAGTATCTGAAAAAACAATTTTGTTGTCTAAAAATTGAATTTCTGTATTATCTAATGAAGTGCTTCTGTTATTGTTTAAATCATAAAAAACTTTTTTAGAAAAGGTACAATTTTCTAAATCTTTTGTTAAATCATTTGTTTTTAAAACTAATAAAAAGCCATAGTCAATTCCAATAATAAAATATTTTTCTAATAATGTACTATTAGTAATTGAATAAATATTTTCTTTTTCTCTTACCAATAACAAAGAATTTCTAGTTTTTTCAACATTTTCAACATTAATAATGCTATTACTTTTATGAAAACCAAGACTTTTGTTGACAATTAATTTATATTTTTTAAAACTTTCATTTTGTTCTGCTTCCAATTTATTAATTTTGTCATAAAAATTTTTAGCAATTGCGTAAAAATTAAAATAATGATTATTAATTAATTCAATCGTTTTATCTTCATCAATTGGAGGGTTATCAATAACTTTATTAAAGTCTTGATATCAATAATTAAAAAAATATTTGCTTTGTTCTTTTACTAATTTATTTAAATCTACAAGGACAATATTAGTTTTTACTAGTTCTTTTAAATCAGAAATCCTAACTGGATCTAAAAATTTTTTATTTAAAATATCTGATGCATTAGCACCCCTTTGAATTTTTTCATCCATAATTTCATTAATGTATGCGGGTTTTTTTGAATATCATCATTCCCCTGCCTGATTTTTTTCAAAATCATAACCATAAAAATTTTCACTGATTATTTTTTTAGCAATGCTTGATTTTTGATCTAGTAATTGCTTGTCTTGGTCATCAATAAATTCCCTAAAGGCACTTCCCTTTTCTGAGTAAGATGTAAGAAAATAAATTTTTTCTTTTTTGTTTGACAAATTATTAAATTCATCTTCAAATTTTTGATAATTTAAATTAAATTTTTCTTTTGTAGGATAATGATATCCTTTGTAATGTTGATCTAATGTATCATAAAATGCAACAATATCTTTCAATATAATTTCAATAATTTCTTTTTCATAGTCAAAATAAGTGTTTTTTAAATCATTTAACTCATTTGTAAAATGTGTGTAAGAATAAGCGGATCTGTTAACTATTAGATGGTTTGTAAGTAAAAGATCGTAAACTTTTTTTAAATTTACATAACTTTCATTACTTCACAATTCAAAATTTAGTGATAATGGAATATTTAACTTAAATCACTTTAATGATTTTATGGTGTAATTTTTAATATTAAAATTACTACCTAAATCAAAAATAATTGAATTTTCTTTAATTTCTTTTAAAAGATTATAAATTGAACCTTTAATAACATTTATAATTTTAATTTCAATGCTTTTTAAATAATTTTCAAAAATAGAAAGGTTTTCTTCAAGATTTTTGTTTTCAATAATTTGTAAAATGGTTTTTTTATCAAAAGTTGATCTACCATAATTATTATCAAAATATTCAAACAATATTTTTACATTTTTGTGATTATCATTTTCTTCAATGTTTATATCAAAGCCTTGATAATCACGAATAATTTTTTGATATTTTTTGTAAAAATGATCAGCGATTTCATAAAAAACAGTAACTTTTTTTTCAGACAAAAAAGTTTCTGTTTCCTCTTTTAATTTTTTATGTTCAATTGACAACAAGTCAATTGCTTTATTATCAAAAAAAATTTTGTAATTATTTCCTAGAGAATTTGCTGCTTGATTTTTTTGATATAAATCGTCTAGATCATTAATTATTTTTGAAAATAAATTTGTTTTATTTAATTGAGCTAAATAAATGTCTTTATAGTATTGTTTTTTAATGAAATTGTTAATTTCATCTCTTAAATAGTCTAAATTTGATATTAATACAGTTTTTTTTCCAATTTCTTTGTATTCTTCAATTTTTTTAAAAATATTGTCTTTTGAAAAAGGATTATCTTTTAGATTTTGATTTTCTTTATATTTTTCAATTAATAAATCAGATTTTTTGTTCAAAAAAATGTCTTTAATAATTTTTTCTTCTGCAGATATTGCAAGATTATTATCAATTTCTGTAATAAGGGATGGATTTTTGTTGAAAATATAAAAAGAAGAAGTTTTTTGTTCGATTAATAATTTTAAATTATCAATAAATAATTCATCTTTACCATTATCTTCAATAATTTTTTTGATAATTTCTTCTTCATCTAAAGGAATATTATTAGTTATGTACTTTTTCTTTAAGGTATTTTTATATTCTATTACTTCGTTAAAATCTAAAAAATTTCCTTCTAATACTTTTTTTGAATATTCTTTAAGATCTTTAAGGATTAATAATTTATAATAAAAATTTTTTTTATAAGTATCAAAATTTGCATAAATTTTTAAATTTTCATAAAATTGATTTCTATTTTTTTCATTATTAAAAACATAATTTGACCCATCTTTAGCTAAATATTTAGTTTGTAATTCATGATCTGTTAATTTTAAATCTTCAATATCTAAAAAATAAAGTTTAAAGTAGTCCTCAAGTTCTAATTTAATTTCTTTTAATATCGAATCGGGAATTTTGTTAATTAGTTGCGTAATTTTTTGATCATTTTTTAAATTAGCATGTAGTTCATTGATAAAAATAAAAAGTCACTTGTCTTTTTCTTGTTGACTATTTAAAGCTAGTTTTTGCTCTTTTTCTTGAATTTCTTTAAGAAAAGTATCTGGAGCTAAATTACGAGAAATGCTATTTAGTTTGTCAGATATTTCTAATTGTTTTTTAGTTTTTTCTGAATTTACTTTGTCTAAATAATTAAATATTGGATAATCTTTAATTATTTCTTCAAAAAATTTATTTCAGTCGCTTTCTAATTTATTTATCGCTGCTGTAATAAGATTATTTTTAAAGTTATTGTTATTTAAATTAAGATTGTCAGTAAAACTTGAAGAACTATTGTCATTTTTAATTTTTATTAAATTCTTCATTTTGTCATAAAATAGTAAAAAATCATCGGATTGTAAAAATAGCTCGGTGTGCATTTTTTCAATTGATCAAACATTTCATTCTTTAATAACATTATTCAATAAATGTTTGGGGTATGAAGGATCATTAAAATCAAAATAATTATTTTTATATTCATCTTTTGTATCAAAATCATTTCCATTATTTTGTAAAAAATTATTAAATTTATTTTGATCAATTAATTCACTATTAAAAAATAAATAACCTTTCCCGCAAATTAAAAAATATGCTTCAAAGTCTGGAAAAATATTAATTAATGTGGTAATATTTTTTTTATTATCTAAATTTTTTGCTTTATTTGTATTGTCTAATGGGTATGTCTCTAATTCTTCTTGGTAATGAGTAGTGTTTTGAAGAATTTTTAAGTTATCATATGATAACTTAGAATTAAGATTGAAAACATTAAATAATTCTTTTAATTTATCCTTATTTGCACTTGTTAAAAAATTATTTATAAAATCTACTTTAGGATTAATTGAATTAAATTCAAGAAATTTGTCATTAACAATATTAAAGATATTTTTTGTTAATAAAATATTGTTATCTAATAAAAAATTGATGACGTCATTAATTTTATTTTTTAATTCATCAAAACTATTAAGATTATTAAGATCAAAGTTGTTGTATTTTTTTAATTTATTAAAATCTTTACTTTCAATGGCATCTTTTAAATCTTTTTTAAATTCATCAAGAAAAAAATAATTATCAAGATCAATATTTTCTAATAAAGTTTTATCAATTGTTAAATTTTCTTTTGCTAAATAAAAAAACTTTTCTTCTTCCTCTTTAAATTCATCAAAAACAGAAGTTAATTTTTTTGTTTCATTAAATTCTGATTTTATTTTATTTATTTCATCATAAAAAGATAGTTTGTTGGTTTGGGGATTTATTTGAGTAAAAAAGTCAATATTATTTTTTGAAACAAATGATTTTTCAAAATTATTATTTTTTCAGTCTTCATAATATGTTTCAAAAAAAGAACTATCTTCAATGGTTTTGTCTCAAATAATTAAAGAAAAATTGTCAGTTTTTTCTTTAGTAATGTTAATAAAAACTTTTGAAAATAAAAAATTAAAGAAGTTTTTAATAATACTTCTTGTTTTTAACATTTCATTTATGTTAAATTCATTTTCATCTTTAGTAAAATCAATTTTAAAAGAACTATTTGCATAAGTTGTTTTTATTGAAAAATTATGTGAAAGATCAAAAGTAACTGAAGAAGTTGCTTTGTCAATATTTGATTTTAAGTTGTTAAAGTGGGTGTCTAATTCATTTATAAAAGCGGTGTCTTTTGGAAAATCAATTTTAATTTGTTCGTATTTATCGCTTAATTCGCTACTAAGATTGATAAAATTTAATTTGTTGTTATTAAATTGTGATTTAATACGTTTAACTTCATCCTCGTTTTTTAATAAGAAATCTAAAGTAATGTCATTCTCATTTGTTAATTTAAAATACTTTTTTAAGATTTTTGGATTTAAACTATGTGTTTTATAAATACTTTGAATTTGATATTTTTTTAATAAATCTATAACTTCTTCTTTTTCTTGAGAGAAAGGATCATTATTTAATAAAGTAATATCTTCTAAACTTTTACTAAATATATTTT
This sequence comes from symbiont of Argiope bruennichi, assembly GCF_051094275.1. Taxonomy (NCBI): domain Bacteria; kingdom Bacillati; phylum Mycoplasmatota; class Mollicutes; order Mycoplasmatales; family Mycoplasmataceae; species symbiont of Argiope bruennichi. The sequence goes on from NZ_CP070274.1 coordinate 418,644, forward strand.
GTTCAATATCTTTTTTAGCAATTAATACTTCTCGCAAAAATTCATTTATAATCGAAAAATTATAATTATAATTATCAAAATCTGAAAAATTTTTTGATTTAAAGATATTAATTAATTTATTTGCAAGTCCTAGTCTATTGGAATCTATATTTCCAATTTTAAAAGGATTGTTGACTTTTAGGTCTTTTAAAATGTCTAAATTATAAATTTCTCCAAAAATTTTATTAATATCTGCAATCTGAGCAAAATTTTCAACATTAAAATTGGTAAAATTATTGGCGGAATATAAATTTTTAGATGTTAACTTTTGATCAAATTTTTCAAAAAATTTTTCATATATTTTTTCGTTTGTTTTTTTAATTGTGTTTTTTAATTTAGAATTTGTATTTGATAAAAAACTAGAAAAATTTGAATAAGTATTTAAATATTTTAAATATGTATTTTTATCAGTACTTGGTAGTTCTTTTATTAAAGACTCAACTTCAGAAATAGAAATAAAAATTTGTTTTTTTTCAGAATCTGAAAAAAATGATCCAATAAAATCATTTTCTTCTCATTTAAAAATATCATTTTTTAAAGTTTCATATGAAAGTTTAATTTTACTAATTTTTGCATCAATTTCTTTTTTTTGTGAAAGAAAAAATGAATCAACAGTTCCATCAAGATCGTAAATATGCTTTTTAAATTTATCAAATAATTTGTTTCCTTTTTCAATAATTTTTCATGAGGTAAATTATTTTTTGGAATGTTTAAAAAATTCACAATTTCATTACGAATATTTATTTCATTAGAAATTACTCCAAAAAATGTTTTATTTATTTCAATCGTAAAAACAGATGCAATTAATTTTTGAAATTTAATATAAGCCATATCAAAATTTCAGTCCTTAATTAATTTATATTTTGTTAATATTAAAAAAAGAGTGTCTAATTTATTTTTAAAATCAACTGGTGGCAATAATTGTTTTTGATCTAAATAATTATTAATAAAAATTTTGTTAATTTTTTCAATTTCTTTTAAATCTTTTCAAATTTGAAATTGAAACCTGTTAAGCTTATTTCATTCATAAGGATCTTTATTGTTATTAACAAAATTATTAATCCGATCTTGATTTTTTTGATCATTTCAAAATTTTTCAATATTATCTAAGTGCCTGTATTTATTAATTTCAAAATTTGAATAATTTAATACTTCTGTGAAAATATTATTGATTTTTTTAGCAATTAATTTATCAATTGCAGTACTTATACTTAAAAAGGTAAAATTATTATTTAAAGTATTAAAATCATCTTCTTCAACACCATTATTAGAAAATAGTCTAAAAAAATTTAAAATATCTTCATTATTTAAATTTTTATAAACTAAATCACTTGAGGTGTTTTTTAAATGTTCGACAGGCTTTTTTAAATTATCATCAATATTTTCACTAAAATTATCTCTTACTTGAGTGTTTATTTCATATATTAAACTAGAAAATTTTTCTTTTTGTTCATTATTGTAATATTTAATAATTGTGTTATGGTTTAAATGGTCATTTATACCAGAAATAATTGTTCTAAAAGTTTCTGCAGTAAAAAAATTATCAAAATCAATATTATTATTATAATTTTCAAAAATTTCGCTGTAAATATCCTCTTTTTTATCAGTACTGTTATAATTAAATGATTCTAATAAATGATAATATGGTGTTTTTTCTAAAAGTTTCTGAATCGTTGCATTTTCTTTTAGGAACTCTTTAATATTGTCTACATCTTTTAATGTTCCAAAGTCATTAATATTTTTTTGTAAGGTTGTAAATTGTTTTGAAAAATTAAAAAAATTGGCCATTTTTTCTAATGCCGTTATTTTTATATTTGTTTCTGCTTTGTTAAAATATTGGTTAATTTTCTTGATGGTATCTTCAATATCATCTGTGATATAAAAAGAAAAATCTTCAAAATTCTTGGTTGATTTTGAATCTGGATAATAATGTAAAATAATTTTTTCATTAATATTATTATTAGTTTCTTTTATAAATTTATTTGTAAAAATTGTTAATTGTTTTAAATTTTCATCAGGTAAAATTTCTGAAACAGACGCAAGTTCTTCTAAATTAATTTTTTTTACAATTAATTCTTCTACTAAATCTTTTATTGCGATTGAATTATTTATTAAAGTTAATTCAGTTTCATTAGATGATTGATCACTTAACATTGATTCATCAAAATTATCATCAAGATTGTCTTTAAATAATAAATATTCATCGAAAGAAAAAAAATTTTTATTAATTTTTAATAATTTATTTTTAATTAAATCGTTATCAGAAAATTTATTTAAAGTTTTTTGATAAAAATTTATAGCATTAGTTTTTTCAATATTATTAAATTTTTGAATTTTATTAAAAAATATTTCAAAATTATTTTCAATATTATTACTAAAAAAATCTATTTCTTGAACTAAATTATTGCACTTTTTCTCATCTTGGTAACCTAATCAAATAACTGAAGGAATTTCATACTTTTTTTTGTTAAAATATGAAATTAATTCTTTTAAAATTTTATTATTTAATTTTTTTTGTTCTTCAAAAGATAATTCAAATATTTCGTTTAAATTGTATTTTTCTTTTATAAAAGAAAAATTTTTAAAATAATTTAAGTTTAAATTAATTTTTACTTTTACTTCGGATAAATTTTTTATTTTTCTAAGATTTAGTCCAGACAAAAAATTATTTAGGTTATTATTAATTTTCTTGTTAATTTGATAAATATTTTTAAATTTATCTAGTTTTAATAATTCTCTGTCATTTAAAATTTCAACTAAATCTACGATATTATTTTCTAATTTTTCAATTTCAAACATTTTTACATTTTCTTTACTTATATTTTTTATATATAAAACCTATGGAAAATTTTAAATTATTTTGTTTTTTATAAAAATATTAAAAAAATTATGTAAAAATTTAAAAGTTTTTTTATCTTTTTTATTATTTATTTTTATTTGCAAAAATAAAAAAAATTTATTTGACTTGTTAAAACAAAATTGTTAAAAAATACAAATAAAATATAAAAAAATTTTATAATAATAAAAATTAAGGAAGTCTTAAAAAATGGAAAGCAAAGATATTAATATTGAGGCTGCAAAAAAAATTTCATTAGAAGGTAATGATAATAAACATTATCGTCTAAATGACTTTAAGGGAAAAAAAATTGTTTTGTATTTTTATCCAAAAGATGATACTCCGGGTTGTACCATTCAATCAAAGGATTATAGCAACTTATATGATCAATTTTTAGAAAATAATGCGATTGTTATTGGTTGTTCTAAGGGAGATGCTAATGAAAAAGAAAAATTTAAAAATAAATACAGTTTAAAACAATTATTATTAGCAGATACAAATTTAGAATTATGCAAAGCAATGAATGTTTTAAAAGAAAAAAAATTTTTTGGCAAAAACATTGTTTCAATCAGTAGATCTTCTTTTATTTTTAATGAAAATGGTGATTTATGTTGTAGCCAATACAATGTAAAACATTCAGAAGATGCATCTAATAATCTTGAAATAATTAAAAATATGTAAGTATTTTTGGGTTTTTAAGTTGAATATTTTTCATAATATTTATTTTTGCTACACTTTTTTAATTATATTATTTTTATTAATAGGTTACTTATTAGGGTCGCTAAATTTTTCAATAATATTATCTAAATTTTTTTTCAAAAATGATATAAGAAAATTTGGAAGTTATAACGCGGGTGCTACCAACGCAAATAGAGTCTATGGAAAATATTTTTCCCTACTGGTTGGTTTGTGTGATGTTACTAAAACATTTTTTGCTCTTTCAATTGCTGTTTTTATTGAACACATTATTGCAAATTATGGCGCTGATAATACTTTTACAATTCCTTCATTATTTTTGGTAGCTGGTCTAGGATCTGGCTTGGGACATTGTTTCCCTTTATATTACAATTTTAAAGGTGGAAAAGGAGTTGTAACTTTCTTTACAACAATTGGTTTTTTTAATATTTATTTTTGTATTTTTTTATTATTATTTCTTATATTATTTTACTTTTTAACAAAATATATGGGGATAAGTAGCGTTCTTGGCTGCTCTTGTGCAATTTATAACATTGCTTTTAATTTAAAAAACAATGAATTTTTTCCAGAGTATAGTTTTTTTGGTAGTGATAGCCCAATAGTTGAAAATTTAATTGTCTTTTTATTTATTTTTTTAATTATTATAAGACATCAAAAAAATATAAGATTTTATTTTTCTTGATTAATGTCAAATGAATTTAGTTTTTTTTATAAACCAATTAAATTCAAAAAATTGTATTTATCTACTGATAAATTAATAGACACTTTAAAGAAAAAAATAAATGCTCCAATAAAAAAAAATGAATATATTGACCCCTTTGTAAATGTAAATCAAAATATTGAAAAAAATATAATAAACAAAGAAAAATATATTACTAAGTTTACTTTTAAAATTAAGAAAGCAATTAATTATATTTTTAAATTAATAAATACTTTTTTAATAGTCGCCTTTTATAAAGTAAAAAAAAGCGTATTTTGACTAAAAAAAAGAAACTTTTTTAAAAATATTTTAATAAAAAAAGAAAAGAAAAATATTAAAAAAGTTTCTGAAACTAACAATGAATTTGACAAAAAAGAAGTTGAAGATATTGAAAAAAAAGCTGAATTAAATGAATCAGAGTCAACAAAAGTTGATGAGTCTTTAGAAATAAATCCAGAAAAAGAAGTTGAAGATATTGAAAAAGTAAGTGAAGGTAAAGTTGATGATGAACAAAAACAAGTTGTAGAAACTAAAAAAGTTGCTGAAGTTGATGAAAAAATTAAAACTTATAATGAAGTTGATGATTTAAAAGATAAAAAATTGAATGAAGGAGGAACAGAAACTGAGAATTATCAAAAAGGTTTTCAAAGAGAACAAGAGTTTTTTACACCATGGGAGAAATTTAAAAAAACAATAAAAGAAATTTTTAATAATTAAAATAAGTTAGAGGTAATTTACTTGTGGGAAAAAAAATTAATATTGAGTTAGCTAAAAATATAAAACTTGAGGGTGATGATAATAATATATATTCTTTAAATGATTTTAAAGCCCAAAAATTAATTTTATACTTTTATACTATAGATGAAGCGCCGGGATGTGCAATTATCTGTCAAGATTTTAGTAGTATGTATGAAAGATTTAAAGAATATAATACTGTTGTTATTGCATGCTCTACAAGCCATGTAGGTTCAAAACAAAACTTTAAAAAAGAATACAATTTTAAACAACTTTTTTTATCAGATATAAAATTAGAACTTTCAAAAGCATTAAATGTATATGAAGAAAAAGTAAATGAGGATGGAACTAAAAAAACATATATTGTTCCATCAACATTTATATTTGAAGAATCTGGTAAACTTCTTTTTTCTAGATATGATATTAATTATCAAGATGAAGCATTAACTTGTTTTAACATCATAAAAGAACAATCAAAAAAAGAAACAAACTAAAAAGCAACTAATTTAATTGTCATAATAATTGTTGAAATAAGTTAAATACTTTGAAATATTTAATTCATTTATTGATAAAATTTTTGTTAGAGTTTTGTTTTCAGTAGTTTTTGAACTTTTTTTCAAGTAAAAAAATATGTATGATAGTGCAAAGTTTTTTATTTCATTTTCATTAATAACGTTTGGATAAAAATCATATAAAAAAACTAAGTATTGATTTTTTAAGAAAATATATTTTTTTTTGTCAATATTGTAAAAACAATCATAAAATGTTTCTTTTCCCTTTAAATAAATTAAGGAATTTTTAATAATTTTTATTTCTTGGGGATTAATCAAGTATTTTTTTTTATAATTTTTTACAATAAAAAAATAATTGACCTTTTGTTGTTTTAAAATTTCTAGAATAAAATATTTATTTTTAAAATTTATTTTTTCGTCCAAAAAAAATTTTATTAAAAATTTTTTATATTTATAAAGTTTAATATTACTAAAAAAGCAATTATATTTATAAAAATTAATCAATTCATTAAAATTTTTACGAGCAATAAAATTTAAAAATTTTTTGTCAAAATCTGAATAGTAATTTTTTTTTGCAAAATAATACTTATTAAATGAGGCAAAAGTTTTTGATAAAATTTCTTTTTCCTGAATTTTTAAATTTGTATTATTTATTTCCTTAAATAACATTGAATATGCATCAAAAAAATTATTATTTTTGACTTTTTTTAAAAACTGATTAAAAAATGAAACAATATTTTTATTCACTGTTCAAAATTTTAATCAACAATAAAGAAAATAAAAAAATTAAAAAAATTGTGTTTTTAAAGTAACAATTTTAAAGATTTTTGTTAAAAAACTAATTGTCTACAAGAAGTTTTTTTAAATATGATTTGTAAAGTTCTACTCCTGGTTGATCAAAGGGATTAACATCCATAATAATACAAGAATAAACACATGATCAAAAGAAAAATTGAATTAATTCTCCAAAAGATTTTAAAGAATAATCATTTAATAAAATTTTTGTATTAAAAATTCCCCTATCTTCGTGGCTTTGTAAAACTGATTGGTATAACTTTTTATTAATAATAAATAAATTTTTATTATCAATATTCTTTAAATTATTTGCAATTAAATCCATATCTTCTACTTTAATATCGTTTATTTCTTTTGAAAAAAAAATAAATGTCTCAAAAAAATTTAATTTTCCTTGTTGAATAAATTGTCCAAAAGAATGTAAATCTTTTGAGAATATTAAAGAAGCTGGAAATATTCCTAGATTATTTTTCCCCTGAGACTCAGAAAATAACTGAATTCATCATTGATTAAAAGAATCTAAGGAATTATGAAAATTTATAAGGATTTCGATATCTAACCCATTATTAAATAAGTGATTTCGATATATTGCATATCTTAGGGCATCATTGCATTTTTCATTTGTTAGATTACTTTTAATTAAATCATTAAACTCTTTTGCACTATCAACTAATTCTTTAACATCTAAATTTAAAAAAAACATTGGCAAAACATTTGCAGCAGAAAATATTGAATATCTGCCACCAATTGTTTTTTCAAGTTCAAAAAAATTACAATTGTTGTTTTTATAAAAATTATATAAAAAACCTTCATTTTTTTCTGAAACAATTGTAATATTTTTTTGTAAGTCTAAGTTTCTTTTTTTTAAAATTGTTAATATTTTGCTAAAGCCAATTAATGTTTCGAGTGTTGTCCCACTCTTAGAAATACAAAGACAATGAAAATTTTTATCTTTAATTTTTTCAATATTATTTTGAAAATCAATTTCTGATAAGGTGTTTGCAAATCAAATAATGGTTTTTTTGTTTGATTTGTGAAAAAATGCTTCACATATTGATTTAGCACCTAAAAAACTTCCTCCAATACCAATAACTATCAAAATATCTTCAGAAATTTTTTCAGCCCAATTTTGATAATTTTTTAGATTATTATTAAATCCAATAAATACTTCACTGTTTCATCCTAAAAAATTTTTAGTTCAATTTTGAGAAAAAAAATTGTTAATTTTATTTTTTTCAATATTAAAATTTTTATTTTTAAATATATCTTTAGAAAAAGTTAATTTCATAATTTTTATTATAAATTAATTATCAATTTAAATTTTTATTCTTTGTGTATTTTTATCAAATAAAAATTTTAATTAATTAAAATTAATTAATGAAAAACAACCAAAATGTTTTTGATTTAAGCACTTATTTTATTGATAAATTAAATTTAAATAATTTATCAATTGAAGAATTACAATACAAAAGAAAATTTTGCTTAAACGCTTTGTATTTATCATATTTAGATGAACTTTTAAAATCTAATGTTTTTGGATTTCAAAAAAATGATTGTAAAAATGTCTATTGAAAAGAATATTACTTTTGAAAAAATTTTTTTTTTCCAACTTTTGACTATACATTGGTTTATGCTAGAGACATTTTTAAATATAAAAAAGGCAATATTTCCTTTACTGCAAAAGAAAGTTGAAAAAGAAACAAACGCGAAGATAAAAAAGAATGAAAAAATAAGTATCTTTTAAAAAGTTGATGGTCGAAAAATGACGATAAATTATATATTGAAGAAAATGACAAATTTTCTTATCTTCCAGATGATGTTATTAAAAATAAATTTGTTAAAGACAATTATGATGATTTTGTATTTACAGATACATTGCCTTTTGGCAAAATAAGTTTTTTAAAAACTAATGATATTTATGTATATGAGGGAATATTTATTTTTAAAAACAATAAAAAAGTTTGTTTAAATTTGTTTTTTTATTACTTTTTTAAAGGTAATTCGTACTTATTTGAAAATAATGTTCGAAATGCGTTAGGATCTGCTGGTTTTACAAAATGAGGATTTAATGCCAGTTGAATGATTATACCTACCAACTTATATCAACAAGCAAATTACATAAAAATGTTTTATGAACTTGAAAAACAAATTAGTTTGTTAATAAAAATTAGAAGAAAATCAAGAAATATTTTACATTTTTTGGGAAAAAATTGCCTTGATGATAAAATGTATAAATTAAGCGATTTAGTAGAGAAAAGACGTCCTTTAACAATAACTACCACTGATTTTTTTGATTGATTAAAATATCCAAGAGCCGATTATTTAAGACATACAGTTTATCCTTGAAGGACAATAACTGCTGGCTATCAATGAACAAAAATTAATAAAATTTTGTATTCTGATCTTGCAGAAGAAATAATTTTAAAAAGATCGTGTTATAAAGAAAAAATTGGAGATATTATTATTTCAAAATTTTACGGAAAAACTTACAATCCTTATTTAGTTGATAGAATCAACTTGTACGCTTTTTCATCTGTTAATCCACCTTATTTTTCAAAATTACCAAAAATTTCAACTCATGTAATTTTATGATCTATGCTTGGACAAAACTTTTATCAAAGATATGGAAATAAATGAAAAAAAGGCTCTGTAATAAATAGAATTCATCAAAAAAGATTTTTTAATGAAAATTTGCAACTAATAAAATCTAAATATTATCACCTAACAGAACATTTATCAAATGTTTATAACTTTTGTGCCAAAAATATTTCAAAATATACTAAATTACGTGAAGAGATTTCTAGATTATTGCAAGTTCCTGCAGTAATTGAGGATGAAACTTATGAAAAACATTTGCAAGATATGTTTTTATTAAGCCAAGAAGCTAAAGAAACAAATATTTCTTTATTAAATCAAAAAGTTAAACACGAAAACATGTCTTTTTTAGCACAAGAAAACAAAGAAAATATAGTAAATAATCAGCAAGAAATTATTGAAAAGTCTGAAAAAGATAAATCATCTAAAAAAAGGTGATGAAAATTTTGAAAATAAATTAAATTTTAAAAAATATTATTAGAAAAATTATGAAAGAAAATATAAATTTTGGCCAATCATTTGACTTAAATATTGAAAAAATATTAGAAAACTGAGAGACTTTTCATGCAATCAGAGAAATTATTGCAAATGCAATTGATGAAAAAATTTTAACAAATACTAAAGATATAGAAATTAATAAATTAGATGTAGATACTTGAATAATTAAAGATTATGGCAGAGGCATAGAATATAAGCACTTAACTCAAAAAGAAAATAATGAAAAATTAACAAATCCAAATTTAATTGGTAAATTTGGAATAGGTTTAAAAGATGCTCTTGCAACATTTGATCGAAAAAATATCAAAATTTTAATAAAATCTAAACATGGAAATATTGAGGTTAAAACTCAAAAAAAGCATGGATTTGATGATATTAAAACACTACATGCAGTAATTAACAGTCCAACAGAAAAAGAATTGATTGGCACAGAATTTATTTTAAGTGGTATCACTTTGGAGGATATGAATCTTGCCAAAAAGCAATTTATAGTTTTTTCTAATGCAAAAATTTTGGAAAAAACATTGTATGGAGAAATTGTAGAAAAACAAGAGGATAAAGCCTTTATCTATTTAAATGGGATTAAAGTTGCTGAAGAAGAAAATTTTTTATTCAGTTATAACATAACTTCACTTGATAGTAAAATAAAAAAATCTCTTAATAGAGAGCGAACAAATGTTGGTAGAAATGCGTATTCTGAAAGAGTTAAAAAAATTTTAAAATCAACAGTTAAAGAAGACATTATTAAGGCAATTGGTCATGATTTAATTAATATAAGCCAAGGAACTCATCATGATGAACTCTCTTGAATTGATATCCAAGAACACGCAATTAAAAATTTAAATGCTACTGGCAAATTTGTATTTTTTACTCCAGAAGAAGCAAGTATTTATCCAGATATTGTTGATGAGGTGATGTCACAAGGAAAAGAAATTATATATATTACCAGCTCATTAAAACAAAAAATTAGAAATTTAATTGATATTTCTGGGAATAAAATTTTAGAATTTGATACTTTTATTGATGAATATAATAATAGTTTTGAATATAAAATCATTGATTATTCACAACTATCTTCAAAAGAGAAAGAAATTTTTGATCAAACAAACGAAATAATTAATTTAATTGGTGGTTTGCCAAGAATTGTAAAACAAGTTGTTATTTCTGAAACAATTCAAAAAAATTTATTGTCTTCTAGAGAAGAAATTGGCCATTGAGATAGTGTAAATAGAAGGATTATTGTTAAAAGAAATCAATTAAAAAATTTATCTAGTTATGCAGGAACTTTAATCCATGAAGTTATACATGCAAAAACTGGAGCTTTTGATTGTACTAGAGAATTTGAAAGCGAATTAACATATGTAATTGGAAAATTAACAGAAAGGCAATTAAAAAGTAAAGATAATTCAAAAAAATCATGATTTTTTTGAAAATAAACTTTTATGGTCGCTATTTAATCAAAAAAAATAATTTAAAAAATGTTTTTTTATCGATATTCTCTTCTACTATAAATTAATTTTTATTTGTGAAAATAATTTAAAATTTTTCTTTTAGTTTATTTACTAATCAAACAAGAATTGAGTATATTTGTTCATATTCCATTCTATTTGGACCAATTACAATAATATCACCTTTTGTACTTTTAATGTCATATGATGACATTATTAAGGCTAAATTTTTTAATTCTTTCTGATTAACAAAAGAATAAGAAAGATTTTTTTTAGAGATGTGTGATATATCTTCAATAATTTTTAAAATCGAATTTTCTTCAATAATTTTTAAAAAATTATCAATTTGTTTTTTGTTATCTTTAAATTCATCATAATAAAATAAGTTATGAAGGCCATATGAAAGAGTTTTTGTAACATTAATTTCAAAAAATTTTTTAATTACTTTAGTAATAAAGTCATTTATTTCTAAAAATTTTTTTTTAATTAAAGGAATAATAAAGTTTAATTGTTTATCAATGTCTTTAATATAACATCCATAAAGTCGTTCAGAAATAGTCTTTAAGCAATAAATAAAATCTTTTTTGCTTACATTTTTGGGAATTTCAATAATTTTATGAATAATTTTTGAATGATTTGAAACAATAATTCCCATAATTTTATCAGAATCAATTTCAAAAAACTCAATTTTTTTTATATATTCATCAATAAAATCGTGTTTTAGATGGGTGATATATAATCTACTAACCTCACCTAGTGTTTTACAACAATTATCAATAATTTCTTCTAAAGTAAACTTTTTATTTTCTAAAATTTTTGAAAGCTTTTTTTTTCATTCAATATTAGTTTTTTCTTGCATTAAATTATTAATGTAATATTCATAACCTAATGTTGTAGGAGTACTTCCAGAGGTTTGAAAATCTTTTTTAATAAAATTTTTTTTCTCTAGATTATTCATTTCGTTTCTAACAGTTGCGCTACTTCAAGGAAGAGAATAATTTTTTATTAATTTATTGCTAGAAACAGGTTCCGAAACATTAATAAAATAATTAACAATATAGTAAAAAATTTTACTTTCTCTATCAGTTAGCTTAGAAAAATCTTTTTTTTTAATTTCTTTTTTTACTAATTTTTCTTTTTTTACTAAATTATTTTTCATTTCTTAAAACAGAAAAAAGTATCAAAAAAAATTAGTCTTTTAATGAGATGTTATTAAAAGAACAACCACAAATTCCCAAATATTTTTTTTCTTGATTTTGATAATATATTTTTAAAAGGCGATTGTATTTTGCAACTCGATCGCTTCGAGCACAAGATCCAGTTTTAATTTGTTTTGCTGAAGTTCCAACAGCTAGATCTGCAATGAAGGTATCTTCAGTTTCTCCAGATCTATGACTAATTATTGTTGCTCATTTATTAGATTTTGCAAGATCAATAACTTTTAAAGTTTCTGTAACAGTACCAATTTGATTTAATTTAATTAAAATTGCATTTGCTGAATGATTAATAATACCTTTTTCTAAATATTCAATATTTGTAACAAAAAGATCATCTCCAACAATTTGAACTTTTTTACCAATTTCTTTAGTTATTTTTGCAAAACCATTTCAATCATTTTCATCTAAGGGATCTTCAATTGAAATAATTGGATAATTTTTAATTAAAGTTTCATAATATTTAATTAGTTCATCAGTGGTAAATGAAATATCTTTATTTAAAAAATTACCTAATTTTTTAAAGTAATACTTTTGATCATCTTTGTTATATAATTCGCTTGCTGCAACATCTAATGCAATAGCTACGGCATTTTTACCAGTTTTTGATGGATAATAACCAGCAGTTTTTATTGCTTCAACCAAATAATCTAAAACTGTTTCAATTTTTTCAATATTTGGTGCAAAACCACCTTCATCACCAACATTTGTAGAAAAGTTATTTTTTTTTAATAAATCTTTTAAACAATAGTAAACTTCACAAGCACATCTCATTGCTTCTTTAAAGTCTGAAAATCCAATTGGTACAATCATAAATTCTTGAAAATCAATGCAATTTAAAGCATGTGCTCCACCATTGATAATATTTAACATTGGAACAGGTAAAATACTTTTATTTACTCCCCCAATATATTGATATAAGGGGACTTTTAATTCTTTTGCTGCGGCTTTACAAACAGCCATTGAAACTGCCAAAATTGCATTGGCGCCAAGATTCATTTTTGTTTTGGAACCATCTAATTCAATCATAAAATTATCAATTGCTTCTTGTTCAAAAACAGAAAAATTATTAATAATTTTTGGAGCAATTATTTTATTTATATTGTTAATTGCCTTTAAAACACCTTTGCCGTGAAAATAATTTTTATCATTGTCACGTAACTCAATTGCTTCTTTTTCACCAGTTGAAGCCCCAGATGGAACCATTGCACAAGCACAAACATTATTTTCGGTAATAACTTCAACCTCAACAGTTGGAATTCCTCTAGAGTCTAATACTTCATACCCTTTTATACTTATTATTTTTGCCATTTTTTCTTTCTAAATTAATTTTTTTATTAATTATTTTTTTAATTATAATAAAAATTTCCTTAATTTAACAAAAAAATAAATTAAATTTTTAAAAAAAACGGTACTTTTTAAAAAGTACCATTATTTAAATATTAAAAAAAGGAAAAAAGAAAATTATTCTATCTCTACAACTTTATGTTCTAATTTTACTTCAGTATCTAAAAATTCTTCTTCAGTAATTTCAGCTTTTGCCTTGTCTTTTCAATTAGCTTTTTTTGAGTAAAAGTAAAAGAAATTTGCAGCAGCAAAAACAAAGCAGTAAAAACAAAACGCTAAAATATTTAAGCTATCTGAATTAACAATTAATATTCTTATTGAATCAATTAAAAAGAAAAAAGTTAAAAATAATAAAAATCCAGCCATAATAAGAAAAGTAATTTTTCAAAATTTATTTAAAATAATTTCTTTTTTTTTTGCTAGTTTAACTGCAGCAAGTAAAGTAAGAATGTATTGGGTAAATGCAGTTAAAGTGTAAACCTGTAGTGTTCTATCCAAATAATCAGCATATGATGGTGTGTGTTGATTATTAGGATCATTGTCCTTGTAGGGTATGGAAAAATATAATAAAACACAGTAAGCCAAAACCGCAATAAATGAAATTACAAAATCTAAGTACAAAGCATTTCTAAATTGCCCATGTTTATCTCTTTTTGCAAAATGATGAGGAATTATTCCATCAAATGCAAGAGGTGAAATTAATCTTGTATTAACTCAAGCAGACTGAACTCTTCCACTTAATTTATTTGCCATTTGTGATAAAACAGCAGTTATAATAATACCTGTAACAACACCACCGGCAAGTTTAAAGTGATCTTTAAATACTTTGTTAATTAAATTATTAATAATATTAGCGTTTCCTTCACTATTAATTGTATAATCATGATTCCCACTACCAAGTGCTCCAACCATGCAGACAAAATATATTAAATAAAATACTGTAGCAAATAAAATTAGTCCAGCAATTATTTTTGGCATAACCTTAGATGGATTTTTAACATCGTGAGATATTGCTGCTAAATTTTCAAAGCCTCCAAAGGCAAAGAAAAATAAAATAATACTGCTGATAACATCAGAAATACCTAAGCTGTGAAAGGGCTTGTAAGTTTTATTAGAAGGATCTAATTGACTAGTATCTGAAAAATTTTGACCGAATTTAGAAATTAAAGTCAAAGAAATAACTAAAGAAAATAATAACACAGCTCATTTTAAAATTCATAAAATTAGAACTGTATATTTTGTCATTTTTAATCCAAAAAATAAAATAGATGAAAAAATAACAAATAAAATAAATGCTCCAAGAACTAATCAATTTTTATTATCTACGTAAAAATCTTCATTTATAGCTTTAAAAGATCATAAAATTCCAGAAATTATTCCAATGCAAATTGCTGGAACTTGTGCATACTGAAAAAAGCCTGTAATTGTTGCAGCATACCTTCCAAATGCTTTTTTTACATATAAGTAACTACCCCCATATCCTTCAATTTGTAGGGTAAGTTTAGAAAAACAAATTCCAACAACAAAAGAAATTAATCCACATAATGGTAAAAAAAATAAAAATCAATTACCAACAGAATTATAAAATGAACTTATACCAATAATAAAAGCGTATCCGACACATGTATTTATTCCAAAAAGAATAGCGATAGTGGCGGACTGCTTCCGAGAATTACCCATATTTTTACCATACTTTCCAATAAAATTTTTAATATAAAAGTATTATAAATAATTTTTAAAATTTTTTTGAAAAATTTTTTGACAAATATGAAAAAAAATAAATAATGTTTGCAATAATAAAAACTGTAAAAAGACTTCCAAGTTGAAAAACGAAGTCATAATTAGCAGAAAAAATATCAATAAAATTGGAAATAAGTCAAAAAAGTGATAAAAATATTAAAATAATCAATACAAAAGAAAATCAAATATTTTCAAAAATTGACAACTTTATTAAATTAAATTTTTTTGATTGAAATTTTAAAATTGCTAAAAAAGTAAAAATATATTGAAAAAAAACCACTAAAGTATAAATACTGAAAGTCGCATCTAATTCTTTTTTGTAATGTGAATTTAAAAAAATAGCAACTCAATAAAAAATTAACACAATAATGGTAATTATAGAATCTAAATAAATTGCATTCGAAAATTGATCGTGCTTGTTCTTTTTTGCAAAAACAACAGGTAAAAAACCATCAAGTGCTAATGGTGCGATTAGTTTTGCATTTACTCAACCATTTTGAAGTTTTGCATTAAGTTTTGTTGCAACTTGAGAAACAATGGAAAAAAAATATAAAACAGTAGCAAATACTCCACTTCCAAGCACTGAACTAATGGTAATATTTATAGAATTTGTTGTATTAGAAGTGTTTAAGTTTTTACCATTGGCACCAACAATCAAAAGATAATAAATAATATAAAATAAAGTGCTAAAAATAACAATCATCATTAAAATAAAATTAATTTTCTTTTTTGATGATGCATCTTCAGAAATTGCAGTAATTCCCTCTATTCCACCGTATGCAAAGAAAAAAGTAATGACAACATTTACAATATCTTTAAAAGAAGGATTGATCTTTTCAGAATTAATAAAATTGCTTGAAAAATTTTTTAGATTAAATAGTGCTAAAATCATGACAAAAAAAATAATTAGTCATTTAAAAAATCATAATAAATTCATAAAAATATATGAAAGTTTAATGCCAAAATTTAAAATAATGATAATAGCAAAAAAAGCTAAAAATGAACCAATTATGATATATGTTTGATGCTCTTCAAAAAAATTATTGCTTCCAAATATACTAACATTCTGAAAGGTTCATACAATTCCTGCAACTGCTGCAGTGGCTGCCAACGGGGCTTGTATATATTGAAGTCAACCAGTTAAAAATCCTAAGTAATTTCCAAAGGCTTTTCTAACATATAAGTAACTACCCCCATATCCTTCAATTTTTTGTGATAATTTGCCAAAAACAACACCAACAGTAAATGCAAGAAAAGCACAAAATAAAATTAAAACAATAAAATAATTACCAATATCCTTATATGCATTAGATATTGCCATAATAAAGGCATAACCTACAAGAAAGTTAACCCCAAAAAGAAAAAATTGAATGTTTGAAAATTTTTTTATGATAAAAAATTATATTTTTTTTATTAAAATTATATTTTTTTTAAATATCTTCAGTAAAAAATTGGGTTTCTGCAACTTCTAAATCTAGATGTTCTAAGCTATTTTCTAAATCTGCATCTTTTATTGTAGCAACATCTTTTCTTCAATTTCTTTTATTGCCAACATAAAATAAAATTAATCCAACAATAATTGAACTAAAATATAAAATAAATGGAATTAATTCATAAAAATTTTTAGAAATGTTAGAAACATTACCATCGTAGCCAACATTGTCAAAAATAATGTTTGCAACATAACCAATTTGAATTATAGCAATTGATACAAGACCAACATAGTAAAAAAGTACTTCAATTTTTTTAATATTTAAAACTTTTTTTTTGGCAAGAACAATAGCACTCAAACAAGTCATAAAGTACTGAAAAAACATTATTAAAGAATACATATCCATTGGTTTATCAAGATTATCTTGTAAAGATTTAAAAGTAAAAACAAAAATTGTATAAATTAATATAATCGAGATAGAAATTGCAGAGTCTAAATATAAAGCATATTTAAATTGATTGTGTTTGTTTCTTTTTGCAAATAAAACTGGCAAAAAACCATCTGCAGCTAATGGTGCAATTAATCTTGTATTTACTCAACCATTTTGCAATCTGCTTGTCAATTTATTAGCAACTTGACTAGAAATTGCAAGATATAAAAAGATACTTCCTAAAACTACTCCCAAAAATGTATTACTAATAAGCCAATTAACAGGATTTGGATTATCTACACCGGAAAGTGTTTTACTTTCAACAGCTCCAGTAATTAAAAGATAAAAAATAATGTAAAAAATTGTTGTAAATACCAAAGTTCATAAAATAATTCTTGGCATATTTTTTTTACTATTTTCAACATCTTTAGAGATTGCAGCAATTCCTTCAACTCCACCATAAGCAAAAAAGAAAAGAACAAGTGCTTGAAATATTGATAAAATGCTATTGGGCTTATTTGTAAAAATATTTTTATTTCAATTCACTTTAAAATCATTTAGATGATAAATACACATTCCAAGTGCCAAAATAATAATAAATCATTTCAAAGTTCAAAATATTCTTAAAGAATTATGAGTTGACACAAAACCAAAATTTAAAATAATAATGATAAGACAAAAAATAATTACAGCAGCTAAATAAATTCATCCTTTATAATTATCAAAGTCAAAATATTTAAAATTATACGTGTCGCTTGAAGCTAGTTTAAAAGATCAAGCAATTCCAGTTATTGTAGAGACAGCAACAAATGGTGCTTGAATGTATTGAGCTCATCCTGTTAAAAAATACAAAAATCTTTTCTTTGGGAAGGCTCTTTTAGCGTATAAGTAACTTCCTCCAAAACCATCAACGATTGAAGAAAGTCTTGCAAATGCAAGTCCAGCAGAAAAAGCAATAGTTCCACAAATCAAAACTACTAAAAAAAATAAGTAGCCAGAATCCTTTACTACAGAACCAAGTCCGACAAGAAAGGCATAACCAACAATAAAGTTCAACCCAAAAAACATCATTTGAATTTTTGTATATTTTTTGTTCATTTTTGTAAAAGAGCTAAAATTTTTCTAAAAAATTAAAGTATTTTAACAAATAAAAAAAAATTTTTTAAAAATTTTATTTTTTAGTAGCCTCTTTTGAGGCTTTTTCTTCAAGTTTAAAAGAAAGCGCAAAAGCCTTTTCAAAATTTTGAGAAATTTTTTCTAAATCTTTGTTGCTTTTTTCAAGATTTGTAAGGCTTTTTTGAAACATATCAAGACATTTTTTTTGAGAATCTTTGTATGAAAGAAATATTTTTTCTAAGTTTTTTAAAGAATTAATAATTTCTTTAGCATTTTTTTTTAAAAGAATGTCTTTTGTATACTCTTTTACATAAATTAGCGTGATAAATAAAAGTGATGGAGAAACAATAACAACATTTTTTTGAAATCCTCGTTTAAGAATTGTTTTAGAATTTGAAAGAATGCTGTAAATTGAATCTGATGGAACAAACATTAAAACATATTTGACTTTAAAATTATCAACTTTTTTGTAGGTTGCGGAAATATTATCAATTGTTTTAATAATATTGTTTAAATATTTTTTATTAAATTCTGGATCATCATCCAAATTTTCTTGATAATAAAAATTTTCACTTAAATTTTCTGTTGGTAATTTTGAATCAATAACAATAATATTTTTATCATCTAAAAAAATTACGGCATCAGCAATTATTTTTGAATTTTCTTTTGAATTTAAAGTGTATTGCGTTTTTCAAAAAGAAATATCTTCATTTTCACCAAAATAATTTTTTAAAATTTCTTCTAACTGAAATTCCCCAAAAATACCTTTAATTTTGTTTTTTAAAAAAATTTCATTTATTTTTTCAAAATTTTTTGATAAATAATCAAATTTATCAACTGTTGGTAGTTTTTGAATGCTGTTTATCAAGGTGTTGCTTGAAACAATAACTTTTTCATTTATTTTTTCTAGTGATTCACTTAATAATTTATTATGTTTTTCAAGGTCTTCTAAAGAAGCCGTTGGTTTTTCATTTTTTTTAATATTTTTTGTTTTTCATCAATTTAAAAAGAAAAAAAATATTAAAAATAAACTTGAAATAAAAACTAAAAATAATAAAATATTATTCATTTAAATTAAAAAAGAAAAAGAAAAAAAATTTTTTCATTGCTGGTTTGTTTATTTAATAAATTATAACAATAACAAAAATTTATTACAATTTTTGATTTAAAAATTGGAAGGATCGTACCTCTTTTGATAATAAAAGGATTGAATGGAAACCAATCAAGGTTTTCTTGAGGATCAAAATAAAAATATAAGTTGCTTGGTATTGGTAAGTTAACACTGTTAGTTATTTCATAAGAATTGTCAAAAATATCTGATATTTTTGAGTCGTAAAACAAGGTAAGACTATTTAAGTTAGCTTCAATATCTTCAAAAAGATCTTTTTCTGAAGTAAGTGTAACTCTTATTGCATCTTTACCGTTTGCAAATTTTTTTAATTGATTTATGTAATAATTTGTTAATTCTAAAGAAAAATTTAAAAAAATAGTTTTTAAATCATTTGGAACAAAAAACAATGAATCAATTAAAAAACCAAAAAAATCTTGTGAATATTTTTTAAAATCATCACTATCAAGTTTATTAATAAATTCATCTATTGAAATTGTCTTATTGGCAAAAAAGTTATTATTTAAGTAATTGTTAAAATCATCAATTTTATCTTTATAATCAACTAATTTTTTTTGAAAAAATTCTCCTTGTTTTGCATTTTCTAAATACAAAATTCGTTTTTTACTATTATCTATAAGAGTATTTTGATAGTTATAAATATTTACAAAATAACTTAAAAATCCACTGAATAATAAAGAAAAAGAAAAGAAAATAAAAAGAAGAAATAATAAAAGTTTTTCTTTTATGCAAAATAAATAAAATTTTTGAAGTAAAACTCTAAAACGACTCAAAACAAAAACTATTTAGTTTGATTGTAGCGATTGATAGAGTTCAACATCATATTAATATCTTGCTCTTTGGGAATTTTTCCTAATTGTTTGTAAAGTTCTTTTATCATTTTTTTATTTAACGGTGGATTTTTTAAAATTCATTTTTCAAATTTTTTTTTGGCAAGAAAAAATCCAACTCCTAAACTAATAACAAAAATAATAATAACAATAAAGATCCCACCAATTACCATCTGAAATTAAACTAAAACTCCATAATTAATTTTATTTATATTATAAATGTTATTTGAAAAATTAAAGTTCAAATCTGCAGAAAACTTAAAATATTTTGATAAAAAAAGTTGAATAACAATATTAGAAACAGAATAAATTTTTTGATTAAAACCAATGATTAATTTTGGTAAAGGAACCAAAAAAAATAATGATTCATCAAAATTATCAAGATTATTTTGATGGTAAGTTAACGTAGTGTAAAAATTTGGATCATCAAATTGTTTCTCAATGGCGTTAAAAATATCATCATTTCAAATTTTTTTACCATTATCGTCTGTGACAGAAAATTTTGTAGCTTCTAAGGGGTCTTTTGGATCTGGAAAATACTTATTTAACTTCTGATCTGCTAGATTTATAAGTCCTGTAAAAGTTACTGGAAGATCAAATTGAGATGGTATTTTTAAAAAAAAGCTTTTATATCAGTTTTCTGCTCTTTCTTTTGCTTCAGGAACCGTTAAAAGTTTTTGAATAAAGTTAAAAAGATTGTTTAAACTATAATTAGCTGAGAAGTGATCGTCGTTGAAAAGTTGAAAGTGATGGTGCAAATCTTTAGTAGTATCAACTGGCAGAAAAACACTAACATGAGGACTATATTGTCCGACAATATCATCAACTTTTTTAACACAATCATCACTTTTGCATAAAACTTTTTCTAAAGAATAGTCTTCTTCAGTTTTTTCGTCATTTTCATTTGAAGCTAAGAATTTAAAAATATCAATAAGTTGCTTTTGAAAATTATTTTTAAAAAAATCTGAGGTTTCTTTAGCAACCAAAGTTTTACTTCCATAAATAATTTTTTCGACAGAGTCTGGAACAAAATAATTTCAGTTGTAAAAATAGTTGTAAATTTTGTAAAAAAGAATTCCAGTAACAAATCCAATTGCTGTAAAACCAATAATTAAAAAAAATAGCAGAAAACTTTTGCAAAAAAGTCAAATTTTTTTGGACTTTTGATAAAGAAAAAGTAAAAAAGAAACTAAAGGTCTCATCTAAAAACTATTTTTTTTTATAATGGGACATCACTTTTGCGTAAATGTCATCAACCTGTTTTTTAGATAATTTTTTATTAGCTTGAAGAAAAGTTGCTCTAATCATTTCCTTGCTAATTGGTGGATTTTTCTTTAACTGCCACTTAAAAAAGTATCAGCTAGCAATAAAACCAATAATAACTCCAAAAATAATTACAACAACACTAGCAATAAAAATTATTAATCAAGTTGACACATTTACCTCTTTCCAAAAGAAAAATTAAATCTTATACTATTGTAATCAATTTTTAATCCATCAATATAAAAATTGTAAGAAAAAAATGATGTAATTAGGGTTTTAAAAAATTCGTTTAAGATAATTTTTTTCCCGTTATTTGATAAATTAATTGTAGATGGAAAAAAATTAAAAAAATCATCAACTTTAATCATTAAATTATCATTCATATAAGTAATTTGATAAATAAAGTTTGTATGAAGCAAGTTATTATAATCTTCATATAAATTATTTGATTTTTCATAATTTAAGACA
The DNA here is from genome assembly GCF_051094275.1 of symbiont of Argiope bruennichi. NCBI lineage: Bacteria > Bacillati > Mycoplasmatota > Mollicutes > Mycoplasmatales > Mycoplasmataceae > symbiont of Argiope bruennichi. Next base: position 440,467 of record NZ_CP070274.1, read on the forward strand.
TAATCTCCGGGAAATGAAGTTGCTAAATCATTTAGAAAAACTAAAATATTATCATATGTTAAAAGAGAACGAAATTGTACTGGTAGTAATTGTGAAAAAATTTGAATCGCAATATTTGCCACAGATTTATTATTTTGAAAAATATCTTCAATTTCTTTAAAATTTCAAGTTCCATTAAAGTTAAAATAAACATCGGTATCGGTTACAACAAAATGCTTGTCAAATTTATAATTTTTTAAAAGTCATTTAAGAGAATAAAAGATAAATTTTTCTTTATTATCATAAACATAATAGTATGGAAAATAATTATTACTAATGTTATTAATTTCTGTCTGAAAACCTTTGTTGTTAGCAAAATAATCAACAACTTTTTTATTTGCCAAGGTTACCTTGTCTTTTAAGTAATTATTATTATTAATGGTTTTATTTTTAAGAAAAATATCTTTAAAAAATCAACCAAAAAAAATACTAAATAAACATAAAAAAATAAAAAATAATACTTTAAAATAAGAAAAAAAATGTTTTTTTAAATTTTTTATGAAACTTACGATCATTATTGTTTTTTCAATTGTTGTTTTATCTTTATCAATTTTTTTGTTAATTTATTTTTTTTATCAATATCTTAAAGAAAAAAATAAAAATAATAAAGATTAAAATTTTTTTACAAATTCAAATCCTTCACTATGTGGGACTTTTTTTACAATTTTTAAATTTAAATCAAAATAAAACCCAACAAATAAAGTAAAAGAAAATACTCTATCATCAATAATTTTTGGATAATCAATCGGATTTTGATTTTTATCCAAAATATTAATAAAATTTTTAAAGGATGCAAAATTAAAAGTATGACTTACCTGAATTGAATTATCTGTGTGAGTGAACTGAGTGTTTTCTAAGGTTTTATTTTTTTTAATATTATCTAACAAAATATTTTGTAAGTTAAATTCTGAAGATTGTTCCTTAAATTTCAAATAAAAATCATCTGGAAATACTGATGAAAGATATTTTAAAAAATTATCAAGATTTTGAAATTGTAGAAAATTTTTAAAATCTTCTTTTATTGGTTGAGGCAATAAAGAAATTTTGTCAATTTCATTGTCAATAAAAGGTTTAACGAAACTCAACTGTATATATTTTTAATTTTTAAATTTGGAAAAAATTTACTTTCAAACTTTGAAAAATTATATAACCCGTTTAAATTAAAAACATCTGTTCTTCAAAATGAGAATCATCAAAAAATCAGTCAAGAGCAAAAAAAATGTATCGATTTGAAATTGTTATTTTTGGTAAGGGAGATAATTTATTACTAATATTTGTAATAAATTGTGAATGTAAAGTTTCATTTTGCAAATAATCAAGTTCGGTACTAAGAGCGCTTTCTGCTAATAATTCTCATTCTTTGTTGTCAAAGTCAGTTCGCTTCTTAGCACTATTTGATCAAAATTGCACATATGCAAAACCAAATAAACCACCAATTGATAAAGAAATTAAAGATACTAATGAAAAGATAATTGAATTAGCTTTTTTATTAAACATAATAAGTTTTTATTTTAAATTAAATAAGCTTTTAAAACAAAAAATTAAAATAAAGTTGTTTAAAATAATTTATTTTATTTATCTAATTTTAACAAAAAAAAAAAATTAAATTTTGCCAAAAAATTATTTAAAAATTTATTTGTAAAAATGTTTTAAAACTTAAAAATAATTTAAGGCAATCAAAAATATTTCAAAAAAAATATTTGGGGAGTTAAACCTATCCCCTAAAGAAAATTTATCATTTATATAATTTATATTATAAGTAACTTGATTTTTAAATTTTGAAAGGTCATTTCCATTAAAAAACATAAAGTTTTCAGGAATTAAATCTAAATTAAATTTCATGTAAAACTGTTTTGATTTAAAAATATAGCTTGGATTGACTAAATTTTGTTCTGAATAATTTTGATAATAGTTTCAAAAATTGTTTCAATTTTTAATTTCTAGATGAGTTGAGTTATATTTTGATAAATAACCTACTAAATTTTTAGCATCAGAATAAAAAGTTACTTTTTCTTTAAGTGTTTTTTTTAGATAATCTGGAAAACTTAAGGGATCAATAAAACCATCTAACTTTGCTTCAATTTGTGGTTTAATTAATTCATCTCAAAGGTTATATTCTTTTACAATAAAATTAATTGGTGTGTCTAAGACATTAATAAAGTCACATATTTCTTTAACTGAATAATTACCATTTAATCAAAAATCAGTTTCAATTGTTTTACAATCATTATCCTGACAAACAATAGGAGTAAAATGATCACTAAAAAATTTACTTTTTTCAAGGGCTGGATTAACAAAATGTTTTAAAGCAAAATCTAAAACTAATGGTTTAATCTTTATTGATGAACCAGAAAATAATAAATGTAATTTTTCATCCTTAATTTCTGGCAGCTTTGAAAACAAATTTTTAAACTTATTGGAAATATTTGTAATTACTTGATTTTCTAAGGCTTTTTTTTCAGCGTTGTTTGGGAATCTTTGTCCGATGGGAATTACGTTAAATGATTTTTTTTTAAATACAAAAAAAATCAAAAAATTTGTAAGAATAACTAAAAATAAAGTTAAGATAGTAAATTTTTTACGATGATTTTTTATATAACTTCAGATTTGAACAAAAATTATCATATTTAAATAATAATAATTTTATTATTATTTTAAAATTTTGACAAAAAAAACTTTTTTGTTAAATTAAAATAGAATTTAAGTTTGTTGACTTACTTTTAAATTTAATGCTTTTTCAATGTCATTTGCATACCCTAGAGCATATTTTCCAACAACAATTTGAATAAAGTTATCTTCTCTTTCAATTACCGAAATAACATTTTCAAGCGTTTTTAACTGATTAATATCAACAATTGTTCGATCTTTTACAAATACTCTAAGAGAAGCGCTACAACTGTAAATATTGGAAATATTTTTTTCACCGCCCAAGCCTTCAATAATATTTATGACTTCATTATTTGAAATTGTTTTTTTTGAAGTTGAAAATAATGAAGCAGATTTTGAATAATGTAATCATCCGTAAAATAATCCAAAAAATAAAGGAATATAACAAATTCCAACAACTATCGCCAATCAGCAACGATTGTCCATCCCGCTAGCTTGGGGAATAATTCCAAAAATAATAAAGTCTAATAATCCTCCGCTATAAGCGGTAGCCATGTGAGCGCCAAATAATTTCATTGGCATGCCGCAAGTTGCTACAAGAATGCTGTAAGGACCTCAATAAAGAAGCGGTTTTTTGAAAAGAAAGGCAAATTCAATTGGTTGGGTAGTTCCAGTAATGAAACAAGTAGCCATACCACTTCCAAGAATTCCAGATGCCGCTTTTCTTTCAGTTTTTGGTTGAGTTTTAAAAATTGCAATGGCTCCAGCAATTAATCCAAACATCATAAATGGAAATCTTCCAATCATATATTTTCCTGGATATATCCCAAGATGTGAAAATAAGTCGCCATTATTATTAAAAGGAATCTTGGTTTTCTGTCAGAATCTAAAAATATTAAAGTCACCAACAATTGGTTTAAAAGTATTTGCATCAATTACATGAGTGATATTTGTTAAATAATTTCAAAGGGTCGTATTTTCATAATTAACTTTTTCTAAGACTTCTTTGGTAATAATTCCACCAGCTTGAGTGAAAAATAATGAAGAAAAAACAATTGTATGAAGTCCAAAAGGCACTAACAAACGTTCCAAATAGTTACCAAAAAAGACATCAAGTCCACCTGGTCAATTACTAGAAGAAGTTGCAAATCAATCAAATGCTAACCCAATTCCAGGTCATGTTGATAAAGTAATTAAGGCTGCTGGAATAATTGCTAAAAAAATTACAAAAGGAACAAATCTAGGACCTTCAAAAAATGAAAGCATTCAATATAATTTAATATTTTTATATTTATTAAAACAATATGCAGTAATACATCCAATAATAATTCCCCCAAAAATACTTTGATTTAAGTATTTAAAGACTAACCCATCTTGAGTTAGGGAGCTAAATTGATAATCTTTTAAATTAGTTCAAAAGAAAATTTTATTATTGTTAATAAAAACGGTTTGAAAACCACAATAAAGAATAAAAGCATAAACAGCAATAAAGCCACTAGTTCCATCATTATCTGTAAAAGCAAGCGTTGCAGAAATTGCAAATAATAAAGGTAGGAATGTGAAAGCAACACTACCCAAATCAACAAATAATGGTCCAATACCATCTTTAAAAAAACCTAAATCAATTTGACCAAATGCTGAACCAAGCCCGTTTAAAAGCCCAGCTAATGGTAGCAAGGCAATTGGGAACATGAAACTATTTGCTAGTTTTTCAACTTTAATTTTAATTTTTGATTTAAATTTTAATGAAGCGGGTTTTTCTGTTTTTGTAACTGATTTCATAATTTAAATATTTTATTTATGAAAAATTTTTTGAAAATTCTTTTTCATATCCTTTAATTGCTGTGTAACAAGCACCATAAATTCCAGCATCATTTTCTAAACTACAAATTTTAATGGGAATTTGTTTTCAACAAAATTCATTAGTTAATTGTTTAACTCAATAATAAATTATTTCTAAAAGATCATCTTTTAAGTTCGAAGGTCCCCCACCAATTAAAACCACATCTGGATCAATTGCATACATCATTGTGGCAATATGAGAGGCTAAAGGTTTAAAACAAAAACGTAATAAATCTATTGTTTCTGGATCCTTTTTGGCAATGTGTTGTGATAAATCCTTAAGTTTTAGAAATGGTTTGTTAATTCTTAATTCATTTAAAGGACTATTTGGATTTTTATCTAAATATTGATTGATGTATTTTTCGGTTGCAAGGGCGCTACTCAATCCTTCCATACAATGTGGAAGTCCACAAGAAAAACATCTAAAAGTATTTTGAAAGTCACCACCATGACCAAATTCACCGGCTCAATTATGAGAACCATAATAAATGTCACCATTTAAAATAATTCCCCCTCCAACTCCAGTTCCAATTGTATAACCAATGACATTTTTATAACCTTTGGCACTACCTTTTCAAAATTCTCCAACAATAGCACTTCTGCTATCATTTGTAAGATAAACTGGTTTTTTAAAAATTTCTTTAACAACTTTTAAGATTGGATAATTTACCCAATTAATTTTTTTTGCCATAATTGCAATTCCATTTACTGGATCTACTGGACCTACACAAGCAAATCCAATTGCTTGAACATCTTTTTCAAAATCATAATTTAATTTTTTTAAATGATTATTAATTTCAAAAAAAATATGTTCCACAACAGAACCAATCTTAGTTTCACAAATAAATTTATAAAATAATTCCCCACTTGGCTCAAAAAAGCCAATTTTCGTTGTTTGACCTCCAAGATCAATGGCAATTATCATAATATTTTTTAATGATACCTTCTTTTTTAATAGTTAATTTTAACATTTTTTTGATGGTGAAAACAAATTTTTATGATGAAACCATGACAAGGAATAAAAATTTTTAAATATTTTTTAATAATTTTTTAAATATTTTTGACAAAAAAAATGAAACTATAATCAAACTGTAAAAATAAGGTAATAAAAAGTTGAATAGATAGAAAATAATAATTTTATTGTCTTTTTTTTCAAAAGAAAAATTGATTATATAAATGAAGGAAAAAATATATGAAAAAAAGCAAAAAGTTTTTTGTATCTGCGCTTTTTAGTGTATTAGGAACAATCGGTATTGCTGGATGTGATATGGGTGGTAATAACCCTACAGGCCAAAATGGTAATGGTTCACAAGCAACATTCAATACTGCAGTCCACTCTAGTAATTTTCTAAGAGAACTTAGAGGAGATAATACTACTGGTGGCAAAGCTTTTGAAGCAACACTTGAGTACTTTTCACTTACAAGCGGCAAAAAACCATTTATTGCGCCAAAAGAATACGATAGAACCAACGTTAACTGAGAAAGTGTTTCTATTAATGGTGCTACATATTTAAAAGATTTAGATGGTTATATGGTAGGACTTGTAAGCGTTAGTGTTAGTGGTGTTTTTGATAATGCTGGAGTTGTTTATTATTTGTACACAGTACAAGTTGCAGATGATGGGGCAATTATCCAATGCAAAATTAACAGTGATGTAAGTGATGGAGTTTGAAACTTTATGAGCGACCGTAGTTCAATCGCTAGATATAATGACTTTGGAGCAAAGATTACTGATTTAACTCATAGAGTTATTGGCATAACTCCAAATGATAATGGCAAACTAAATGTTGGCGAAACTTCAAAAGAAGCTCAAAAAGCTGGATTTGCAGCAATTTGAGTAATGAATGCAAAAATTACAGTTAATGCTGATGATGACAAAATCATTAATATTGTTGTAAGTGATGGACAAATTGATTCAGTTCAATAAGGCGGAAGGAAAAAATGAAAAATAGATATAAAAAATTATTTGTTACAGGTTTGACGTTTACAGGAACTTGTCTTTCTCTTGTTGCTTGCAACATGGGATCAAATGATAATGGCGTGAGTCCAAAAAATGATTCAAGCAATGCTAAAAAATTTGAAGAAGCAGTTATTACCGAAAATAAAGCAATTTTAGCAGACATTGTAGCAAAATTAACAACACAAAAAAATCAATTTATTACATCTTATAAGTCAGACATTAGTTATTGAACTCCTAGATGCACCATTGATCAAAATCCAGGAAAATGAAATATCGTAAATGCTACCTACTGAGGTGAAAAAGACAATCTAATTTATGGAATTGGATATGCACACTTTGGTTATGTGCAATGATATAATGGTTTACATTGAGAATATACAATGCCAATTTTTTTAGCTTTTGATGAAAGCAAAAACATGCTTTACTCTAGTGAAAATAGTGGTTTTAATAATCCAAATAGTGAACTTTTAAATGGATCATATGGGGCAGCTTTTGAATTTGATTTTAGTCCTACAGGATTTTTGATGCCTTATTTAAAAGATTCTTCTCTTTCAGATGGACATATTTTCTTTAACAACGATAAAGAATCAAATGTTTGAGGTAGTCCCCAACTTTGAGCTGCAGGATATCCAGACATTATTCAAATTTTGCCAAATGTTGATAATGGAAAATTAAGTATTGGTAAATATCAAAATAGAACTTCATTCCTAAATGCATCAATTAGAATCAGTGCTTACAGATATGGTGATAGCAGTTCTGCAATTGGTTCACTAGAAGGTAAAAGACATTTTGAAAGTTTCTTAATAACTCTTACACACAATGACAAAACTGGTGCAATAGACGTAAAAATTAATGGACAAATTTGATAGTATAATTAAACTAAAAAAATCTTTTTATTATTAAAAAATAGGTACCAAAAGTGCCTATTTTTTTTATTCAAAATAAATAAAATAATTAATAATCTTGTTAATTTCTAAGTAAAAAAAGTAAGTTACATAGGAAACACAAAAAAGAAAGAAAATTTCAACTTTATTGTGTAAAAGGAAATTGTGAAATAAAATTGATGATAAAATAAAAACAAATAAAGATCCAAAAATAAATTGATTTTTTTCTAAATTTATTTGATTTACTTTTTCAAATCGAAAATTAAAAATTAAAAAATATTTGTAGCTTAAAAAAATTAAAATTGAAATCGTAAATAATAGCAAAAAAAAACAAAAAAGATAAAATGATGTTGCAAATAATAATAAGAAAAGAAACAATACTTTTATTAAAGAAAAAATATTTTTTTGAAACTTAGATTTTGATAAAAATTCTAATTTTAAAATTTTTCTTTCACAATAAAACTTTGAAAAATAAATTAAAAATGAAAGTAAAAAATAAAAACATAAATTGGTAATTTCATAACTTGATAGAAAAAAAACATGAAAGACAACTGCAAAAGATAAGTAATTAAAAATTAAAAATAAGTCTAAGAATAAGTATTTTAATCCACTTTTTGAAGTGCTTTTAAAGCTTTCTAAAAAATAATAATGTCTTTCTTTTGTTTTTTTGGGAATCACTAAAATTGGTGCCATGGCAATTGAAGAAAGTTTTTTGATTGAGGTAAAAGAAACTTTGAAAAAAGGATCGTAAAAAATTACAAAATTTTTAAAAATTTTTAAAATTTTTATTAAATGTAATTGATCTTTTAATTTTATAAATAAAAAATAATGGAATTGATTGTTGTTGGTAATTTTTGAAGAAAAAAAATAATTTATTTCTCATTTTTTTAAAAGATGAAAAAAAGTTGCTTTTTTCATTCCATTATTGGTTAATTTGTGCTGATAAAGGAAATAAAAAGAAAAATAATTAACAAATAAGTTTTTATTATTTGTTTTTATTAATTTATATAAAATTTTTAAGGCACAATCATTGGTTAACATGGAAAAAATTTAATTAGTAGTATTTTTCATGATAATTATTAACAATAATTCTAACTTTTTTATAAATTAAAAGAAAAAAAATAAAAGTCACTGCATTATAAGTAGAATTTAGCAATAAAGATTTTAATCAGCTGACCTGAAAAAATAAGTGCCCGGATGCAGTATTACAGCCCCATTTGAAGAGAAAAATTACCAATATTAATCAAAAATAATTAAAAAAACTTTTTAAAGATATTGTTTGTAATTTAATCTTGAAGAAAAGATTGTAAAAAAAAAATCAAATAACTACTCCATATGTTGGTAAAACATAATCTAGTAAAAAACTTCAAGCAGAAACAATATTTGAAGGAATAAAAAAGAAATTAAAAGTTAGCAAAATTGTTGCTAATAAAATCCCATAATATTCATTGAATAAATAATTTATCACAAATAAGGGTATCAAATGAAGTTCTAAAGTTCCAGTTCCTGGAAATTTAATAAAATAATAGGCTTCAATAAAAGAAAAAATTGTTGAAATTGCTAAGCTTAGTCCTAAAATAGCAATTTTTAAAATAGTTTTTTTCTTTTGCATAAAAAAATTTAAGTTGTTAGTTTAATCTTTTGATTGAACTAAAAAAATATAACCTTTTTTCACTTCAACATGTAAGATATCTGATGTAAATTCATTACTAATTGATGAAAGATAATTTTTAGAAATTTTTTGATCTTTTAAAGGTCATTTGCAATTTTTACAACTAATAATTGCAGATGAGAAAGTAAAAATTGAAAAATAAAAAAATTTTTTTTCAATTTTATGTGTTCCTTGAGGCAAAAGATAAAAAATATTATTGATGCAAAAATAAGTAATTTTTTGCTTTATTTTTAAGGCATACTTTTTTGCAATTAAAAATAAAGCAAAAATTAAATGATCTTCTCTTCTACCATCAGCAAAAATTTTAATTTGAGAACAATTTAAGTGTTTATTGCAATAATCAAGAGCTAAATGTAAATCGGTTTTGTTTTTTTCTTTTGATTTAATAATAATTTTTTGAAAATAGTTTTTTAACTGTTTTTGATATTTTGAAGTAATGCTATCAAAATCACCAATGGCTAAAAAATTATTTGTTAAATTTTTGTTGTTTTCAATAATGTATTCACACCCTGCATCAACCCCGACAAAAAAATCACTTTTATCAAAAATAATTTTTTTTTTTATTTTGTTGGTGGTAATGATAAATAAATTGTTCATTAAGACAAATTAAATTGACAACTCTTTTAAGAAAGAAATTCTTTTTTTAATTTCTTTTCCCTTATTTTCAAATATATAACTGCCAGCGATTAAAATATCACAACCCTCTTTTGCAACCATTGCCCCAGTTTCATCATTGATACCGCCATCAACTGCAATTTTAAAATTTAAGTTTTTAAGGGCTCTGAAATGAACTAGTTTTTTAATTTTTAAAATACTTGAAGGATCAAATAATTGGCCTGAGAAGCCGCATTTTACACTCATAATTAAAACTTCATCAACTAAATGTAAATATTCAAAAATTTGTTCAACATTTGTTTTTGTTTCAATGGAAATTCCAACTTTTTTTCGAACATTACCAGTTTTTAATTCCAAAATAAATTTTGGAATTTCATAGTAATTTAAAGATTCAAAATGAAAAATTATTGTTTCAACAGATGGTAAAAGAAACCATCTGTAAACAATAACCGGATCAATAACCATTAAATGAACTTTGAATTTTAAGGGTGTTAAAGTAGCTAAATCTTTCAATATTTTTGGTCCAAAAGAAATGTTTGGAGCAAATCTTCCATCCATAACATCATAATGAATAAAATCTGCAACTTTCGAAATTTCATTCATTTCCTCTTTTGCTTTGGTAAAATCCAAAGATAAAACAGAAACACTAACTTTCATTTTTTTTTCTCTTTCAAAAAATAATTTTTGATCAAAAATTATTTTTACTTTTGGTAATGGCAAATATTAAAGGGGTTTTACGTTCAATGCAATTAATATCTACTAATATTTCTTCGCAATTATTATATCTTTTATTAACATCTAAGTGAATACATTTCCTGATAATAGCGTCAATTTCTTTGGGAATTTTGAAATTTATTTGGGATACATCTAAAATATCTGAATTTTTTACGTTAAAAAAGTGATTGTAAATATTATTTTTTCCTCGATAAGGTAAAGTATTGGTAAAAAGTTCATATAAAATAATTCCAAGGCTGTAAATATCTAATTTTTTAGAAATTTTTTTTTCTAAGTTTTCTGGTGCCATATATTGAAGACTACCAACAATATTTTGCGATTTTGTATAATGTTTTTCACCTTCAATTAAGGCAATTCCAAAGTCAGTTATTTTTACTAATCCAGAATTAGTTATTAAAATATTTTGGGGTTTTAAATCACGATGAATGATATTTTTTTTATGAACCTCAATCATTCCCGACAAAATTTGTTTAAAAATATCAATTCCTTCACTAAATAAAAGACCATTCTTATCAGAAATAACTTTTTTTAAGTTTGTGCCATTTACATATTCCATAACAATACAAATAAAATCTTTGTAGTTAAAAACATCATAAAAATGAATGATGTTTTGGTTTCTAATTTTTGATAAAATAATAATTTCTCTTTGAATTCTGTTAATAATTGTTTTGTAATTATTATCATCCTCGTTTGGTCAAGAAATTGACTTAATACAAATGGTTTCATTTAAAATCTTATCAAATGCCAAGTAGACATGACTCATGCCACCTTCAGCCAAATATTTTTTAATACAATATCTTTGATCTAAGATTTCTCCATTAAAGAACATATTATTTTTTTAAAAAATCAAATTCAATTAACACTGCAGAAACATTGTCGTTTGATCGAAATTTTATTGCATTTTCTAGTAAAAGCTCGCACTTATAACTTAATGGCAGGGGTCTTATAATTGTGGCAATAATGGTTTTTTCATCAATAACACTGTAAATACCATCACTGCATAAAAGAATTCAGCCGCTTGTTGGACTTATTAAATAAGTATCTATTTTAAAATTTTTTAAAGGACCAACAGCAGAATACAAAATTGACTTATTTGCCTTATTGTTTTCTTGTAAGGAGTTTTCGTCTCTCTTAATTTTATTATACAAATTTTGATCAATTGTAATTTGTTTAATGCTACTTTTAGAAACATAATAACATCGACTATCGCCAACATTGGCAACATAAATATTATTTTTAAAAAAATATGCAATGACAATTGTTGTCCCCATATCCAAAAGATTTTGGTTTTCAGAGGACAATTGCTTTAAATAACGAATGATATCTTTAATTAAAAAAATTAAAAAATTATTAATTTCTAATTCTGTTGGATAAAAATTTTTAAATTCTAAGAAAGATTTAATGGCAAAATTACAGCTTTTTTTGGCAGCAACCTTTCCCCCATAATGTCCTCCCATACCATCACATAATACTGCAAAAGCGTGCCCTACCTTATTAAAAGCAAAGTCAACTCAGTCTTGATTATCTAATCTAACATTGCCTTTTTTTACATAAGAAGAAATATTAATCATAAATTTTTAAAAAAAAATACTAACCCTGAAATAATTTATAGATTCGTAACTTTGATGATTTTTAATTGATAAATAAATTGTTAAGGCTAAAGTTGCAGTGAAAACAATAATCGCAAAAATTAAATTTATAAGCGTATGAGAAAAGTTTTGAAGCTTAACTTTGTCAAATTTTATTTTTAAAACTCAAAAAATTAAGTATAAAAATGAAATTATTAGTAAAAAAACTGAAATAATCAAAAAAATTATCATATTAAATTATTTTAATAAATTTTTTAATAAAATAAAAATTTTTAACTTAAACTATAAAAAAGTGTTTTTCAAATAATTAATTTATTTTTTTTAAATTTATTCGGTTTCTTAAAATAATTTTTTTAAAAAAGTGCTAAAATAAACTAATAAAAATTTGTTCTATTATTTGACTTAAATATAAAAAAATAAATAATCATTAAAAAAACTTATTATATTGATCAAAATTTATAAAGATACTGACCCTATTTTAAGAGAAAGCTCAGAAGATGTTGCTTTGCCTTTACAAGAAAAAGACTTAAAACTTTTTCAAAAAATGAGATCTTTTGTCTTAAAAACTCAAAAAAAAAATTACCAAGAAGGTAAGATTGCAGTTGGAATTAGTGCGGTCCAACTTGGTAAATTAAAAAAAATAATTTACATTAAGTTTTCAGAACATGAAGAATATGGGATTATAAATCCAAAAATAATAAGACATTCAACTCATAAATGTTATCTTGGTGGCGGTGAGTCTTGTTTAAGTGTTGATAATGATTATTTTGGTTTTGTACCTAGATACTTATTTATTGAAATTAAATATTTTGATATTTTTTCAAATAAATGAGTTCAGAAAACTTTTCATGAATATCAATCAATTGTGATTCAACATGAATTAGATCATTTAAATGGTATTTTATACATAGACAAGTTAGAAAAAAAAATAGAAAGCGAATGACATGAAATATAAATGAATGATTCTATCGACTTAAATGAATTAGAAAATAACAATTTACCAAAAAATATTTTTTCTTTAGAGGAAAATGAATCTTTTGATCAGGCAAAAAGGGAAAAGTATAGTGATGTCACAAAAGTTTTTTTTCTTAGTGGCTTGTATGAAGTTGGAAGAAATTGTTATTGTATTGAGCATGAAAATGAAATATTAGTTTTTGATGTTGGAATTAGATTACCCGATGCAACAATTGCTGTTGATGCGATAATTCCTAACTTTTCTTACTTAAAAGAGACCAAAAAAGATGTTTATTTGGTGATAACGCATGGACATGAAGATCATATTGGTGCCATTAATTATTTTTTAAAAGATATCAGACCAAAAACAATATATGCTCCAAAATTTGCTTTAGAATTAATAAATTTAAAAGTAAAAGATGTTTATCACAAAACATTAAATACCTTTTGTGATAAAGTCATTGAAATTATTCATGGCTTAACTTATAAAACAAATCATTTTAGTTTTAAATATTTCAGAGTAAATCACTCTATTCCAGATGCTCATGGAATTGTCATAAAAACTGTTAATGGGACAATTGTAACTACTGGAGACTTTAAATTTGATTTTTCACCTGTTACTAATTTTGCAGACTATTATGATATTGCCAAAGCTGGTAAAGAAAAAGTTGATTTGCTTTTAAGTGATTCAACCAATGCCATGGTTCAAGGATTTACAAAAAGTGAAAAAGATATATCACAAACGATTGAAAAAATTTTCACTCAAATTAAAAACAGAATTATTATTAGTACTTTTGCCAGTAATATTTGAAGAATCAATGAAATCTTAAAAGTTGCTGAAAAATATAAAAAAAAAGTAATTATTTTGGGTAGAAGCATTGAAAAAATGATTAATGTTGCCATTAAATTAAAAATCATTACTGTGAGCAAAAACTTAATTGTCCCGGTGACAAATATTAATTTAATTGATAAAAGTACTCAAGTTATTATTTGTACTGGAAGTCAAGGAGAGCCTTTAAGTGCCTTAAAAAGAATCTCTGAAGATGAACATCGCCAAATTATTCTTGATAAAACAGACACTGTGATTTTTAGTAGTAATCCAATTCCTGGTAACTTTCTTTCAGTCCAAGAAATTATTAATGATTTGGTTCAAAGAGGGATTAATGTGATTACTAATAGTAGTATAAGTGGTGGGGTTTCATTGCATACTAGCGGACATGCTTCAAAAGAAGAGCAAAAGTTAATGTTAAATTTAATTCAACCAAATTATTTTGTTCCAATGCATGGAGAATATTTTATGTTATGCAAACACAGGGATACTGCTATTGAATGTAAGGTGAAAAAAGAAAATATTTTTGTTGTTAAAAATGGTGTCGTTGTTGGCTTAAAAAATAAAAAATGTATGGTGCTACCCGATATTTCGATTGATACCGAAGCAAATTTTGTTTACAATGGTGAAATCATTAGTGTTAATGATAGTTCGATCAACAAAAGAAAAAAAATTGGTAGTTCTGGGGTAATAATTAACTCGATCCTAATTGATATTGAGAAAAAAAAAGTTAATGAAAATTATTTAAATATTATTTTTTTAGGAATTATTAAAAATAATATTAAAAAAATAAAAAATAATCTTCTTTATACCATTAATGAATTGCTAAAAAATGAAGAAAATTGAAAAAATATTGATAAATTAACCAATTTAATTAAAAAATATGCAAAAATTGCTACCAAAAAAGCATTTTATCAAATTGAAACAATTGATCCATATATTTTAACGGATGTTATCTTCTATTAAAAATTGTTTTTGTTTGTTAATTATTTAAATTATTAACCAAAAATCTTTTGAAAAAAAGTATAATCTAAATCAATATTTTTTTCAACAACAAAATTAAAATATTTAGTTTTATCAAAATATACTTGATATTTTTGATTTTCTAAAAACTCAACATTAACTTCAGCATTATCATGAAAAAATTTAGCATTTTTAATATTTTTGGTAATTTTAAAAAAAATAATATCGCTCTCTTCAAATAAAATTGAAAAATCATATGATTTATTAATTTTATTATTACAAGGAAAAATCTCTGAAATTTGAAAATAGTTTTTTTTATGATAAATAATTGAAGTATTGTTGTTTGATTTAGCAATTCCAGTAGATCCAAACGAAGTTGAAAATAAAATTCCAGATCCGACATGGGTAAATAATTTTTTATCATTTAAAAAAATATCAATGGTAATTGAAGTCGTTAGACTAATAATTTTAAATTCATTTATAGCAAAAAAAAGGTTGTTTTGAAGTTCTAAGTTTGGTAAGCCTTTAATTAATAAAGGATAAACTTTTTTTGTATCAATTTTTTCCAATAAAAAATTTTTACAATTTAGAAAATCGTTTACAGAAAAAGAATAAAATAAACCTAAACTTCCAGAAAATAAGGGAAAAAAAGTTATTTTATCTCAAAGATTAATATGTTTTTTGAGAACTCTTAAAAAATAACCATCCCCTCCAATTACAAAAAAAAAATTATTTTTTTGCGAAAAAGAGTTAAATTTTTTTAGAAATTTATTAATTAATTCTTGATCTAAAATTTTATTTGATATTGAATAATTAGGTTTTTTTTGCTTCAATTTTTATAAATCTTCTTTAATAATAATATCATCATCTAAAAAAATTTCAAATTCAGCTTCAGAAAAACCAATTACTTTAATATTTTTTTCGTCATCAATTACAACTGGTCTTCTCAAAATGTTTGGATATTTTTGAATAAATTTTACTGCTTCATCAAATGACATCTTATCGAGATTTTTTTTGGCGTAATCAAAATATTTTGACTTTTTGCTAATAACTTCAGCAAAACCATTTTTAGAAAGTTCTAAAAGTTTTTTAATATCATCAGTTTCTAATTTATTTTTTAAAACATTTTTTTCTTTAAAGGGAAAATTATTCTTTTTCATTCATTCCCTTATTTTTTTTGAAGAATTGCAACAATAAGCAGAATAAAAAATAAACATAATTCCTCTTTTTAATAAAATAAAGATTTTTTTATTTTTTTTATTATAACAAAATAAATTTTAAAGTATTAAATACTATTATTCTTAAAAATGTTTTTGAAAATTTAATTTATTTTCAAAATTTTCATCACTTTTTATGAAATAAATTGACTTCTTTTTCTTCGGATTTTACAGAAATTTTTTGTTGAGTAATTTCAACATTTTCTTTGTTTTCTTGTTCTAAAAAAGACATATTTTCATGTTTAACTTTTTGATTTAATGAAGAAATATTTGTTTCTTTAGCTGCTTGACTTAATAAAAACATATCTTGCAAATGTTTTTCATAAGTTTCATCCTCAATTACTGCAGGATCTTGCAATAATCTAGAAATCTCTTCACGTAATTTAGTATATTTTGAAATATTTTTGGCACAAAAATTGTAAACATTAGACAAATGTTCTGTTAGGTGATAATATTTTGGTTTTATTAGTTGCAAATTTTCATTAAAAAATCTTTTTTGATGAATTGTATTTATTGCAGAACCTTTTTTTCATTTATTTCCAAATCTTTGATAAAAGTTTTGTCCAAGCATAGATCATAAAATTACATGAGTTGAAATTTCTGGTAATTTTGAAAAATAGGGTGGATTAACAGATGAAAAAGCATATAAGTTAATTCTATCAACTAAATAAGGGTTATAAGTTTTTCCATAAAATTTTGAAATAATAATGTCACCAATTTTTTCTTTATAACATGACCTTTCTAAATTTATTTCTTTTGCAGGTTCAGAATATAAAATTTTATTAATTTTTGTTCATTGATAACCAGCAGTTATTGTCCTTCAAGGATAAACTGTATGTCTTAAATGATCGGCTCTTGGATATTTTAATCAATCAAAAAAATCAGTGATAGTTATTGTTAAAGGACGTCTTTTTTCTACTAAATCACTTAATTTATAAGTTTTATCATCAAGACAATTTTTCCCCAAAAAATGTAAAATGTTTCTTGATTTTCTTCTAATTTTTATTAACAAACTAATTTGTTTTTCAAGTTCATAAAACATTTTTATATAATTTGCTTGTTGATATAAGTTTGCGGGAATAATCATTCAACTGGCATCAAAACCTCACTTGGTAAATTGTGGAGATCCAAGCCCATTATAAATATTATGTTCAAATAAATAAGAGTTTCCATTAAAAAAATAATAATAATATAATTCAAAACATATTTTTTGATTGCCTTTAAAAATCACAATATGATTATCAATAAAAATATTGTTAGTTCTTGCAAAACTTATTTTGCCAAAAGGTAATGAATCTGTAAATATAAAGTCGCCATATTTTGCCTTTATAAATTTATCTTCAATAACATCATCTGGTAAGTAAGAAAATTTATCATTTTCTTCAATATATAATTTATCATCATTTTTATTTCATCAACTTTTTAAGAGATACTTGTTTTTTCATTCTTTCTTATCTTCGCGTTTGTTTCTTTTTCAACTTTCTTTTGCAGTAAAGGAAATATTACCTTTTTTATATGTAAAAATATCTCTTGCATAAACTAACATGTAATCAAAAGTTGGAAAGTAAAAATTTTTTCAAAAATAATATTCTTTTCAATAGACATTTTTACAGTTATTTTTTTGAAATCCAAAAACATTAGATTTTAAAAGCTCATCTAAATATGATAAATATAAAGCGTTTAAACAAAATTTTCTTTTGTATTGTAATTCTTCAATTGATAAATTATTTAAATTTAATTTATCAATAAAATAAGTACTTAAATCAAAAAAATCTTGATTTTTTTTCATTAATTAATTATAAATTAAATAAAGCAATTAATTATCAAGAATTGCTACTGCAATCGCATAATCTTTAACGTGTGAAATAGATAAGCTTATATGATTGTTGTTAAAATAAATTTTTGGTAAATGATTACTATTTTCATCAATTAGATTAATTGATGAAAAATCAAATATCTGATTAAAAATTTTAAATATTGCTTCTTTACCTGCTATTATTCCAGCAATATAATGTCTTTTTTTTTGGCGATTCTTAATTTTTTTTAGTTTTTCGTTTTCAAAAAAAGACAAAAATTTTTCTAGATTATGTTTTTTTAAAGAAATATCTTTAATGTAAACAATGTCACAAGCAATTTTTTGCATTATTTTTTATTATTTTTTTGATTTTTTAAATAAGTTAATCGTTTATTGACTTCTTTTCAAATTTTATTTCCAGAAATCAAAAATACAGAAGACATAATTATTATAAGAAAAAAAATCGTTGCATAAAAAAGTTTTTTATTTTTATCTTTTTCTAAAAAACTACTGTTAGCAAAGTAATCAACTGGATCTAAAAAGTTATAACTGAAAAAATTATTTTGCTCAAAAAAATTTTTTCAAGAACCAACAAATAATTTTTCATCTATATTTTCTAATTTCAAAGCATTTTTATTAAAGGTATGATTTGATGCTATAAATATGTTTTTTTTATTATTTAATAAATCAAATAAAATAAAATTTTTAACTTTATCAGGATTGTTTTTATCCTCAACAATTCCAAAAGAATCTACAATAACTTTTTTATCATCCAAACTTGTAGAATACTTAAGATTTTTTACTAAATATGTGTTAGTTGTTTGATCTTGTAAGTTTTTAATTTGTAAATTTAAATTTTTAATGTCTGGAAGTTCAATAACTTTTTTTAATTCTTGGTTTTCTAAATCATCTCTTTTAAATGGTACAAAATTTAGAGTTATTTGATATTTTTGATCATTTGTGATAAATTCTATTTTATTATTTCTATCAGAAAATAAAATATCATCGGAAAGAAAAGTTTTATGAAGAAAAGAAAAATAAAATAATCCTTTGTTTTGATTATTGTTTGCACTGTAAATAAGTCCTTTGATCCCAAATAAAGAAAGACCAAAATATGAATCTATTTGTTGATTTTTTTCTTTTATTCTAAAATATGAACTGTGATAATTTTTAAGATTTCTTGGAACAAAATTAGATCATGGAAATTCTATGTCTTCGATAACACTATTTTCTGTAGCAATAATTTGATCAGAAATTTTCATTAACTCGCTATTGTTTTTAGTGCTTTTAATTTCTTCTAAAATTTCTTCTTGTTCTTTTTTAAAATTTGAAAAATTATTTGTAAAAACTTTAACTATTTTGCCTTTAATATTATTTTTTAAATTTTTAAGTTGGTCAATATTTGGAAAAAAGTTTTTAATTATTTGGCCAGTTGTTTTAAAAAAATGAACAACATTTTTCTTATTTCATTCATAATAGGTTTCATCAATTTCATCAAAAAATATATCGTTTAGCTTTTCTTGCTGAAGAGAAAATTTTTGATAAATTTCTTGATTTATATTGTACTTTTCTAATTCAAAAAATAAATTTTTGTCGCTCATCTTTTTAATATTGTGAATTTCTGATAAAATTTCTGTTTCATCTAAAAATTCTTCGTTTAAGACTTTCATTTCTTCTAAAGAAGTGTTTTCTTTGGTATATCCATAACCAATGTATGAAACACCATGATCGTTATAGTATTTTTCTACCAAAGATACATGTTTATTTAAAAATTTTTGTTGATGGTTATTAAACTCATTAATAAAATTATTCTCAAAATATTTTTCTAAATTATTAAAGGTTACATCACTGATTTTTTTAATTATTAAAGACTTATCATATTGCAAAAGTTCTGAAAGATTTTCATCATAGTCAAGAGGTAAAAAAGTTGAAAGATGATTAAAATCTTCATAACCAAGATATTTAATTCCAAATTTCCTTGAATTATGGTCAAAATATTCGTTTTTTAAAAAATTTTTAAGTTTTTGATTTAAATATTTTTCAAACGTTAAATATTTTTCCTTTAGCCCATTTAAATAGTCTAGGTTTTTAAATTTATTATTTAAAAACAAATAATTTAAATAATTTTTTAAATTATTTTTAAATAAATAATAATTATTTTGAGAAAATTCTTTATTTTCTATAAAATAATAATCGTCAAAAAATTCTTGATCATCAATTAAATATTTATCAAATTCATCATCTTTTAAATAATTGAAAATATTTAGTTTTTTGTTTCAATCAAAAGATATGGAATTAAATAATGAAGAATGTCTTGTAAGTTCTATAAAATTTCTTGATCGTTTTTCTTGATCATTAATGAAAGATGTTAAATTATTTTTTGATAAAAAAAATGTTACTGCATTAAAAAAATTAGTTTTTTCAGATAATGATAAGGTTTTTTTTTCTTTTATTTTTGGAAAAATTATTGAAAGATCTTGATAGTATTTTTCAATATCCGTAAAACTGTAAAAATTATTTGGATTATGGGCATCATTATTTTCAAAAAATAAGTTGCTATCTTGATATTCATTAAAAATTTTTTGAATTTTTTTTTCTAAATAAGAAAAAAAATTAAATTTTTTATTTGGATCTGATGAATCTGTATCTTTTAAAAAATTTAAGTTAGAAAAATTTAAATAATTTTGAAACATATTTATTAAAGAAAAATCAAATTTTTCAATTTCTTCATTTTGCAAAATATCTTTTAAAATGATTAATAAGTAATCATAAAAATTATCAATTATTTTTCCATTAGAATCCAAAAAAATATTTTTTTCATAATCATTTGAAAAAATTTCAATATTTTTTGTGGTAATTCAATATATTAGAGATTTTTTTTTTAAATTTAAAAATTTACTTTCTAATCTTTTTCAAGTTTCAAAAATACAATTTTTTAATTCACTGTTAAATAAAAAATAACTTTCAATAAAAAAATTTTTATTATATAAAAAATTTTCATGAGAGATTGTTTGAATCGATGATCTTATTCTTTTTATTGAATCGGCTTTATTAGAAAAAGTGGTTGTAAATAAGTTATAAAAGTATTGATCATTTTTTATATCATTATCAAAAAAATCTAAGTTGTGGCTAATTATTTTGGATGTATATGATGAAGTGTGAAAAAAGTTTTTTTCAATTTCTTTTTCTAATGAAGTTAAGATTTGTTCTTTTGTTAATTTTTTATCTAAAAAATCTTTAATACTTAAATTTTCATAGGTTTCGAAAAATTTATTGTCTCAATCATCTGTGGAAGGGTCAAGTGAATTAAATATATTTTTGTTGTCTAAACCTTCTTTTAATTTTCTAAGATAATTTAGAAAATTTTGATATTTTTCAGTTTGAATTTTTTTTATCAACAAATTATCATTAAAAATATTAGAAATTAAATCTGCTTCTTGTAACAATTCTTTTGAATTTATCAAAAAATCTTTTAAAACATCACTACTTTCAATATTTTCTTGAAATTTATTTACAATGCTTTCTAATTTTGCTTTTTTCTCTTTTAAATAGTCATAAGTTTTTTTGCTAATAAAATTATTGCTATGATCATAATTTTCTAAATCAATGTTAATTTCTGAGAATAATAAATCACAAAAATTTTGTCAAATTTGTTTAAAAATATTTTTCAAATATTCAGGATTAAATAAAGATGCTTTTATTTTGATAAAACTATCTAATAAATCTGAATTTTCAGAATCAATTTCTTGATTAAATGTATAAGTCAAAATAAAAGATTCAAGTTCTTTTATTTTCGTCATTAAAGGGTAAAAAGTAAAAAATAGATGGATGTTTTCTCTTTGAAAAATTTTTTTTGTTTTTTCAACAAAAAAATAAGTGGTTCTTAAGTGAAAGGTAAGGTCTAGTTTATCTTTAACTTTTTCTAGATTATCTGGCAATGATCAGAAATTTAAAAAATCATCAATATTCATCTGTCAAAAAAATTTTTTGGCGTTTTCTAGGGATTGTTGAGAATGAGTGTCTTGAAAATTATTTCCCATATAATCAATGAAATTTAAAAAATTTTTCGAATAACCTAAAAAAATATTTTTTTCTAAAATACTTGTAAAAGTATTCATTCTATCGGTTTGATTCAAAAAATATTCATAAAATAATTGTTTATTTGCTTCTAAATAGTTAAACAATATTTTAGATTTTGATAAAATTAAATTAAAATTGGCTGAAAAAAAATTATTTTTTTTAAGTTTAAAAAAAATATTTTTTTTTAAGTTTTTTAAGTCTTCTGAATTATTTAGTGATAATAGCGCATCATATTCTAGTAAAAGATTATTTTCTTTATCTATTAGTGGTAGACTTTTTAATTCATTAATAAAAAAATATCCAGATCCAAGTAGCAATTTGTTGTAGGTTTCTTTAATAGTTAACTTGTCTTGTTGGGTAAATTCTGCTTCTTGATAGTTTTTATATTTTTCATAAATAATGATGAATTTATAATATAAATGTGATGTCTTAAAAAAAGTTGTTGAGAACTGATATTTTTTATTCAAAATTTCTGCATTTTGATTTAAATTTTTTAAATAATCTTTATTAAAAATATCTGTTGTTTCAACTAATTTATAAGATTTTTTTAGATCAACTAAAAATTGTTGAAAATTTTCAACAAATTCAACTAATTTGTTAATTTTAATAACATCATCTTTTGTTTCATTGGGAATACTTTTTAAATACTCTGTACTAATATTTTCAATTAAATATAACATATTTATTTATCTTGATTTTTATCTTTCAAATTTATTTTATTTACTAGTAATTTTGCTCTTATTTTTTTATTAAGCTTATAAAAACTAAAAATAAATATTGGTGATGTAATTGCAATTGTAAAAATAACAATTGCATATAATGGAATTTTTTTCTTATCTGGTGTGTTAAATTCAATAATATCAATATTATGTCTTAGTAAAAATTCTAAAATTTTATCATTGTCTATTCTATTGATGTTAAAAATAGAATTATTAAAAAAGCTATCTCATTCATAAATAAATATTTGTGATTTTTTACTATTAATAATTTTTCCTTTGTCTTTTTCTTTTAAGTAAGTACTTAAGCGATTTATTGATGATAAAAAAATATTATTTTTCGTTGAAAAAAAATCACTTACTGAGTAATTTGAAATATCACCTTTTTTATCAATAACTCCAAATGATTTCACTTCTATCCGATCATTTTTAACATTATTTGCAAAACCAATATTTTTTATTAAAAAATTATCTGAAGTTTTATTATCGTGGAAAATATTTACTTCTAAGACTTTAGTTTCTGGCATTTTTAAATAATTCTTGTCGATGGTAATATTTTTATCTTTATTTACAACTAAGCTAGTTCCTTGGAAGTCAAAAAAATAAAAAACAACGCTGTAGTTGTTTTCAGCCTCAAATACTATTCTATTGTTGTTGTCATAATAATTAACTTTTTTTACCTTAAAAGTTCGAGAAACATAAGGAATTTGTAAAAAAGCCTGTTGATTGTTGTTTTTATTTGCAAGATAAAATTTTATTGCATAAGTTGATAGGAAGGACTCAATATAGGCATTAGGGTTTTTTTTAATAACTACTTTTTCATGACTAGGTTTGTTGATATTTGGTACAAAATCAATGGTATTATTGCTAGATTGTGGACCCTTATAAATATCGATAATACTGTTTGTGTAAGCGATTGGAACATTAATTATGTTGTAATGAGTAATGTATTTGATTATTTTATCTTGTTCAGAACGAAAATTATTTAACTTATGAAAAAAATATTCAATTAAATAACCACTATTTTTTTCTTTATTTTGAAGTTTATTCAAGTCAGGTAGGGGGTTTTCAATAAATTGTCCATCTTCTCGATAATAAAAAATAGTTTTGTAATTTTTTTCGATTTCTTCAATTTTTTTTCTTAAAATTTCAATTGCCCGATTGAATAATTTATTTTGTTCTTCAATAAATTTTTTTCATTCACTTCCATTAATATCAAATTGAGAAATAAGTTGATATGATCTGTGATCTTTTTTTGAATGATATGAATTTAATTTTTCTAAAATTTTTTCATCTGTTAAAAAATTATCAAGAAATGTTCCAAAACGATTTTCATTTAAAATTTTTAATTTTTGAATAATTTCTGAGTTAAATGAACTTCCAATATAAGAAGTATTGGAATAACTATAGTATTGTTTGCAAAAAAGGATGTGTTTGTTTAAAAATTTTTCTTGTCAGAGATTGAAATTATTAATAAAGTCATCAGTTAAAAATTCATCTAAAACAGCTTTTTTACTAGCAAAGTTGATTGTATTTTCAATTTTATCAAAATCGTATTTGTCTGATCCTTGAATAAAAATTTGGGAAAGACTTAAACTCTTTTGTAAATGATAAAAATTTCTGTACCCGTAAAATTTAATTTCATAAAGCAAAAAATGGTTTAAAAAATCTTTATTAACTTTTAAAAATTCATCTTGTAATTTTATAGAATTTTTGTAATAAGTATCAAGGATATAAAAATTTGTTCCCTTCCCTGAACTTAGTAAAAAACTTAAAAAATCAATTAAATTATCTTTAAATAGGTATTTGTTATGATAAGGTTGTTCATTGATTTTAAAATTATTTAATTGTTGTAAAGTATTTTTATTGTTTAAGTAACGAAATAATTTTTCTGTATTTCCTTCTTTATATTCATAAAAAGCACTATTATCATTAATTTTTTTAATAATTCACTCACAATGTTTTTTGGAAAGTTTTTTTTGATTTTCTTCAAAAATCCCTTTTGTTTGTTTAATAAATTGTTTAAATGTGTTTTGTCAATTAGTTTTTGAATCCGATACAGCATAAATACTATTTTTAAAAATACCAAATTCAGAAATTAAATCATTTAGTGATTTATCAGTGTTGTTGTCTCAATTATAAAAATCTTTGGTGTTTTCTTGTTTGTAATTTAGGTTTTTTGGTGCTAATTTGATAATATCTTTATTTAAGGAGTTTAAGGCCAATTCTTTTGTATTTTGATCAATTCCATAAATATAATCAATAAAACTTTTATTGGCTAGTGTGTAAGAAAAATTTTCAAGAATAGAAAAGTTATCAGTACCTATCGCTAAATCATATTTTAATTTATCTAAATTATCTAATGATTTATCAAATAAATACTCGACATATTTTTTGTTGCTTATCCCAGATCAAGAAAAAATTTCATCATCAATAAACAAATTATTGGCTATATTACCAGTAATTTCATTTTTATTATTAATAAGATCATTTTTGTAAACTGTTTTTAAAATATCAAACATTTTTAAAGAAATATTGTTAATCTTAGAAATAAGATTTTCAAGTCTTAAAGATCTAGAACCAGTGGCAGTTTTTTGTCGCTCTTTCTCAATATCATCCCTAAAATTTTTAAAATCGTCTGAAAAATTTGGATAATATACCGCGGTTAATCTTTTATTGTAGATATCAAATAAACGATCTGCTTTTGAAAAAATATTCATAATTAGGTGATCATAAAAAGAATCATCATCTTTTTGATCAATATATGTAATAAACTCAGTTGCAGTTCTTTCAAATTCATCCAAAGGATCCAAAATTATTAATTTATCATGGTTTAATGTTTTTATCATATTTTTGTCAATAATTAATTTACTATTAGAAGAATTTAAAATATTAGAAAAAGTATCAAAGTCAAGTCTTGATAAAAAAACAAAAAAATCTCTTACTGCTACTTTATTTTCTTCATCAAAAAAATACTTGGTCAAGTAATAATTTCTACTATTTATCTTTAAATTTTGAACTTTTTTTATAAATTTATCAAATTTTTGATCAAGCGACAAAGCTTGATTTTGTATCAACAAAGCTTGATCTTGTAAAAAAATAAATTTATTCAATTCATCAATTTTATTATTGGAAACTGAAATATTTTCATTAATTTTTGGTTGAGAAGGATTTAAATTAATAAATAAATTCAAAATATTTTGAATTTTTGGCAATAACCAAATTAAATTATTATTTTCATATTTAATATCTTCAATTAATTTTTGAATTTCTTCTTTGTTTTTTTCGCCAAGTAATGAGGTGTTTTTTTTAGCTTCAAAATAATTTAATAAACTACTTTTAATCTTAGTTACAAATTTTTTTTTATAAGTTTCAAAAAAAATTTTTTTTTCTTTAATTAAATTATCGTCGTCTTCTTTTGAGAAAATAGCATCAATTTTACTAGTTTTAAAAAAATTCAAAAAAAATGTTTCAGATAAATTTTCAAATATATTTGAAAATTCTAGATATTGTTTTTTTATCTCATCAATAAAGATATTGTTTTCCAAAAATATTTGATGGTTCAGAATGTCGGTTGTAAATTTGTCTTTAAAATAAAAATCTAAGCTAAAATTTGTAAAATTTTTTAATAATGACAGATAATCTTGAAAAAAAAGATTAAATAAATCATTTGCGTCTAAGGTAGAAAGAAGTTGTTTTAAAAAATTTTTTTTAGTTTCTTCTTGAAGCTTATCTCGATTATTAATTTTTCACTCATAAACTTTGTCTAAAAAATTAAAAAAATTTTCAGAATAACTTACGTTGTAAAACTCTTTCATTAGGGTTTGAACGTTTTTTGAAAAATTATTTTCTTTTAATTTTGAGTTAGTGGCCTTAAAGTTATGATAAATTTCTGTAATTATATGAATTTTTTCGTCAATGTTATTATATAAAAAATCTTTTTTAATAACTTTTTTAAAAATTTTTTTTTTAAATTCAAAAAAAGTTTTTTCATCATAAATATCTTTTATGTCATTTAAATTATAAAAAATTTCTCCATTTTCATTAAAAATTGGAAGCCCCATAATATGGATTGGAACATAAAAAATACTATAGTAAAGAAAAGTTTTGTAAGTATCAAAAATTTTTTTTTTAATGTCATCATTAAATTCTGAATTTTGATAGTTTTTATATTTGTTGTATATTTCAATAAATTTGTGATAAATTGATTCTGTTGAAAAAAAATATTTAAAATTATATTGTTTGTTTAGTTCTTCTACATTTTTCTTTAACAATTCTAAAAGAGTTTTGTAGTCTTTTTTTTCTAGATTACTTAATTCTAAAATTTTTTCTGGTTGATAATTTTGAAGTTCAATAAAATATCTAACTAATTCATTAAAAGTTTCTTCAACAGAAGAAACATTAAAAAATAATAATTGTTTTTTAGTAATAAAGCTACTAAAATCATTAGTATCTATATCGTGGAATGTGTATAACATGAGGAATTTTAGAAATTTTATTTTAAATTTACTCTCTTATTTTAAAATAAATATTTTTCAAAAAAAATATCAAAAATATTAAACTTAAGTAGCAATTTTTTTAAAAGATAAGTCTTTTAAGTCAAAGACAATCGAATTTTTAAAAATTCTTTTTTTGGGAGTGCTTAAATTATAAATGTAATTTGTTCTTGCAAGAGCATTATTTTTATATTTAATATAAGTGGCTTGAAGATACTCATTTTTTATTTTTCATTGCATATTTTCTCTTTGATAAACTTTAATAGCACTATAATGTAATCCATCAACCCGATAATTTTTATAATTAAGAACTTTTTTAATTTTAATTTTTTTAATAATATCTGATAATTTATAGCAATTTATTTCAATTTCTTGTCTTAAATGATCTTTTTTGATAACAACTTTTAAATTATCCTTTAAGAAAAATTTAATTTTTTTTTTATCAACAGAAATAAAATTACTATTTTCAATATTATCAACCATATTTCCATAAAATCCCAAAGATGAGTTTTTTTGAAAAGTAATGAAAAAAATTCCATAATCTAGAAAATAAATTTGTTTGTCTAAAATACCATTTTTGTAATATTTTCAACCATTATTGTCCGTTACTAAAATAGAATTGTTATCGTTTTCATCTTTTTTATGCAAAAAATATTCAATAAATTCATTTGTTTCTTCAGTAATATGTGAAATATGATTGGAAGGTAAATAATAGTCAATCATTCGATCACATAATGAAGCGTTTAAATCATATATTTCTTGATATACTCTTTCTACAGCATCAATGTCTTTTATGGTTGGAAATGTAGAAACTTGAAAATAAGGAATTTTTTCATTATCTCTTAACAAAAATTTGTAAGAAATTGTAGAAAGAGGCCAACTAATATGAATATTTTTTAAAATATTACCAATTTTTTTGGTTTGTAAATATTCATAAAATAATTCATCTTGTTCTGCATTGAAATATTCAATAATTTTTCTTAGTTTGTGAAACTGATAATCATTTAACTCAAAAGTACTATCAATTGATGGGAGTCGGTTAAATAACTTTTTACCATCCAATCTTTTTCTAAATCCTCGATCTTTGATGGATAAGATGAGGAACTCTACTTTTTTTCTAAACTAACTGTTTGATTTTTATTTCATTCTTTAACAGCACTAATATAGGCTTCAACTTCACCTTTGGTTTTTAAACTATTTATATCAATTAAATTTGGATTGGTTAAATTTTTAATTCTTTCATTGTAGATATTAGTATTAATAATTTTTGGACAAGACTTTTTAAGATTAATTAAAAGATTTTTTTGCTCGGTATTATAATTTAAAATTGCTTCTTGCAACTCAATTAAATGATCTCTTTGATTAATATTTGAAAAAGAAATTTTTGGTTTTACAAAATTTAGTCGACTTCCATCATTTCTTTTTGTAAATCCTAAATCAATTGGTTCTCCTAATTTTCTTTTATATTCTTCTAACTTTTTTAATTGAGCTTCATTTCAATCATTTATTTGAATGATTAAGCTATCAATATCAGATTTTGATTTTAGTTTTTCAATATTTACAACAGGATAGGCAAGATTTATTTTGTCTTCAACACTAAATCCAAAGTTTTTTACTTGAGGGAGTTTTTTAATGTATTTTAAGAATAATTCTTTTTGTTCGACATTATGAGAATTTATTTTTTTTAAGGCCTCGTTTACTTCTTCATAAGTATTGACATTGTTCAAGTCAATTGTAGAATAAGGATAATCTAGTGGTGAGCCATCAAGTTTTTGGTAAAAATAATAAGTATTAAAAAGATTTGCTAGTTTTTGTTTAAATTGAATCAGAATTTGATTTTGTTCTTCGTTAAAGGCCTTAATTAAAAGTTCTGCATTTTTTATTTTTGTTTTATCTAAATTAAAAAGCAAATTTACCTCTTTTAATTTATCTTTGGTAATCTTTAAAGGATTATTATTAATATCACTAATAAAGCCACGATCAACAATGACAGGAAGATTTTTTAAATCTTTATCTAATAATTGTTGTTGGGTTTTATTTCAATTTTTGATATTGTTTTCATATATTTTTAACTGCTCAATGCTCTCAATTTTTTCAAAATCTAAATAAGTTGGTTTCTTTATGTTGGTGTCTTTACCAGAAACATAACCAAAATCAATAATTTTTGGAATTGCATCATACAATTTTTTAATGATTCGATGTTGTTCGCTATTGAATTTTTTGACACTATCTAAGGCTTTTTGATAGCTAAAATAATCAGTGATTTGACTTAAATCAATTTTTGGATATGAATGTTCAACTTTTTTATTAGTTCCTGGAATGATTCTAATATTATAGTCTTTTGGTTTTGGAAAATACTTTTTGCAATTTTCTAAAGTAATTTTTTGTTCATGATTAAAATTGTTAATATCAAAAATTAATTGTTGAATCTTCGCTTTACTGCTAAGATTAAGACTGCTAATTTCTGGCAAAGAAAAATTCAAAAGTTTGTTATTATGATTATTTCGAAATCCTAAATCTTTGATTAAAGGAATTTTTTGTAATAAAATATTTCTTAATAATTCTTGTTCATTGTTTCAATCTTTAATATTTTCAACTTTTTTTAATAATTTATCAATATTGTTTAAATCACCTTCAGAAATTTTTGGAGGTTTTGATAAATTTTTATTATCCTCTTCACGAAAACCATAGTCTAAAATATCAATATTTAAATCTAAAAATTCTTCAAAGGCTTGTCTTTGTTCTTGATTGAAATTATTAATATAAACATTTAATTTATCAACATCGTTTTTGTTTTTTAAATCTCATTCTTCAATAATTGGTTTTTCGTATTTTAGGGGTCTGTAATCGGGAAAAAACTTAATTTTTTTATCTTCAATTTGAGGTAAATTATCAATGGCATCTTTTAAGATTTTTTTTTGTTCCTCGTTGAATGCTAAAATTAAGCTGGCTTTTTTATCCAAATCATATTTATTTTTTACTTCAATGTTGGAAAGATTTGCATTTTTATACTTTAAATTAGTTCCATTAATATGAGATTTAAATCCTAAGTCTTGAACTTCTGGTAAAAATGAACTTTGTGATAACAACTCATATGACTGAATTTCATTAAATTTTTTAATGTTTAAATATAATTCGTCAAAGTCTTTTTTGTTTTTTACCGATAAGCGACTAATTTTTGGAATATCAATAATTTTTTGTCCTTCAGAATCATATTTAAATCCTAAATCATTAATTTTTGGTAAAGTATCTAAAAATCTTTTTAAAATTTCATTTTGTTCTTTATTAAAATTTGTTATTTCAAAAATTATTTGATGTTGATACTTTAGATTGGCAATTTTTTTTAAATCTATTATTGGTAATTTATGAATTAAAGGTTCGCCATCTGGATATTCTGTAAAACCTAAATTTTTAATTGAAGGAATATTTTTTTCGATTTTTTTTCAAGTTACTTCTTGAATTTCGTTTCATTTTTCAATGGAACTTATTAAATCTTTAAAATCTTTTTCTTTTTTTAAATTCAAAATGTCAACATGTGGTTTGTTAAGTGTTCATAAACTTCCATCAAGATTATGTCTAATTCCATAATCAATAACTTCAGGAATATTTTTTAAATATTCTTCATAAATAATATTTTGTTCTTTATTATAGCAGTTTACTGTTTCTATATACTCTAAAACATCATTTTTATGATTAAATTTTACTTCTTTAGGTTTTTTATAGGTTACATTAAAACCATGAAAACTAGTTTTAAAATCATAATTTAAAATATCTGGAATTTGTTTTAAAGCACTAAATAAAAAACTTTCTTGTTCTTGATTAAAGTCTTCAATATGATTTTTTATTTTTCGAAGAGTAATAAAATCAACATCTCGGGATAAAAAGTTTTCTACTAAAATACTGTTAGGTAAAGTAACTTTACAACCGTCTTTTGCCCTAAATCCGTAATCAATTGGCTTTTTAATTTGTAAAATATATTCTTTTTTTAAGGTTTCTTGCTCTAAATTAAAATCTAAAATTTTTTTTCTTAAAATATTTTTATCATTAGTTTCCTCAATATCTGGTAATGGATGTTTTAGGGGCATTCCATTTAATTTTGTAATAAACCCAAAATTTACAATTTGAGGTAACTCTCTCAATAATGTAGACCGATAGTTCAAAAAATTATCAGTGTAGTCTGATAAATTTTTGACAAATATAAAAAGCTTGTAAATATCTGATATTTCATAACTTTCATCAACATCAAATTTATTAGCTTCAAAATAATCTCAATAGACATTATCTGATACAAAATATTTTTTTAAATCTTGACGATTATTTTCTAAAATATTATTTTTATAAACAATATTTGAAAGAGATTTTGAACTTGAAAGAATTTCAAAAACTTTACTAATAAAAATTTTTAAAGTTGTTAAAAAAATTTTTTTGGGAGTGTTTGATTTAAAGTTTTCGTGAAGAATTTTATCATTTGTAAAGTAATCTGTAAGTTGAAAACTATTTAAATCAAAAACAAAATTTAAATTTTGTTGGAGCGACTTAATTTTTTCTTTAGTAAAAAATGAAGTAAATAAATTTAATAAGTAACAGAAAAATAGGATTACATAAAATTTCTTTGTTTTAATAAAGTTTGGTCATGAAGACACTTTTAAAAGATAAAAATTTTTTAAATAAATTTTTTTATTTTGCAAAATTTTACTAATAAAATTAATTGAAATTTCATTTGTTAGTGGAATAAAATTAAAAAAAGATAAGTTGTCATAGTCTTTTAATTGATTTAAAATTAATTTATAAGAAACAAAGTCATTCGAAAATTTTTCAATTTTGAAATTAACATTGTTTTCTTTTAAGATCAGATTTACAGCATCAATATTTGCGTTTAAAATATCAATAATATAAAAAATTTTTTTAAAATAATTAGTTGTGTTATATTCAACAAAATCTAAAGCAAGCTGATTTTTTTTAAAAAAATTGTTCAATGATGCACAAAAAAGATAATATGAGGATGAAGCGAGATCGTTTTTATCTTCAATTTTTAAATATGAATCATATAGGTATTCTGGAATAAGAAGGTTAAAATTGTTAATTAAAAAATTTTTTAAAATTATTTTGTAAACTTTTCCACTTGGATTAATTCAAATTGATAGTTCGTTTAAAAAATTTTTTAAACTACCATCAAATAAATTTTTTAATTTTGGAAAAAATTCAGAAATTTCTCGTTTAGTTTCTTCCTTTTTTGAATAAATCGTCTCTTGATTTACTTCTTTTTCAATAAAATTTTTAATTGCTAAAAAAACATCTAAATAATAAAATGAAAAAGAAATATTTTTTTCAACAAATTTTATTCTTTTTGCCTTATTTTTTGATCATTCTGTTTCTGATAAAAATTTAAAATGTTTTGGTTTTAAAAAAATTTGTGTTTGATATTTTAAAAATAAAAGATAGCAATAACTTCAAAGAACATCTTTTAAGTAACAAAATTCAAAAAGCTTTGGTTTGTTTATTTTGTCAAATATTTTAAAGTTTACATTGTTTTTTGGATTTAAAGCAAGTAAAATATGATCGTTTGATAAGTTATTACTTTTGTAATAATTAATAATTTTTTTTAAATAATCTTCATTAAAATAGTTCAATCGATTAACTTCTTCAAAAAAGTTACTATTCTCTGTTTTAATATTTTCTTTTAGTACTTCAAAATTACTAAAACCAATTTCTGGAAGAAAAAAAGGAATTAAGTTATTTTTTGTTCAATATAATTTTGAAGAAGTTGTTGGAATTAGTAAATTACTTGCAAAATAATGATATAAGTTTTGGTAAACAATTAAATAAATTAAATATAAATATTCTTTTATTTTTTTCTCTTTTTTTGGATCGTTAATGTTAAAATTTTTAATAAAATAGTTAAGACCACCTTTAAAAAAGATGCATTTATTAGCAATTTTTTGAATATTATTGTTATTTGCGATGGAAAAATTATTTTTTTTGGTAATTCCATTTTTAAAAAAATAGTAAACAAAATATTTAATAAAAGTGTTTATTTCAATTTCATTTGAAACTTTTTTTTCAATTAATAAATGTTTACTAAAAAGCACTAAGTCTTTTAAGAGATCATAATAATTAATACTAACTCATAAATTTTCTTGATCACTAAAATTAAACTTACTTTCATCATTAAAACAATTTAAACTATATAATAAATAAACTAATTCTTCATTAATTTCTTTTCTTTTTAATTCACTCTCAATATTTTTTAACTTTATTGTATTTTTTTTTGTTTCCATAAATCTAGATATCTTGCTATTTTTTTTAAAATTTTTATTATTTTATTAATTTTTTTTGTTCAAAAAAATTTAAAAAAAATGAATTTTGGTAAAATTAAATATGAAAAAAATTTTCAATTCGATAAAAAATTTTTTAAAAAATCGAAAAAATAAAAAAAATTCTTTTAATTGTTGTGGAAAGTGTTAAAAAATAATGAAAAATAAATGTTGTAAAGAAAATAAATGTAAAAACGAAAAGTTAAATCAATATAATCAAATAAATTACTTTTATTTAGAAAAAAATCATCATATTTGTTGTAAAAATTTACCAGAAGATAAATGTTGTAAAACTTCTGATGCTGTATGTGATTGTGAATAAAAATTAATTAATAATTTTTTTATTAAAAAAAGCACCTTTTTAAAAGGTGCTTTTTTTTTAAAGAAAATGAAACAAAAAATTATATTTTAAATTTTTTGATGGTTATTTTCTACTTTTTTAATGTTTAAATAATTATTTAGTTCTACTGCTTTACTATCAGCTTTTGGACCATAGACAATTTGAACAAAGTCTTTATTTTTTAAAACCCTGAATGCGCCAGTAGACATAAGAATTTTTTCGTCAACTTTTGAAGGATCAAGAACAACAACACGAACTCTTGAAGCGCAATTAGTAACAGATGTAATGTTTTCTACGCCACCTAACCCATTGCAAATAACTTCAGAATTATCACCAAGTCGAACTTGAGCTTTTGCAGCTTTTACATCAGTTAAAGCAATTCCTGAATCTAAAACCGGGAAGAAGATTTTTTTTCATTTCATGTAGTAATAAAATACTAAGAAATAAATTGGCAAGAAAATAACTGCCCACACATAAATTCAGTAAAAATTAGTACCTAATTTGTAAGGTAGAATCCCAAAAATAATACTGTCAAGAATACCACAACTAAATGCAGTACCAGTGTGAAAACCAAGATCTGGATTAATTGCTCTTGGAAGCCCAAAAAGCAACATTGACCCAACTCCAGCCATAAAAGAGTGAAAACCAAAAAATAAAAATGGTGACACTAAAAGATATAATCAGAAGAATGGTTCTGTTAATCCGATTGCACAAGAAGTTAGATACCCAGATCAAACGATTGGCATAACAACTTTACGATCTTTTTTCGGACAATGGTAAAAAACAGCTAAAGTTGCTCCTAGGTAGCCTCCAATCATAACAGGAAAGTTACCACCTAAAAAACGTCCAGGGTTTGTAGAAACTGGATCTGAAGCAATTTTGGTGATAGGGTCGTAGTGTAAAAAGAATTGTGTAGTAAATGGAAGATTCCATTTTAACATTGCAAAATAAATATTACTATCACCTTGTGGCATAGATGTAGAAGTATCATGGGTATGACGTTTTAGTCAATCTAATAGAGTGACATAACTATTGCCATCTTTTAAAAATCAATTTCCATCTAGACTGCCTCCAGCGCTAGTTCATCAAAAAATTGAGTAAAATGCGTGGTGAACTCCAAATGGAGTTAAAATTCTTCAAAGTCAAAATACCACAAAAGAGTCTACTCCTGCAGGTAGTTTTGCAGATTCTTGTCCAAGATATGTTAAACCTTGACCAATTCCTGGTCATGACATCAAAAATATAAATGACAAAATTGGAACAAATAATGAAGATGCCATAGGAACAAAACGATTACCACCAAAAAATGAAAAGAATGAAGGTAATTTAATTGTTTTGAACTTGTTATAACATCAAATTGACAACATACCAATAATTACTCCACCAAATACTGAAGTATTTAAAGATAAAATACCAAAGTTATAATTAAGAATTGAGTATGGTACGTGATTTCAAAATAAAAATTTAAAGCTTGCGTTATTTTTTATCAAATTGTCCAAAGTGTCTGGAAGTGTGTTATTGGGCAGTGCGATTGTAATAGCAACATACTGAATTTCTAAAAATAAGAAATAAGCAAAAAGTGCTGTAATCGCACTAATACCCTCGCCTGTAAAAACAATAACCATTGCAACAGCAAAAAAAATTGGAAGATTTGAAAAAAGGGTATCTCCAATAGATTTTACAACAAGTCCGATGTCATACGCTACTGGCGATGTAACACCAGAACTACCTGAACTTTGAGTAACAATTGCAGAACCAATTCCAAGACATAGTCCTGCAAATGGCATAATTGCAATAATCAGAAAAAATGATCCACTAAGTTTTGAGAAAAAACTGGTAATTTTTGCTCGATCAAACTTTGGATACCAAGAAAATTTTCCTTTTAAAGTTGTTCTCATAAAAAATTTTTTTCTGTTTTTTTTTAAAGTGTTTTTTAAAGTAATTTAGATAAGTAAATTACCATAAATTTATTATAAACAAAAATATTTAAAAAGTAAATAGAACTAATAAAAATTAATCTTATAAACTAGTTAATTTGTTCTCTAAACTTGCAAAAATTTTTCAAGAACGATTTTGAGTCATATGATATAAATCATAAATAATAAAATTTTTTAAAGGTTTTAAACCACAAAAAGAAAATGCAAGATCAATATGAAATAAAAGCGATTCTAAAGAAATTCTGCCAGGAAGATCGTAGTTTTCTTTTTGACCTCCAGCAGTACAAATATAAAAAAAATTTTTATCATTTCAAAAGCCATTATCAAATTTATGATCGTTGTCATATGCAACGCCCTCTTTTAAAACTTTATCAATTCATCCTTTTAAAATTGCTGGAACACTAAATCATCATACTGGAAATTGTAAAATTACAATATCAGCTCAAATAACATTTTTAATGTCAGAATCAATAGAATTATCGATTTTATTAAAATCTAAGACAGGATCAAAATTTTCTTCGTATAAGTCTTTAAAAATAACTGAATGGTTTTTTTCAAGACAAGATTTTGCTACTTTAAAAAGGGCGTGATTGAAAGAGTTTTTATTTGAAGGATGACAAAAAATATAAAAAATTTTCATCAGAATTATTTTTTAGGTTGTATTTTTTTATTAGGTTTTATTAATGCAATAATACGGCGAAATATTTTTTTATTTGAAGAATAGTCTAAAACACCAGATGCAAAAATTTTGCTAAATAAAAAATTAAATAAATAAATATAAAAAATATTTGCTAAAATTGCAGTTCAAACAACATAGTCTGGAGTTGAATTTGAAGCTTTTTCGAATAATATTGTTGGGATACTATAAATTGAAGTAAGTGGAAAATAACAAAGAAAATAATTTAAAAATTTAGAATCTTCAAATATTAAACGCAAAATTATTGAAAAAATAATTGGAAATAAAAGCATTACAAGAACAATCATTAAACTTTCACCACTATTAACAATAAATGAAGAAAGCGCCAAAGTTATTATCGAATAAATTATTCCATTGATCATAATTGTAGCAAAAATCATTGTTACAAAAAAATCATAGCCATGAGCCATGTTTGCATTGTGTCAAAAATAAGAAAAAGTTATTGAATGGCCATTATTTACCAATCACGCACAACTATTTGAAAATCCTAAAACTCAACAAATAATCATGCTCCCATTTTCTATGTGACTTAAAAAAATTATCCCAGAAATTGCACTAGCAATATTTGCAACGATAAACATTCATAAAAAAATACTAACAAATCAAATAAAATTTGTTAAAAGTTTTACATATCAATGAAATTTCACCCCAACTGAAGATAAAATAATTTCCATTGCTCTGGAATTTTTTTCTTCAGAGGTATGAGAAGATGTAGAAATAACTAAAAAAAGAATTGTAATAAAAACAACAAAAACAATAATAACTCCTAGCATGATTATTTTTGCAAGATCATTAGGACCAAATTGCACTGGTTTAGCATTTTTTATTGAACTAGCTGCTAAAAAAGAAAACAAAATTGCTAAAAAAGTAATCAGACCAAAAACAAAATAATTAATTTTTGTAAAAAATTTAAATTTTAAATTTCAAAGAAAATGGGCAAAATTGGATTTTGCTCCAAAAGAGTCAAATTTAAAATTAGATTTTAAGCGATTAGATGGAAACTTCATTATTTTTTTTTCCTTCTTCAAGTTTTTGATTAATGATATGTAATGCTTTTTTTTCATATTGTTTTTTCACAAAAATATCATCAATTTTATTGTTAGCTAAATTATTTAACCCTTTATTATCAACTGATGCAAAAAAGATGTCGTTTAATGAGGGATAACTAATTTCAAATTTTTCAATGTCTTCAAAAAATTGCGTCATAAAAGTTTTTTTAATGATATTTAATAATTCAACATTTAAAACTTTAAAGTATCAAAAGGTGTCTTTCTGATCAACTTGAATTTCACCTTTATAATTTTCTTTTAAATCATTAATTGTTGTAATTATTTTCTCAGTATCAGTAAAAAACTTTATTTTTATAATTTCCTCTTTTTGAAACTGTTTTCTAATCTCTTCAATTTTTCCAAATTGAACTATTTTTCCGTGATCTAAAATAATAATATCTTTGCAAAATTTTTCAACATCATCAATTCTGTGTGAGGCAAAAATAATGGTTTTATTAGCGTTTTTTAAAGAAATAATTAGTTTTTCAATAATCGAAACATTAACAATATCTAATCCTGAAAATGGTTCATCTAAAATAACAATACTTGGATCATGAATTAAAGCGCAAACAAATTGAACTTTTTGTTGATTACCTTTTGATAAACTTTTAATTTTTTGATTTGAATAATGCTTTATTTCTAGCAATGAAGCTCATTTTTCTCAGTTTTTACGAAAATCTTTATTTGAAAGACCTTTAATATTTGCATAATATTGAACTTGTTCTTTAACTTTTAAATTTGTAAGTAAACTTCTAACTTCTGGTAGATAACCAATATCATATAAAATTTTTAAATTAATTTTTTTATCATCAAGAGTTACTTCACCAGCATCTGGTTTTATTAAATTTAAAATAATTCGAAAGGTTGTTGATTTGCCGGCACCATTACGTCCTAAAAGTCCAATAATATTACCCTTATCTACATTAAAAGATAAATTGTTTACCGCAATTAAATTGCCAAAACGCTTTATACATTAGAAAATTTTAACATTTAAGGTCCTTCTTTCTTTTTTCTAAAAACTTATTGATAGTTTTTTTTCTCTTTTAGAAATATTAAAATTTTTTGTAACTTATGTTCGATTAAAAATTCAAATAAATCATTATTAATTTTAAGAGATTTAAAAATTATTTTTTCTTGGTCTGAGAGATATAAATTGTCAACTAATTTAATTAAAGTTTGATTTTTTTTAAGAATATCTTTGGTTTCATCTAATAAAAAAATGTCTTTAAGTTTTTTATCTAAATTATTAGCATTTAAAAAAATGTTTTCAATATTTGTATAATTGTTTAATAATTTAATTGCTGTTTTGACACCAACTTTTTCAACTCCTTTAATATTGTCTGAAGGATCACCAACCATTGATTTATAGTCAATAATTTGTGATGGTAAAAAATTAAATTTATTAAAAAATTCTTCTTCAGTTCAAAAATCTGGATTTAAAATTTTTTTTGAAATATTTAAAAAAATGACATTTTTTTTAATTAATTGACATAAATCAATATCTGAAGATAAAATATAAAAAAGATTGTCATTTTGATAAAAATGAGTAATCAATGAAGCAATCACATCATCTGCTTCATAATTTTCCTTTTTTAAGGCATGAATGTTACGTTTATCTAGATAAGTTTCAAATAATTGCATACATTTATACAATTTTTCTGGCATTTTTGGGCGATCTTTTTTATAGTCCTTATACAAATCATTTCGAAAGGTAGTTTTTTTAAAATCAAAAGCAAAAAAGCAATAATCAATCTTTAAATTTAAAAGTAATTTTTCTAAATTATAGATAAGGCTGTGCAAAATTAAATTGTAATCGTCTTCTTTTTTTAACGCTTTATAGAGAGCAAAATAAATTCGATATAAATAATTGTTCCCATCAACAAGCAAAATTTTTTTAATTTGAGGTTTCATTTGTATTATGATTGTATTTTAACAATGATAAATCTTCTAAATAAAATTTTTCATATTTTGAAAACTTTAATTGCATTAGATAGAAGTAATTTTTTTCAATTTTTTTCTGAGAAAAATATTTAATTTCAAAAATTTTTGAGTTATTTAATACTTTTACTAAAAGGTAATCGCTAGTTTTAAAAAGATTAATTACTTTCCCAATCAATAAAAAACGAGAAATTTCTGCTTTTTTTTCTTTTGATAAAATTTCTAAGTATGAATAGAAATAAATTCTTTTGATATCTTTTCTAATAAAAAGAATTTTTTGTTCAAAATAAAAAAAACTGTTGTATCAAATATTAAAATTTAAAAGACTTCTCTCTTTTTTCTTTAGCTCATTGTAGTCATTTAAATATTTGTTAATTTTTGGAAAAGAAACGATTGATAGATCATATTCTTGATTTTTATGAATGACAATTTCTGAAAATTCTTTTAATTTTTCAAGGTTTTTTATTTTTGTGGTTCTATTGTATTCTTGTAAATAATCTAAAAATCCTAAAACAATTAGTTCTTTAATTTTTTCGTTTTTTAAGTTTAAAGTTCTTAAAATTACATAGGTTTCAATAAATGTTTTGCTAGTTAAAAATTTGTCATGTTTTTGAATAAATTTTGAAATTAAAGCGGTGCCTATATTTTTAATAATTAAAATTGGATAATAGATAGTATCAATTTCTGAATAAAAATAGGGTTTTAATTTGGTAAATAACTGGGGTAAAAATTTAATGTTTTGCTCTTTTAATTCAAAAACATAAGTTTTAAATTTATCATCAATAATGCCTTTATTGACGTTTAAATTTTCAGTGTAAAAATGAATTGGATAATAATATTTTAAATATGCCATGATATATGATAATGTTGCATAAGCAATAGCATGAGCCTTATTAAAACCATAATTTACAAATAAAACAATGTAATCAAAGATTTCTTGAAGCTTTTTTTTATTAAAGTTATTTTTTAATCCTGTTTCAAAAAAATATTTTTTTAAATCTTCAATTTTTTCAACTTGTTTTTTTGAAATAATAATTCTTAACTCTTCCGATTTATCAAAAGAAAGATTACAAATTTTTTGAAAAATTTCAATAACTTGTTCTTGATAGATAATAATCCCATAAGTTGGTTGCAAAATTTCTTTTAAACTTTCATCAATAATGCTGTAAGATTTATTTTTAGTTTTTCGAAGGGATAACTCTTGAATATATTTTTTGGGACCTGGGCGATACATACTTATTGCCATCGCAATTTCTTCAACAGAAGTTGGCGCTATCATTTCAAGGGCACTCTTCATACCTTGAGATTCTAATTGAAAAATGCCGTTGGTGTATTTTTTTGTAAAAATTTTAAAAACTTTTTGATCTGAAAAATCAATTTTTCAAACATCAAAGTCTGAAAATTTTTCTTTAATTTTAGTTTCAACATTGGCAACAATTGACAAGCTTTTTAAACCTAAAATATCAAATTTCATCAATTTAAAGGATTCTAAATCGTTCATATCCCACTGAAGGCAAGAAAGTTCGTGATTTGCATAAAAAAAGGGTAACTTTTCTTCTAAATTTTCACTTTGAATGATGACACCAGCTGCATGAATTCCAAATTGTCTTGGAAAATTAATTAACTTATCAACATATAAACAAAAGTTTTTTTCAACTGAAAAATTTTTAAATAATGAAAAAACTTTTCCATCATTTTCATAATATCAAGTTAAAGAAATAGACTCTTTTTTTACTAATTTTGAAAGACTGTCTGCAAAAGCTAAA
Organism: symbiont of Argiope bruennichi; assembly: GCF_051094275.1. Lineage (NCBI taxonomy): Bacteria > Bacillati > Mycoplasmatota > Mollicutes > Mycoplasmatales > Mycoplasmataceae > symbiont of Argiope bruennichi. Next base: position 481,501 of record NZ_CP070274.1, read on the forward strand.
CTGTAATTTAGGGTTCTTGCAATATCTCTTATGGCAGTTTTTATCCCAATTATTTGAAAAGTGCCAATAATTGCGGCATTATTTTGATACTTTTTTTTTAAATATAAAAGTACTTCGTGTCTTTTTTCATCACAAAAGTCAACATCGATATCTGGTAGTTTTAATCGATGTAAATTTAAAAATCTTTCAAATAATAAATTATATTTTATGGGATCAATAATAGTTATATTTAAAAGATAACAAATAAGACTGCTACATCCACTACCCCTTCCAGGACCAACAGCAATCTGATTTTTTTTGGCAAAATTTACATAGTCCTGAACAATTAAAAAATAATTTGAAAAATTAAATTTTTCTACAAGTTCTAACTCTTTTTCAAGTCTTTTTTGATATATTTCTTTGTTAATTAAAGGATTTTTTTTTATAAATTTATCAAATTTTTGATAAACATAATCAGAAAAATTTTGATTATTTAAAAAAAAACTATCTTTAAAATTTGAAAAATTTAATTCTTTTAAATCAAAGGTGCAACTTTGATATAAAAAAAAGTTGTTCTTTAAATATTTTTTTTGATTTTCTTTTATTTTATTTTCAGTTAAATAATATAAATAATTGTCTTTTGTAAAATTAAAATCTTCTTTTTTAATTTGAAACAAAATTTTTAAAAATGATAAATTTTTTTCTGAATCTGTTCTGATATCTGTTGCAAAAACTAATTTGTTTTCTAAAAAAGTTGTTTCATAATGATAAAAATTAAAAAAATAATTATCTTTTAAATCGTTTTTAATTATTTCTAAATATTTGTCTTCAATTTTTTGATGAAAAATAATAAAAAGACCATCAAATTTAATTTCTGATGAAAAAAAACTAAGTTTTTGACTAAAAGAATTTTTATTTAAAATAAAAATAGCATTTTTTCAACCTTGCAAATTTTGAATCATCAACAAAACTGAAAATTCTAAGAAATCAATATCTATCGAAAAAATAATTTTTAAATTATTTTCAATTGCTAGATTATAACATTTAACAGCCGAAGCCAAAGAATTTTTTTCACAAATTATAAAATGTTCGTAATTATTTTTTTTTGTCAAAAAAATTGCTTTTTTGACAGTTAAAGTTGATGAAAGAAAAGAAAAATTAGTTTTTAGATTTAAGTTCGGGTTGATCATCTTCTTTAAAAGAGGCAAAATATATTTTAATCTCTTCTAAAACTTTGTTAATGTCTGATTTTTTTTTAAGTTTTACTCCAGAAGCTAAGGCGTGACCACCACCACCAAACTTTTCTGCAATATGGTTAATTGGATATTTTTTACTGCGAATACTTATTTTGTAAACTTTTGCTTTTTCATCAAATGAAGCAAAAATATAGCAATCAATGTTTTTAATATTTCCTAAAATAAAAGAAAAGTTTTTAGCTTTATTGTAAGAGACTTGATATTTTTCGTAATGTTTTTTTTCCAAAAAATAATAAATAATATTTTTTTCAATATTTTTAAATTTATGTTGAATTAGGGCTAACAATTTAATTTCATTTAACTCTCTGTCATAGATATAACTATAAATATCGGTAATATTAATTTCTTTTGACAATAAATATGAGGCTAAATTAAAGGTTCAAACTGAAGTTTGTGGATAGTAAAACCGATTGGTATCAGTAACAAGACCATAAAATAAAAATTTAGCGATCGTTGGTGACACTTTTAGATGGTTATTTTTTTCCAATTGAAAAAAAATGTGACCTAAAATTTCACAGGTGGAACTGGCATTAGAATTAATAAAGGAAAGATCAAAATTTTTTAAAGAATATTTATTGGTTAGATGATGATCAATAACAATAATTTTGCAATCATTTTTTAAAATTAAATTATTTTTGTAAACTCTTGATAAAACATTCGTGTCAAAAATAATGGCAAGATCAAATTTTTGACAATTTTTTTGATTGTATTTGTTGTTTTCTTGTAAAAAAAAAGTAAAGGCATCATAATAAATGTCATCAACAAAACAAAAAAAATTTTTTTGAGAAAAATTTATTTTTAATCAGTGATAAAAAGAAAATTGTGCAGATAGTGAGTCTCCATCTGGATTTTCATGCCTAAAAATACCAATGTTTTTGGCATTACTCAACATTTTTAAAAAAAGCTCTAACTTATGGTTTTCAAAAATCATTATTCTTGTTCTAGATTTTTAGCAAGGCTTTGATCGTTTTTTTTAATAACATAAAGTGCTAATTTTTTGGCCATATCATAATTTTTAATTTTAAATAAATACTCTGCTTTTGAAATATCAGTTTCATTTGCTTCAGATAAATTTCTAAATTTATTAGCAATATTTATAAATTTTTCAGTATTTTGAATTGAATCTGAAAAAACTTTAAATTTATAAACAATTTCAATAACTTTTGTCGATAAAATTTCAAATTTTTCTTGAAAAATAATAAAGTTTATTTTTTTATCTTGTTGAAAAAGAAAATTATATAAATTTTTTATGTCTTTTAAATAAATATTTAAATTGTCTAAATATTCGTCAAAAAAAGGAGAAAATTGATCGTCTAATTCTTTTGCTTTAATTTCAAATAAAAGATTTTTTAATTTTATTAATTCTTGTTTGTAATAATCAATACTTTTCAATGATAATAAAAACTTTGATTCAATAACAATAAAATTATAACTTTGAACAATTTGTTCTAAAAGTTTTTCTATTATTGGTGCAAAATTAGATCATGAATTATATTTTTTTTGTAGGGAACTTTTAAAATTTTCAAATGTTATTAAAAGTTGATCTCAATAATTCCTACTATTGATAAAAATTAATTTTTCTTTTTCATTTAATTCATAAAATGAAAAAATTGCATTAATTTTGCTATTATTTTTAATTCTTTTTTTTTGAATTTTTAAGATTAATTGATCAATTTTTTTTGCAAAAACAAAAACAAAATCAAAATACAATTTTTCTTTAGAAATAGTTTTTTTTACTTCATTAATTTTTTGAAAAATTGATAAAATATCAAAATTAATTCCATTAATATCTAAATATGCTAATTTTTTATTTAAAATACTAACTTTTTCTTCAATTTCTTGATTTATTGTTTGAAAATTTACATTGTTTAAATTTAAATTTAGGCTTATAAGTTCTGTATATTCTTTTTTAATTGAAGCAAGTTTTTTGGGAATAATAATATTTAAAAGATTGTAATAAAATGGTAATTTATTTAAAACATCTAACAGGAAAGTAAGATAATAATTTAATTGACTTAAATGTTCTTTTAATTGTTCAAAGTTTGATACTTTTAATAATTTTTCTGAGTTAGCAAATAAATCTTCAATTTCTGAATTTAAGTTGTTAATAGCTTCATTTGCAATTTCAAATTTTAAAAAGTTTTTTCGAAAAAAATTATTAAGTTTTTGATAAGCTTCCTTGTATCGGTTAATTTCTAAGCGAAAGTTTTCCTCTTCTACAAAAGATGAATTTATTTTTGAAGATAAAACATTTAGTTGATCTTCTATTTCTTTTAAAATAACAGATATTTTTTTACAAGATTTTCAAAGCAAAAAAAAATTTTTTTTTTTAAAAATTTTATTTAATACATCAATATCTTTAGCTAAGTAAATTAAATAGTTGTTTTTAATGTGATTGAACATTGCTAAATTTTCTTGATAAACGCTCAAGTAGTTTAGATTATATTCACTTATTTTTGCCAATTTTTTTAATTTTTGACGATATGGAACTGCAGTAATTTGTTTTGATTTTTTAATAATTTTGTAATAAAAATTACAAACATAAAAATATAAAATAAAAACAATTGCAACAATAGCTAAAATAATAATTAATGAAATTGTTATTATTAATAATTTAGTATTCAAAGTAAGCCTTTTTATAAATATTTGTTTATTATTTTAATTTTATATTAAAATTAGATAATATAATTAAAAAATCTATTTTTTAGTTAAAATTAAAAATATTTAAAAATTAATGTAGGTTCTATAAAGAAAGCTTAAAAAACAACAAAATATGCGTTATATTGGTCCAGTATATAGAAAATCAAGAAGACTTGGGTTTAGTATTTTAGAAAATAATAAAGAATTTTCTAAAGGAAAAAAAAGAAAAACCGTTCCAGGACAACATGGTGGTAAATTTAAAAAATTAACTCAATTTGGAATTCAGTTAAAAGAAAGACAAAAAGTTAAATTTTTGTATGGAATTAATGAAACTCAACTGAGAAATTTATATCTAAATGGTCAAAAACACCGTGGTCAAACTGGTTATTTAATGTTAAATAACTTAGAATCTCGACTTGATAATTTAGTTTACAGATTAAACTTTGCACCAACAAGAAAAGCTGCAAGACAATTGGTAAATCATGGAAATATTTTAGTTGACAATAAAAAAGTAAATATTTGTTCTCAAATAATTAAACCTGGTCAAGTAATTTCTGTTAAGGAAAAAGCTAGAAGTTTTGAAAGTGTAAAAAAAGCTCTTGAAAGTAATGTTGCTACTTGTCCTTATGTGGAACTTGATAAAGCCAACTTTTCTGGAAAATATTTAAGAAATCCGAAAAGAAATGAATTTGCAAACGATATTAACGAGTTGGTAATTGTAGAATATTACAACCAAAATTCATAAAACATAAATCTTATAATTTTTTATATTAAAAATCTTAGTTCTTCTTTATATCATTTAGAATAAAATTCTTATGTTCTTATAACAAAAAAATTTTTCTTTCCTGCTTGTATTAAAATATAATAAAAATCATTAATTTTATTATCTTGAGTAATATAGTTTTTTAAGTTATCGTCTTCTTTGACAATTTTTTTGTTTAATAGTAAGGCTTTCTGTTTTATAAGTTGTCTTATTTTTGTTTTTGAACCAAAATGTTCAATTAAAACTAGAATATCAATTATTTTTTTATCGCGAATTTCATTTCAATTTAATTGAATTGAAGGTAAAAAAGAAAAATATTTTCTTAAAAGAGAAAAATTTATTTTATCTTTTCAATAAAATAGCATTTCGTTAATTTCTTGATAATTTTTAAAATTTTCTTCTGAAAATAAATACGAAATAACATTTTTTGTTAATTCTTTTTGAGCTAATTTTACAGATAAATTTAATTTGTTTTCATCTAACATTTTTTTAATATTTACTAATGACCAATCCATTAATAAATAACATACTTGATCAATTAATTTATCATCAATTGACAATAAATAATTATAAATTTTTCATGATTCATCTAAAAAAATTGCCCCATCTTCACTTTTGCCAAATTTATTATTATTACTATCGGTTAATAAATTAAAAGTTATTCCAAAAGCATTACAATTTGAAAATTTTTTATTGCAATAATCAATTCCACTAATAATATTGCCCCATTGATCGCTTCCACCAATTTGCCCATAACATTGATGTTCTTTGTATAAATAAAAAAAATCGTAAGCTTGTAGAAGTTGATAGCTAAATTCTGTAAAAGAAATTCCTACTTCAAGTCTTGTTTTAATAACCTCCTTTTTTAGCAAATTATTAACATTAAAGTCTTTCCCAACATCTCTTAAAAAATTTAAAATATTAGTATTGTTGTAAAAATAAAAATTATCAAAAATTTTAATATTATTAGAAAAAAATTTTGAAATTTGGGTTTTTATTTGTTCTTTGTTTTTTTCAACAACATTTTTTTCTAAAATTTTTCTTTCAACTTTTTTTCCCGAAGGATCGCCAATTTGTGCGGTAGCACCACCAATAATAACAATTGGCTTACAACCTAATTTTTGAAGTCTTTTCAATAAATTTAACTGAATTAAATTTCCAAGATGTAATCTGTTGGAGGTAGGATCAAAACCACAATAAATTCCTTTAGTTCCATCAATACATTTTTGAAATTTATTTTTATTGGTAACTTCTGAAACAATATTAACTTGAGAGGAAAATAAAAGTTTTATTTCTTCTTTAATATTAAAAGTGGCCATTAATTCTTTTTTTATTTTGAATTGAAAAAATATAAAAATAATTAATGGTGACCCATGCTGGACTCGAACCAACTCACGCAGGGCTTCAACCTGCAGCTCTGCCTGTTGAGACTTAATAGGTCTGGCGGTCCTTACGAGAATCGAACTCGTGTCTTCTCCGTGACAGAGAGATATAATATCCACTATACCAAAGGACCTTGGTTGCGGGGGGTGGACTCGAACCACCAACCACTGGATTATGAGCCCAGTAAGCTACCAATTGCTACACCCCGCGGCAAAAATGCTAACATCATTATAACAAAAAAATAAAAAATGGCGGAGGGAAAGGGATTCGAACCCTTGCGAGACTTTCATCTCCTATCGGTTTTCAAAACCGGCCTCTTCAACCGCTTGAGTATCCCTCCAGTGGTGGATCCTGCAGGATTCGAACCCGCACTCTCTCGGTCATGAGCCGAGCGCTTTAGCCACTTAAGCTAAGGATCCTTAGCTTTTTTAATACAAAGTGGTGGCAGAAGGGAGAATCGAACTCCCGAAAACACGGACATGAGCCGTGCGCTGTACCACTGAGCCATTCTGCCATGGTGGAGTCAATGGGAGTCGAACCCATGTCATCTGAGTGCAGGTCAGATATTTTACCACTAAACTATGACCCCAAAAAAAATGGTCGGGAAGACAGGACTCGAACCTGCGATCTCCTGGTCCCAAACCAGGCGCTCTACCAAACTGAACCACTTCCCGTGGCATGCCCGGAAGGATTCGAACCCTCATTACTTGATCCGTAGTCAAGCGTTCTATCCATTGAACTACGAGCACAATGGAGGCACCGGTTGGATTCGAACCAACGATCTAAGTTTTGCAGACTAATGCCTTGCCAGCTTGGCTACGGTGCCATATTTTTTAAATATGCAAATTCATTATAAGGGTTTTTTTATAATATTTTTTTATTTTTATAAAAATATTTTTTATAAAAATTAGTCTTGTGCTCCTTTATCTGTTAAAAATAAATTATAGTAATTATTCACCAAATCATCCAAGTTATAAGTGTATAGGCGAAAAATTTCTTGTAATTCATCAAATTTGGCTTCAAAGTCAGAAATAAATTTGCTGAAACTACTTGTGTCTAATTCACCAGTAGAAAACATTAAAAGATTACTTAAGAAACTTGTATCCCCTGTTTTAAATTTTTCTTTAACGTATTTTTTTATAGAAGCAAAATTTAAAGTTGGAAAACTGTAATTTTTAAGCGTTGAATAGCCAGAATAATATGATGTTGCGAAAGAAATAAATTTTTCTGAAATTTCTTTTTTTTCTTTTGATAAATTACTTCCTAAAACAAATCCATCAGTGTAAAAAGGAACATTTGCATCTTTTAGACAATCTTTACAAAACAAAAATTTATTAAAATTTATTCCTTCAATAGAATTGTTTTTATGTTGGATTGCATAACTTATTGCACCATTATAAATAAAACCAATAGAAAATGCCTTGTCAGAAAGATTTGTGGCAATTTCATCGCCAACAAATTTTACATTTCTGTTTATTCCCAAGTCTTTTAATAGTTCAAAAGACTTTATCACATCTAAAGGAGTTTGAAAGTTTAAATAATCATTTTTTGCTTGAGTTTCATTGTTTTTTGTATAATATGGAAAAAATTCTTTGCACTCTTCAGAATAATTTTTACCTTTAGAAGCACAATCAATAAGTCTTAAAGTTTTTGTAAATCCAAAACTGTTTCTTGGATCATCTGAAAATAAAATTGGTTTTGAAATATTTTTGTCTTTCATTGCTTCTCTTAAAGCTTTTCATAAAGAAAAATGGTCATTTTTATCAAGGCCATATTTTTTTAAAATGGCATCTGGATCTGAATACATATCTTTGTTGTATGCAAACTGAATTGTTCCTGGATAAAACGGATAATAAAAACTTTCAGTGCTTCCAGGATGTTGAACAAAAAATTTTTCCTTGCCAACATCATCAAAAAAGTTTAAGTTTTGAAACATTGTAGGTTTTGTATCGTTATAGATAAGTTTTTGATAAAAATAATTATCAATTTCATTTTTTGAAAAATTGTCTTGATCTTCTTTAATTTTTTTAATGTCAAATGGTTGAATAAATCCATATTTGTAAAGTTCGGGAACCGTAAAATCTGAAGGCATAATGACATCAAATTTAGTAGAATTTAATTTATTTAGTAATTCTCCATTAGAAGAAAAAGTTACCACATTTACATTTCAGCCCGTTTCTTCTTTGAATTTATCAATAACTTCATCAGTTAAATAATCAGTTCAAATTGCAATTGAAATTGAATGTTTATTTTTTCAGTAAAAATAAAAAACTGACGAAGTAAAAGTTGAAGTAAATAAGATTAAAAGAAAATATTTTTTTGAAGTTTGTAAATAAAAATAACTTTTTGTTTCTTTGAACTTGGCTAAAAATGTTTGATATTTTTTTTGTCTTAAAGAAACTTTTTTAAATTTATTTAAAAGAAAGTTTAATTTTTTTTTTAAAAAAAATAATTTAATTTCTTTAAGTTTTTTTTTCATTAAAGTGCTCCTTTTTTATTGATGGTGGAGCTAAATTTTTGAAGTTAGCTTCCAACTTATTAATTTTTGATGATACCAAAGTAATTTTTTTTGAGATTTGTTTTTTTTTAATAATAAATCTTTGTTTTTTGTTTTTGTAAAAAGATAAAAATTGAAAAACAGCAAAAATAATTGCTAGAAATACACCAAGAATAACTCCAAATGCATTAACATAAGGAAAATACTTTAAAAGTGTATAAATATATACGGAAGCATTTTGCTTTGGACCTGAAGTAAAATATGAAATTACAAAATCATCAATTGAAAGGGCAAATGATAAAATTAAAGAAACGATAATTGCTGTTTTTAATAATGGAATAACAATTTTTCTAACTGTATAAAAAGGTGTTGCTCCTAAGTCTAAACTTGCATTAATAAGATTTGAATTAATATTTTTTAAGCCAACGGTGATGGTAACAATAACATATGGAATGCAAAAAGAAATGTGAGATGCTAACAAAGAAAAATAACCTAAAGGAATCATAAAAGAAATAAATAAAATCATAAGACCGGCAGCCGTAATAATATCTGCATTAATAATTGGAATATTATTTAGTGAAAAAAACAATTTTTGTTTTTTTGCTGTAAATTTTGAAAGGCTGATTGCTGCAAATGTTCCCATAATTGTAGAAATTAAGGCCGATAAAATCCCAATTAAAATTGATACAATAATTGAAGAAAGAAAAATTGATTTCTCAAATAATTCTTTGTAAAAATGAAAGCCAAAACTAAAGTTTTTAAAACTGTAAACATCCCCTGAATTATTAAAGGAAAAAATAATCACAAAAAAAAGTGGCAAATAAAGAAACATAAATGCTAAAAGCAAATATGATTTTAAAAAAATTTTTTTAAACATTTTTTCTTCCTTTTTTTGGTCTTTGATAATTAAATATTTTTCCAGCAAATTTAAATAATAGGATAAAAACTACAATTGATAAAAGCAAAATTAAAGCAACTGAAATTGCAGATTTATAGTCGCTACTTTTAAAAAAGTAATTTTCAATAACATTTGAAATCATTAAATAATTCCCATTTCCTAAAAAATGTGGAATTACAAGGGTGGTTGATGCAGAAATAAAAACTAGCATTAAACCGGAAAATACCCCAGAAAGTGATAATGGAAAAATAATTTTTTTAATTGTTGTTGAAGGTTTTGCCCCAAGATCACTACTAGCATCTAAATATCTTCTGTCAATACCATCAAGAGAAGTATAGATATTCATAATCATGATTGGTAAAAAAACATTAATAAGTCCAAATAACATGCAAGAAAAAGTTCCATAAAAGTCTGGAAATAATAGGCGAAATAAAGTTTGAATCCCATAACTTTTAATTAATAAATTAATTCAGATTGGAAAGGTAAATAAAAATCAAAGAAAAGCCTTTGATTTTTGATTTTGAATTTTAAAGGCAATAATGTATGCAATTGGATAACCAATAATAAGGCATAAAAATGCGGTTAAAAGCCCAATAAATATGGAAAATCCCAAAATTTTCATAATTGATGAGTTATTCAAAATATTTAAAACATTTTCAAAGGAAAATCTAATGAGATTGTTTGCTGTAAATTCAGTAAAAGCAAAAATTAAGATAATCAAAAAAGGTAGCAAAATTAAAAATAATAACACGGTTAAATAGGGAAAAAATAGGAGTTTAAAAGTATCAATTTTTTTTGTAAATTTTATTTTTATTTTTGAATACATGTTACTCAATCTCTTTTCACATTACATGAATGTCATCTTTTTCAAATCATAAACCAACAACTTTTCCAAGTTCAAAATTTTTTGTCGAATCAGCTAAATATTTTCTTCCATGAGAAAAAATTAAATATTCAAAATGAATTCCTTGAAAAACTTTGTTAATAATAATTCCATTAAAAAAACCTTGATTTTTACCCTTTAGAACAATATCCTCTGGTCTAATAACGACATCTACGGGCTCATTTTCACCAAAATTTACATCATTGCAAGGAAAAAAATTATGGTCTCAAAAAACTAAGTTATCCTTAATAAAAATTGCATCATCAATGATATTTGATTTTCCAATGAATTTTGCGACTCATTTGTTTTCTGGCTCATTGTAAATTTCTTCAGGAGTGCCGATTTGTTCGATTACCCCATCATTCATAACAATAATTCGATCGCTCATGATCAGTGCTTCTTCTTGATCATGGGTTACATATAAAAAAGTTGTGTTTGATTGCTTTTGAATATTTTTCAATTCAATTTGCATCTTTTTTCTTGTAAGGGCATCTAATGCCGAAAGTGCTTCATCTAATAAAAGAATTTTTGGATCATTTACTAACCCTCTAGCTAAGCTTACTCTTTGCTGTTGCCCACCACTCAGATTATCAATTGAATAATCTTCATAATCTTCTAAATCGACAAGTTTTAAAATATTTAAAACTTTTTTTTCAATTTCTTTTTCTGGTAATTTTTTAATTTTTAAACCATATGAGATATTATCATAGACATCAAAATTGGGAAATAAAGCATAATTTTGAAAAATTGTATTAAATTGTCTTTTGTATGGCGGTAAATTTTTAATATCTATGCCTTCATAAATTAAAGAACCAGCGCTTGGCTGTTCAAGTCCTGAAATAATTCTTAAGAGAGTTGATTTTCCACTCCCAGAGGGACCTAAAATTGTTAAAAATTCTTTTTCCTTAATATAAAAATCAACAGATTTTAAAATTATTTTCCCAAAATATTCTTTAGAGATATTTAATACTTCTAAAATAATTTTTTCTTTTAAAAGATTTTTAGTTATTTTTTTAATTTTTTGTTTAACTAATTTGTTTGAAAAATTATTTGTTCTCACCTTCTTTAATGCTAACTGCTCTTAGCTACCCTTTTTATTTTCTAGAAAATGAAAAAATTATTGTATTTTTTACTAAATATTTTAAATTAAAATTTAAAAAAAATAATTTATTTTTATTTTATTTAAATTTTTAAAAAATAAGAAAAGTTGATGATAAAAAAGAAAGTTTTTTGATACAAAAAATCAATTTTTTCAAATAAAAGATTGGTAATATCAATTTGCAAGAAAGCAAAGGGAAAAGAAATTAAAAAGAAAAAAATTGAAATTGTTTCAACAATCAAAATAAAAAAAATTGCCAAAATATTGGCTTTTTTATTTAAATACAAAGAAAAGATGCTACAAATTATAAAAATAAAAGTAGTAAGCAAAATTTTTTTGGTAATATTATTTTTTATTTTATTATTGATAAGTTCTAAAAATATAATTGCAAAAAAACCCACCATAAAACAATAAAAAAAGGCAATCGTTCCAATCATTTTTGGGAAAAACAATAAAAAAAATAAAGTGGAAAGAGATCAAACCAAAAGATTTGAATAATGATATTTAAACTTTAAAAAAAAGACAATTATTTCTTTAATAAATAACCTAAAAATTACGAGAGCAAAAGTTAATAAATAACAATAAATTAACAAAAATAAAAGAAAAACTATTTCAATTAATTTTAGGGGCAAAAATCTTTTTAAGGGAAAAAAATAAATTTTTTTTAATCAAGTAAGATATAAGCTTGAAATAATTAGATATTGTAAAAAATTATAATCTTTTGCAGCTTTTAACAAATGATTTTTGCTTGAAAAGTTGTAAAAAATTAATGATCTTAAAAATAATGATTTTAAATTTTTACCATAATTTTTAAAATTTAATAAAAAATTATTTTTGTTTTCTGAATAATTTGGTTCGTAGATAATAACATTACCCTTAATATAATTAGAAAATAAATAATTTTTGTAATTATATTTAAAAAATTGAGATTTATGGTGAAAATAAGAAATTTTTAAGGGAACTATTTTCATCCCAATAAATAGTTTATTTTGATTAAAGGAAGTTTTTTTTAAAAAAAAATAGTTTTGAAAATCCTTTTTGCAAACAAAACTATTTTTGGTTTCAGATATTATCGATAAATAATTTTTATTATTAAAAAAATTAATTGATTTGGTAATTAAAAAAGAAATTAAAAAAAATATTAAACAAAACAAAATTGCTAAAAATATTTTTAACCTTAAAAAAAATATTGAGATAATTACAAAAAAAGCATGAAAAATTCAATTATAAATTGACTGATTGTAAAAAAATATATATAAAAAAATAATTAAATAAAGAACTGAAAATACTAAAACTTTATCACTAATAAAAAATTTTCTTTTGTTATGAAATTTTTTACAATAGGTAAAAAACATAAAAAAATTAATTATTAATAATTAAAAGTTCTTTTGGAGATTTGTTTAAAGGAACACCAGAGTTCAAATCACAGACAACATCATCTTCAATTCGAACCCCACCAACATTTTCTAAATAAATTCCCGGTTCAATCGTAACAACCATATTTTTTTGATATTTGGTTTCATCATAATCGGCTACATTAGGTAACTCATGAACTTCAATGCCAAGACCATGTCCAGTTCTGTGTAAGAAAAAATCACCATATCCAGCATTTTTAATAATATTTCTAGAAACTTGATCAATTAATCTGCCAGTTTTTCCAGGAATAACATGAGAAATTGCTGATTCTTGAGCTTTTTTTACCGTCAAATAAATTTCTTTTAATTTTGAAAAATTAGGATTACAATTGACATTGCCAACAAAAATAGTTCTTGTCATATCACAACAATAACCTTGATAAATTGTCCCAAAATCAAGTAATAAGATATCGCCCTCTTTTATTTTTACATCTTTTGGGTCATAATGAGGAAATGCTGAATTAATGCCTGAGGCAACAATTGGACTAAAACTTGGACCATCACCAGAAAATTCAATAATTTTTTGCAAAATTAAATTTTTTACAAAATTTTCTGTCATTCCAACTTTGATATTTTTAGTTAAAAAATTAAAAATTTTGTCATTAATTTCGCATGCTTTTCTAATTTTTTCAATTTCTTTGAGAGATTTTACAAGACGCAAATTTTCTGTGGCTGTCGGAATTAAATTTTTATCTTGAAGCACTGCTTTTAGTGACAAAAAATCACTATAACTTGAATATTTTTTTTCAAAACCAATATTTTTTAAGAAAAGTTTGTCGAGTAAAATATTTAGATCAGAAAAATAGTTATTTGTAAGAATAAACTCATCAATGTTTTCACAATTTTTGTCATTTTTAATGCGATTAAAATATCTAGCATCTGCCAAAAAATAATTTTTGTCTTTTGTAGCAACAATTATCCCGGCAGTTGTATCATAATTTGTCAATCAAAATCTTGTAAAACCAGAAGAAATAACTAAACAGTCAAGACCATTTTTAGAAATAAAATCAGTTAGAATTTTTTTTTTATCCATTAAAAAAAATAAATTATTTTTTTGGTCTTTCTTCATGTAAAGTGTGGCCTTTACATTTTCAACAAAATTTTTTTAATTTAATTTTTTCAGTGTTTTGTTTTTTGTTTTTTTCAGTGATGTAGTTTTCTTCGCCACATACAGTGCATTTTAGTAATATTTTAATTCTCATAATGACTTTCCTTTAGGTTAACAAAAGTTTTTTTTCTAATTATATCAATTTCTTCTCGATACATGGGAACATTATTAATGTAAGGGGTTTCTAAAATTTTTACAATATTGTTTAATTTTATATGAAAAATAAAATTTATTAGGGGTTTAAAGCCAATACAACCACAGCCAATATTTTCATGACGATCTTTTCTTGAATTTTGTAAATTTTTTGAATCATTTACATGAATACAAAAAATTTTTTCAATTCCAATTAAGTTGTCAAAATGCTCTAAGACAGCATCAAGATTGTTAATAATATCATAACCTGAATCATGTAAATGACAACTGTCAAGGCATACTCCAATATTTTCTTTATCATTTACATGATCTAGAATATATTTTAAATGTTCAAAACGAAAACAGATTTCAGTTCCCTTCCCAGCCATCGTTTCTAAAGCAATTTTTACTTGATATTTTTTTAAATCAATTTGATTTAAAGAATCGATACAATTTAAAATTCCTGAAAATAGATCAGAACTTAAATAGTTTCCTGGGTGTAAAACAAGCGTTTTAGCCCCAATTGCAGCCGTCCTTTTTATTTCTTCTTCTAAAAAATTAACCGAAAATTGTTTTTTTATCTTATCGATTGGATTGGAAACATTAATAATGTATGGACAATGAACAACAACATTTTCTAAGGGGATGTTTGCTTTTTCTAGCAATTCTTTGGCTTCTTTAATCTTAAAAAAGGCAGTTGGTTTTCGAATGGTATTCTGAGGGGCTCCAGTGTAAATCATTAAGGCGTTTGCCTTGTATTCTATTGCCTCTTTAACACTTCCAAAAAAATAATTGGGAGCCTTTAATTGGCAGTGAGAACCAATAAGTAGTTGGTACATATATATTAATTATATAACTTTTTAGAACTATTTTGTTAATATTTCAATAGAGTCTAAGTAATAAATTTTTTTTTTTAAAAATTTTTTTTTTAAGAAAAAAAACAAATTTTTAAATAATAAAATTTCAATTTCATGGCCAATATCAATAAGATTAATTTTGTTATCTTTGGCAAAAATAAAATCTGATAATTTTACATCACCGGTAATAAAAGTGTTAATTTTTGGATCATGTTTTAAAATATTTGGAATTAAGCTTGCACCAGCACCAGAAATAAAGGCAATATTTAAAATTTTATCTTCAAAAAAAACATATCTTATGGGAGCTTTTAAAGTTTTTTTAAGTTTTCTTAGTAATTTTTCTGGCAAAATTTTTTTATTAATTTTTGCATAAGTTTCTTTTAAATAAACTTTTTGATTGGTAAAAAAATTTTTTGCTAAAAAATAATTTAATCCGTTTGGTAGAACATCTAGGTTTGTGTGGAGGGAAAAAACAGTAATTTGGTTTTTTTCAAGTAATAAAAATTTTTTTTGTAAAAATTCATTTTCAAAAGCCTTTACGGGGTTTGGATATAAAATTGGATGGTGTGTAACAATTAAATTTAGTTTTTTTAAAATACAAAAATCAATTGCTTCTAGGGTTACATCAGTAGTAACTAAACATCCCAAAAATTTATCTTGCAAATTACCAAATTGAAATCCAGAAATATCATTTTCCATTTGTTTTGATAAGGGATAATAACTTTCTAAAAAATCAATAATTTTTTTATGTTTCATAAGAAAAAAAAGTTGTCAAATAATTATTAATAATTTTTAACTTTTGTGCAGAAATATTTTTATTCAATTTAATTTTTTGATAATTTTTGTGTAAATAATCGTAATAAAACTGATTATTTTCAAATCTCAATTTATTTCCAAGATATAAATCAACTAACGTAAAAACTTTAAACTTTTTTTTGGTATTTACTTTACAAATATATTGATAAATATTGTTTTCTAAAATAAAATACTCTTTTTCTATGTATCAATCAAAAGAAAAAATAATAAATCGTAGTCGGTCAATTTTTTTATCAACATTAAAGATAAAATAATCAACTGTAACATGGTGATTGTTTTTTAAAATTTCATTAATTGTATTGACTCCAACACCAGAAATAATGACACAATTATAATGATTTAATGGAAGGCTTGAGATTTTATCAATTTGTAAATAAGAGACGTTTTTTGGACTTTGAAAAAGTTTTTCGAAATTATTTTTGCAATTATTTAATGGTAGCGATTTATTGTCAACAGCAGTTAAAAAGTGTTTATCTTTAAAGTTTAAATATAAATTTAGCAAAATTTTTCCATGATCGCAACCAAAATCGACAATTGAGCGATAATTTTTAACAAGATTATAAATAATTAAAAGTCTATCTGATAAAAAAAGTTGCTTATTTTTTGACAAATTCATACAAATGTTTCGAATTTATCGGATGCTTTAGTTTTTTGATAATTTTATTTTCTATTTGACGAATTCTTTCTTTTGAAAGATGAAATTTTCTTCCAATTTCTTCAAGACCTCATTCTCTGCCATATGGTTCAATTCCATAGCGCATTTTAATAATTGCTTCTTCTTTTTTGCTCAAAACATTTTTAAAGACTAAATCAACCTGTTTTTTTAACATTTCTTTAAAAACATTTTCATGGGGATTAATCGAGTTTGGATTTTTTACAAAGTCTCCAAAATAACTATCATCATCGTTTTTTATTGGTCTTTCAAGACTTATTGGGTCATTTGCAATTCTTTTAATATCTCTTAGTTTTTTTTGATTTAAATTTGGATAAAATTTTTTAATTTTTTGTAAAATCTCTTGGTTGGTTGGAACTCGATGGTTTTGTTCCATTAAGTCTTTTTCGATTTGACTTAATTTATTTACAATCTCGACCATATGAACAGGAATTCTAATAAGACGACTTTGATCGGCAATTGATCTCGTAATTGCCTGTCTAATTCATCAAGTTGCGTAAGTTGAAAACTTAAAACCTCGTTTATAATCATATTTTTCAATCGCTTTTAAAAGACCCATATTCCCCTCAGAAATTAAATCACCAAATTCAACTCCTTTGTTTAGGTATCTTTTAGCATTTGCAACTACTAATCGTAAGTTACTTTCAATTAATTGCTTCCTTGCGTTGTTCGAAATTTCTGGATTTTTAGATAAAATTTTTTTGGCAAGATCTAATTCTTCTTTGTGAGTTAAAAGTCGCTTTTTACCAACAAGATTTAAGTAATCACGAACACTATCAGCAATTTTTTCGCGATTTGATAAATTTGAAATATAAGAAACATTTATTTTTTCATCTCTGTCATAATTTTTTTCTAGATTTAAATATTTTTCTAAAATTTTTACTTCTTCTTCAATTTTATCTAAGTCTTTTCCAGAAAAATCATCATCTTCAAAGATTGAAGAAGATGCCGTAATATCTGAAATTACATTTTTATTTTTAAAAAAGTCAATTTCTTGGTTATTTTTTTTAACTAAATATAATTTTGAATTTTTATCACTTTTAAAAAGTGATTTTTTTATTTTTAAATTTTTTGTAATTGAAAAATTTATTTTTTTGACAACTTCTTTTTTTAAATTTTTCTTTTGTTTTGAAGTCAAAGAATAAAAAAGAGTTTTTTTCTTTTTTGTTAGCAAGTTAGTTTTTTTTATTTCCATGTTTAATAAATAAGATCAGATTGTTTTTGGTTAATAAGAGCAATTTTTTTTTCTAAAAGGTTAATTAAGAAATTAATTCTTAAAATATCTTTCAATAAAAGATTATTTTCATTCACAAGAAAATTTTTTAAATTTAAAATTTCTTTTTTGCAATCCAACAAAGTAAGTTTTAAGACGGCAAGCTTAAATTTTTTTGGATCGTAATTTTGATACTCTTCGCGAATATAGTTTAAAATATTTTTTTCAGAATTAAAAAAATTTTTATAAAAAGCATTAGAAACCAGTACTTTTTTTAAATCACCCTTATTATTTATTTTACCAAAAAAATTATTATTTATTGCAGTAAGTAAAAAATTGTGAGACTTTTTTTTTAAGTCAACTCCAATTTCATCAACAAACAACTTATTTTCATCATTAAAAAAACAATTTGATAAAATAAATGACTGGTATTGCATAATATTTATAACCTTTTTTTCTTTTGGTTTTGAAGTTTCTTTAGAAGTAAAGTTTTTATTTTGAAAAAAATAATCTGAAATGGTTGCTTTATCAATTTTAGTCTTTTTACTTAAAAAATCGATGACAATTTCTTTATTTAAATTATTTAAACAAAAAATAAATGGTTTAAAAAATTGAAAAAAATCTTCATTAATTGGGGTGTTTTTATTTTTTAGATTTCAAATAAGATATAAATATTCATATCATGTTATTGGTTCTTCTAAATATAATTTTTTTAGTTTTTCTTCATTGTATTTTTGTAAATATTCATTGGCATCTTTTGCTTTTAAATCGTATTTTATGCATAAAATTTTAGAGAAATTACGCTTTAATAACAAGTAAATTACTTTTTTTGTAAATTCTTGCCCTGCTTCATCAAAATCAAAGCTTAAAATTACTTTTGAAAACTTTAAAAGATAAGTTAAGCAATAATCTGATAAACTTGTTCCCATAGTTGCAGCAACATTTTTTAAATCGCATGATACAAGACTAAATACGTCAAAATATCCTTCAACTAAAATTATATAGTCAATAATTTGTTTTTGTTCTCAAGCTAAATTAAAGTTATAAAGTACTTCATTTTTATTAAAAAGTGGTGTTTCTTTAGAATTTAGATATTTTAAATTTTTAACTACCTTTGGAATCCCAAAAAAACCAACAATTTTTTGGTTCAAATTAAAAATAGGAAAAATATAAAAATTATTAAAGGTAGGACTACCATTTTCTAAAATTAAATTTAAATCTAATAAAAACTTTTCATCATATTGTTTTTTTTTCAAAACATTAATAACACTGACATCACAGTAACCACAGTTTAAAGTTTTTAAAGTTTTTAAACTAATTTTTCTTTTAAAAAAAATTGTTTGATTGTATTTTTCATTCTCTAAAAAATTATATTTAGCAATTTTTAAAAAATCTAAATTGCATTCATAAAATTTATCAAAATTAAATGAAGTTTCAGAAGTTTCTTGTTTTTCTTCTAACTGAAGGTCTAAATCTAAGATTTCGATAATTTCTTTTACAGCATCATATAAAGAAATTTTTTTAAAATCACGAACAAAAGTAACTCCATTCCCTTTAGCATTGCAAGAAAAGCACTTAAAAATTTTTTTTTGTGAAGAAACTGAAAGTGAGGGATTAGTATCATTGTGAAATGGACATAATCCCACATAATTTGAACCTTTTTTTTTTAGTTCAATGTAATTTCCAATAATTTCATTAATACTTACATTGTTTGTAATGTAATCGTAGGCTTGTTTTAAATTACATTTCATTAATAATTTTATCAATTTCTAAATCAATATTTTGAATGCTAATTCTTTTTTGTTCTTTACTATCGCGAAATCTTAAAGAAACACAATTGTCGTTTAATGAATCGAAATCAAAAGTAATTGCAAAAAAAGTTCCAATAGCGTCATATTTGTGGTAAAGTTTTCCAATAGAAGCATTATCTTGAAAAATTACTCGATATTTTTTAATTTTTTTCAGCGATAAATAAACTTTTTTGGCATCATCTTTTAGTTTTTTTGCTAAAGGAAAAACAGCAATTTGATAAATTGAAAGATCAAATGGAATTTTTAAAAAAACTCTTTTCTCATCTTCTTCATAGTAATCAATAAGCAAGGCCAACATTAGTCTTTCGATGCCAATACTTGGTTCGATAACTGATGGAATAAAACTATGCTTAGTTTCTTCATCAAAAATTTTTAAATTGGAATTTGAATTACGAATATGATTTTCTAAATCAAAAGTACCTCGATTACAAATGCCTAAAAGTTCTTTTCATCCAAAAGGAAAATTAAACATTATGTCTGTGGTTTTTTTGCTGTAATGAGCTAATTCTTTTTGATTATATTGATATTTTTTTAAATTTTCTTGAGAAATTTTTAAATCATTTATAAGATACAAAAAAATTTTTTCTGTAAAAAAATTAAATCAATTTTCTTCATCTTCTTTTTTACAAAATAACTCTACTTCTAATTGAGTAAATTCTTTAGTCTTAAAAAAAAGATTTTTTGCCGTAACTTCATTCCTAAATGCTTTTCCAGTTTGCAAAATTGCAAATGGAATTTTAGGTCTAAAAATTTTCAAAATATTTTGAAAATTTATAAAAATACCTTGACAAGTTTCTGGTCTTAAAAAAACTTTTTTTGTTTTTTCATCAGTAAGACTATAATTTAATTCAAACATTAAATTAAATTTTTTAAATTTTGATAAATTTGTAGAATTACAATTTAAACAATGAATTTTTTTTTGTTTTAATAAAGTATCAAAAACTGTTTCATTATCTAAATTATTTTGTAAAAAATAATCTTTCAAATCATCAATTCGATTTCTAAAATTACAATCTTTGCATTCAGAATAGACGTCAAAAAAGTTTTTTAAATGGCCGCTTGCCAAAAAAACATCTTCTTTGTGAATAATTGAAGAATCTAATTGATAAAATTTTAAGTCGTCTGATAAATCTAAAAAAAAATCAGTTGTTTTTTTTATTAGTAAATTTTTAAAAATTACTCCTCTATCAGCCAAATCATATAAACTTTGAGTTCCACCATATATTTCATCGGTTGGAAAAAAAAATCCATTGTTTTTTAAAAAAGTAACAATTTTATTAAAATCTTTTTTGTTATTCATCTAAAAAATTAATTAATGGATAAAAAATTGCTTATTCAATGTTTTGTTGGCTTTACATGAAGTTGCAAATATACTTTTTGACCTAATAAATTTTCAATTTTTTGACGAGAAATCATCCCAATTTTTTTAATATTTTCCCCATTTTTACCAATAAAAATAATCTTTTGACTATTTTTTTTTAATAAAATAGAAACATAAATAATTAGCATGTTTTTTTCTTCATTTTTTTTAATTAAATCTACCAAAACAATGGAATCATATGGAATTTCACATCGTAAATGTTCAAAAATTGTTTCTCTTATTAATTCAGATATTTGAAAATTTGAAGAAGTTAAAACTTCTTGTTCTTTTTCGTAAAAAAAGAAAGGGTTTTTTAAATAAGCAGTTGAAGTTTCTAAAAGATGATCAGTATTTAGTTCATTAACACAAGAAATAAAAAAAACTTCTTTAAAGTTTATTTCTTTAAAAAAAGATAAAACTTTATTTTTAAAAATTAAAAGTTCTGGTTCTTTTAATAAATCACTTTTTGTTATTAATAAAAAAATATCGTTTTTTAATTTTTTTAAAAAATTTAAAATATTTGTTGTTCTTTCATCAAACTTACAATTACATGGACATAAAAAATAAATTAGATCAACATCTTTTATGGCCTTATTAACTTCTTTTCCCATCAATTCATTTTCTTTGGAACCACCTTTGTGAACTCCTGGGGTGTCAATAAAAATAAATTGAAACTTATTTTTATAAACAAAAACACACCTAATAAAATTTCTTGTTGTTTGCGCTTTAAAAGAAGTAATAACAATTTTTTTTTTAAAAATTGTATTTATTAAAGTAGATTTTCCAGCATTAGGTTCCCCAATTAAAGTAACAAATCCAGAAAATTCATTGTTTTTATCCATTAATTAATACTTTTTTGCAAATCAAAAATATAGTCCTGAACAAAAAACATTTCATCACTAGTAATTTCATCGGTATGATCGTATCCAAATAAATGTAAAACTCCATGAATAAAAACATTTTTTATTTCATCAAAAAGACTATTATCTGAAAGATTTTTTTCAATATATGAAGTACAAATAAAAACATCTCCAAGTTCAACAACTTCTTCTTTGGTCAAAATTTCTTTGTATTCTAACTTAAAAGGAAAAACTAAAACATCGGTAGGATTAGGTGACTTATAAATTGAGTTAATTTTTTTAATTTTTGATTCTGTTACAAAAATTAATGCGAAAAGATATTTTGTTTCTAATTTTAAATAATTTGCAATATCATTGCAAATTTTTTCAAAAGAAGGATAAAGTTCCAAAATAATTTGTTTAGATTTTGAATCTTTTATGTAAATTTTAAACTCTAAGTTGCTGCTAGAAGCCATAATTAAATTTTTCTTACTTTAAATAAGTATATAAATTTTATTATAATTTTTTTTTATTTAAATTATTTTAAGTAAAAATTTATTTTCAAAATTTTCATCATTTTTTTTTAGATGATTTATTTTTTTCAGATTCTTCAAAAATTTCTTGCTGATTATTTACTATATTTTCTTTGTTTTCTTGTGCTAAAAAAGACATGTTTTCGTGTTTAACTTTTTGATTTAATAAAGAAATATTTGTTTCTTTAGCTTCTTGGCTTAATAAAAACATATCTTGCAAATGTTTTTCATAAGTTTCATCCTCAATTACTGCAGGATCTTGCAACAATCTTGAAATTTCTTCACGTAATTTAGTATATTTTGAAATATTTTTGGCACAAAAGTTATAAACATTTGATAAATGTTCTGTTAGGTGATAATATTTTGGTTTTATTAGCTTCAACTCTTCATTAAAAAAACGATTTTTACGAATAAATTCAATTGCAGTTCCAACTTTTCACTTATTTCCAAATCTTTGATAAAAGTTTTGTCCAAGCATAGATCATAAAATTATATGAGTTGATACTTCCGATAATTTTGAAAAATAAGGCGGTGTATTTGGCGACATAGCATATAAGTTAACTCTATCGATAAGATAAGGATTATAAGTTTTTCCATAAATTTTTGAAATTACCAGATCATTTAAATGATATCTATAAATAGTTTTTTCTAAGTTTATTTCTTTTGCGGGTTCAGAGTATAAGATTTTTTTAATTTTTGTTCATTGATAACCAGCAGTTATTGTTCTTCAAGGATAAACTGTATGTCTTAAATGATCGGCTCTTGGATATTTTAATCAATCAAAAAAATCAGTGCTAGTTATTGTTAAAGGACGTCTTTTTTCTACTAAATCACTTAATTTATATGTTTTATCATCAAGACAATTTTTCCCCAAAAAATGTAAAATGTTTCTTGATTTTCTTCTAATTTTTATTAACAAACTAATTTGTTTTTCGAGTTCATAAAACATTTTTATATAATTTGCTTGTTGATATAAGTTTGCGGGAATAATCATTCAACTGGCATCAAATCCTCATTTTGTAAAACGTAGCAGAGATCTAGAACATTGCCAGCATTGTTTTCAAATAAATATGAATTACCTTTAAAAAAATAATAAAAAAACAAATTTAAACAAATTTTCTTATTATTATTTTTCAAAATTGTAATATTTTGTGATAAAAAAATGTTGTTAGTTTTTAAAAAATTTATTTTTCCAAAAGGAAGCGACATAGTAAATACAAAATCATCATAATTGGCTTTTGTAAATTTATTTTTAATAACATCATCTGGAAAGTAAGAAAATTTATCATTTTCTTCAATATATAATTTATCATCATTTTTTTTTTTTTTCATCAACTATTTAAGAGATACTTTTTTTTTCATTTTTTTTTTATCTTCGCGTTTGTTTCTTTTTGTGAGTTTCTTTTGCAGAAAAAAAAAAAATATTACCTTTTTTATAAGTAAAAATATCTTTCCATAAACCAATGTATAGTCAAAAGTTGGAAAGTAAAAATTTTTTCAAAAGTGATATTCTTTTCAGTAAACATTTTTACAATTATTTTTTTGAAATCCAAAAACATTAGATTTTAAAAGTTCATCTAAATATGATAAATATAGAGCGTTTAAGCAAAATTTTCTTTTGTATTGTAATTCTTCAATTGATAAATTATTTAAATTTAATTTATCAATAAAATAAGTACTTAAATCAAAAAAATCTTGATTATTTTTCATTAATTATTTTCTAGCCTTAATCAACACCAAATCATCAGTAAAGAGCTTTTTTGTTTTTGGCTTTCTTTTTTAGTTTTTTTTCTGATAATTTTTTTTTAACTTTTGAAAGTTCATCCATTTCATTTTCTACAAAAGAAACATCAATAAAATCATCATCCAATTGATTTTTTTGTGATCTTGTTGAAAATTTTTTTTTATATGGAACGATTTTCTTATTTGAAGAAATTTTTTCAATACCATAGTTTGACCCAGAAAAATAGTTACCATAA
The DNA here is from genome assembly GCF_051094275.1 of symbiont of Argiope bruennichi. Taxonomy (NCBI): domain Bacteria; kingdom Bacillati; phylum Mycoplasmatota; class Mollicutes; order Mycoplasmatales; family Mycoplasmataceae; species symbiont of Argiope bruennichi. Next base: position 505,635 of record NZ_CP070274.1, read on the forward strand.
TTATTATTATCACTAGAATCACTTAATGAGGCAAATAAAATTTTTGAAGCGTCATGGTAATTAAATAAAATAAATTTTAATCAACAAAAAATAAAAGCAAAAGAAAATCCAAAAGAAATTATAAAAATAAAGTACCCTTTAAATTCTTCTTTCGATATGTAGTTAAAGTGATTTAAAAGAAAAGTATAAATTAATGAAGATGTAATAAAAGCTAAAATATATAATAAAAAATAATTAATATTTTTTTTAAATAAGGGAATAATCATTAAAATATGATCGGTAAATCAAGACTTTTCTTCAACAATTTCTTTTTTCTTTCATGATAATAAATTAAATGTTGCAATTAAATTATGAAAATTTATTAGATTAAATAAGGATCAAAGAAAAAAATAAATAATTAAAGCATTGAAAAAGAAATTTAAAGAAAACTTGTAAACATCATTTGGATAATTTAGAACAAAAAAAGTATTTACTGAAGAAAAAATAAAAAAACTTAAAAAGCAAGCAAGAAATAAAAATAGTAAAAATCTTTTAAACTTTATAATTTGAAAAAAAATTAAAAATTTTGGATCTTCTGGAGATATTTGGGTTTTTTCATTGTCTTTGTCAATAACCATAACCCCTTTTTTAAAATCAGAAAGGGCTTTTTTCTTTTTGTAAAAAAAAGAAAAGTCATTGGTTTTTTCTTTATCAGAAATAAATTTTTTACTCATCAGATTTTTCCTTATCAAGTCTTTCCTTCAATTTTATGACTTCGGTTTTAAACTTTTCAATGGGATCGAATAACTCATCATCAGTTGAGTCATCAATTGGTTTCTTATTCTCTAAATCAAAATCAAAATCTGTTGTACTTGTCGTACTAGTGGCTTTGTCATATGAAGTATCTAGGGTGTTTAAATCGGTTGTTTGACCATCATTAAAATTTTTATTTTTTGTAATTAGGTTGCTTGTTTCAGCAATTGATCGATTTTTTTTCTTTAAAATTCAAAAAATTAATCAAATTAAAAAAATAACAAAAAGTACAAAGAAAACTAAAACAGTTAATAAAAGAACAACGGTATCTTCCTCAGTTCACTGAAAAAGAAAAAATGATGGGTTCATGACTTTATATATTTTAATTAATTATAAGATAAATCAAAAGAGAATTTATAAAATACTCCAATTTTTTCCTTAAAATTTATTTTTTATTTGTTTTTAATCTTACTTGTTTCAAACAATTGATTGAAAACAGAGGTTGGAATTTCAACTTTTCCAAACTGTTTCATTTTCTTTTTACCCTCTTTTTGATTTTCTAAAAGTTTTTTTCTTCTACTAATGTCACCTTTATGAATAATATTCAAGTCTTTTTTAATTGCCCCAATTGTTTCTCTTGCAATAATCTTATTATTAATAACAGCCTGAATCGGAATTTCAAAGTTTTTTCTTGGAAGCATTTCTTTTAATTTTTTTACTAATTTTTTAGCTCTTTCATATGAAGATTGTTTATCAGTTAAAAAACTTAATAAATCAATTTTTTGTTTGTTTAATAATACATCAACTTTTACTACTTCAACCGGTAAAGAATCAATAAATTCATAATCAAAATGACAATAGCCTTTACTAACCGTTTTTATCTCATCAATTAAACCAAAAATAACTTCAGAAAATGGTAAATGAAAAACAATTAATTGGGTATCATCAAATAAAAATTCCATATTTTTAAATACTGATCTTTTAGTATTTAGCAACTTTATGACACTACCAATATATTGAATGTCACAATAAAGGCTTAAAGAAACTCATTTTTCTTTAATTGATTTAATTTTTTTAGGATCGTATTCTGAGGGATCAGAAATTTCTGTCATTTCATTGTTTTTTAATTGAACTTCATAGACAATATTGGGTTGAGTTACAATTAGGTTAATCTTATGCTCTGTTTCTAATCTTTGACAAGTAATTTCTGCATGTAAAACCCCTAAAAAACCACATCTAAATCCCATTCCTAAACTTTGAGTCGATATAAAGGAAATATTTAAACTTGAGTCGTTTAGCTTTAGGCGATAAAAAGCTTTTTTAAAGCTATCAAAATCTTTTTGATCGTAAGGAAATAATGAAAAATAAAGTAATGGTTTTATTTTTTGATAACCAGGAATTGGTAAATTTAATTTATTTTGTTTTAAAAAAATTGTATCCCCAATTTCAATGTCATCAATATTTTTAATACCACAAATTAAATAACCAATCTCACCAGCATGTAAAACATTTAAGGGTTTAAATTCAGGAGTCCTGACTCCAACTTCTAAAACTTTAAAATAAGTTTTTTTGTAAAAAAAAGTAACTATGTCGCCAGTTTTTAGTTCACCATCATAAACTTTAATGTATAAAACAACTTTTTGATAAGTATCATAAAAACTGTCAAAAATAAGCGCTCGAAACTCATTATTTAAAGTAATTGGGGGTTTTATTTGTAAAATTACTTTTTCTAATAATTTGTCAATATTAATCCCATTTTTAGCACTAATTTGCAAACTATCTTGATTAATTTTTAAAATTTTTTTAACTTGATTATTAACTTTTTCATAATCGAAGTTTTTCATATCGCATTTATTAATTGCTGGAATAATTGATAAATTTTGTTTTCTTGCAAGTCTTAAATGTGATATGGTTTGAGCTTGAATTCCTTTAGTTCCATCAATTACTAAAATTACTCCATCACAAACTTCAAGAGATCTTGAAACTTCATAAGAAAAATCTACATGCCCTGGAGTATCAATTAAATGAAAAGTGTATATTTCATTTTTATACTCATAATAAAGTCTGATGGAGTTTAATTTTACAGTGATCCCTCGATCTCTTTCAATCTTTAACTCATCCATTAGTAATTCAGTTTTTAATTTTTTTACTTTTTTACAAATTTCAATAATTCTATCAGCAAGAGTGCTTTTTCCATGATCAATGTGAGCAATAATTGAAAAATTTCTAATATTTTTAATATTTATTTTATTCATATATCGTCAATCAAAGTTAAATTAGATTTTAATAATAAGTAACCTAGTAATGAACCAATACTAATTGCAGAAATTACTTGAAGAAAATTTCAATATAAACTACTTATCGCAAAACTAATACCATATAAAGCAATTTCATAAAAAAAATATCCAAAAAGAACAAGTGCCTGGGAAATACATAAAAAAATAAAATATCAAAAAAATTTTCTTTGGTGAAAAGTCATCAAAAATAAACTTATTAATTTAATGAAAAATGTAATTGGAGCGTAAATTGCAGCATTGTTTAAAAGATCACCAACAACATAAACAAAACTCATTGATATAACATAGATATAACTAGTTGTTATTAGACAACCTAGAAATAAAAAAGCATCGGCAAATTGTAAATAGCCACCTTCATTGCCGATTGCTTGAATTTTTAAAAAAGCTAAACAAAGAAGAATAAATGCCCCATAAATCCCACAAAAAGCAATAATTTTTATTTGATTTTCTTTATTGTGTCTGATCATAATTTTTAAAAATTAACTTTCCATTAAGAAAACTTTTGATATTTAAAATTTTTTTACCTTCTTTTTGAATTTTTAAGATATTGATAAACCCGTTTAAACAATAAATTTTTAGTTGATTTTTAGACAAAATAATTGTTTTTGGCAAAATAGTTTCTTTTGTCTCAAAAAAATTACATTCATCAATGAAAAATAAATTATTTTTAAAACAAAAATATGGTAAATCAGATTTTGGAAATGATCTAATAAAATTGTACACATCTAAAACGTTTTTTTCAAAATTAATTTTTCTTTTTGAAAAGGTAATCATTTTAGAAATTGTTTCTTTTGATTTATCTTGTTTTATTAAAGAAAAGTTGTTTTGATAATATTCATTGATTCATTTAGATAAATTTTTATGAACAATTTCTTTAATTTTTGAAAGAACTGATAAATAATTATCTTTTATATCAATTAAAAAAGGTTCCATCTTTATAATATCGCCGCTATCCACTTCTTTTGCAATTTTTATTATGCATACAGCAGATATTGGATCATGCCTAATTGAATACACAATTGGAGAAGGTCCTTTTCACCTTGGAAGAAATGAAGGATGAAGATTAAAAGTATCTTTTACAAAATTAATTACTTTTAAGGGAAAAATTGCCCCAAATGAACAACAAAAAATTGATGTTATGCTTTTTTCTTTAAAAATTTTTAAAATATCGTTTCAAAAAGTTTTATTTTTTTCAAAATTTAAAAAAAAAATCTTATTTTTTTGGCAAAAAAGAAAGATAGGATCTTTTAATAAATTTTTTTGTTTGTTCTTTACAACAACAAGTTTTAAAGCAACGCTTTTTGATAAAACAAGGTTTTTTAATGATTCAAAAGATAAATCATCGCTTCCAAAAAAAGCAAAATTATTCATTTTCGGTAAAAAAAGCAATAACTGCAAAAATTACGCTACAAAAAACTCCTGCAAAAACAAATAATAAGATAACCATTTAGTTATTTTAAAACAAAAAATAAGATTTTAGATAAATAAATAGTTTTAATCATCTAAATATTTATTTATTATATTTTTAATCTTTGAGGCGTATCTACCCTCTCTTAAAATTGAAAAATTATTATCAATATTTATAATTGTTGGAGTAAATTTTCCAACAGCATAAGGATAGGTGGGATAGGTGAAATAAAAAGATGAAAAATAAATTGTTGTTTCTTTTGCAAATTTTTTAATCTCTTTAGTTTTGTTTGGAAATTCTGAAAAAAATAAAGGTCCTTTTTCATCTAAAAAATAAACCATAAGACCAGAAAAATAAGAGAACCCAGAATAATATCTTTTTTTAATTTTTTCTTGAGAAATCAACGACTTTAAAAAAATAGTAATTTTTACCGAGTCACCTTCAAAATAAAAATCATCTTTATATTCTTCAATTAAATAATCTTTTGAAATCTGAAATATTGGATGATATTTGTTAACTTTTTGAATTAAAAAAATTTGTTCGTCAGTTAAATCAAAATAAATAAGTAATTGATTTATCGATAAAAAAATAAAAAAACTATTAGATTTAATTAAACTTAGTTGTTTTAACTTTTGGTAGTTTTCTTTAAATGATAAAGAAAAAATACCACATCTAAAATTAAATTTTGCAAAAAAAAATCGATTATTGTCGGTTTTTTGTAAAAGAAATTTTAACTCTTTTTTAAGTGCAGCTAATCGAGCAATTCGTCGATTGTTAATTGCAAGAGCAGGATAAAAGTTATTGTGCATAATTTTTTAATTTAATAATTTATTGGTTGTCGCAACAATTAATAATTTCAGAAATATTCATTCCCTTTCTTAAAATTAAAAAATTATTATTCTCCAAATCAATAATTGTTGAAATTTTATTTTGAGAAAACCTTTTAATTAAGATTCTACAATAGAGCATTTCAGTTTTTTTAGAAAGATTTTGATAAAAAAATTGTTTTATTAATCTTAGTTTTATCCTTGGATCTTCCCCTTTATAATGACAACTTGTTGCAAACAAAGGACCAGTTTCATCAATTAAAAGTGGAACTTCTCTTGCAAATACAGAATTTTTTTTTGAAAATCAAATTCTTACAAATAAATAGTCATTTTTAGAGTAAAGAATTTCTTTGTATTCCTCTTTTACTCTACTTTTTAAAATTTTAAATGAAGGATTGAATTTTAATAATGAACAAATTAATTTAATTTGTTTTTCTTCTAAATTAAAATAATCAAGTAATTGTTCTAAACAAGAAAAAAAAATTGTAAAATTTTGATTTGTTTCTTTTATTTTATTCAATTTATTAAAGTTTTTTTTGGAAACTTTTGCAAAAATTGAAGGAACGGTGTCAAATTGAGCAATAATAAAACCATTTCTTGTAAAACAAATTTTAGCCATTAAAAATTCATTTTTTATTTTTTTTGTCTTCAAAAATTGTATTAAAGAAAATATTGCTAATGTGACACAGGAAAGAAAGATAATTGAAGTAATAATAATTAGATATAAGTTGTCAGAGTCTAATTGATATGAGTATGAAATATAGGACATTAAGAGAGGTTCTGGAATGTGAATAAAAAAATAATTTGAAAAAATTTAAGGTAATTAAAAAATTTTTATTGAATTAATTAGGTGAATAAATAGTATTTCTAATTTCGGGAAGCTAAAAGATGCTGAATATTTTCTTGAATTTTTCTTTTATATATTCCTTTTCTAATAACAGAAAATTTGCCATCTTCTAGGTCGATAATTGTTGATGGTCTTGATAATGTATTGCCCCAATAAAGAGAATAATTAAAATGAATTGAGTTTTCTTTTGCAAAACTTATAACACGATTGGGAAGTTTTCTTGGTCTTTTACCTTCATAATTACAACTTGTAGTATAAAGAGGGCCAAATTTTTTTAATAAAGCACTTGTGCATGTAAATATTCTATTACAAAAAAATCCTGATTTACATTGAGGAAAAAATCATCTTTTAGGAAAATAGATTCTAAAAACTAAATAATCGTTCGTTGAATAAAGATTTTCTTTTGATTCGTCTTTTACTCTACTTTTTAAAATTTTAAATGAAGTGTGAAACTTACCAAAAATATTTATGGCATTTATTTGTTTTTCATCTAAATTTATATGTTTTAAAACTTGTTCTAAACTTTCAAACATTAAAATCAAATTTTTATTACTACGCTTTTTTATTTTGTTAATTTTTTCAAAGTTTTTTTTATTTGCCCTACCAAAAATTCCAGGAATAGTATCAAATCTTGTGCAAAATAACTGATCATTATTTAAAACTTCACATATCGCTTTATAGTCTTTACGCAACGTATAATTAGAATATTTTAATTGAGGTATTGGTGAATTGTCATAGAAAGGATCTTCTGAATTATTTTGATTTTGGTTGTTAAAAGGGGCTTTATTATTAAAAAAATTCTTTAAATTTTTGAAGATATTGTCCATATATTGTTAATTTTATTTAAAAAAAAAATTATTAGATTGGTTTCTAATAATTTTTTTATATTAATAAGTTTTTTTAGATAAAGGGTTAGATTTCTAAAAAATATTTACAATTTTTTTTGTTTATTACTACAGACATATTTTTGTCTGTAAATCATTTTAAAATATTATTAAAACTTTTTCAAATTTTTAAATTTTTAAACGATAGAAATATAAAAATAATGCAAAAATTAAAAGAAAAATATCACTAAATATCATTATCATCCCGGAAAATACGGGGGGGATTAGGCCAAATGATGCAACAAGTGCAAAAATTAAATTGTAAACAATTGATCAGGTTAAAGAAAAAATAATAAACTTTTTTGTTCTTTTTAGTAAAAAAATAACATAAATAATATTCATTAAATTATTATTTACAAGAACAATATCAGTTTGAATGCTAGCAAGATCAAATCTTGATCCAATTCCTACGGAAATATTTGCCTCTTTTAAACTTAAAATGTCATTAATTCCATCCCCTACATAGATCAAATTTAAGTTTCTTTGATTTCTTAACGACTTTACAATTGAAAGTTTTTTTTCTGGAAGACATTTGGTAAAAATATTGTCTCTGTCAACAATTTTTTCAATATCTTCGTCATATAAATTGTTGTCTCCAGTAATAATATAAGTGTTGTATTTTAATTTTTTTAGTAAATGAAGGCAATTAATTGCCTCTTTTCTAAATAAAATTTTTTTATCAAAACCAGCAACTACTCGATTATCATAAATTAAAAAAATTTCTTGATTAAAGTTGCCAATTTTTAAATTTGAAAATCTTTTTGTGGCTTTTTCTTTGGAAATTACGGCTACTTCTTTATCGCTATATTTTCCAAAAACCCCAACTCCAAAAATTTCTTTAAAATTTGTAATGTTTACCAAGGGATAGTTTACCAACATATTAAGGATTGATTGAGCAATTGGATGTTGAGATTTTTGTTCTAATGACCTTAAAATGGAAAAATACAAAGAATTGTTGTCAAGACAAGTTAAGTTTTCAAAATAAATTTCATTTTTTGTTAAAGTTCCCGTTTTATCAAAGACAACCGTATCGATTGAAGAAATTTTGTCAATTAAATTTGGATTATTAATAATAATTTTTTTTCGATTTGCTTTCATTGAGGTGATTGCTAAAAGTAATGGAATTGTGATTCCAAGTGCGCATGGACAAAAAATAACTAAAACCGAGATCGTTGGAAAAATACAGTCCTTAAAGTTTAATGGACTGTTTAATAAACCAATTATTAAATGAATCAAAAAAGTTAAAAAAGCAATTGACAAGACAGCAAAAGTTAAGTAATTTGCAACAACCTCAGAAATTTTTTGATATTTCTGTGGGGTTTTTTTGTAATTTTTAATGGTATTAATTAAATAAGTTAGCGCAAAATCTTGATAGTTTTTGGCAACTCTTACCATAATATTATTCCCCAAATTAATATCTCCAGAGGATACATAGAATTTAAGCCAATACTTTTTGGCAATTCATCGCCAGTTCAAACTTTAGTGCTAATAATAGAACTAACTTCGTTGATAACATATCCATCAACTGGAATAATTTCGTTTTTTTTTACAAGAACAATATCGTTTATTTCAACATCTTGATAAAATTTATTTTTAGTTTTGTTAGTTCTAATATCAAAACACCTAACATATTTTGGTTGTAATTCTGACAAAAAATTGGAAGTTTTTTCGGTTTTTTGAAAAATATATTTTTCAATTCTGATTCCAATATTTGAAAAATATAACAACAATGATGCAGAATAAAAAATTACATTGTCTTTTGCTTGATCTGATAGATTATTAACGGTAAAAATATCATTAATTTGATAAAAAAAGTAAAAAAGCGAATAAAAAGTAATAATAAATGAGGAAAATAAAATAATATTGTTGATATTAATAAATTTTTTAGAAAAATTTTTAAAAAACTTTTTTATTAAATCAATTCCAACCAGCAAAAAAGTAGTTAAAAAGCAAATAATTTCTAGAATATGGTACTTAAAGATAATTAAGACGTGATTGCTAAAAAAATTGTAATTTAGAAATGCTATAAAAAGAAGGATATTTGCAACTGTTAAAAGAATAAAAGAAAAAGAAAGTAAATTTCAATTTTTTTTTGAAGTGCTTTCATCTAATTTACAACAATGATCAACGTTATGATTATTCATACTTATGATTTTTTTTTACTAAGATTTTTTTTTAAAAAATAATTAAGCGCGTTTTTGGCGGCTTTTTGCTCAGCCTCTTTTTTGTTTTTTCCAGTACCTTCAGAAATTTTATTTTTATTTCAAATTACAAAAGTACGAAAAATTTTTTGATTTGTTAAGTCTTTGTTTGGATAAATATAATCAACCCCAGGTAAAGAAAATGATTGTAAATACTCTTGAAGTCTTGTTTTATAATCCTCAATTTCTTCAAAATCTAAGTAATACAGATTAATAAAATAATGATTTTTTAAAAACTGAATTACTTTATTTAACCCCGAAGATAAATAAATTGCTGCAATTAACGCCTCAAAAACATCAGCTAGATTTTTAATACTGTTGTGGAGTGGGTCTCTTTCACCTTTTCCAAGTTTAATTCAATTGCCAAAATCTAACTTATGAGAAATAAAACCAATTGTCTTGGTTTGAACTAACTTTGATCTAATTTTTGACATTGATCCTTCAGAAATATCTGGATATTTCTTATACAAATATAAAGTAATACAAAAGTTTAAAATTGAATCGCCTAAAAATTCAAGGCGTTGATAACTTTCAATTTTATCTTTTTGCTCATTGCATCAAGAAGAGTGACAAAAAGATTGAAAAAACAAATTTTCTTGATCTTTTGGAATCTTAATTTTAAGAGACTTTAAAAATTTTATTAAAGGGGCCTTCTCCTCGTCTAGTTGATTCATTAGTTTAATTGTTTGATGTTCGCAAAATCATAACATTTTTTTAGTGCATGATAAAAGGATATTTTGTTGCTAGCACCATGAGCCTTTATACAAACTTTTTTAACATTCAACAAAATAGCGCCACCAACATAGTTGTAATCTAATTTTTTGATGGTTTTTTTGAGAATCATTTTTACTAATGGACTAAAAATTTTAAATAAAAATCTTTTATTAATGTTATTTTTTACGTCTTCAATAAAAGACAAAATTCCACCTTCCAAACCCTTTAGAGCTAAGTTTCCAGATCAACCATCAGAAAGAATAATATCTGCGTTAGTTTTCAACAAATTAGTAGGTTCTACATAACCATCAAAATACTTTGAATATTCACTATTTTTTTGTAATAGTTCGGTTGTTTTATGGGTAAAAGCATTTCCTTTGCTAACTTCTTCACCATTTGATAAAATTTTAATTGAGATATTGTTATTTCCATTATTTTTATAATATTTCACTAAAAATGGCAAGCACAAAAGTAATTTCTCTGGTTGAATATCAATGTTTGCCCCAATATCTAAAAAAAAAGAAGCTTCTTTTTTTTTAATATTTGGCAACATTCCACAAAGAACTGGGGTTGATTGCTCATCAATTTTTAATTTACTGTAACATTCTAAAACAAAGGCAGCGCTGTTACCAGCAGTAACCATACCACAATAATCATCTTCTTGAAGTTTGCTAATAGCTAATGCCATGCTACAACCCTGTTTGTCTTTAATGCTAAAACCTAGGTCTTTTTGTTCAATTTTTTCATTACACTCAATAAAAAATAAATTTGATGGAATGATGTATTTTTTTGAAAAATTCATTCACTCCTTCTTGGTACCAATTACTTCAATAAAGGCGTCTGGAAATTCATGACAAAATGAAAATGCAGCAGCGTATGCCTCACTTTCACTATTATCAAATCCAAGACAATCTAAAACTATTTTATTCATAAATTTAATTTAGCATCAAAATGCATTCACTACTTTCCATAATAATGTTGTATAACTCCCATTTGTATTTTTTTAATTTTAAAAAATTTAAAATTTTTTTTTCTTCTTGTTTTGAAAAGGAAAAAGATAAAAAAATTGTAATTCCTTCAAAAATTTCAGACTCTTTTTCTTCTAAAAAATTTAATAATAGGGCAACTTTATCTTCTAATTTATTGATTATTTTTTTATCTTCTAACAAAAAGAAAGAAAATTTTCCATTATTGTTTAAATTTTCTGAATTATTTAAAGATAAATGCAAAGAATTTTTAATATAAAAAGCGGTTACTTCTTTTGATAATTCTTCAAAAATACTTAGGGTTTCTAAAGGACTTTGCTCAGGTGAAAACGAATAAATTAAAGGAAGCGCATAAATTATTGAAGGAAGTAAAAAAACATGACAATTATCAGAATAATCACTAATAATCTTGAAAACTTTGACGTCATCTGTTAAAAAAATATTATCTTTAAATTGATATTGACTTTTAATTTTTTTAAGGTTCTCTGAAGAAAAATTATCATTTTCAACATTAATAATTTCTTTTAAATAACTATCTTCAAAAATATTTGGTATTTTTTGACAATTTGTGATCAAAAATAATCCCGATAATTTTTTGTTTTCTAAATAATTATCAGGATTTTGAAGTTCATTTGATGGATTATCATTTTCTGAAAATAAAAGATGATTTTCCGTTTGAAAATTCATATTGTCAATCTTTATTTTCAATAATTGTCCATGTTTTAGACCAACATTTAATAATTTGTCTGGATCTAAAGCATGGGCGTGAACTTTAATAATATTGTTAGCTTTTACAGTAATAATTGAAGAAAAATTATTTTTTTCAAGTTTTTTTCTAAATTCTTTTAAATTAAAAGTTTTTTGCTGTTTTTCGTTCAATAAAATTAAAAACTCAGTGCAATAACCATGATTACAATTGGAATTAATGATAAATGATTCTAAATTTTCATTGTGGTTTTGAAAGTTATTATCTTTTAAATTTTGATAATTTACAATTTTATGATCAAAAAATCCATCTTTCATTCCCTCAAAAACCTTTAGTAAACCAAGAGCCCCGGCATCAACTACTTTTTTCTCTTTTAAAATTTCCATTTCTTGGGTTGTTTCTGCAACAATATTTTTTACTTCTTCTATAAATTCTGGAAAAAAATTTTCAAAGTACACAATGTGCCTGAATTTTTTATAAATTCTAGCTATTTTTTGAATTACTGATAATATGGTGCCCTCTTTTGGGACATAAACTGCATTATATGCTTCAATAGAACCATAAGAAAATGACTTTAAAAAATTTTTTACCGTGAACTTTAAATTTTTACTAAAATATCTACTAATACCAACAAAAAATTGACTTAAAATAATTCCTGAATTACCTCTAGCTCCAATGAGCATTCCTTCACTCATTTGTTGAAAAATTAAACCAACATCATCAGTATCCAAGTCTAAAATATTGTTGATTCCAGATTGAATTGTAATTGACATATTAGTACCAGTGTCTGAGTCTGGTACGGGAAAAAAATTAATTTGATTAATTTCTTTGGAAGAATTAATCAAATTGTTAGCTCCAGAAAATAAAATTTCTTTTAATTTTTTTGGTAAAAGGATTTTTGTCATTTTTAATTTTTGTTTAATATCATCAAGCTAAAAAACTAAATTAACAATATAAAAGTTTACTTTAGTTATTTTTATATCTAGTTCTTTTTCGCAAAAATATAAAAATTCTTGTTCAAAGTTAGATATTTTAAAAAAAAGATCTTTTTTAAATTGAACATCTGCATAGATATTAATTAAAAAAGTGTTTTTTTTAAAAACGTTTTTTTCAATTAAATTATAATTTTTAATTTTATATTTTGAAAATAAATTTAAAAAATGTTTTTTTTGATAAAAATTTAAAATTAATTCGTGTTTTTCTAAAAAAATTTTAATTTTTTTTAAATATTGATTAAAATTATTATCATTATTCACGTATATATTATAAAAAAAATTATAAAAAAATAAAGATTAGGATTCTTCAATGAAAATTTGTTTAGTAACTGGAAAAAGAAAAAGATTTGGAAACAACAGAAGTCATGCTATGAATGCTACTCGTAGGTTTTGAAAAGCTAATATGCAAACCAAAAAAATTCTTATTAATGGAAAAAAAGTTAAGGTTTGTCTTTCAAATCGTGGCTTTAGAACCTTGAAAAAGTGAGAAAAACAATAGTTTTCTTATTCTTTAATTTTTAATAAGTCTGCTAAGTTTTTTAATTTTAGTTTTTTCTTTGCAGCGATATATGATAAGAAAACAATTATTAACATAATTACAACTGTATATAAAATTCAAATTGGTTTAAACACAAAAAAAATTGGTAAAATAATTTTATTTGTAAGAATTGTATAAAGTTCTTGCAAAATATAATAACTTGCAAGCATCGCAAATATTGATCCAATAATTAACGATAAAGCATAAACTGTTAAAAAAATAAAATTTACAAAAGAATTTTTATATCCTGTTGCTTTGAAAACAGTAAATAATATCCGATTTTTTCTTAACAAAAATTCCATAAATATAAAAGTAAACACAATACTTATAAGTGAAGATAAAACAATCAAAATTCAAAAAATAATAATAAATATTTTAAACTGCTCATCAATAAATTTTTTTATTTCTTGATTTGATGTTTTAATAAATATTGAACTTTGATATTTGCCATTAACATTAAAAAATGACTGATAGTCGGTATTGTCCTTATAATATACATAATTACCATCAAAAAAAAAGCTTTTATCCTCTATGACTTGTGGTAAATATGAATACACACAAGGAAAAAAAGAAAAATCATTTTCCAAATAGTCAATAACTTTAAATTTTTTATCATTTATTCCCGCAATAGAAAAGGTTTTATTGTAAAAATCTTTATAGTTTTTGTAAAAATATGAGTTGCCAATTAATGGAATAACTTCAGGATCTGCCTCATATGATGCATTAAGTTTATTAAGAACCGCATCGGTAAGTAATGGAAAACAAGTTGTTAATTTATCTTTAGTCTGCTCTGGAATCGATAAAATTTGAAAATTAGTTGATTGCTGATCAATTTTAGCTGCTACATAGGATAATGAAAAAGATAATGATGTGTTTTGATCTAAATAATATTCATTAAATGACATCAAAAAGTCTTTATTCCCATAAACTTTTTTTACATAATCAACAATTTCTTTGTAATTATTTGCTAATAATTTTTTTATTAGGTCGGCTTCTTTAATATTTTTTAATGATGAATTGTTAATTGAAAATGGTTTATTTTGTTTTAGTGCATCTAAAAATTCTTGAGAATTATTGAAAGATTCAGCTAAATTCTTATCGTGTGAAAAAAATAAACGATTTGAAATATCGTTAGCGTTATCTGGATAAAAAAATGGTTTTGTAAGAATATATTGAGAATTAAAATTATTTACGGTATTGTATCGGTTTGAAAGAGCAAAAATTGAAAAGTTAAAAACAAATGAAGATAAAATTAAAAATGTGGTAACAAAAATACCAGCAAAAAAGAACAAAGAATTCTTAAAATATGAAACAAATAAGTTAACTACAGATCTAATAAAAAAACTAAATTTTTCAAAAATTTTTTTTCATCTTTGGGTTCTTAAAATTAATAAATCTGATAAGTTATTAATTGTTGCTAAACTATTTTTAGAAAGTTTTCTTAACGCTACCAAAATTATAAATAATAAATATGCCCCATAAATTAAAATAAATGCGCCAAGAACAATGTAGTTGTTTAAGTGATACCCTTCGGTTGGTAGAATAAATGGTGATAGATAAATATGTAAAAAATATTTTGTTGTGTAAAATGACAAAAAGTAGGCAATGGAAAAAGTTGTAAGAAATCAAAAAGAAAAGTAACTTAGAAGCGATCTAATAATTTCTGATTTTTTATACCCATTTATCTTTAGTACTGCAAGAGATACTGATAATTTGGAAAGATATGATTCCAAGCAAATAAAAAAAATTGAAAATAAAAAAATTGATAGCATTAAAATAAATAAAATAACAATATAGTAAACAGAAACACTGTAATTTTGAAAATAAAAAGTGTTCATATCATTAAAATCAAATTTTCTTGTTAAAGATATAACTTTTAGATTTGGATCTTGTAAAAGTCTGTTATTTAATTGAGAAAAAATGGAATTTTTTTTAGATTCTGAAAAATTTTCATTTTGATATTTAAAATAGCAACTATAGTAATAATTTAAGGGAATTTTTTGTTGTAATTCTTTTATGTCGTCGTTTAAAAGAAAAATAAAATTTTTATTCATCCCTTCAAAAATTGTTTCTCTATTGTAAATTCTTCTAGGGTTATAATCAATTGAAGCAACTTTTATTGTTATCTTAGCGCTAGGATCAGAAATATCATAGTTTAAATCAAACTTACTATTCAATTGTAAGTGATAATTTTTTGCAAAAGAATTGGAAATATAAACCGAATAAACTTTGTTTGGACCAACATTACTTACTGGTTTTTTATTTTTTTTGTAAAGAAAATAATCAAATTTTCATTGATTATTTTTTGATTCTGGGAAAGTAATGAAGGAAAAATCTTGTTGATTAACCATAAAAGTTTCATGATCATTGATTAGTTTTCACTTTAAAGAAAGTGGAGAAATTTTTTTATCTCATTGAAAATATAAATCTTTTGAGGGTGAAAAATTTTCTAATAATTTATCAATTTCTTCTTGTGTTTTATTTTGAACTAATGGATCAGTTTTGAGTTGTGAAAAATTTAAATAGAAATCGTATCCTTTAGTTTTCTTTCAAAAATCATTAAAAATTAAATTTCCGTTTAATGGTGTCGAAATTCCGTTAAAAACAATAATTAGAAAGGTTAAAAGAATAAAATAAATAAGATAGAAAACAAAAAATCTTTTAAAATATTTATGAAAATATAAAAAAAGTTTTCTTCTTATTAACATGATTTTTTAATTTTAAATTATTTTTTCTTAATAAAAAAGTTGATAAAAAGATTAATGTTTTTTTAAAAAGAGATTACAAAAATTTTTTAATATTTTTTTAATAATATTTTGTAAATTTGAAATAATTAATTTTTATTTTAGAATAAAAAGTAAAAAATTTTTAATATTTATTTTTTATTAATTATTTTTTACAAAATTTTGGAGGCTAAATGAATTCTATTTGAAGAATAGTAGCCAGTAATC
The DNA here is from genome assembly GCF_051094275.1 of symbiont of Argiope bruennichi. Classification (NCBI taxonomy): domain Bacteria; kingdom Bacillati; phylum Mycoplasmatota; class Mollicutes; order Mycoplasmatales; family Mycoplasmataceae; species symbiont of Argiope bruennichi. The sequence continues at coordinate 521,721 of NZ_CP070274.1, forward strand.
TTATTCCTCATTCTCCAAACATGGTTTATGAGGTATTAAACTTAGAATTATGTTACATGGGATTACAGGTCAAAAAAGAACAAACAGATGATTCATACTTATTTGACTTCCAATTTACAGAAGAAGAAATATCTAGAAATGTAAATATTGAGAACAATAAAATACATATAGATGCTTCAAAGATTGATTTTAATGTTGTACCAAAAGAATATCAATCACTTTTACCAGTAATAGAAAAAACATATCAACTGTTACTTGATAAAAAATTGATTAATTTTGATAAATGCTTAAACATTTATTATGATAACTTTCACAATAAAAAGTTATTAGATAAAAATAATGACTTAACTGTGAAACTTCACTGATGTGGTGTTGAAATCTTTTTGACAGACAGTTTTATAAAATCTGTAAAAGAAAATTTTGATTTTACTTTTTTTAATGAAAAAATTAAAGATTATTTTAATTATATTTCAAAAACTGTTTCATGAATCCTTTTTTCTGAATTTTTAAACATTGCCAGAAAAAATAATGGTAGTGGTATTACGTGTTTTATTGGATGAAATGGTAAATTAGTTGACACTTTTAGCAATTAATTTTTCTTAAATTAAAAAATAACAATCAAAAATTATTTATTTAATTTAATTGCCTAAAATATAACAACGTTTTTTTATTAATATATATTTCTCTTTTATCTAAAGAATTAAGATATTTTTATCTTCTACTTTTAGAAAAAGAGATTTTTTTTATAAAAAATTTATTTTTTATTTTTTTTATTATTTTGATATTTTAAACTCTTAATTACTTCTTTGAATTGAATTCAGGCTGCTTTTTGTGAGTAATTTAAAATACCTTGTTGGTAAATTAGTGTTAATGGAAAAGAGACTAAATAGTAAAATAATAAATTAATTAACAAAGCTAAAAGAAAAATAAGATAAGGATCTAATCAAGAATTTAGCAAACTTCCAGATAAAAAAGCGGTTGGAAAAAAACATAAATTAATTAAAGGTACACATCCCAAAATTGTTTTTAAAGTATTAGAATCGGAATGATATACTGAGTTAAAAGATGTAAAAGACATAATTGGAATAATAATCAAAGGTAGCATTAAATATTGACTGTCTTGTGAAGAAGATGGAATACTTGAAAGTGATACCGCAAAAGTTAAATAAGTAAAAATTGTAATAAAAATAATAATTGAGGATGAAACTAAAAATAAGATAAAATCGCCGTGTAATTTGGCAGTTTTATAAATATCAAAAATACTGCTATTTTTGTTAATACCTGAAAGTTTTTTAGCAAAAGAAAAAATTCCATCCCCTGTTTGCTGGAAAATTAATGTCGAAAAAAAGTTTATCAAAAGAAAAATGATAAATAAATAAAAAAACACCGAAAAATTTGAAAAAATTCTTGCAAACATATGCTTTTTTGCTGGTAAAGAGGAAATAATAATTTCCATTGCTCTAGAATTTTTTTCTTCAACGGTTTCTGTAGAACTAATATTTATTAAAAATATTACAAAAACATAGCAAAGTAAGGAAAAAAGAAGACAAAGAAGCATAAAAAAAAGTAATGAATTATTTTCATTTACTGGCAAAGTATTTCCACCTATTATCTTTGGTACATATCCTAAAAATATTGCCAAAAAAATTGAAATTGTAAAAAGAATTTTAAAGGATTTTTTTTTTACTTTTTGTAAAAATAAAAAGTAAAAATCAAATCAGCCAGGCCTTTTAGTCAATTTATCAATAAATTTATTGATTTTCATAAAAAATTTTTTGATTTTCTAATTTTTCGATAAAAATATCTGTAAGTGAAGGTTCTTTAATCTCAAAAAAAGTTAAATTTTGAATTTTTGGTAAAATTTTGTAAATCGCTTCTAGTTGTTCTTGATTAAAAAATTTAACTTTTAAGTAATTTTTTGTTGCAGAAATAATTTTTATTTCTTTAACTGCATCAAATTCATCAATTGGTAAGTTTAAACCTTTAATTTCTAAAAAATTATTTTGATACTTTTTTTTAATTTCTGCTATTTTACCCTTTAAAATTTCTTTGCCATTGTTAATGATTAAAATTTTTTCACAAAATTTTTCAACATCATCTAGCTTGTGGGAAGAAAAAAGAATAATTTTGTTCTCTTTTGAAAGTTGTAAAATAACTTTTTTAAATATTTCTGCATTAATAATATCTAATCCTGAAAATGGTTCATCTAAAATTAAAATTTCTGGATCATGGATAAAAGCTGCTAAAAATTGAACTTTTTGTTGGTTTCCTTTAGAAAGTTGTCTAATTTCAGTATTTTCATATTTCTTAATATTTAAAATTGGTGCTCATTTATCTCACATAATTTTAGTTTTTGATAATGTTTGACATTTAAGACCGGAAAAATAACAAATTTGATCAAAAACTTTGAGTTTTAATAACAAACTTCTAATTTCTGGTAGGTAGCCAACTTTAGAAAAATTTTTATTAAAAATAAACTTATCTTCATTTATATAAATGTCGCCTGCATCTTGAGCAATTAAATTTAATAAAATTCGAAAAAGAGTTGTCTTTCCTGCCCCGTTTGGACCTAATATTCCAATTATTTCTCCTTTTGAAACGGAAAAATTAATATTTTCTAAAGAAAATTTTTCAGAAACTCTTTTAGAAATGTTTTTTAGGGCTAACATACTAAGTTATTTTAATAATAAAAAGAAAAATTAAAATCACTTTTTATAAATTTTTATGTAAAGTTTTTTTCCAATGTTTGCAATTAAAAAATAAAAAATTACCACAAAAAATAAGAAAATAAAGAATTTTAACGGTAAAGGACTAAATTGGAAGCCATCAATGGTAAACGGAATAAAAGTAATTGAAACACTTACTAATAAAACTAATAAGGAAAAAACAAAAACAATTGGTGAGGCGCTTGATTGTAAAAATGGAATTTTTTTTGTTCTTGCAGTGTGAAAAACACAAACTTGTGTAAATACTCCAACCAAAAATCAAGCAGTGTGAAAAATTTTTAAATTAGTTGGATTGTTTATTGATGAAGGGTCTTGTAATAGGTTTGTTAAAACATATCCTGCAAAAGCAAAGGTTAAAAGATCAAAGATGCTACTAATCACTCCATTGATGCAAATAAAGGGAATAATGTTTTTTGTGGTTCATTTTGTTGGCTTTCGAATATCTTCTGGATCAACATTATCTCAAGGAATTGCAAGTTGTGATATGTCATACAGTAAATTTTGAAATAAAATTTGAATTGGCAACATTGGAAGAAAGCTAAATCAAAACATTGCCATCAATACCGAAATTGTATTTCCAAAATTAGAAAAAATTGTTATTTTTAAGTATTTTATAATGTTAATATAAGTTTTTCTACCAGATAAAATTCCATCATAAATTACTTCTAAGTCTTTTTCTAAAAGAATCATGCTCGATGATTCTTTGGCAACATCGGCAGCATTATTTACAGAAATGCCAACATCTGATGTCTTCAAGCAAATGGCATCGTTTATCCCATCACCCAAAAAACCCACTGAAAAATTTTTTTGTAAAACTTTAATAATTCGTTCTTTTTGTAATGGTGAAAGCTTTGCAAAAATATTTTTTTTTGCCACAATTCTTTCTAATTCTAAGTCTGATAAACTATCAATTTCATCCCCCAAAATATAATCATCTTTGGTAAAGTTTAAGTCAATCTTATTCGCAATTGCCAAAGTTGTTCTTTCATTATCACCAGTTAATATTTTAACCTTAACACCTAGGTGATTCAATTTAGAAATAATTTTTTTAGCACTTGACTTTGGAATATCTAAAAATCCTAAAACACCTAAAAAAATTAAATCATTTTCATCTTTTACAGAAAAAATGGTTTTTTCTGGATCTTTGATTGGTTTGTATGAAACCACTAAAACACGCTGCCCTAAGTCATTTAATTTTTTAACCATTAAAGAAATTTTTTTAATGTATTGGTCGGTTAATGGTAAAATTTCTTGATCAATTTTTACTTTGTTACATTTATTTATTACTTCTTCAAAAGCACCTTTGCAAATCAAACTTTTTTCAAAATTTATTCCATCAACAATAACCGACATCATTTTTCTTTTAAAATCAAAAGGAATTTCATCCACTTTAAATAAATTGTCAATTTCAAACTTTTTATTTTCATTCGTAAATTTGTCAATAACAGAATAATCTAAATTATTTTTTAAATTAGTTTGAAAATAACTGTTCAAATAACCATATTTTAAAATTTCTTCGGACTTTTTTCCAAAAATATTATAGTAATTTACTAGTTCGATCCGATCTTCTGTAAGGGTGCCCGTTTTATCGCAACACAAAATTTCCATACTTCCAAGATTTTGAACAGAAATTAAATTTTTAACAATAATTCTTTTTCTCATTAGTAACCTGGCACTTTTAGAAAGCGTCGAAGTAATGATTAATGGCATCATTTCAGGTGTTAATCCAACAACAATCGAAGCTGCAAATAAAAAAGCTTCGGTTGTCTTTACAGAACCATGAAAACCTAGAAATTTATATCCCAAAAAGACAATTGGTAACATAGCAAACATTAAACAAATAAGAAAAAAAGAAATTTTTCGAACTTGTTTATCAAAATTAGTTTTTTTTGTTGAATTTAATGATTTGCAGATAAATCCAAAATAGGTGGAAGCCCCTGTCTTTAAGGCAATTGCAATACAGTATCCAGATGATACTGAAGTTCCTTTGTAAATAATATTTTGACATCCAAGAAAATTTTTTTTAAAATTAAAGTCATCGCTTGAAAGAGTTGCGTGCTTTTCTTGAGGTAGACTTTCACCTGTTAAAGTGGACTCATTAATTGATAAATCCTTGGAAAATAAGATTCTCATATCTGCAGGGACTAAATCACCAGCAGATAAGTAAACAATGTCTCCAGGAACAATGTTCTTTAAGGGAATATTATGACATTTTTTAAATATTTCACTGTTATTTAGGTAAACAATTGAGCGAGGATCATCAAAATTATATCGATAAACCAAAGTATCTGTATTTACCATTTTAATTAATTTATCTGAAGATTTTTTTGCCCTAATGTCTTGAATATAGGAAATAAAAATACTTAAAAATACCATAAACAAAACAATAATTCCCCCAAATAATTCAACTTCATCGGAAGTTAAAAAATAGGATATAAAACTGTAAAGAGAAATTAATAATAAAACAATCACAAAAGGATTTAAAAAAGTTAAAAGCAACAGATAAAATCAACCTTTGGATTCGGGTTTAATATCGTTTTCTCCATATTTTTCTAAACGATAATTGGCCTCTGATTCACTCAAACCAAACATATTCCCATTCATCATATCGATAACTTGTTCGTTAGAGCAAGTACTCGCTTTTGCGATTGTTTTTCAATCGTATTCTTTTTTTGTTACCGATTTTTTGAATAAAGAAACCATTTTTTTAAGAAAAAGTTTTTTTGATATTTTTTACAATTGATTCTTGATCTAATTCAAAATATTTTTGAATATCTTTATCTTTTCCAGAAACTCCAAACGTTGAAAGTCCAAAAGAATAAACTATTCTTTGATTCCCAAAAATATTTCAACAATTTTTATTCGATAATTCAAAAGTAATCAATGGTTCGGTATCAGAAAGTACAGAATTTAAATAAATTTTTGAATTTTCTAAAAATTTTTCAACACAAGGTAGGGAAACTACTCGAATATTAAAATCATTTTTTAATGCTTCTGCGACTAAAATTGCTAAACTTACTTCACTGCCAGTGGCTAAAAATATAAGTTTTTTTCGATTATCTTCTGGTTCAAAATTTACCAATATATAACCACCTTTTTGAGTTTTTTCAACACTAGTATGTGAAAGTTGTGGTAAGTTTTGTCTTGAAGTCACAAAACATGAAACTGAAGATAAATTTTTTTCTAAGGCATCTTTTAAGCAACCAATTGATTCTTTAATATCTGCTGGTCTGTAAGTATAAAGATTATGAGTATTTCTTAAATCTCAAATTTGTTCAACTGGTTGGTGGGTTGGCCCATCTTCTCCTAAAAGAACTGAATCATGGGAAAAAAATAAAAGTAAGGGGATTTGCATTTGACATGCAAGTCTAATTGGTGCTTTCATGTAGTTTGAAAAAGCAAAAAAATCTCCTCCATATCCCCATTTTATTGAAGTTAAGGTAATTCCTGAAACAAAACTTGCAAGTCCAAAGTCACGAACTCCAAAATACAATGTTCTTCCATTATAATTTCAACAATTAAATTGACCATCTGCCCCAGCAATTTTCGTACTAACACTTAAATCGGCGCTACCACCTAGAAATATTTTTTCATTTTGACAAATATAATCTCAAATTTTTCCAACACTAACTCTTGTAGCTTCTGAATTGTTGGAAATAAACAATTCATTAATTTTATTTCAATCAATACTTAATTTTTTATGATTATAGAAATTTAAAATTTCTTTGGAAATTTCTGGATTTTTTTTTGAAAATTTTTCAAATTTAGTTTTAAATTTTTCATAGTTTAAAACTTTATCTTTAATGATTGAATAAAAGTTTTGTTTTACTTCCTCTGGAACGGTAAATGGTTGATAGTTTCAATCATAATTTTTTTTTGTTTCTAAGTAATCTTTTACAGAAAGTGGTGCACCATGGACTTTTGTTGTATTTTCCAAAGGTGATTTATAACCAATTGTTGAAACAACTTCAATATAGCTTGGTAGACTTGAATCGATGGCATTTTGAATTGCTTTTTTAATTTCATCTAAATCATTTCCATTAAAAACTTTTTGGGTATATCAATTCATCGCTTTAAATCTTTGATGAAGGTTCTCAGAAAAAGTTGCCGAAACTTTACTGTCAAGTTGAATTGAATTAGAATCATGAATTAAAATTAAATTTGAAAGTTTTAGATGGCCTGCAAGGGAACATGCCTCATATGAAATTCCCTCCTGAAGACAACCATCACCACAAGCAACAAAGACATTTCCATTAAACATTTCACAATAATTATTATTGTAGATTGAATTGGCGTTTTTAAGCCCAATTGCCATTCCAACTGCCAGGCCAATTCCTTGACCTAATGGTCCAGTAGTGCATTCAATTCCTAAATTAACATCGTATTCTGGATGTCCTGGAGTGATGCTTCCAACTTGGCGAAATTTTTTTAAGTCATCAATGGTAAATTTATAATTAAAGTGATGTAAAACACTATATAAAAGTGCCGATCCATGCCCTGCAGATAAAACAAATCGGTCTCTGTTAATTCAATTCGGATTTTTTGGACTAAAATTTAAAAAATCTTTGTAAATTGTATAAATTGTTGGTGCAAGTCCTAAAACAATTCCTGGATGACCAGAATTGGCTTTTTGTACCATATCTAATCCTAAAATTCGAATACTATTTATAGATAATTCATCAATTAATTTTTTTTTCATAATTTTTCCTTATTTAATTTTTAGTGGTGAGTCTGTCAATAGACAATCTTTTTTTGAAGTTTTTGGAAATAAAATAACATTTTTTATTGATGATTCATTTAAAATTACCATCAATAATCTTTCAATTCCTAAAGCAATTCCCCCGTGGGGTGGACAACCATAATTCATAGCTTCCATAAAATAACCAAAATAATAATCGATTTCTGCGTCACTAATCCCTAAAATTTTAAAAATTTCTTTTTGCAATTTTACATCATTATTTCTCAAAGAGCCTCCCCCAATTTCATAACCATTAATGACAATATCGTAGGCTTCACTTTTTGATTTCAAAATGTTTTTTTCAAGTTTTGTCTTGGTGAAAGGATGATGAAAGCAACAATATGTTTTTTCAAGTTTATTATAGTAAAACATGGGTCATTTTTTAATTCAAACAAATGCGTAAGGAACTTTTTTTAAAAAATTTAAATTTTTTATTAATGTCTGACGAAAAAGTCCTAAAATATTTCTTGTATCTTGATTGTTATTTAAAATAAAAATTGCAAGGGGACTTTTTACTTTAAATAAAAAAGCAGCTTTTTTTTGATCTAAATTAAAAAAATTTTGATAATTTGTGACAACTTTTTGATTCTCAAAATACAAAAAGAAATAGTCATTTTGAAAAAACTTATGAACCTCCTCTTTTATTTTAGCAAATTGTTTTGAATTTATTTCAATGTCAATTAAGAAACCAATTGCTTTTTGATTTAAATAAGGAAAAAAATCAATAATTTTAAAATCATATCTTAAGTCTGGTTTATCACTTCCATACAAAAATAGTGCTTTTTTAAAAGTTAAGGACTCAATTTTAAAATTTGAATAATTTAAAAATTTTTTAAAAATAAATTTTAAAAATTTATTAATCAAATTAACAATTTCTTTCTCTGATGTAAAAGCAATTTCAATATCTAATTGGGAAAATTCAATTTGTCGGTCGCTTCTACTATCTTCATTGCGAAAACATTTTGCAATTTGAAAATATTTTGTAAACCCAGAAAACATCAATAATTGTTTTCAAGTTTGAGGAGATTGTGGCAAAGCAAAATATTTATCGCTATTTAAATCACAAGAAATTAAAAAATCATTGGCACCATTTAGCGTTGGAACGGAAATTAATGGCGTTTCATGTTCAAAAAAACCATTTTGAACAAAAAATTTTCGAACTTCAAAAATAAATTTACTTCGAAAAAGCATAATTTCATTAATTTCTTTGCGTCTTAAATATAAATAACGGTATTTTAGTTCAAGTTCCTCGTGAATTTTATCATTTGAATTAATTAAAATTGGTAATTGTTTTGCCTTACTTAAAAGGCAAATATCATCAGTCACTATTTCCAAATCTGAAAACTGATAATCTTTTTTTGATGGCTTCTTTGTCAAAATGCCATGGACTAAAACAACAGACTCTAAAGAAATTTCTTTAGAAAAAAGATTTTTATCTTTTATTGTTGCTTGTATTAAATAATTCTCATATCTTAAAGTTAAAAAAATAACGTTTTTTAAGGAAATGATGTGGTGTACAAAACCATATAAAAAAACTTTTTTATCAAGAAAATCATAAACTTTATTGAAATTTAAGTTTTGATAAGATTTTTTTAAGTTTTTCATAAATATTGTTTGTTACTCACTAATTTTATTTTTAAAAAATAAAGATAAATTATTGATTGAAATGTCAAAATTATTGTTAGTTTTAGCATCTTTGTTGTTCATAATTTTTTTTACCGTAAAAGAATTAGAATTAAAATTATTGTTTCCGTAAATAATAACAAAAGAAAAATTATTTTTTAAGGCAAAGGTTAGCCCTTTTTTTAAAGTTTCTTTTTTAAATGATCAAAAAAATTGAAACTTTTCATCAAAATCTAAATTAAATTTTAAAAATTTTTGATAAATTGAAAAAAAATGATTAATTAAATTTTCCTCCAAAACAAGAAAAAGAACTTTTTTTAATAAGGTGTTTTTTTTGTATTTCTGAAAATTGATGTTATTTGCTTCATTTTCTTGAATAACTTTAATAAGTCTTTCACACCCAATTGAGAATCCAATCCCTGGAAGAGAAACTGAATATAAATCATGAAATAAGTTGTTGTATCTGCCCCCGGCAACAAAAGTTGTTTCTTCGTTTTTTAATTCAAAAATTAAATCATTGTAATAATCAAGTCCGCGGACAAGTTTATCATCTGTAATATATTCAACATTGTTTGTTTTTAAAATTTCTTTTATTTCAAAAAAATATTTTTGACTATCACTTGAACAAAAGTCAATGCTTTTTGGAGCAAAATTATAAAAGTCTTTTCAGTTATCAATTTTACAATCTAAAATTCTTAAAGGATTTTTATTGATTCTAAGATTACAATCAGTACAAAGTTCATGTAAATAATTTTTAAAGTACTTTTTTACTTCAGTTTGATAATTTTCTAAAAATTGTTTGTCTGGAAGACAATTAATATGTAATTTATAATTTGAAATCCCAAGATAACTTAAAAAATTAATTAAGTTAATTAATAAAGAACTGTCAAAAAAGCTATTTTTTGAAGAAAAAGCTTCACATCCTAATTGAAAAAATTGACGATAGCGATTTTTTTGGGGTCTTTCATAGCGAAACATTGGACCAAAATATAAAAATTTTAAATTTTTTTGATAATATAATTTTTTCTCTCAGATAAATCTTAAAATTGAAGCCGTATTTTCAGGTCTTAAGACAATTTTTTTGTTTGATTTTGTAAAAAACTGAAACATTTCTTTTTGGACAATGTCAGTCTCTTCCCCGAGTGAGCGATTAAAAAGCGCTTCATATTCAATTAATGGGGTAAAAACTGCTTGATAACCAAGGCTTTGATAAAATTTAAAAAAAGTGTCTTTAATAAAATTTAATATTAAAAGATCGTTGCCATAGTAATCTTTCATCCCTTTTAAACTAATTATTTCATTCATGCTTTTAATTAAACGATCTTTCAATTTTAATAATATTTTTATTTTTTGAAATATTTTGAACTGCTTTTGTGAGAACTTCTAAATCTGAAACCTTAATAATAAGTTTAATTCGAAAAAAATTATTATTTTTTAACACTTTTTTCCCAATAATATTATCAATGTTAATATTAAATTTTTGAAATTCTGCCGTAATAAAAGCTAAAATTCCTGGGTTATCTAAAACAATGATTGACAAAGAAGTACAAAATTTAAAATTTATGTTTTTTTTTCAATTAATATCTTCGATGATTCGATTTTTATCTTGTAATTTTAAATAATTTGGGCATTCTTTTCGGTGAATATTTAATGCGTTTTTCCCAACAACCCCAACAATTAAGTCGCCTTTTACAGGGTAACAACATTTAGCCAAATTTGTTTTAATTCCTTCATATCCAGGGCCAAGATCAAAAAAGTTGTTGCTACTTTGGCTTTTTGTTTGATTTAATTTTTTCTTTTTTTCAGATCTTAATAAGTTTTGAAAAAAATTTTTTAAATTAATCTGTTTTTTTCCAATACTTAAGTAAAAATTATCAAGATTAGTTTCATTTTGTAAATTGGCTTTTTTTTTAAACTCATCAGTTTCAAAATAAGCTTTTCATTCTTTATTTTTTTCTAAAAAAATTTGTAAAATTTTTTTTCCAGATTGTCTAAATTGATTGTTTTTAATTTCAAGTTCATTTTTTAAATATTTTTTTATTTTAGAAATGGCACTGTTTGTGGTAACCTTTTTTAATCAATCAATATTTGGATGTGATAAATTATTGGTTCTGATTTCGACAACATCACCAGATTTTAATTGATAATTTAATGGTTTAATTACTCCATTTACAATGCCATTTATGGCTTTTTCACCAATTTTTGTGTGAATATGGTAAGCAAAATCTAAAACTGTGGCATGTTTTACTAAGGTAATCGTATCACCTTTAGGGGTAACAACATAAATGCTTGATTGCAAAACATCTTCTTTAATTTTTTTAATGTAATCAGAAACATTATCAGAATCTTCATCAGAAAAATCACTTAAAATTGATGATAAATGGAGTTTTAGTTCGTTTTCTTGAATATTTTTAGGATTTTTATTTTCTTTATACAATCAGTGAGCTGCAATCCCATATTCTGCAACTTGATTCATTTTTTTGGTTCTTATTTGGACTTCAATAATTTCTTTATTAAAAATAATTGAAGTATGAATTGATTGATAACCATTAGGTTTTGGTCTTGCAATATAATCTTTAAAAGAATTTGATAGAAAAACAAATTTTTCATGAATATAACCAAGAGCCAAATAACAATCATCTTTTGTTAAAGTAATAATTCTAATTGCTTGTAAATCGTACAGTTCATTAAATTGCTTTTTGGTAAAAATCATTTTTTTATATATTGAGTAAAAATGTTTGGCTCTACCATAAATTTTTTCAATTTTTAAGTTTTTTTCATTAAAAATATTTTGAAGGGTTGTGATAATTTCTTTTAAAATTAGATCTCTTTGTTTTAAAGTTTTTTTCATCAAAAGTTTAATTTTTTGATATTCGTTTGGATTCAAAATTTTAAAAACAATATCACTCATTTCATCAGTTAATTTTTGAAGTCCAAGTCTTCTAGAAATTGGAATATAAATTGCTAATGTCTCTTCAGCAATCTTTTTTTGTTTTTCTTTTGAAAGAAACTTTATGGTTCTAAGATTGTGAAGCCTGTCAGCTAGTTTTACAATAATAACCCGAATGTCATTTGACATTCCAATAATAATTTTTTTTAAATTTTTATCACTTAAAGAAACATTTTTTGATTCTTCGTATTCAGAAACCTTGGTCAAAGAATCGACAAGAAAAGCAATTTCTTTGCCAAATTTTTTTTCAATTTCTAAGAGTGGATAATTATGATCTTCAACAATATCATGTAATAACGCAGAAATAATGGTAAGATAGCCAAAATTTCATTCAACAATAATATTTGCAACCGTAAGTGGGTGATAAATATATGGCGTGTTGTCGCTTCTTTTTTGATCTTTATGAATTTCTTTACTTAAATTTAATGCCTCAATAATAAGCTTTAATTGGCTTTCTTTTTTAATAATTTTTTTGGCATTGTTCAAAAAAGTTTCAAAAGAAACATATAAATTTGAATCTATCATAAAAAAAATTAAGTTTATAATTCAATAAAATAAAAATTATCAGTTGAATTAATGGTCTCTTTGTTTGAATCAATTTTTAATCTAATTAGGTAAACTTGAAAAACAACTTTACAATTAAATTTTTTTGCTAATGAAAAGATGGCTTTTGTCGTGTTGCCAGTAGCAATTACATCATCAATAATCAAAATATTTAAATTGCTTTTTAGATCTTCAGTTGCGATCCCCAAAACATTGGTTGAATATTCACATTCATATTCAATAAAAGTCCCTGGTCTTGTAACCTTGTCTTTTTTTCTGATTGGCAAAAAAGGAATTCCTGTTTTGTATGAAAGTGCTGATGCCAAAATAAATCCTCTCGCCTCTGGAGCTAAAATAAGATCAATTGAAGTATTTTTTAACTTACTAGCAATTTCATCAATAACAAAAGAAAATGCCTTACTATCCTTTCATAAAGGGGTTAAATCACGAAAAAAGATTCCTTTTTTAGGAAAATCATTAATTGTTATGACATATTTATTTAAATCAAAATTATTTGTTTTGTAACTCATTTAAACCACTGATTCTTTGTTCATCGTTTTCTTCAACATTGACACTTTTTTTCTTAAAATATACAAATATGTTATGGCAATATAAGAAATTAATTTTAAAAGGAATTTCAAAAAAGTAATAATGAATGAAAAAAATCATAATGAAGAAAATTAATGAAGAAAATATAATTGCTGAAGTTGATAATAAACTTACTAAAAATGGCATTTTAGACAAAATTAAAACGGTGATTAAAATACCAACTAAAAAGGGAATAATGATTAAACTTTCAATAATATAAAGTTTTTTTAAATAATACTTTTTATTTTCGTGTCAAATTTCATTTAATTCCGCTTTTGTTAAAAATTCCGTTTTATAATTATTTTTTCTTTTTAATAAGGTTCTAAATCGCAAAAAAGAATAAGTTAAATTAATCATAAAAATTAAAAATCATCCAAATAACGCTAAGAACGTAAATTGCCCTATTTCGATGTGTAATAATAAGACAAATAAAGTTGAAAAAGCAACAAAAAGGAAGAAAGAAAAAATAATTGGAAGAAAGTTTTTAAAACCTAAGATAAAACATAAAATCACCGAAGAAAAAATTACTAAAACTAAAAAGGTTAACAAAATTTTTTTAGCAAAATCATAAAATTGACTTATATTTTGACTGATAAATCGAAGATTATTTTTAGAAAAATTTAACTGTTGTGCTTTTCCCTTGTCTTGTAATGAAAAAATAATATCTTTGATTTCATAAAAAACTGAAAGAACAATAGGATTTTTAAGTAAGTCTTCAGTGTTAGTATTTTTATCATTAATACCGCTGTTAAAATAGTAGGTATAAACAAAGTGATTAAGTCCATCAGAATCATTTTTAATTGTATTACTTAAACTTCTGGTGTTTGATTCTAGATAATTAAAATTATCTCAAGATCTGTTTCCTTGGCTACGAAAAAATTTATCTAGTTTCGGTTTTACATTTTCACCAATTAAATTAATAAAATCATTTAACTTTTTTGTTTCTGAATGTCTTTCGGTTGAAGAACTGTTGTCATAATAATCATATTTATCCTCAACATAAATCATTGTTTGGCCAACTACATCAGTACTAAAATTAAAATATAAGCGATTGGTGTCGTAGTTAATCCCAAAAACTACAGCTAAAATTAAACTTACTGAAGAAAAAACTGTTACCAATAAAATTACTAATTTTTTAATCATTTTTTTTCGTACTTTCTTTCAGAACTATTAATTTTTTTCTTTTTTTTCGAATAATTGTCGGATAAATTTGATAATAAAGATCTTTGTGTTTTGAAAGAATAATTGTTGTTATGATAAATTTGCAAACAATAAATATCAAAATTGCACTACAAAATCAAGCAAATAATCAAATAACAATGATTGGTTGAAATGAATTGTAATAAAATTTAAATCCAAGGTAAAGACAAAGAAAAGTTAGTCACAATAAAACAATATCTTTGTAAAAATTTTTGTGGTATGTTCTTCAAATTTTTTTATCCATATATAAAGCATTTGAATAGACAATCCCTTTAATAATTCCCTGAACTTGATCAATATTTTTAATTGAAAAAATAATGTATATTAAAATTGAAACTAAATAAATCACCAAAACTACTGGTTGAAAGGTTCAATTAATTAAAAAGAAAAATAAGAAAAAGACAAAATTAAAAGTTAAAAATGAAAAAAATAAAACAATTGAGAGTCATTTATACTTTGCAATTAATCAAATAAATATCAAAATTATAAAAATTGATAAAGTTAAAAAAACATAGATAAGTTGTGAAATTTCTAAAATTAAGGGGCCTTGAACTGTTGACAAATTAATTTCTGGTAAGAATGATTGTGTTGAAGAATCAAGAATATTTGATAAGGTATTATCGAAATCTGTTAAATTAACGTTTTCTGGTGGAAAAAATACCGGAAGAATGTTATTGACATTAGTTGGATATTCATTATCTGATAAATCAATTTTAAAATCATAACTTCCACCATTAAAAGATTTAAAAGGATCTTTAACTTTTGGAGAAAGAAATTTATTTTTTGCCAATGGTGTACCATTTTTATTGGCATCGTTATCGTCATACAATTGTCAAGAAAAATCTTTATAACTACCTGAACCTTGGTCGAAGTCATTTAAGAGATTTCATTTTTGTTTTAAACTATAAGTTTTTCAAGAGTTAGTATATTTTTCATTATAATCAAAATAAGGGGCAAAACTCTCGACTGAAAAGGCACCAATCAACCCAAAAGTGCTATTATTTTTTTCTGTAAATTTAGAAGTATCTGAAAAACTATCTTGAGTTAAATATTTTTTATAGCTCCCATTGTTGATGAAATTATAATCATCTGTCATAAAAGATGATGCTTCTCTTTGGTTGCCATAATATAAACTGTTTTGAAATGCTCTTGGATTGTATAAATAAGCAATTGATTCAGCACTTTTTGTTGAATCACTTACTCATGGATTTGTAACATTTACTAACGAAGTATTTGGTATTAATTTATTATTACTTCCACTAAAAGACTTTAAAAGTAAATCGTAATTATCTTCAAAATCTTTAATACCACTATGTAAAAGTCCTCTAAGGCTCATTGGAGATCAGATTCCATCAGATGTGTAAGGTAAAGGGTTACCAAGTCAAAATAAAAGATAATTTCTATGAGATAATCGTAGATCAGTTTTTTTATCTTTGGCGCCTGGCATTTTTGTTGCAGTAGTTCCAAAATTATTATCGTTAAAATAACCTCAAGGATTGCTTGTAGGATCATATGGTTCTTTTTCTTTTTCGTAAATAAATTTTACAAGACTGTTTAATAAAGTAGTATCAGAAACTGAAACTGACAAAGTAAAAGAATTGTAACTTGAAGGATTTTTAAAAATACTCCTGTCAGTATTATTTTTATTTAAAGATTTAAAGCTATTTCAACCAACAACTTTACCATCAGATTTTGAACTAGTCGCAGCATCTGTTAAAAGTTCCATGGGATCGCATGGGGTGAAAGTGTCTTTTTGATTATTTAATTGTTTAAATCCATTACCCCATTGATCAGTAACAGTAATATATTCAGAACCTGAAAGAAAACTAGAATAATCATCAATAAATTGAATAAAATCTACTGGACCTGTAACTGAAACAATATGTTTCAAGAAACCATCAGAAAGTTTTGTTCCAGCATCTGAAAAAGTTAATTGATCAGAAGATCATTTAAATTTTTGTTGATAAATGCTTTTTGTTTGTAAAAGAAAGTCGATTCCTTTAGAGATTTTATCTTTTACCGTTTTATAATCAACATTATTGCTGCTGATGTTTGTTTTGTCAAAATAATCAATGTAAAGTGTCGAACTATCAGTAAAATATTTGTTGAAGGAATTTGATAAATTACTCGTAATTAATTTATTTCCAATTGGTGAAAATAAAATTCCAAATCCTACAATTACCCCGATAAAAAAAGAAGAAATAACTGATCAACGTAATCATAAGTTATATTGAATGGAAAAAACAAAAATTTTATTGGAACAAAACTTAATAAATTTAAAAAAAGATAAGAAACATTTTTTTAAAAAAAGAAAAAAATTATTATTTTTTTTATTTTTTTTTAGATCTTCTTTGTCTTTAAATTTTAAGTTATTGAATTTTAGATTTTTTTTTCGAGAAAAAAATGCCATAATACTTATTTTAATTGTTAAAAATTTTTATTTTAAAAAAAACTGGAGCTTTCCTAAAAAAAGTTTGAGCCAAAAGTTCTCACTCCATCAAAACCTAAGATTTTATTTTTTATTATTTCAAAATTTTTTTTATCTTCTTCTGATAATGTTTCTTTTAGATTCATTTTTGGAATAAAAATATTTTTTTTTATTTCAAAAGAAAAATTGTTCTCTGTTAAAAAATTAAGAAAATCTTTTTCTTTTTTAATCGGAACATTAATTTGATAAAAATTTTCAATTTCTTGATAATTTTCAATTTCTAATAATAAAAGTTTTTCTAGAAGTAAATCAAAATTTATTTCACTTTTATCAATTTTAATCAAACTAATTGCTTCAAAAAGGTTATTCCAACTATCAGTTATGAGATGAAAATTAACTTTTAATAAAGTACTTTTAAGTTCATAAAGAATGCGATTTTTGTTTTCAAAATTTCCAGAAACAATTAAAAATTTTCCAGTAGGACCTTTAAATAAAAAAACCGCGTTATCGTCGGTTGAAAAAGATTTTTTCTGAAAATTACTTATTAAATTCAAAATATTTTTTTTAGGAACGTTTGCTTGGGTTGCCCTGGATACTGCTTGTTTTAATTTATAATTACTTTCAAGATTAAAATTGTTGGTTTCTTTTAAAATTGATTCAATTTGCTTTAAGTAGTTGTGAAAAGACTTTGCCTTTTTTTGATCATTTAAAGCTTTTTTGTGTTTAATATTTGAATATTTTGAATGGCCCGACATTTGCTTAGATCTTTTAAAAAATTTTAAATTAATTAGTTAAAAAATTCTAAAAATTTACTTGGAAAATTTAAAGAATTTTTTTTGTGAAAAGAAGAATTTTTTCATTTTTCAATCTTTTTTACCGTATCTTTGGAAAGATTATTTTTTTGATTAAAAAAATAATTAAAACTATCTTCATATGAAAATTTTAATTCTTTTTCATCGGTTTGTCCTTCATATAAATCTGCAGAAGGTGGCTTATCAATAAAAATTTTTGGAACTTTTAAAAATTTTGCTAGAAGAAAAATAACTTTTTTGGGAGTATTTAAAAATAATTGCACATCGCTTGCCCCATCGCCAAATTTTGTAAAATATCCAAGATTTCATTCATCAAAATTACTCGTACCTAAAACTAATTTATTAAAATTATTCGCAAATAAATAAAGAATATTCATTCTAATTCTTGGAATTAAATTTTCAAATTTAATTTTTTGGTTCATAAAAATTTTTTGATATTGTTTAATGATTGGTGCCAGATTAATTTTTAAAACCGTAATTTGAAACTTTTTTTCCAATTTTTTAATTAATTTTTTTTGTTCTGAATCACGTTTGTGAAACATATAAAGATAAATATTTTCAAAAGAACTTGTTGATAAAAATTTAGCACATAATGTTGAATCAATTCCTGTAGATACTCCCAAAACATACCCAGTTTTTTTCGTATTTTTTAATGTTTCTTGTAAAAAATCACTCAAATATGAAGCGTAGTTTTCTAGTTTTTTTGAAGAAAAATTCATTATTAAAATTTTACCTTTCAATGGTAGTCATCAATTTTAATTCAATCATTTTCTTGAACGTTGTAGTAGCTTAATATTTTTTTTGATAAGTAAAATTTAATTTTTTTCTCAAGTCTTTCAATATTTTGATCGGTTTCTGGGGGAATTTTTCAAATAAAATAACTCAATTTTTTAGAATGTGCCAAAAATAGATTGTTTTCAATTTTTTCTAATGTTATTGGATCTTCTTTTAGTTCAATATTTTGATAAAATACTTCTGGTTTAAAATTTTCTTTAATTGTTAAAACTTTATTAAATATTTTTAAAAAAGTATTTTTTAGTTCAGTTTCGTGTTTAATGCTAATAAAATATTTTTCTTTTGGTAAATTTTCAAACAACTTTAAGATTTCTAAAATTTTTTTTTGATCAATTAGATCAATTTTTGAAAAAGCTAAAAAGTAATGTTTGTTTGCTAAATCAATGCTGTAGTTTTTTAGTTCTTTTCGAATTAAATTAAAATTATTTTTAATTTCTTCAAAGCTTAAAGATGAATCAATTAAATAAATTAAAATAAAACATCTTTCAATATGTTTTAAAAATTTAATTCCTAAGCCTTTACCAAGACTACAATTTTCAATAATTCCCGGAACATCACATAAAAAAATATTTTTATTGTCGATTTTAAACACTGATAAATTGGGAATTAAAGTGGTAAATGGATAATTTGCAACCCGATATTCTGAATTTGTAAGTTTATTTAAAAGTGAGGTTTTACCACTGTTTGGAAAACCAATAATTCCAATATCTGCAAGCGATAAAAGCTTTAAAGTAACCGTTTTTTCTTCACCAAGATCGCCTCTTTCAAAAAGATATGGGGTCTTATTGTAATTACTTTTAAAGTGTTTGTTGCCATGACCACCAACACCACCCTTGCAAATTAAAAAAGTATCATTATGATCACTTAAATCACAAATTATTTCATTATTTTCATTATAAACTCTAGTTCCTAGCGGAAGATCAATAATCGTATCTTTGCCGTTTTTCCCAGTTTTTGAATTAATTTTTCCCGTTTTCACCATTTTCGGCAATGATCTTTTTTTTATGACTTAAATCGAGAAAACTATTAACATTTAAATTAACACGAAAATAAATATCGCCCCCGTTTCCTCCATCTCCACCAGATGGCCCACCTTTTTCTTGATTTGGATAATGCAAAAAGTCAATAATTCCACTCCCACCATTTCCAGCCTTTAAAAAAAGTCTGATTTCATCAACAAAAATTTTTTTCATTTAAATAAATAACTTAAAAAAGAATGTTTGACTTTTTTGTAAAAAAAAGTAAAGAAATTTTATTTCCTTTCAATTTTAGAAAAAGCTTGATTTTTCAAGATAAAACTAAGCTTTTTCTTGAAGAAACTTTAGTTAAAAAATTAATTAGTAATTTTTTAATTTTTTCACTATTTTGTTGGTTTTTTTTCAGTGAGTAAATAGCATAACTAATAATCATTCGCAAAAATATTCCATAAGTTTTTTTTTGTTCGAATAAAAAAAGTGATTCATCAATCTCAAAAAAGGATTTCATTATTAAAAAAAATTCTTCAAAGTGAAATTTTATCGGAACTGGTTCTTGCTTGACGTGATAATGTAGATTTTTAGGATAATACATCCCATTTTTTGAAAATGATAGGATAAGACTTAAAAACTGAATTGGGAAATAAACATTTTCTGGTTGTAAATGAAAGGAAAATTTTTTTAAAATTGAATTTTTAAAAATAATTGACTCTAAGCAAAAAATATTTTTTTTAAAATTAAAAAATTTGATTTTAAAAAAAGAAGAACTTTTAAATCATTTTTTGTAATTAATTTGGGAATAAGTATTATTTTTTGAAATATTGATTTGATCAGTTATCACTAAATCGGTTGAAAGAGAAGGTAAAATATCGATAATGTTTAATAATTCTTGGGTATTTAATCAATCAGAGACTTCTAAAAATTTTACATATTTGCCTTGAATATCTGAAAAAGCTTTGGCAAAAATATCAACATGTGATTCAACAAAATTATCATTTGCTAATTCAAAGTCATCAAAATCATTTACTTTTTCTAAAACATAATAAACTTTAAAAAAAGAGGAAATTTCTTGATTTTTTTCATAAATTTCTAATAACTTAATAATAGTTTTGTCTTTTGAATAACAAACAACAATAAATTGAAAATTTTTATTTTCATTGTTGTATAAAAGATTCAAAGATCTATCTAATAATTCTTTAGAAGCAAAGTCTTTTTTGATGTGTAAAATAATTGTTAAAATATATGGAAAAAAGTTGTTTGGTAAAGTTTTTTTCGATAAAGCTACCTTTTTTGGTGCTTTTTTTTTAAATTGACGAATTTTTTGCAAGAAAAATTAAATAATATTAATAATTTTTTTGGTTTTTGTTTTATTTTTGTATTGAACAACACCATCTTTTAAAGCAAAAATTGTAAAATCCTTGCCAAGACCAGCGTTTTTACCATTAAAAAATTTTGTTCCTCGTTGACGATAAATAATTGTACCTGCAAGAACTTTTTGACCGTCGCTTGCCTTCATACCAAGTCTTTTAGAATGTGAGTCGCGATTATTTTTTGAAGAACCAACACCTTTTTTTGAAGCAAAAAACTGAAGGTAATTTTTTAAAATTAGTTTTTTATTTTTATTCATAAGTTTCAATTCACTTAATGTTTTTTTTATAATTATTATAAATCAATTTTAACTGAATATATAAGATATTAAATATTTTATCAAAAAATTTATTTTTCTGATTTTTTAAGAAAAAAACAATTTTGTTTTCTTTTTCAAAAGTTTCGTAAGTAATTCCTTTTTCTTCAGTAATTTGTAAATATTCTAAAAAACCAAAAGTAACCGCACTTACTCCAGCACATACGATGTCATTACCATAAGAATTAAAGCCTGCGTGACCAGAAACAGAAATTTTTAGGATGCTTTTTTCATTTTTATTTACAGAAATAATAATCATTAAATTATTTCTAAAATTTTTACTCTTGTATAAGTGCTTCTATGGCCTTTTTTTCTTTGATAATTTTTTTTTTCTTTGTGTTTGTAAACAATTATTTTTTTGTGTTTTCCGTGCTTTTCTACTAAAACCTTAACTTTTTTGTCAAGATATGGCTTACCAATTTCTTTTTGATAAACTAAAACTTTATCAAAAAAAATTTCTTTACCAACCTCTTCGTTAATTTTGTCTAAAAAGATAGAATCTCCCACTTTTCCATAATATTGTTTCCCTGAGTGTTCAAAAATTATATCCATTACTTAAAAATTCCAATCCGGAAGATAAAAATCTTCATTATTAAAGCTGCCATTCATATGTTCGTTGTATCAATGATAGTTTGCGATGTGTGATGAATTAAAATAACTGCTCATTTTTAGATAATTATGATGGTTTGCACTTATATAATCAAAATTTGCAGCATGTTCAACCGAAGAAATAAATTCTAACCCTAAATTGATGATTCTTTCTGGAGAAATTCCCCCTCAACCAAGATTTTTTTCATTATCAAAAATACTTTCTTTTCCAGAAAGATCTAATAAAATTTTTTCTTTTTTATTATTCATAGATTTTTAAAATTTTTACTTTATAAGGTTTTTTTACTGTTTTTACAAAAATAATATCTTTTTCTTTTTTTTCTAAAAGAGATTTGGCAAGATCTGAATAATAAGAAATTTTTATTGGGTCTGAAAATGGGTCAGATTCTGTTTCACCAACAATTTTAATTTGATAATCACTTTTTAAGTCAAAATCATGAAGAAGAACTGTTTTTCCAAACGAAACATTCTTTTGGTTTTTTACTTCGCGAAAAATTTCTGCTTTTTCTAAAATAACTTCAAGTTCTTTGATCCGACTTTCAACTTCAGCCTGGTGAGATTTTGCTGCATCATAATCAGCGTTTTCTTTCAAATCCCCTTGAATTCTGGCGTTTTGTAAATCTAAAATAACTTTTGGACGAACCACATTAATAAGCTCGTTGTACTCTTTTTGTAGTTTTTCAAAACCCTCTTGAGTTAAAATAATTTTTTCGTTCATTTTGTAAATAGATTTTAACAAAAAACGAAAAAATATATTTATTTTTTTAGATTTTTTGCTAAATAATTTTCTAATATTAATACGGCACTACTACTATCTTTTGCAGCACGAAATTTTTTTAAATATTTTTTGGGAAAAAAATGTCGATATAAAGATTTTATTTCTTTAGTGGTGTAATTTTCATTTTCTAAAACAATTTTTGTGGCTTGAAAGTGATTTTTTAAAAGAAAATAAAAATAATAAATCATTTTTGTTGTTTCAGTAATTTTATCTGTCCTAAAACTTAAACCTAAAACAATAGTTTCGATTTTTTCTTGAAAAAAAATTTCTTTAATTTTTTTTACTAATAGTAAAAAATCACCTTCTTGATAAAAAACTGTTTTGCTTGGCAGAACTAATTTGTAGTCATATGAAACTGCAATGCCTAGGGTTTTTTTTCCAAGATCTAAGCCAATAATCAATTTAATCCTAAATAATTACTTTTAATAAACTAAAAAATAAATCATTTTCTTCTTTTGAAACACAAATAAGTCCAAAATTATCTTTAATTTTTAACTCATGCTTTAGATCATTTTTTCACAATTTAATTAATTTTTTCTTAAACTCATCTAAATTAGAAGTTTTTTTTGAAGAAAAATAAAAAAATATTTGCCACTTATCAGTAACTAGATTGTTAACAATAATTAAATCAAAGTTATTAATTTCTTGATTTAAAAATTTTTTTATTAGTTTGTAATTTGAATTTGCGGTTTTAGAAACTAAAATTTTTAAATTATTTTGATCATAAAGAAGACAATTTTCGTAAAAATATGTCATCATTTCTGGTTCTTTGTAATTTAATTGTGAAGAAACATTTTCTAAAATTTTTTTAATTTTTTTCATTGAAACAAGAATTTTATCATCAATTTCTTTTTCTTTAAGTTTTGATTGATAATCAAAATCTTTTAAGGCGTCAATTTCTTCTTTAATTTCTAAAAGTGAATTGGTTTTTAAAAATGTTTCTTGTAGTTTTTCTGGCATTTCTAAGTATAGGCTGTTTAATTTTTGATATTTATTAATTAGGTTTGCCTTCATGGTATCAAAAATAATTTTTGAATATTTTTTTGATGAAGTTGCCATAATTCGATAGTTACTTTCACCAGTTTTTTTAAAATCATAAATAAAAATGTTTTCAATTTCATTTAAATTTTTTACATGGGTTCCACTACATAATTCAGAAATATTTTTTCCAAAATTAACAACTCTAACTTTTTTATCATATTTCAAGGGAAAATTTTTGACAATTTTTTCATTATTTTTTAGATTATCATAATCTTCAAAATAAATTTTTAATTCATGATCTTCTTTAATAAAGTTATTAATTTTTTTATTTAATAAGGCAATCTTATCTTTTTTTATCAAAACATCGGAAAAAAAATCAAATTTTAATTTATTTTCATCAATATAACTTCCGTTTTGATAAATTTTTTTCGAAATGTCTTTTAATAGAAAATGATTGATGACATGAGTTGAAGAATGGTTTTTTGTAATTGCATCTCTTCTTTCATAATTTATTCGCATTTTATAAGTTTTTTTTTGAAATAAATTATTTTTTACAATTTTTACTTGATGGATCACCGAGTTAAAAAATCATTTTTGAACATTTGTCACTTCAATTTTGCTTTTTGCATCAAAAATAATTCCAGTATCAAAAATTTGTCCACCAGATTCTGGATAAAAACAAGTTTTTTCAAAAATTGCATAGCCAAAGTCATTTTGTTCTAAAAATTCAACGGGCTCAAAATTACTGTTAAATAATAAAATTAGTTTGCTATCTTCTAAAAAAGTTTCGTTATGAAAACTTTGAAATTGATACTTTTTTAAAAAATAAACAATGTCTGGGGGAATATCCATCCCAGTTGTAAAATTTTTATGTTTTTTTGAAAGTAAAATATGATCGGTTACTAGTTTCTGAAAATTATTTCAGTTAATGTTAATGTTTAAATCAAAAAATAAATTTTTTAATTCTTCAACCGGAAATCCAAACGTATCGTGTAATTTAAAAGCTAAATTATGATCAATTTTTTGGTTATTTTTTTGGTAAAAACTAATTAAAGCTTGCGTTTTTGTAATAATTACCTTAAACTTTTCAAATGCATTAATAATTATTTTGACTACTTCTAAAATAGAAAATTCGAAGTCGTATCTTTTTTGGTAGATTTTATAAATTTCGGTAACTAAAAGTTTTAAGATTTTTTCTTGTTCTTGAATTAAGTCAATTGAAAGGTCAACTAACATAAGCTGAACTCTTTTAATTAACTTATTTAAAATGTATCCTCTGCCTTTTCCAGAACAACTAATTTTTTCATTGATTAAAAAAGTAATCGTTCTTGTGTGATCTAAAATAATTCAATAAATTTTTTTTATTTTTAAATTTTTCTCATCAAACTTTAAAAAAGATTTTTTTTCAATAATTTTTATCAAAGGCAAAAAAACGTCGGTTTCAAAAACATTTTTTTTGTTTTGTAAAACAACACATAATCTTTCAAGCCCTGCACCAGTATCAATATTTTTTTGATTTAACGGATAATAATTGTTAAAACCATCATTGTTAAATTCAGAAAAAACAATATTTCAAATTTCTAAAAATCTTTCGCTTTTTTCCCCTTTTCTTAAAATTGAAGGTTTTTCTTTAGTTTCTGGAGCTAAATCAAAAAAAATTTCGGTACAAGAGCCACAAGGTCCTTTTTTTAGATCTCAGAAGTTGGTTTTTTTAGTTGCTAAAATAATATGATCGTCTTTTAAATAACTAGATCATTCTTTAAAAGCTTCCTTGTCTTCTTCTAAAACAGTAACATAAAGTCGGTTTTCATCAATTGCTAAATAATTTTTATCAGTTAAAAATTTAAAAGCAAAGTAAATAGCATGTTTTTTAAAATAATTGCCAATTGAAAAGTTACCAAGCATTTCAAAAAACGAAAGATGAAAACCAGACGAGCCAATTTCATCTAAGTCGTTGGTTCTAATAACTTTTTGACAAAATGCAATTCTTTTTGAGGTTGGAATTTCAATTCCAGTAAAATAATTTTTTATTGGTGTAATTCCAGCATTTACATATAAAATTGAGTTGTCGTTTTGGGGAATTAAAGAAAATGAAGGTAAAATTTCATGATTTAAGTTTTTAAAAAAATTTAAAAATTTTTCACAAATTTCACTACTTGTTAAGTATTTCATAAATTAAAATTTTCAGTTTTTCCCATATATTTCATTACCAACTTCTTTGGTAATCATGGTAAATGGAATTGCAAATGGCATGGCTCAAATTCCAAGAATTGCACCAGCAATTGAAATTGATAAAATAATTGTAATTGGATGTAACTTTGTGGTTCTGTTAAAAATTATTGGCGTTGCAATTAGAGCTTCAATAGAAATTGCAAGCATAATTCCAATTGCTATGAAAACTAAAGGAAGATAGTTTTGGGTTGAAGAAATTTCAGTAATTGAAACTAATAACATTGGCATTGAACCAACAATTGGACCAATAATAGGAACAAAACAACAAATACACATAAATAATGGGAAAATAATAAATGATGAGCGAAAAATATCGCTATGTCCGACAAATCCCGCAAGTAAAACAAAAAGAAAGATTACAAAGAAAATAATAAACTGATCAATGATTAAAACTTTTATTCATGATCCAATTGATTTGTTGAAAATTAAGACAACTTTTTCTTGATGTTTTTTTGAATCCCAAAGTTTTTGGGTCAATCATACAATAAACTTTTTTTGATTTCTTGTTAAAAGATATAAAGAAAAAACAATTGAAAGAAAGACAACAAAACCAATTTTTAGTCCAATACTAACAAGAGATAAAACATTAGTTTCAAAAAAATCAGAGGTCGCATTGTTGTTTAATAAGAAATTAATCGTAGAATTTACAACATGTAACGTAAAAAGATTTGGTTGATAATGATTTAAATTAATAATAAAAAGATAAAAATATCCAATGTAACCAGAAATTGGTTCATGGGCACCATCAGAAAAATAAATTGTGATTTGAGAATTAATATTTGAGATACCGGTAATATATGCATTTTTGTGCTGCTGTAATATGTTAAGAAGGTCTTTAACTGAAGCGTTATCGCCTAAAAATTTGTTAAAGAAAGGCGATCATTGTTCAAGTAAACTTTTACCAATTAAAAATGCTAGAAAAAACACGAAAAAAAGGAAGAAAAAATAAATTGCATATTTTATCGCAACCGATTCAAAATTAAAAGTATCGTAAAAAAACTTTACAATTGGATGAATTAATCAACAAGTTATTAAGGCAATAAATAAGGGAAGAAAAATAATTAAAAGCAAAAGTAACTCATGCTTTACAGAATTTAAAACTAAAAGAATAATTAAAAAACAAAAAATAGTAAAAAATACTCTAACTAATTTTGAATCGCCAAAAATAGAAGTAATAATATTACCGTTATTTTTGTTATTTTCTTTGACTTCTTCTTTGTCTTTTAAATTAAAGTTGTCCATTTATTTTTTTAATTTTATAACATTTTTCAATTTCTCCACCACCAAGACATTCTTTTTTGTGGTAAAAAACTGCAAATTGTCCCTCGGTTATTAATGAGAGCGGCTCTTTGAATCAAACAAAAAGTTTTTTATTATCTAAAAAATATTTTACTTTGCAAAATTTTTGTTGATATCTAAATCTAGCCTTAATTCATTTTCCGTGATATTTTAATAAGTTTTTTGGAACAAAAAAATTATAATTGATGATTTCACACTTATATGATAAGTGATAAATGCTATTTTTTTTTGCTACATATAAAATGTTATTTGAAACATCTTTTTCAAAAACATAGTATTTGCTATTCATTCCAGATAAGTTTAACATTTTATTTTGCCCAATCGTGTAATAGTAGGCACCTAAATGAGTTCCAATTTGCTCTTTTGACTCAATATCAATAATTTTTCCAGATTTCATAGGTAAGTAATTTGCTAAAAAATTATGAAATTTTCTTTTTCCAATAAAGCAAATCCCGGTTGAAGTTTTTTTTTCTAAAAGAAAATTAAGACCTATCTTTTTAATAATTTGATAAACTTTTTTTTTAGTAGTATTTTCTAGGGGAAAAATAATTTTTTGAAGTTGTCAACTTTTTAATAAAGATAAAAAATAAGTTTGGTCTTTTTTTTTATCTTTAGGAATGTACATATGAATTCCGTCTTTTTTATTTTTTAATTTAGAATAATGTCCAAAAGAAATATAATCTGCACCAATTGAGTTGGCGTATTTGATAAATTCATCAAATTTAATCAAAAAATTACAATAAATATCTGGGTTTGGTACCATCCCTCTTTGATATTTTGAGAGAAATGGAAGAAAAACTTTTTTTCAATATTTATCAACAAAATCAACTCTTTTTAGTTCTGTGTTAAAAAATTTTGCAATTTGCAAGGCATCATGATAATCTTTTTCATAATTGCAAACTTCAGTCTCTAAGAAATATTTATCTTTGTTTAAATTTTTTTCATTGTTCAAATATGAGTCTCAGTTTCTCATAAAAACTGGAATAACATGAAAATTTTTTTTTAACAACAGGTAAAAAGAGCAAGCAGAATCGACTCCACCGCTTAAGGCTAAAACAACAGTTTTTTTCAATTAATTATAAAAGTGAAGTTGGTTGTATAAACTTGTATTTGTTAACTTGCTTGCTGCAATCTGATCACATATTACATGACAATCTGGGTGTAATTGTAATACTGATGCGGGAACTTTTTTAGTAACTTCATTTTCAATCAATTTTTGCAAAATATTAGTTTTTGTTTCACCAAACGCTAATAAAACAATTTTTTTAGCGTTCATAATTGATTTTATTCCCATTGTTACCGCTTCTTTGGGAACTTCATTAATATTATTATTAAAAAAATGTTTCGCGTGATCTTTTAATGATTGTTCGTGTAATTTTACAACATGTGTTAAGCTAGAAAATGGGGTGTTTGGTTCATTAAAACCAATATGTCCATTGACACCAAGTCCTAAAAGTAAAACATCAATGCCGTGATGATTAATAATATTTTTTTCAAAGTCAAAACAATTTTTTTCTAAGTCACCAATGCCATTTGGAACATAAGTATTTTCTAAATTAATGTTAATTTTTGAAAATAAATGATCGTTCATAAATTTTCGATAACTGTTTTTTTCAGTCCCATTGTAGCCAACATACTCATCTAGATTAAAAGTAACCACCTTGCTTCAATCAGTTAAATTTTTTTGATAATTTAAAACAAAGTTTTTGTATAAATGAATTGGAGATCTACCAGTTGCAAAACAAAAAACTGAGTTTTTTTTATGATTTAAATGGTCTAAAAAAATTTTTGAAGCAAATTCTGATGCCTCAGATTCAGTTTTAAAAATATGTATTTTCATAATATAAAATTATAACTTTTTTTGGGAAGTTTTTTTATTTAATTAGAAAAATAGAAATTTTATTTTGAATATATATTAAAAAATATATTATTTAAAATAAAAAAAAGTGGCTTCTTGCTATCTTCGCTTACACTATTGTCGCCGTTACAATGCTTAACTTCTTTGTTCGAAATGGGAAAAAGGTGTGTCCATTGTGCTATCAAAACCACTTTAATTTTGGTGAGAGAAATACTCTCAAATTTAGATAGAATTCATCTGTACTTGTAAATTAAGTCCTCGATCTATTAGTACTGGTCAACTTAACATGTCACCATGCTTACATTTCCAGCCTATCAACCTTATAGTTTATAAGGGATCTTACTCCATAAAGGATGGGAAAATTAATCTTGAAAATGGCTTCGTGCTTAGATGCTTTCAGCACTTATCCAAACCTCACATAGCTACTTAGCTGTGCCATTGGCATGACAACTAATGCACTAGAGGTGAGTTCATTCTGGTCCTCTCGTACTAAGAACAAACTTTCTCAATTTTCCTACGCCCACAACAGATAGGGACCGAACTGTCTCACGACGTTCTGAACCCAGCTCGCGTACCGCTTTAATTGGCGAACAGCCAAACCCTTGGAACCGGCTACAGCTCCAGGATGCGATGAGCCGACATCGAGGTGGCAAACCTTCCCGTCTATGTGAACTATTGGGGAAGATAACCCTGTTATCCCCAGAGTAGCTTTTATTCGTTGAGCGACGACCCTTCCACAAAGAATCGCCGGATCACTAAGCCCGAATTTCTTCTCTGTTCGACTTGTAGGTCTCACAGTTAAGCATTTTTATACCTTTGCGCTCAAAACATGATTTCCAACCATGCTGAAAATACCTTTGGACGCCTCCGTTACTTTTTAGGAGGCAACCGCCCCAGTTAAACTAACCACCAACTACTGTCTTTTTTCTAGATTATAGAAGTAAATTAGAAATTCAAATTTTTAAGAGTGGTATCCCAAGGACGAATCAATAACAACTAGCGTCATTATCTCATATTCTCCCACATATCCTGTACATAAAAATTTGAAATTCAATAGTAAGTTTTAGTAAAGCTTCATGGGGTCTTTCCGTCTAGTTGCGGGTAACCTGCATCTTCACAGGTATTAAGATTTCACCGAGTCTGCTGCCGAGACAGCGCCATGATGATTACACCATTCGTGCGGGTCAGAATTTACCTGACAAGGAATTTCGCTACCTTAGGACCGTTATAGTTACGGCCGCCATTCACTGAGACTTAAATTCAATGCTCAACAAAAACAAAAAGTTTTTGAATCACATCTCCTCTTAATCTTGCAGCATTGGGCAGGTGTCACCCCCTATACATCATCTTACGATTTAGCAGAGAGCTGTGTTTTTGGTAAACAGTTCCCATGGCTGAATTATCTGCGGCTTCTAAAAGAAGCTCCCCTTATTGCGAACTTACGGGGTCATTTTGCAGAGTTCCTTAGCAACAGTTATCTCGCACACCTTAGAATTCTCTTCCTGACTACGTGTGTTCGTTATCGGTACGGGTTATAAAAGATTTAACAGTAGAAACTTTTCTTGAAAACAGAGCATCGAAAACTTCGCTACTTATCCGAGGACTTTCACTATCTTTCACACCTCAGTCTTAACAACATACGGATTTGCCTATATGTTAACCTAAATGCTTAGACCAGAACAACCAGTCTCTGGCTTTTTCTAGCTTTTTTTGTCATTCCATTCCATCTTTTACAAGTGCAGGAATATTAACCTGCTATCCATCGACTACGCTTTTCAGCCTCATCTTAGGACCCGACTAACCCTGGGAGGACGAACCTGGCCCAGGAAACCTTAGTCATTCGGTGTGAAGGATTCTCACCTTCATTCGTTACTCACGGCGGCATTCTCACTTATAAGCGCTCCAAATATTCTCGCGATTACTCTTCAACGCACTTATAACGCTCCCCTACCACTTTATTAATAAAAATAAAGTTCACAATTTCGGTTTTATGCTTAGCCCCGTTACATTATCGGTGCAGAAAGACTCGACTAGTGAGCTGTTACGCACTCTTTAAATGATTGCTGCATCTAAGCAAACATCCTAGATGTCACTGTCTTTTCACATCCTTTTCCACTCAGCATAAATTAGGGACCTTAATTGGTGATCTCGGCTGTTCCCGTTTTGACCTATGAAGCTTATCCCCCATGGTCTGACTCCAAAACAAAAAATAACGACATTCAGAGTTTAATTATATTCAGTACCCGATGAAAGGCCATCATATATTCAGTGCTTTACCTTCGCTATTATAAATTTCAGGCTAGTCTTAAAACTATTTCGGGGAGAACCAGCTATAACCGAGTTCGATTGGAATTTCACCTCTAACCACAAATCATCCAAGGACATTTCAACGGACTTTGGTTCGGTCCTCCAATACATTTTACTGTATCTTCAACCTGTTCATGGTTAGGTCACCCGGTTTCGGGTCTATAACTATTTACTAAACGCTCATTTAAAGCTCGCTTTCACTACGGTTCCATCTCTACGATTTAACCTTGCAAATAATTATAACTCGCCGCCTCTTTCTACAAAAAGCACGCCATCAATCATTAACGATTTTTGACTTTTTGTAAGTGTATGATTTCAGGATTCTATTTCACTCCCCGCAAGGGGTTCTTTTCAACTTTCCTTCACAGTACTGGTGCACTATCGGTAAACAATTAGTATTTAGCCTTTCGCAGTGGTCTGCGATGATTCCAACAAGATTCCACGTGTCTCGTTGTACTCAGGTGTCAAATTCTTAAATAAAAACAATTTTGTTTACAAGACTATCACTTTGTATCGTTAACTTTTCCAAGTTATTCAACTATTGTTTTTATTTAATTTATTATTTGATCCTACAACCCCAAATAAATTTGGTTTAGGCTCTTTCCATTTCGCTCGCCGCTACTATGGAAATCGATTTCTCTTTCTTTTCCTTTAGGTACTTAGATGTTTCATTTCCCTAAGTTCGCCTTATGTTGTTATGTATTCACAACATAATAATAATTTTAAAAATTATTAGGTTTCCCCATTCAAAAATTTCTGGATCAAAGCACATTTCCAGCTCCCCAGAACTTATCGCAGGTAATCACGTTTTTCATCGCCTATTGTTTCCAAGTCATCCATCATACACTCTTAGTAACTTAATTTACATTTTTTTTCGTATTATTTTCATAATACCTGATGAATTACTATCTAAATTTCAAAATATTTCAAAGATTTTTGAAAGAACCTTAATAGTCTTTCAAATCTAAACCATAAAACGCCAAATATGAATTATATAAATTTAATTTTTATAATTTTTATTCCGTAGAAAGGAGGTGATCCATCCCCACGTTCCCGTAGGGATACCTTGTTACGACTTAACCCCAATTGTCGATCCTACTTTCGGCAACTCCCTCAGTAAAACTGTTAGGTAGATTGACTTCTAGTATTATCAACTTTCGTGGATTGACGGGCGGTGTGTACAAGACCCGGGAACGTATTCACCGTAGCAATGCTGATCTACGATTACTAGCGATTCCGACTTCATGAAGTCGAATTGCAGACTTCAATCCGGACTGAGATAGATTTTTTCAGATTGGCTTAACCTCGCGGTCTCGCAACTGTTTGTATCTACCATTGTAGCACGTGTGTAGCCCAAGGCATAAAGGGCATGAGGGTTTAACGTCATCCTCACCTTCCTCTAGTTTACACTAGCAGTTTTCTTAAAGTCCCCAACTAAATGCTGGCAATTAAGAATAAGGGTTGCGTTCGTTATAGGACTTAACCATACATCTCACGACACGAACTGACGATAACCATGCACCACCTGTTACCTGATAACCTCCAACTTGTTTCCAAATTATTGCAGGCAATGTCAAGCCTTGGTAAGGTTTTTTGCGTCATATCAAATTAAACCACATGCTCCACCGCTTGTGCGGGTCCCCGTCAATTCCTTTAAGTTTCATTCTTGCGAACGTACTACTCAGGCGGAGTACTTAATGCGTTAGCTGTTACTCTGAGGGAAAACCCCCCAAAATATAGTACTCATCGTTTACTGCGTGGACTACCTGGGTATCTAATCCAGTTTGCTCCCCACGCTTTCGTGACTGAGCGTCAGTAATGGTCCAGATAATTGCCTTCGCAATTGATGTTCCTCCGTATATCTACGTATTTCACCACTACATACAGAATTCCATTATCCTCTACCACACTCTAGTTTTCCAGTTTTTAATGCGAATTAAAATTGAGTCTTAACCTTTAACATTAAACTTAAAAAACCGCCTGCTCACTCTTTACGCCCAATAATTCCGGATAACGCTTGCCACCTACGTATTACCGCGACTGCTGGCACGTAGTTTGCCGTGACTTTCTAATAAGATACCATCAAACAAAATTCATTTCCTAATTTTGCTTTTTTTCTCTTATAACAGTGTTTTAAAATCCGAAGACTTTCATCACACACGCGGCATTGCTTCATCAAGCTTTCGCTCATTGTGAAAAATTCCCTACTGCTGCCTTCCGTAGAAGTCTGGATCGTATCTCAGCTCCAATGTGGCAGTACATCCTCTCGAACCTGCTAAACATCATTGCCTTGGTAGGCTATTACCCCACCAACAAGCTAATGTTCCGCACTCCTCTCCCTAGGCGATGCTTTTAAGGGCATCTTTTATTAAAATACTTATGTATTTTAACATATTCATTATTAGCATTTGTTTCCAAATGTTATCACAATCCATAGGGGTAAGTTAAGTACGTGTTACTCACCCGTTCGCCACTAAACATTGCTGCTTCGTTCGACTTGCATGTATTAGGCATGCCGCTAGCGTTAATCCTGAGCCAGGATCAAACTCTTATTAAAAAAATTGACGTTTTAATGATTTAGATTTCAAAGAACTATTAAATTTTTGACTTTACTTTTTAAGTGAGTCAATATTTTATTTTAATACAAAAAAAATATTTTCAAAAATAAAAATTAATTTTTTTAAAATTTTTTTTGCGAATTAGCTAAGTTAAATTTTTAGCCAAATAGATTATAAAATAAAATTAAATAATTTTTTTATTTTTATTTTTTTAAAAAAAATTTTTTTCTGGAGTGATAAAAATTCTTTTTATATCAAGGGTTTTTTTGGTCTTTTCATCGACTTTTAAGTAAATCGCACAAAATTGTGCTGGTCCATCATCAGTTGTAAATTTAGTAAATAAACCTGTTTTTAAACGAAAAATTATGTTTTCAGATTTTGCTCCCAAAATACTGTAATAACTTCCTGTCATTCCAATGTCAGTAATAAATCCAGTTCCATTTGGTAAAATTTTTTCATCTGCTGTTTGAACATGGGTATGTGTTCCAACTAATGCAGAAATTTTTCCATCGTAATTTAGAGCAAAAGCAATTTTTTCACTTGTAGTTTCCCCGTGAAAATCAATAATATGAATTGAATTTTCACCTTCAATTGATTTTAATAAATCATCAAAAATTGGATAAGGATTGTCAGAATCAGTGATAAAAGTTTTTCCAATTACATTAGTAACTCGAACTAATACGGAATTTTTGTTAATTAATAACGTTCCGTTGCCTGGGGCATATCGAGAAAAATTTATGGGTCTGATAATATCTTTTTTTTTTGTTAATAATTCTTTCATATCATCGCGAAAAAAAGTATGATTGCCCATCGTTATCGCATCAACTTTTAAAGATTTTAAAAAATTATAATCTTTGATTGAAAGCGACTTGCCATTAGTAGTATTTTCTGCGTTTACAATAATAAAATTTATTTTATATTTTTCTTTAATTAAGGGAAGATATGTCTCTAATGCTTTTTTTCCAGAATTACCACTTAAATCACCAATTACCAAAATATTCATAATTTTTATTGTTTAACTTGTAAGGTTTATTTTAATTTTTTTTAATAATTCATTATAAAAGTTTTTGTCATTAATTATTTTTTCTTTTAGAGTTTCTTTGCCTTGACAAACTAATTCATTATTAAAATAAAATCAAGATTTTTTTCCTTCAATAATATTTTTTTCAATGGAAAAAGTAATCACTTCGTCAATTTTATCAATTCCTTTACCGTAAAAAATATTTATCGAGCAACTTTTAAATGGTGCTGAAACCTTATTTTTAACAATTTTTACTTTTGTTTTGACCCCAACTATTTCAGAATTTTCATTTTTTAAAAATGATTCTTTTCGAACATCAATTCTGATACTACTAAAATATTTTAATGCTCTACCACCAGTTGTTGTTTCATTGCTTCCAAAAGTTATACCAACTTTTTCTCGAATTTGATTGATAAAAATTACGGAAATTTTATATTTGTTGATAATTCCATTAATTCTTCGAAGCGCTTTACTCATAAGTCTTGCATGACATGCCATAAAATTATCTTCAATATCACCCTCTAGTTCGCTTGTTGGAAGCAATGCTGCAACGGAATCAATAACCAACAAATGAACAATGCTAGATCTAATAATCAATTCAATTGCTGCAAATGCCTGCTCACCACTATCTGGTTGGCATAAAAGCAATTTATCTAGATCAATTCCCAAGCTTTTTGCATAATTTGGATCAAACGCATGCTCTGCATCAACATACACAGCAGTTTTTCCAGCTTTTTGACATTCAGAAACTGCATGTAACGCAAGAGTTGTTTTCCCTGATGCTTCAGGGCCGTAAATTTCTGTGATTCTTCCAAGTGGATATCCATTTGTTCCAAGGGCATTATTTAACATTAAGGATCCGCTATTAATACATTCATATGAAAAATCTTTTTTGTTTCAATCAACAAAAATATTGGATTTAATTTTGCTAGTAATTACAGTTTTTAATAGTTCAAACTTTTTTGGATCGTGTAAGTTTGTGTTTTCTGAACTTTTTTTAGTTTCGTTGTTCATAATTTTTTTTAATTTAATTTACCTTTATTTTTATTATTTTTAAAATTTTTAAATTAGATTATAAATTAAATTATTTATTTTTTAAAATTACTAATAAGTAAAAAAGCGCGTAAATTGTTAAAATTTTTTGACATTTTTTTCTTGATAAAAAAAATAAGTTTCAATTTTTTTTAAAAAAAAAGTACTTATTTTTGGAATTATCAAAGATTGCTAAAAAAAAACTTCCTTTAGAAAAATTTTCTCAAGTGTTTTTACCAATATTTCCAGAAATTGACAAACAAAAATCGAAAGATGTAATTTTTTTACAAGATTTAATTGATTCTTTACAATAATCAAATGACAAATAATTTTCAAAACAATTTAAAAAAGATTTTTTAAGTATTTTTGAATAAACTACAAAACTACCAAGAAAAAATTTGGATGCGTTATTTATTTTTCCAAATTCACTAGCAATATAACCACAAGTTGCCGACTCAACTAAAAGAAGTTGTTTTTGATTTTCTTGAAGGTTTTTTGCAATTTTTTTAACATATTTTTTAATAAAAAAATTGGTGAATAAAAAGAAACCAATATCTTTAATCATTTTTTTTCTCAAAAAAAAGTAATTTTTTGATAATATTATTTTTTGAAAAATAGTCAAGCATACTAAATATTGAAAAAGAGACACCAATTATTCCAGAATAAAAAGTAATTTGTGAAAAAATGTTGTTTTCAAAATAAAAAGAAATTAAAAGCAAAGTTATAAAAATAATTTGGATAACTGTTTTTAATTTCCCATAAATTGATGCCTTAATAATAATTTTTTCTTTTGAAAAAATTAATCTTAAAAAATCAACAACATAGTCTCTTAAAAGAAAGGTTATTAAAATAAAAAAATAATTTTTTCCTATTTTTGTAAAAACAACAATTGTAATTAAATAAAAATTAATTAAAATCTTATCAATTAAAGGATCTAATAATTTGCCAATATCTGAGACACATTTGTACTTTCTTGCAATATAACCGTCTAAAAAATCAGTGAATCCACAAAGTAAAAAAATAATAACTGCGATAAAAAGTCTAATTCCGGAAGGTGAATAAAAATTTAATTTCTGACTTTGACTGTTATGAAAAGTAAAAAATAAAAGAATTATTCCTGAAAGACAAAGAAAAAGTCTGCTAAGAGAAATTAGGTTTGCAAAATTAATTTTTTT
This sequence comes from symbiont of Argiope bruennichi, assembly GCF_051094275.1. Classification (NCBI taxonomy): domain Bacteria; kingdom Bacillati; phylum Mycoplasmatota; class Mollicutes; order Mycoplasmatales; family Mycoplasmataceae; species symbiont of Argiope bruennichi. The sequence goes on from NZ_CP070274.1 coordinate 558,632, forward strand.
ATGATTCAATAAAGTTATTTTCTTCGGTGCAATAGTAATATCTAAGTTGATTTTTATAGTCTGTTGCTTTTTCTTCACCAACTAAAGCTTCAATGATTTTAAAAGTAAAAAAACAAGTGTCAGCTGGACCAGATGAAGTAATTAAATTATTATCGACGACAACTCTTTTTTTTACAATTCTATTGTGTTGAATTTTATTTTCAAGACTTGGTGTTACAGAAATATTAAAATTTTTAATTAAATTTAAGTTGTCAAGGACAAAAGGAGCAGCACAAATTGCAGCAATTTTTTTATTATTCTGAAGAAAAAAATTAACAATATTTTTTAAAAGAAGACAATTTTCTTCTTTAAAATAATTAACATACCCTTTTCCACCAGGAATTAATAATAAATCGTAGGCAGATAGATTGTCGTTTGTAAGATACTTATTGTTATGATCTGCAATAATATTAATATTGTGAGTGCCAACCAATTCTTTTTCCTCAGACAAAGAAACCATAGAAACTAAAAATCCGGTTCTTCTAAGAATATCAACCGTCTGTAATAATTCAATTTCTTCAAAACCATTAGGAACAATTGCAAGAATTTTTTTCATATAATTTACCTTAAACCTTATGAATCTTTATTTTTTTTTTAAGTTGCGTTGTTAATTTTTCTAAAAGTTTCTTAAACAAAAAATCTAAATTTTTGTCGCTAAATTTAGCGTTAAGATTCAAACCTTTTGAATGGTTTGCAAAACAAGAAACCTCGTATAATTGAGAATTATTAATAAATTCAACATCAATTTTTACACTTCATAATTCGTCTAAAACCTTAAATTTTTCCAATACTGATAAAATGTGGGCTTCAAATTCCTTTTTTTTGGCATCAAATAAAGTGCAATTTTTTTCTTTAAAGGTAATATTCATTGATGTTCCTTTTGAAAACTAATTTTTTAATATTATAACATTAATTTTTGTCAATTTATTAAATTGATTTTTCGATGATGTTATTTTGTTTTGTTAATTCTACTAAAACTAAATTGTTAATTTTTTTAATTTTAATTAAAAAAATAAACGTCATTATTAAGGTAATTGTTGCAACGATCATAAAAATAATAATGATTGTTTTTAAATAATTTAGAAAAATATCTGAATATGAATTTTGAAATATAAAAAATAAAATAAAGAAAAAGAAAATTAATAGCTGAAGATACATAAACATTATCGATCTCTTAGCTAAAAAAAATTTTTTATTTTTAATAGTTGAAAAAATTTTGAAGAAAAAGAAAAATGAAAAAAAGATTAAAAAAATCAATAGTATTGCTAAAAAAAATCCAATAATTAAAATTTTATGATCAGAAAAGTTGTCTAAGTTACTATAATGATTAAAAAAAATTAAAAAATTTATGGAAAAAAGCATTAAAAAATAAATAATTGAAAAAAATAATCAAAAATAAATGAAAGTTTTTCAAAATCTCATGCTAAAAGTTATAAAAAATAAACAAGTTTTTTTTGTGTTTTAGTTTTTTTATGGTTTTTTTAAATTTATTGAAGTCTTCTTCAGAAATTGGCTCAATGTTTAGAACGTAGTTTCCAACTGCATTTTTTAATAATAAACTATCATTTAAATTAAAGTGCTCTTTTAATTCAGTAAAATTATCTTTAGTAATTTCAATGGCTTTCGTTTCTTTGTTGAATTTATAAATTGATACAATTTTAGCTTTGTTAATAACAATAAAATATTCAAGTCTTTCGATTTTGTTAACTACTAACGGAATATTAATTGAAGAACACAAATAGATATCTTGAGAAATTTTTGGATATCTAAAAGAAATATCGTAAATTAAACAATTATGAGGAAATTTATAAACATACAAATAATTATCTATAGATATTGGCTCAACTTGCAAAGAATCAGCTTTTTTAATATTTTTAATTTCACCTTTAACTCTTTTAAGAGAGTTAAAAAGATTTCCGGTTTCCATTTTTATTAAAATATACGAAATTAACATGGTCATTAAATTGGAAATAATATAAACAATGAGAATGGAAGAATTTACGATTTCAATTGTTGATTCAAAGGCAAAACCATATCCATAAAAAAAATAAAATCCAATTGAAAAAAGCGAAACGGTACAAACGATAATTAAGTTATAAAGATAACGAATATCGCTGGTTTGAAATTTATAACGATCATAAATTCATTTATTTCAATGATCTACAAGTCAGCCAAAAATCATTGCCGAAAAAATAAAAAAAATAACTGTAAATGCAGAAAGAGTCCCGGTATTCATGCTGTTAATAATCTGAATTACATAAATAGCCAAAAAACAAATAAGTCAGCAATTTAAAAAAAACGCTAGTAACAAATAAATTTTTTTCATTGTATTTTTTTTAACCTATTTCATAAGCCACATTCTGTTTGCTAACATTAATCTATATTTTTTACAAAATATCTTTAATTAAGTTCATTTCCCTAATTAAAGTGCCTCTACCAAAATTTGAGTTGCTCGCTTGTGGGGCTTGCCTCGTTTCACTCTTTTCATTTCTAAAAAGCTTCGTCACTGTGGCGCATTTATTGAATACTTTTGCATAGAATAAATTCCTTAGCAATTTCTTCTTCCATAAAATAAAATTATTTCTTAAAAGTTATTGTTTCCTTTTACACAAACACTACTGACATCTCAGTCAGTGCGAGTGTGGACTTTCCTCTATTTTCTTAAAAAACAGTTGTTAGCTGAAATAGGTTAAAAAAAATATCTAATTATCTTCTTCGTCATCAAATAAATTAGAATTTTTAGATATTAATTTTTCTAATCTAGATACTCTTTTAATCAAATTTAAATTGTCAAATTTTTCTGATTCAATTTTTTCTTGATTATGAGCCAAAATTTCATTTTCTTCTGATAATTTTTTGTGTTCTATTAAAGATTTGTTAAGTTTGTCTTTTAAAATAAAAAGTTCTTTTTCGTATTCTGTAATTAAACTATAAAAAGTTCGATAGTCTTCAATAATTTTATCTAAAAAATCATCTACTTCAATCGGTGAATATCCTTTTAAAACAACAGAAAAGTGTTTTTCTAAAATTTGTTCTGGTGAAAATAAAAGTTCAGAAGAATTAGTTTTTTTCATTTTTAATTATATGAAACAAATAAAAGGCAATTAATACTATCTTCTACTCAGAAGTAGCATTCTAAGAATGAACATAATAAAGTAAGCAAGAGAAGTAACAAGTGCCATTAAGTAAGTGTAAGAAGCATTTCTTAAAATTTTGCTAGAAATATTAATTTCATTACCAATAAGATAATTATTTTCTTTTAAATAATTTAAGGCTCTTCTTGAAGCATCAACTTCAACTGGTAAAGTTATTAAATGAAAAACTGTAATTCCAAAAAAAACAAATACACCTAATGCAGCAAAAGTATAAGCCGCAGTAAAACTTTGAGAGAACATCAAAAAGATACCAATCATAAATAATGGGCCAATAAGAAAATTACAAATTTTTACAAGTGGTAACATTCTAGTTCTAAGTCTTACCAAAGAAAAAGCTTTGTGGTACTGAATTACATGTCCAATTTCATGAGCTGCTACAGAAAGAGATGTAATCGAAGAATTATTATAAACCTCTTCAGATAAAGTCACGGTGTTATTAGTTGGATTATAATTATCTTGCATATAAGTACCAACTTTAATATTAACATCAAAAATACCATGGTCGTTTAGCATTTTTTTTGCCATTTGATAACCAGTAACATTTAATTTAGACTTAATCTTACTACCCTGATCAAAAAGTTTTTTTACTCTAAATTGAATGTATATAGAAAGCGGAAAAATAATGAAAAACAAAACTAAAACTGTTCCAATATAAGCTCATTGTAAATTATCCATAAATAAAACCTCCAAAAAATTATATCTTATTTTCAAAAAAATTTAAAAGAACCGGGAGATTTTTTAAATCAAAAGAGGCAATAAATTTTTTTTTTAAAAATTTTTGATAGTTTTTTGTTAACAATTTTTTGTCATTAATTCGAATATTAATAATTATTTTATTAGAATTTTTTTTTTGACAAACAAATAAAATTTTTAATTTATTTTTGGTTTTTTTTGTCAAAAAATTATTTTTACCAATATATAAAAAAAAATCTTTAAGGGCTTCAGGATTTATTTCTTTATTAACTTCCTTTTTTAAAGATATTAGTAAATCGGAAAGATTATCTTTTAATGTTTTTACTTTTGTTATTTGTTCATCCTTAGAAAAAAAAGAAGTTCAAAAAATTATTTTATAAAAAAATAAGTTGGGGTAAGATTTTTTTAATGTTATTAAAAAATTTTTTTCAGAAAAGTTTGTATCTTTTAGGTCGTATTTGTTAATAATTAAAATTTTTGGAATTGCTAAATCTTCTAATTTGTAAAGAAATTTTTTATCTTCTTTACAAATAAGTTCTGGAAAAGCAACAAAATACAAAATAAAATCAATATTTTTTAGAAGTTTTTCTGACAATAATGAAGTTACATAATCAATTTTTGAGTCTATTTTGCTTTTTTTTATGATTCCTGGAGTATCTCAAATTTTAAACAAATAGTCTTTGAAAACATATTCTGCGTATAAAGGGTTTATTGTTGTCTTTGGATTGCTTGAAGTAAAAGATCTTTTTTCAGATAAAAAATTATTTAAAAAAGTTGATTTGCCACTATTTATTTTGCCAAAAAGTCCAAAAGAAATGGTATTTTTAATTGTGTTTAAATCTTCTAAAGTTGCATATTTTTTGAGTTTTTGAAAAATTTCGTGAATATTTCTGTTGTTTGAAGCGGAAATTTCAACACATTCGTTAAATTTAAATTTATAATAACTTAATTTAAAGTTATCCTTGATGTCAATTTTATTGATAATTAAAAATAGGGGTTTTTTTTGTTTAATTAATCTTTTTCAAAAAAGTTCCTCTTCAAAGTACACCTCTCTTGATGCATCAACTAAAAAAATAAAAACATCTACTTTTGAAAAAATATTTTCTAAATAATTATCTAATTCTTTTTTAGAAAAAAATTGATTTTTACTATATGTTAGTCCTGGAGTATCAAAAAAAACATATTGGTAGTCATTTTGATATTTTACTTCACTGCTAATATAATCTCTTGTAGTGTTATTTTCAAATGATTCAATACTACTTTTTTTTTTAGTTAAACAATTAAATAAGGTTGATTTACCAGTATTTGTAAATCCAAAAATGCCAATTTTACAAATTTTCATTTAAATAGCTTTTTTCAAAATAATAAAAAATTTTTTTCATAAGTAATTTTTTTGAAAAAAAATTATTCTTAATTAAAATAGCGTCCTCTGCCATTGTTAAAGGACTTATTTTGCGATTTTCATCTAAATTATCACGTTTAAAGACAAAATCTTTGGAACTTTTTTGCGTACTTCTTCGAATAAATTGCAAAGATTTTTTGCTTGTAACAAAAAATTTTAAGTCGGCATTTTTAAAAATATTTGTCCCACAATCTCTACCAACAGCAATAATTTTTGAATATTTGAAAGAAATATTTTGAAAAAAAATTAATAATTTTTCTCTAACAACCAAAATTGTTGCTAATTTTGCTACCAAAAAATTAATGTTTTCTTCAAACAGATCAGTTTTTTCTACTTTTAAATTATTAACAGAAATGTTATTTTCATCAAAACAAATATTTAATTTGTTTTCTGAAAAATAATTAGATATTTTTTCTTTATCTATTTCAACATTATTTTTCAAAAAAAAAAATGTTAATGCTCGATAGAAATTTCCGGTATCAAGAATAAAAAATTCTGGGTATTTTTTTTTGATTTCTTTTGCTATTAAGGACTTTCCAGTGGCACTTTTACCATCAATGGTAACAATAAAATTTATTTTCATCAACCACTAATAAGAAATGCAGTAAGGGTGAAAAAAACAAAAACAAATAAAAGAAAAATAATAAGAATTAAGAAATAAAAAGAATATTTTGTAAGTTTAACGTTGTAAAAAGCTGCTTTTAAGTTATTAATTCGTAAATTAATGTTTTTTATAACCTCTTTGTCAATAAATAATTTGTTGCTTTTTAGATATGAATTGATTTGTGTTTTTAAAATAAAAAAATCGTGCATTTTTTGATTAAATAATTTTTTATCAATTTTGAAAAAATTATTTAACTTATTTTTAGCTGCATAATCTTCAATGCTCTCTAAGTTTTTAAGATAGGTTGAAAGTTGTGACTCACTAGAAATATTTGAACTTTCAATAATCAATTTTTCTTCATTATTGGTAAGAATATTATGAACTTCTTTTAAGTCCTGACTTTCAATATGCTCTTCTAAAGAAGTATTTTCTAAAGTTTTTTTCTCTTCTTCAAAAAAAATGTCGTTGGCATCAATGTTTTCTTGAAGTTTATTTAAATTTAAATCTAAATTTAAAATATCTTTTTTGATGTACTCTTCATCTTCCTCTGAAGGATCTTCTAAAATATCTTCGTTAATAATTTCTTTGGTAGTATTTTCATCTTCCACCTTTTGAGAAATAGGTTCAGATTCTTCTGAGGTTATATTTTTATTATCTTCAAAAATCGAGTTCATAATGCCTTCATTTTTAATTTTTTTTCTGATTAAACTAAATTTTTTTATTCTTTTCACAAATAAGTATTTTCTTGTTTTATTTTAAATTATAAGTGCTTTTTTTTAAATTATGCAATACTTTCTGAAAATGAGAAAAAAATAAAATGTATCCAAAAGTAAATATTAATGAAAATTGAATGATATTAAAAACAAATGTGTATGAAAGAATGGCCTTCATCCCAATTGTATTAATTACATCTGGAAATTGTTGTCTATAAATAGGAATAAATAAAATATAGTTTAAAAAAGTAAGAATTAAAGCAATAAAAATTGTATCTAATACCAATAAAATTAAAAGAATTGACATTTTTAAATATTTTTTTTTGAAATTATTTAAAAATTTTAAAATGTAAAAAGAAGTAAAAATAAAAATTGTATATGCCAAAAATTTTGCTAAGTATCCAATAAATGGCACAAAAGAAAAGTGAAAAAATCAAATTTCTAAAAATACAGCAATAAAAGAAGACAAAAAAACTAAATAAACCCCAATAATTTCTAAAAAAACCCATAAAAAAAGATAAGAAAAGGAAAGTTTTAATCAATTAACTGTCGGAAAAACGATAAAAAAATTATCAAAAATTGACGAAATTAAGATAAGAGCAACTAAAATACCAGAAAAAGCAATAAGCTTAATGGTTTTCTTTTTATGTTCTTTGGAGTAACTTTTTTTTTTTGAAAAAACTTTTTTTTGATTTTTCATAGGAAACATATTTGAGAATAATTAAATAATTATAGTGTTATTTTACTTATAATAAGTTATGAAAATAAAAGTAATTAATGAAATTCCTAAAAACAGTAGTGTTAAGTATGAATATTGCCAAAAAGAAAAAAGAATTGTTGTTGACAGAATTTTGGCAGGTAGTGAAAAATATCCAACAAATTATGGTTTTATTCCTGATACTTTAGATGATGATGGGGATCCTTTAGATGTTTTAATTTTTTGTCATCAAAGAATTTTACCAAATGTAATGGTTGAAGTTAGAGTTGTTGGAATGTTAGAAATAATAGATGATGGGGAAATCGATAACAAAATTATTTCTGTCGTTGAAAATGACCCTTTCAACAAAGAAATAAATGATATTTTTGATCTAAAAGAGCATGAAAAAAAAGTTGTGAAAAACTTTTTTGAAAATTATAAAAAATTAGAAAATAAAGTCGTTAATGTAAAAAATTTTGTTGCTAAAGAAAAAGCAGTTTTGTTTATTGAAAAAACTAGAAAAAAATACCTTGATAACAAAAATAATTGCTAATTATTTTTAATTATTTTTGTTTGAATAAATTCTTCTAATTTTTTATTTAAATCTTTGTTGTTAATTTTACCCTTAAATTTACGATTTAATTCACCGATTAAAAATTTAATAATTTTTTCAGGCTTTTTTAAATAACTTGAAACTAAGTCAGGTTTTTTATCAAAAATATTTTTAATTGTTAAAAACATTTCTTCATCGCTTGCGAAAGAAATATTTTCAATTTCTTTAATATTTTTTATGGTTATTTCATAATTTTTTTCAATTGATTCAATAATTAATTTTTTTACTAAAGAAAATTTATTATGATCTTTTTCACATAAGTTAACAATTTTTCCAAAAATTATTGATGTACATAAAAAATTTGAAAAATTTAAATTTAATTTTCTTAAATTTGGAAGCACAATGTCAAAAATAATTTGGTATGCTCTTTTGTAGAAAAATGTTTCTTTGGAAAGATTTTCAAAAAAATTTAAGACATCTTCGTTTTCTAAAATAAATAAGGCCTCATTAACAGAAAGATTATAATTTAAAGTAAATTTTTGAAGTTTTTTTGAAGGAAGTTCTAACCTTAAAATTTCATTTTCAATTTCTTCTAGTTCATTTGACATTAATTTGTATGGCAAAAGATTTGATTCTCTAAAAAAACGATAACCAACATTAGATTCTTTCATTCGAGAAAATATTAATGACTTAGTTTTTTCATCGAAGTTTTTAGTAACTTGAACAACATTTTTATTTTGCGACAAAAGATTTAATTGCTCTTCGATTTCAAAGCTAATTGCTTTTTGAATATTAAAAAATGAATTTAAATTTTTAATTTCTACTTTTTGCCCAAGAGTCTTACTGTTTTTTTTCGAAAGCGAAACATTAATATCACATCTAAGTTGGGCTTTCTCCATTTTACAATCGGATATTTTTAAAAATTTTAAAGTTACTCTTAAAAGTCGCAAAAAAATAATTAGCTCATTTTCATCAGTAATGTTACAATCTGAAACAATTTCTAAGAGTGGATTTCCAGATCTAGAAAAATCCAACAAAATTTCTCCATCTTTGTGGATTGATTTTGCGGTATCTTCTTCAATTTGAATTTTTAAAATTTTAATTTTTTTTACTTTTTTATCTGGCAAAACAATTTCTAAAAAACCATTTTTTGCAATTGGATAAAAATTTTGAGTAATTTGATATCCTTTGGGAAGATCATAATAAAAATAATTTTTTCTGTCAAAAACAAGGATGTTTGATACATTCATGTTTAAAGCGTAAGCTAAAAAAATGGCTTTTTTTACCACTTCAAAGTTAATTATTGGCTTGATACCTGGATAACCAAGTTCCCAAAAAGAAATATGTTTATTGGGTTCTTCTGCATCCTCAACTATTTTTGTAAGAGAAAACATTTTTCGGTCAATTTTAACAGAACAATGAACTTCTGTTCCAATATTGACATCAAATTGATCAATTAAATTATTTTTCATTTTTATCCAACAATGTGTTTTGAAAATTAATTCTTTTTGAAAGAAGTTCGGCAATTTTTATGCACTTACTATCATCAAAACGATTACAAGTAATTGTAATACCCATAGGGCAATTATCTAGTAATTGAGTTGGAATGCTTATTGAACAACAACCATAAAAATTTCCTAAAAGTAAAATACTAGAAGTAATATCATATGAGAGTTCGGTCTTTTCAATATTATTTAAATCACTAAAACTGGGTGCTACATCTAAAGTAGTTGGTGATAAAATAAAATCACATTTTAGAAATGTATCTTCCATTTCTTTACAAATTAATCTTCTAATTTTTTTAGCTTTGTTAAAAAATAATTCATAATTATCGCCTTCCAGGGCAAAAGATCCAATAACAAATCTTCTTTTGACCATTTTACCCAAGTTTTTGGTTCTAGAATTATTAATTTTTTCCTCTCATCCAGAGCCACTTTCACTTTTTCCAAAGACCAATCCATTTAAGTTTGCAAAACAACTAGAAGCTTCAGAAAAAGCAATAATTGAATAAATTGAAGAACATGACTTTAAAAAAATTGAATTGAAATCAATTTTTACAATTTCTCAACCCAAAAATTTACAAACATTTATTGCGAAAAGTAGTACTTCATTTGCGGGATAAGAGGCAATTTCATTAAAAAGTGAAGTAAAAATTCCAACTTTTAATTTCATTAAAGAAATTTTTTTTAAGTCCCAAATAAATTTTTTATCTTGAACCAAAAGCGTTGTCGGATCTTTTTCATCATATCCAGAAATTACGTTCATAACATTGGAAATCGTTTCAACATCATTTGCGATCACACCAATTGCATCAAAAGATGGACAAAAATCAAATAGTCCATATCTAGAAACTACACCTCAAGTAGGTTTAAACCCATAAACACCACAATATGAGGCTGGTTTTCGAATTGAATCGCCAGTGTCGGTACCAATTGAAAAATCAACAATCCCTTTCGCAACTAAGGCGCAAGAACCAGAAGAAGACCCACCAGTGATAATGTTTTTATTTCAAGGGTTGATAACTCTTTCATTGTAAGAGTAAGTCCCTGTGCCTGCCATGCCAAGCTCATCTAAGTTTGCTTTACAAAGAAGAATTGCCGATGCTTCCTCTAGTTTTTTAAAAACTGTAGCATCATAATTTGGAAAAAAATTGCTAAGAATTTTTGAGCCTGCAGTTGTTTTTAAATTTTTTGTGGCAATATTGTCTTTCAAAGCATAAGTTTTATGTTTTAATAAATTATTCTTACTATTTTTTAATTCATTTAGCAAATTTTTTTTATTATTTATGGAAATATGTGCATTCAAATTTAAGTTTTTTAGCAACTTTTGATAGGCATATTCAAATAATAAAATTGATTTTTCTAAATTTTCTTTAGTCATATTAATCTTTAATAACTAAGTAGTTAGCTTCATTTTTAAAGGAAAAATTATTTTGTAAATTTTTACTAATTGTTTCGTCCTCTTCAAAAATAATTTTTTTTTTTATTTCATCTTTTAAGCTAATAATAAAAAAATCATCACATGGAAAGCTTAAAGGAATCACATTTTTAGTATCAAAAGATTTGATAAATTCAAAATTAATAATAATTTTGTGAAATTCAGAAACTAGTTCCTTTAAAAGTTTTAAATCCACTTCAAAATAAAATTTTTTTGCAAAAGAAACAATTTGTGTTTCTAATATTTCGTAATTTTTCATCATTTTACATTTCTAAAATTTTATATAACTCATTTTTTTCAATAATTTTTAAACCTAATTTTAAAGCTTTTTCTTTTTTATTTCCGGGATCATCGCCAACTAAAACAAAATCAATTGTTTTTGAAATGCCATTTTTTATATTTACATTATATCTTTTTAAAATTGATTTTAATTCGTTTCTGGTAATTTTAAAGGTGCCAGTAATTAAAAAAGTTTTTTTAAAAAATGGATGTTTAATAATTTTTTCATCTGCCTCTTTTAAAACTGTTTCAAAATTTAAATTGTTAGCAATTAAAAAATTAACTAATTTTAAATTCTCTGATAATTTAAAAAAGTCAACAATATTTTTGGCGTTTTCTTTGCCAATATTTTGTACCTTTAACAAGTCGCTTTCAGATGCATTAATTAAGTTGTTAATATTTTTAAAATAAAGACAAATATTTTTGGCGTTTTCTTTTCCAATGCCTTTAATTCCAAGGGAAAATAAGACTGTTTCAAAAGGATTACTCTTTGAATTTTCAATTTCTTTTAAAAGATTTTCTCATTTTTTTTCTTTTATTAAAAGATTTAAATTAAAAATTTTCTCTTTATCAATATTTTTTAATAAAAAAATATCTTGAATTTTTTTAATTATATTTTCTCGATAAAAGTACTCAATATATTTTTTTCCAAGTCCCGAAATATTCATGGCTTCTTTTGAACAAAAGTGAATTAATGATCTTTTGATAATTGCAGGACAGTTAATATTTAAACAAAACTGCTCCGTTTTTTTTTCATTAAAAAAAATTTCTGAATTACATGATGGGCATAATGAAATCGGCAAAAATGGTTTTTCATTTGTAGAAGAAGAGACTTTTTTAATAACTTTTGGGATAATTTTTCCAGATTTTATAATTTCTACCATGCTTCCGATTCCGATATTCATTTTTTTAATAAAATTAATGTTATGCAGGGTGCAATTAGAAACCAAAGAATTATCAATTAATATTGGGGTTACTTTGGCGATATAGGTAACTTTCCCACTTCTTCCAATATTTGCAATAATATCTTCAACTTTTGTTGTGTATTTTTGATCTAAAAATTTATATGCGACCATGTATCGTGGATACTTTGATGTCATACCAATTCTTTTGCAATACAATAAGTTATTTAATTTAATTACAACACCATCAATTAAATAAGGAAGTTCATCCTTAATTTTGTCAATATTTTCAATAAAGTTTTTAATTTCATCAAAATTTTTACATATTTTCCCATACTCATTGACCGAAAATTTTTCTTTTTGTAAGTTTTTTATTATTTCTGACTGATAATTAATTTTTTTTTCGGTTTTTAAATAATAAATAAAGGTTTTTACAAAAAAATTGTCAAAATATTTTTGATGCTTGGTTCTTATAATTCCAGAAGCAAAATTTCTAGGGTTAGAAAGATTTTTTTCTTTTTGAAAATATTTAATAAATTCATTTTTTGGATAGTATGCTTCGCCCCTAACAGCACAATTAGGAAATTCAGAAATTTTTTTTGGTAAATCTATAAATAATTTTTGGTTGTAAGTTATATTTTCGCCAACATATCCGTTCCCCCTTGTAGAAATTGTTTCTAAAATTTTATTTTTATAACTTGCTTCAAAACTAACTCCATCAATTTTTAATTCACAAAAAAAATTTATTTCTTCTTTTTCATTTGCAAAAAAAATTTGAATTTTTTCTAAAAATTTTTTTAGTTGATCATATGAAAAAACATTTTGAATACTCAACATTGGTTCATTTCTGATAACTTTTTGTTCAATTTTTAGATTTCCAAAACCAACATTTTGCGTTGGAGAATCTTTTTGAATAAATTCTGGATATTTTTTTTCTAATTCAATAAGTTGCTCTAATAGCCGGTCAAATTCATAGTCTGATATTAGTGAATTGTTATTCACATAGTATTCGTGATTGTAAAAATTAATTTTTTTTGTTAATTCTTTAATCTTTTCTAAGTTTTTATTCATATTTTAAGAACTTAAAATTTTAATAAGAACAATTAGATTTATTGATGCGTGTAATGGAATGGTAAAAGCAACTGATCTTGTAAAAAAGTATGTCAAAGAAAGCATAGACGCAATAAAAAAATACTGAAAAAAATTTTCAATATCTATATTTACATGAACAAAAGAAAAAATAATTGCCGATGAAAAAAGAGCTAAATATTTATTGCCACAAATTTTATAAATTCCCTCCCTAAACACTATTTCCTCACAAATTGGTGCAATAATTACCGTTGAAAGAAAAATAAGTATTTGTGCAAAAATACCACCATTTTTAAGTAAATTATCAATACTATCTTGGTTTGAGCTAAAAAAATGAAAATTAAAAATATTGTTATAGATATAAAAAATTAGATTAATTAAGATTAATAAAAAAATTGTTGTAAAAATAATAATAAATCATTTTTTTTTAATTGTTGCGAAAAGATTTGTTTTTACAATTTGGCACTGTTTAAAATAAAAAATAACTAAAATAATTTCAAAAATGCCTTGTGATAAAAGAATAAGAAGTTCAAAAACATTTTCTGAAGTTTTTGATTTAAGAGGTGAAATTACAAGAGAAATAAGCATTGAAAAAATAAATAAACCGACTTGATAATAAATAAAGGACCAACCACCAGTTTTTAAGGTAAATTGAAACTTTAATTGGCTGTAAAGAAAAATAAAACCAAAAGTATAAAATAACCCACAAATAAAAACTGGGTTAAAGATTGATTTTGAATAATCAAAATCAGGAACTGTTAATGATCTAATAATAATTGTAGAAACAATTGGAAGAAAAAGAAAAAAAAATAAGAAAGTTAATTTGTAGGATGGAAATTTTTTTTTATTTACAAGTAACTGTTTTTTTTCAACAAAATTTGAAACAAATTGAAAATTACCTAAAAGACTAAAATTTCATTTTTTAGTTTTTATTTGATTGTTATTAAAGTATTTATATTCGTTTAGCAGATCATTTACTTCTTCAAAGGCTTGATATTTTTTTGTTTCTCTTACCTCTTCTAAGGAACTAAAAGTGTTTGTTGAAAAGCTATCAACCACATTGGTCAAAACTTTTTTTTCAATTTTTAGATTTATATCATCCAAAAATTTTTCACTATATTTGGTTTTTTTGTTAAAAATTTTATGATTAAATATTTTATTTATTTTTTTGAAATTCATAAAAAAATGTATATTTTATTATAAAAAAATTATATTTATTTTTTAAATAAAAAAAATGTATAAAATTTTTTATTAAATTAATGAAATAAAGTGTTTTTTTATGGAAGAAAATAAAATTAATAAGGTGCTTGTTGATAATCTAGTAACTATTATTAGTAATAATACCGCAATAAATAGTTATTTAAAACTTAATTTGAATATTTTTTTAAATTATTATCAGAAAATGTTAAAAAATTGCCATATATTAAATAAATTCGATAGTATCGAAAAATTATTAAATAATGCTAATAATTTAGAACCTGATAATAAAATTTGTGTTCGAGAAAATTATGGTGGTTTTATGAACCATTTGTATTTTTTTTTATCATTAACAAAAAAAAGTTTGATTAATAAAGACGGGCAACTTTATAAAGATATCGAAGAAAAATTTCAAAATTACAATTTTTTTATAGATATTATAAAAAAAAAAGCAAAAAGACTTTTTGGTAGTGGATGAATATGGTTGGTAAGCCATAAAAATGAACTAAAAATTATGGTTTTTTTTAATGAAGATAATCCTTGACACAAAGAATATTTTCCAATAATTGCCATTGATTTGTGAGAGCATTCGTATGTTGAAAAGTTTCTGTCAAAGGATGATTACATTGACTTTATTTTTGAAAATTTAAATTTTCAATTTATTGAAGAAGTGTATCAATATTACCTAAAAAATAATAAAATTTTTGAAATAACAAAATATAAGTTAATTTAATTCCATTAAAGAAACCATAAAGGTTTTTTAAATGGAGCGACTGAAGGGAATCGAACCCTCGTCTGCAATATGGCAAACTGCTATTTTACCACTAAACTACAGTCGCAAAAAAAAGACTATGTTAGTCTTTTTATTTTAAGTGCAAAACTTCAAAAATTAAGTCGCCTCTTTTAACTTGCCCGGTTCTTTTATTAATAATTTTGCAATTTGGTAACGTTTCTGCAGAAACTAATATTGGGGTATCTATTGAAGTGGCATTTTCTAGTAATTTTTTGATATCAATTTCGCATAAAACATCATTATGAGTAACATGATCAGATTGATTTACTTTTTTGAAAAATGCTTCTTCCCCAGCTTCAACAGAATCAATCCCAATATGAATAACAAAGTCTTGATAACTATCAGTTCCTTGAAATTTTTCTCTAATTGTGTAGTAATGGCCAATGTGAAAAAGATTTACAATTTCTCCGCTAACTGGAGCATAAAATGCAAGTTTTTCTTGATCTTTTTGGTATTCTGGAATAATGAAAAGCCCTTCACCTAAAAGATTTTGTTTGAAAACTTGATCTTGAATAAATTTCATTTCTTTTACAACACCATCACATGGAGCATAAACTTTAATAACTTTATCGTCTTTGTTCACGATATAATTATCTTCTGTTACTTCATTTTCTTCTTCTTTTATTGATGGGACAAAGTCCTCTGTGTCATTTTCTAGATTTTTTTTAATTTCAAAATCTTCTTCTGACTGAAAAAGATCATTATTTGACATTTTTTCATTTGAATCGTTTGAATCAGAAATTTCATCTTTTTTTGTTTTTTTGAATCATCCAAAGAGTTTTTTAAAACACATAATTAACCGCTTTCTTTCTTTCAAATTAAATTTTTATTTATGAAAGAACTTGAGTAAATAAAGTCACAGCTGAAAGAAAAAAAACAACAGACAGCAAAATATAAAACTGAACTAGGTTCCTTTTGATAAAATTTTCATTTTTTCTTAATTTGCTATCTTTTGGAACAATTCTTTCAAAGTTAGCTCTTCTTCGGTATAAATAAAAAAATAAAACACCAAGGAAAATACAAATAACTATACCAACAGAATAAATAATAACTTTGTTGCTATCAGCATATAACATTTTATAATAAATTTAAACTTTTTAAAAATTTAGTTGCCTTTTTTTCAATTTTCTTTTGAGAATTTAATGTGAGACATTTCTTCGCAAATTTTGCGCAATCCTTTTGATTTAAGTTAGAAATTAAATATTTTGTTAACAAAAATCTACTACTAGAAACAGAAAAATTTCTCAAGCCTAGTCCCAAGGCAATGGGAATAAAAAGTGGTTCTGATGCAGCCTGACCACATACCCCAATCCATTTATTGTTAAAATTTGACTTTTTTTGAAGATCTAAAACATTTTTAATTAGTTTTAGAACCGAAGGATTTAAAGTTTCATATAAGTTGTTTAGTTTGTTATTAGTTCTGTCAACTGCCAAAGTGTATTGAATTAAATCGTTGGTTCCGATAGAAAAAAAATCAACTTCTTTCAAAAATGGGGCTGGATTTATTGCAACTGAGGGAATTTCTACCATAATACCCAAAGAAAATTTAATTTCTTTGCCAATTTCTTCTTCAATAATTTTTTTTTGTTGAAAGATAAATTTTTTTGCTCTTTTTAATTCATCAATATTTGAAATCATTGGTAGCATGATAGCAAGATTCCCATAAATTGAACTTCTAAGCAAGGCTCTAATTTGATCTTGAAAAATTTTAATATTTCTCAGACAAAATCTAATTGCTCTTACACCCAAAAATGGATTTTGTTCTTTTTCAAAAATAAAATATTTTAAATTTTTATCGCCACCAATATCCAAAGTACGAATAACACAAATTTTATTGTTTAATTTTTCAATTACTTTTTTGTATGAA